>NZ_AP023273.1:0-600000 GCF_013426735.1 Agrobacterium vitis
GGCCGCATCCCTGGGAGGAGAATACGGCCTTGGTATTTCAGAAACCGGCTTTGCCGGGATACCAGTTCGTGCCAGCCAGCGGCACTTGCGCCATGGCGGCGGCTTCCATGGTCAGCGCAACCAAGTCTTCCGGCTCCAGATTGTGCAGACGGTTATGGCCGCAGGCGCGGGCAATGGTCTGCGCTTCCAGCGTCATCACCTTGAGGTAATTGGCGAGACGACGACCAGCGAGAACCGGATCAAGCCGCTTCATCAATTCCGGGTCCTGCGTGGTAATGCCTGCCGGGTCTTTGCCCTCATGCCAATCATCATAAGCGCCAGCGGTGGTGCCGAGTTTTTGATATTCTTCTTCCCACTTCGGGTCGTTATCGCCAATGGCCACCAGCGCTGCCGTGCCAATGGCCACCGCATCCGCGCCCAGCGCCAGAGCTTTTGCCACATCCGCACCAGAGCGAATGCCGCCGGAAATAATCAACTGGACCTTGCGATGCATTCCAAGGTCTTGCAAAGCCTGAACGGCGGGGCGAATACAGGCCAGCGTCGGCATGCCGACATTTTCAATAAACACATCTTGCGTCGCTGCCGTGCCGCCTTGCATGCCGTCCAGCACCACTACATCGGCTCCGGCTTTCACTGCCAGTGCCGTGTCGTAATAGGGGCGGGCACCGCCGACCTTGATATAGATTGGCTTTTCCCAATTGGTGATTTCGCGCAATTCCAGAATTTTGATTTCCAGATCATCCGGCCCCGTCCAATCCGGGTGACGGCAGGCCGAGCGCTGATCGATGCCCTTGGGCAGGTTGCGCATATTGGCCACGCGGTCAGAAATCTTCTGGCCCAGCAACATGCCACCGCCGCCGGGCTTGGCACCTTGGCCAACCACCACTTCAATGGCATCGGCGCGGCGCAAATCCTTCGGGTTCATGCCATAGCGTGATGGAAGATATTGATAGACCAGCGTTTGGCTGTGGCCGCGCTCTTCGTCGGTCATCCCGCCATCACCCGTGGTGGTGGAGGTGCCAGCAATGGTTGCGCCTCTACCAAGAGCTTCCTTGGCGTTGCCGGACAGCGCGCCGAAGCTCATGCCCGCAATGGTGATAGGGGTTTTCAGATGGATCGGCTTTTTGGCAAAGCGGGTACCCAGCACCACCGATGTGTCGCATTTCTCGCGGTAGCCTTCCAGCGGATAGCGCGAAATCGAGGCACCCAGAAACAGCAGATCATCAAAATGCGGCACTTTGCGCTTGGTGCCTGCGCCGCGAATGTCATAAATGCCCGTGGCCGCCGCACGGCGAATTTCCGCCAGCGTGTAATCATCAAAGGTCGCGGATTTGCGCGGCGGAGTGTTGGGATTATGGTAGCTCATAGCGATCTCCTGGGGTCTGGACCCCACTTTTTGCGCTCGCAATTCCGGACGGAAAACCGCAGCACACTTTTCCTGGAATTGCTTTAATAGGCGTCTGCGTTGTCAATGTTGAAATTGTAAAGCTTGCGGGCAGAGCCGTAACGCTTGAATTCTTCCGGCTTCACATCGGTAATCCCGGCTTTTGTCAGAATCTCTGCGAGCTTTTCCAGATGCTTGGGCTTCATCTGTTTCTCAACACAATCTGCGCCAAGGCTTTTCACCGTGCCGCGCACAAACAGCTTGGCCTCATAGAGTGAATCCCCCAGCGCTTCGCCTGCATCACCCAGCACCACCAGATGGCCGGATTGCCCCATAAAGGCGGACATGTGGCCGATATTGCCCTGCACGACAATATCAATGCCTTTCATGGAAATACCACACCGCGAGGCCGCATTGCCCTTGATCACCAGCAGGCCACCTTGGCCCGTAGCTCCGGCATATTGGCTGGCATCGCCTTCAATGATCACGGTGCCGGACATCATGTTTTCGGCAACGCCGGGACCGGCAGAGCCATGCACGGTGACGGTGCCACCATCATTCATGCCCGCGCAATAATAGCCGACTGACCCCTTCACCTCGACGGTTACAGGGCTATCAATACCAACCGCCACCGCATGATGGCCGCGTGGGTTGATGATTTCAAAATTGGTGTCATTGGCCCCGGATGTCACGGCATGCAAAGCGCTGTTCAGCTCGCGCAGCGGGGTTTGGGAAAGATCAAAAATAGGCATTATACGTCCCTCACGCTGCTTTTTCATGGTCCCAGAAGTAAACGGTGGCGGGTTCCGGCTCCCAGATTCGGGCGGTATCGATGCCCGGCAGATTGACCAGTGCGCGATATTCAGAGCCAAAAGCCACATATTGGTCCGTCTCGGCCATCACCGCAGGCTTGCAGGCAATCGGGTCACGCACCACGCCAAAGCCGGATTTGGTGCCAACCACGAAGGTGAAAAAGCCATCGAGATCATCGAGTGCACCCGTTAACGCCTGTCCCAGATCCTTGCCCTTGGCCATTTCGGCGGTAAGATAGGCGGCGGCAACTTCGGAGTCGTTTTGCGTCTCAAATTTGATGCCTTCGCGGATCAGCTCGCGGCGCAAATTATTGTGGTTGGAGAGCGAGCCATTGTGCACAAGGCATTGATCGGCACCCGTGGAAAACGGATGCGCACCCAGTGTGGTCACAGCACTTTCTGTTGCCATGCGGGTGTGGCCAATGCCGTGGCTGCCGCCCATCGAGCGCACATCAAAGCGGGCCACAACATCCTTTGGCAGGCCGATTTCCTTGAAAATCTCAACGCTTTCGCCCGACCCCATAATGCGGACATTCGGGCGAATTTCGCTCAAAACACCGCGAATATCGGCAAGCTTTGCCGCATCAATATCAATCACCGCATGGGTGCTTTTCACTGTCACCTGTGCCGGAATTCCTGCCTTGGTGAGATCAGCATCGAGACCAGAAAAATCCACCAAAGGTTCTGGTGATTGCACGGTGATTTTCGCCTTACCCTTTTCCCCCGCACCGTAAATAGCAATGCCCGCAGAATCCGGGCCGCGATCGGTCATGGTGATCAGCATATCCGAGAGCATGGCTCCCAGCTGAGGTTCAAGGCTCTTGTCTTTCAGGAACAATCCAACAATGCCGCACATGGTCAGCCTCTCCATTTGTCGTTGGACAATGGCTAACAGGCGCGTTTGATAAAATCAATCCTAAAGAATAAAATTTTCCTGTAAGGCAATTATTTTTGATGCGGATAGGAAATGAACGACAGGTAACGAGCAGGCAGTGTCACTAGCTCTTCGGGTCCATGCGGGGCATCGGCATCAAAAAACAGGCTGTCGCCGGGCTGCATGCGGTAGAGGCTTTCGCCATGGCGATAGACCACCTCTCCCTCCAGCATATAGAGAAACTCCATGCCCTCATGCTGAAAGGTGGGAAACACATCGGATTCGGTGTTGAGCGTTATCAGATAGGGCTCGACCACCACGCCGGAGGTGTTGTTTTCGATGTGGCCCAGCAGGCTGTAATGATGGCCCGCACGGGTGCCACGCCGCTCCAGATGCACGCCTTCTCCTGCCTTGACAAAGCTTGCGCTGCGCGGCTCTTCATAGCCTTTGAAAAAGGCAGTCATCGGCACGCCCAACGCTTTGGAGAGCGATTGAAGCGTCCCGAGCGAGGCGGAAATATTGCCGTTTTCGATCTTGGATAACATGCCAACCGACATGCCCGTGGCCGTTGCCAGATCAGCAACCGTGATGCCGAGCTTCTTGCGGAAGGTGCGCACCTCATGGCCAATGGCCATTTCCAGATTGTTGGCCCGTGGTTCGCGCACAGCATGGGGGTCTTGCGCCAATATTGCCTTGGCAGCTTTTGCTGCCTTTGTCTCACTCTTGGCCATGCCTGCCCCTGATTCCGCGTCTACACTCAATATTTGTGATCTTACGATCTAACCGATTTTGGCTGAATGCCAAACTGCTGTTTGAAGGCGCGTGAAAAATGCGAGGCGCTGGAAAAGCCGGTGGCAAAGGCAATTTCCGAGAGTGACAGCGGACTTTGCTCCAAAAGTTTGCGCGCATGGGAAAGGCGCATGTGGCGGTAGGTGTCGTGAAAGCTCAATTGCATGTGGCTGGCAAATAACCGATCCAGATGCCGGGGCGTAATGCCCACCAACCGTGCGATTGCCTGCCGATCCAGCGGATTTTCCAATGTGGCTTCCATTTTTTCCAAAGCCGTCACCAGTGCCGGATGATGGGTGCCAAAGCGCTCCACCGATGAGCCGCGCTGGGGAGCACTTGCCTCAGTCACTGCCGTGTGCAGATACCAATCACTGACGCGCCGGGCAAATTCCGGCCCCATCCGCTCACCAATCAGGGCATGCATCATGTCCAGAGGGGCCACGCCACCGCCGCAGGTGAGCCGATCACCATCCAGCACGTAGCGGGCTTGGCGCGGGGCAAGGTCGGGAAAGGCTTCCCGAAGGGCAGGAGCGTGTTCCCAGTGAATGGTAAAATCTCGGTCCTGCAACAGGCCCGCTTGCGCCAAAACATAGGCCCCGCTGGAAATGCCGCCAATGCGCACCCCTTGTCGGGAGAGTTTGCGCAAAACCGTGTGCATGTCACTGGTATGAATCCAGTCTATCGGATTGCCGCCCGCCACCACAAAAACTGTGTGGCAGTTCGCGCCTTCCAAGGCCAGATCACCGCACGGAATATCAAAGCCCGCCGAACAGCGCACAGCCTCGCTCCGCATGGAGAGCGGCCTGATTTCATAAAGAGGCGTTTGCGCCAACAGATTGGCGGCGCGCAGCGGCTCGGTGGCGGATGAGAAGGACATCAGCGCAAAATTCGGCGTCAGGACGAAGCCATAGGTCTGGGTGGTGGAGTTTTCGCTCATGTCCTTTTTATATCTTTAAATGTCCTTTTTGTGCAATGTGATTTGAGTGTGACGGTCTAGGCTTCGAAGCAATATGCGGTGGTCACAAACCATCCCCCGTCCACCAAATCCTGAAACGAGCGGGCATCATGCGCTATTCGGCTTTGTCGATTTTTCTGAACGGTCTTCGCGGCAATAAAAACTGGGCTGCCCATTGGCGACAGCCGGAGCCAAAGCCGCATTACGATGTGGTGATTGTTGGCGGCGGCGGCCATGGTCTTGCCACAGCCTATTACCTTTCCAAAACCTTCGGCATCAAAAACATCGCCGTGGTGGAAAAGGGCTATATTGGCTCTGGCAATGTTGGGCGCAACACCACCATCATCCGCTCCAATTATCTTCTACCGGGCAATAATCCCTTCTACGAGTTTTCCATGAAACTGTGGGAAGGACTGGAGCAGGATTTCAATTTCAATGCCATGGTGTCGCAGCGCGGCGTGGTCAATCTCTACCATTCCGATGCCCAGCGCGATGCCTATACAAGGCGCGGCAATGCCATGCGCCTGCATGGCGTGGATGCCGAATTGCTGGACCGTGACGCCATCAAAGCCATGTTGCCATTTCTGGATTACGACAATGCTCGCTTCCCCATTCAAGGCGGCTTGATGCAGCGGCGCGGTGGCACCGTGCGCCATGATGCTGTGGCTTGGGGCTATGCCCGTGGTGCGGATACCCATGGTGTGGACATTCTTCAAAACTGCGAAGTTACGGGCATTCGCCGTGAAAATGGCAAGGCGGTGGGCGTGGAAACCACGCGTGGCTTTATTGGCTGCGGTAAGCTGGCGCTGGCGGCTGCGGGCAATTCATCCCGCGTGGCTGAGATGGCAGGGCTGAAATTACCGATGGAAAGCCATGTGCTGCAAGCCTTTGTCTCGGAGGGGCTAAAACCCTTTATCGATTGCGTGGTCACCTTTGGCGCGGGTCATTTTTACGTCTCGCAATCGGATAAGGGCGGGCTGGTGTTTGGCGGCGATATTGATGGCTATAATTCTTATGCCCAGCGCGGCAATCTCGCCACCGTTGAGCATGTCGCAGAAGCGGGCAAAGCAATGATTCCGTCTTTGTCGCGTATCCGGGTGCTGCGCAGCTGGGGCGGCGTGATGGATATGAGCATGGATGGCTCGCCGATCATCGACAAGGTGCATCTGGATAATCTCTATCTCAATTCCGGCTGGTGCTATGGCGGCTTCAAGGCCACGCCTGCCTCTGGCTATTGCTTTGCCCATCTGATCGCCAAGGGCGAGAGCCATGAAACGGCACGCGCCTTCCGGCTGGATCGGTTTGAACGCGGCTATATCATCGATGAAAAGGGCCAGGGTGCCCAGCCGAACCTTCACTAAGGATTCAAAGTTATGGCGAGCCTCATTCCCTGCCCCCACTGCGGGCCAAGACCCAAAGAAGAATATACCATTAAGGGTGCAGCATTAGCCCGCCCCGCCGCCGATGCCGGGCCGGATGTCTGGCACGATTACGTCTACCTGCGCGACAATCCCCGTGGAGCCTATGAAGAATATTGGCACCACACCTCCGGCTGCCGTCGCTGGATTGTGGTTTGCCGCGACACGGCAAGCCACGAGATTTCCGCAAGCTTTGATGCATCAACACGCAAAGGGGTGAGCGCATGACATCCTATCGTCTGAAAAGCGGCGGTCTGGTGGATCGCACAACCGCACTTGCCTTCACCTTTGATGGCAAGGCCATGAGCGGCTTTGCGGGCGATACGCTGGCGTCGGCACTTCTGGCCAATGGCCAGCAATTGGTGGGCCGCAGCTTTAAATATCACCGCCCGCGCGGTATTCTAACGGCCGGTGCCGCCGAGCCTAATGCCTTGATGACGATTGGCCGAGGTGGCCGCACCGAGCCAAACACCCGCGCCACCATGCAGGAGCTTTATGCCGGGTTGGAAGCCAACAGCCAAAACCGCTGGCCAAGCCTTGAGCATGATATTGGTGGAGTCAACAGCCTGCTGTCGCCGTTCCTCAGCGCTGGTTTCTACTATAAAACCTTCATGTGGCCTGCGAAGTTCTGGGAAAAGCTCTATGAGCCGATAATCCGCAAGGCCGCCGGACTCGGCAAGGCAAGCTATGAAGCCGATCCCGACGCCTATGAGAAAAGCTGGGCGCATTGTGACCTATTGGTGATTGGTGCGGGTGCAGCGGGCTTGATGGCGGCACTGGCTGCTGGTCGTGCCGGGGCGCGGGTTATTCTGCTGGATGAGCAGGCGCAAATCGGCGGCGGGTTGTTGGCTGAAACAGCTTTGATCAATGGTGTTGCCGCCTCTGATTTTGTCGCCACCACACAGGCAGAGTTGAAAAGCCTGCCCAATGTGCAAACCCTTGCCCGCACCACCGCTTTCGGCTGGTACGATGGCAATGTGTTTGGTGCGGTGGAGCGGGTGCAAAAGCACGTCGCTGTCCCTGCTGCCAACCGCCCGGTAGAGCGCCTATGGCGCATCGCGGCCAAGAAAGCCATTTTGGCCACGGGTGCCGAGGAGCGCCCGCTGGTGTTCGGCGGCAATGATATTCCGGGTGTTATGATGGCGGGTGCCATGCGCCGCTATCTCAACCACTATGGCGTCGCACCGGGCAAGAAGACGGCCATATTCACCACCAATGACAGCGGCTACGCACTGGCGGCGGATCTTGAGGCAGCAGGCGTTAGAGTCACAGCCCTGATCGATAGTCGCCGTGATGCAACGATTGCTTATCAGGGCAAGGCGCGATTGGTGCGTGGCGGTTTGGTTAGCAATGTGCATGGTAGCAAAGCTGTTGAAGGGCTTGATCTGTGGCGTGAAGGCCAGTTGGAACGGCTTGAGGTGGATAGTCTTGCCATGTCGGGCGGCTTTTCGCCGATCATCCACCTTGCCTGCCATCGGGGCGGTAAGCCGCGTTGGTCAGATGAGCATTCGGCCTTTTTGGCTCCGGAGAGCTTGAACAATCTGGTTTTGGCTGGTTCCGCGTCTGGTGTCGCTGGGATTGCGGCCTCAATGGTGTCTGGTTTTGAGCAGGCAAAACAAGCACTGACGGCTCTGGGTTTCACGATTCAAACGCTGGATATGCCGAGTGTTGAGGGTGACATTATCCCCACACCAGCCAAGCCAGTCTGGTCCATTCCCGGCATCAAGAGCAAAGCCTTCGTGGACTTTCAAAACGACGTACACACCAAGGATCTCGGCCTTGCGGTGCAGGAAGGCTATGGCCATGTGGAGCTTGCCAAGCGCTACACCACCAATGGCATGGCAACCGATCAGGGCAAGCTCTCCAATGTCAATGCCATCGGGTTGTTGGCCGAGGCGCGGCGTATATCTCCCGCCGATGTTGGCACCACGACGTTTCGGCCCTTCTACACGCCTGTGTCCTTTGGCGCGCTGGCTGGCACGTCGCATGGCAAACATTTTCAGCCGGTGCGCAAATCACCCTTGCATGATTGGGCGGCCAAGAATGGTGCGACCTTTGTGGAAACCGGCCTGTGGTATCGCTCGGCATGGTTTCCACAATCCGGGGAAAATGGCTGGCGCGAAAGCGTGGACCGAGAGGTCAAAAACGTCCGAACCAATGCCGGGATTTGCGATGTCTCCATGCTCGGCAAAATCGAGATTTGCGGGCCAGATGCGGCGGAGTTCTTGAACCGCGTCTATTGCAACTCCTTCTTGAAACTACCCGTCGGCAAGGCCCGCTATGGGCTGATGCTGCGCGAAGATGGCTTTATCTATGACGATGGCACCACCAGCTGCATGGACGAAAACCGCTACTTCATGACCACCACCACAGCCTATGCGGCGGGCGTGATGAACCATCTGGAATTCTGCGCTCAGGTGCATTGGCCGGAGCTGGATGTGCGGCTGGCGTCTGTGACCGATCAATGGGCGCAAATGGCGGTGGCGGGGCCAAAATCCCGCATCATTTTGCAAAAGCTCATTGATGAAGACATTTCCAACGAGGCTTTCCCCTATCTCGCGGCCAAGGATGTGTCACTCTTGGGTGGTCGGTTGAAGGGGCGGCTGTTTCGCATCTCGTTCTCGGGCGAGTTGGCGTTTGAATTGGCCGTGCCTGCCGATTATGGCGAAAGCATTGCCGATGCGGTGATGCTGGCGGGCAAGGAGCATGGCATTCAGCCCTATGGCATCGAAGCCTTGTCAGTGCTGCGCATCGAAAAGGGCCATGTGACCCACAATGAAATCAATGGCACGGTTGTGCCTGCCGATCTCGGCTTTGGCAAAATGGTCAGCGCCACCAAGCCTGATTTTATCGGCAAATATATGCTGAACCGAGAAGGCTTGACGGCCTCGGATCGCCCACAACTGGTTGGTGTTGTGCCGCTGAATGCCAAGACAAGCTTCAAAACCGGCGCACATATCTTGAACAAGGATGCTGACCCAACACTGGAAAATGACCAAGGCTACGTCACGTCATCCTGTTTCTCGCCGCATGTTGGCTCCAGTATCGGCCTTGCGCTGGTGAAGAGTGGTGCTTCTCGCCATGGCGAGGAGGTGTTGCTGTGGAATGGGCTGCGCAACGAGTTTACACCCGCCCAGTTGGTGAACCCGGTTTTTGTTGATCCAAACAATGAGAAACTCCATGCCTGAGAACGCCCTGCCTGACTCTGTCCTGGCCGATTTCCACCTTTTTCGCCGTCCAGCACTCGCCACCAAGGCGGTGGAGCGGTTTGGTGTGCTAACGCTGGAAACCGTGTTCGACGCAACCATTCTGCATGTGCTGGGCAAGCCTAGCGATGTTGCACCAATGCCCCCGCAAGGCTTTGATCTGCGCAATGCGGGACCCGGCCAATGGTTTGCCGTCGGACCGGCCAGCGCCGATCAAGCGGTAGCGGCTTTTGGCCAGGCCGCCTTTCTTGTCGATCAAAGTCATGGCCGCGCGCTGATCCGCATCAGTGGCGCTCCGGTGCGCAACGTTCTGGCAAAAGGCACGGCGCTTGATTTGCACCCCGAGCAATTTGCCGTGGGTGCGGCGACAACAACCCTGATCGGCCACATCGCCGTTAATCTCTGCCGAACAGCAGAAGACCAGTTCGAGCTTCTGGTGTTGCGCGGCTTTGCCGAAAGTCTTTGGTACGAGCTTGCGGGGATGGCGCGGGAGTTTCAATATTAGAAAGGAAAATTTCAGAAACCGTTACGGTTCTCTGCACCGTCCTGCTCAGCCCAATTCCGAGGAGTCGATCCTTCAGACAAGCTCAGGAACGACGCATCGACGATGCGCCTCCTCATAAAAGGGAGACGCATTTCTCGATAACAACAGCAACAAAACCCTGAAAATCAGGCCAAAACCGCCAATTGCTGCGGCTTGAGCACTGGTCCACCCAAGACAAACTCGCCCGATACCGGAATGGTCCAGTCCTTAGCCCCATAGTTGAAGGCAAAGGTCAGGTGGCCACGGCGGCGGATGCGGATATGCTCCGGCAAAACAAGAGTTTCGAGGTCAGCCTTTTTCGCCAGCACCGCCAGTGTTGAAGACAGCAATGCCTCGTCGGGCCAGCAGGCCAGATAATGGTGGCCGTTCTGGCTCGTCAGGGCCGGATCGCCGTTTTCGAATGTGGCGATGACGGTTGCCGTGGTTTCCAGATATTCCCGCCAGCGGATGGCTCGGCCCGAAACGGAGCCTGAAACGCTATCGCCAAGACCGGGCCGCAGTGAGGCGACTTGCGTTTGGCGTGTGCAAGTCAAAGGAGCCAGCGGACCGGGTGGAAGATTTTCCGGAATACGGAATTTCTCGTCGCGTGAGCCGGTGCGCGGGCCATACAACACGACGGCATCGGTGTTTTTAAAGGCCGCGAGCGCCGACTCGTTAACCCGCATCAGGCATGGAACGAGCACCAGTTTATAACCGGACAGATCACCGCCGGGGCGCACAAAATCCACGTCCAGCCCCAGGCGGCGGGCTGCCTCGTACCAGCGGAATGCCAATTCCTCATAGCGGAAGTCCCGGCCCTGCGGCTGAATGGTTGTCGCCCAATAGCTGGCATAGTCATAGACCAGGGCCACCGGCGCCTGAACACTCTCTGGTAGATCGCCAAGCGCTGCCAGTTCGCCAGCCACGGCATGCGCTTCCTGCCCACCCACAGACCATTCGTCCAGACCCGGCAGGTTGAGCCCGGCATGCATCTGCTCCTGCGCAAACGGTGCCTGGCGCCAGCGGAAATAGCTGACCACCTCGGCCCCGTGCGCCAGTGCTTCCCAGGTCCACAGCCTGACCATGCCGGACTTGGGAACCGGGTTCCATGGCGCCCAATTGACCGGACCAGGCTGCTGCTCCATCACCCAGAACCGGCCACGGCCAACACCGCGATAGAGATCATGGTGGAAGGGCGCGATGTCGGGATGGGAGGTCTCTGCCCAACGATTGCGCTCGTCTTCGGTAAACGGGAATTTTTCGACGAAGCCAATTGGATAGCTGTCCCAGCTGGCGAGATCGAGATTGTCGCCAACCTGGAAATGATCGAAATCATTGATGAAACCCATGAAGTTATGGGTAATCCAACGGCCCGGTGAATGCTTGCGGATAATCTCCACCTGCATTTTATCATAGGCAGCCACCTGATCGGAGGAGAAGCGCCAGAAATCCTGCCGCTGCGCCGGGTTCGGCTCGGTCACGGTGCGGGTGGGCAGCTCGACTTCATCGAAACTGTTGACTTCCATCGACCAGAACACCGAGCCCCAGGCCTCGTTGAGCTGGTCAGTGGTCTGATAGCGCATCCGCAACCACCGGCGGAAGGCCTTCAGGTCTTCAGGCCCCCAAGATACGGTGGTGTCATGGCAGCCGTATTCGTTATCGGTCTGCCAGCCGGCAACGCCCGGATGGGTGCCGTAGCGCTTGGCGATCACTTCAACGATTCGAGCACTTTCGGTCCACCAGATTTCGCTCGAAAAACTGTAATGACGACGCGAGCCGAAGCCACGCACATTCCCGTCGGCATCATATGGCGCAATGCCAGGATGTTCATCCATCAGCCATTTCGGCGGTGTGGCGGTCGGGGTGCCGAGCACCACCTTCAGGCCCGCCGCATGGAGAATATCGATGGCCCGGTCCAGCCATTCGAAGGTGAATTGACCCCGCCTCGCCTCCAGCCGCGACCAGGCGAATTCGCCGATGCGCACATAGGAAATGCCAAGCTTGCGCATGTTCTGCGCATCGATTTTCCATTGGCTCTCCGGCCAATGTTCAGGATAATAGCAAACACCCAGCATTATCGTGTCAGATCTCCGTTAATCACAGCCTTGCCCGACGGATCAAACAGGTGGCAGGCGGCGGCGGGAATCCCGATAGACAAGGTTTCACCCGGCTTGGCCGTCGCCAGTCCATCCGCCTTGACGGACAACTCGGTACCATCGGCCAGAGTGACGAAAAACAGGGTTTCGGAGCCGAGATATTCGGCCAACCGAACGGGCCGCGACAGAACAAGGTCCCCCTTGCCCGTGGCATCGATATGTTCTGGGCGAATGCCGAGCGTCATTTTGCCCGGGCTGATTGCCTTGCCCTGCGCATCGAGCGTGATTGCCGCACCATCGGCCAGCGTCACCACCACTTTGCCACCGTCGGCGGGCGCGACGGTCACGGGCAGGACGTTCATTTTCGGCGAGCCGATAAAGCCTGCGACAAACAGGTTATTGGGGCGATGATAAAGCTCCAGCGGCGTGCCAACCTGCTCGATCAGGCCAGCCGATAGCACGACGATCTTGTCAGCCATGGTCATGGCTTCCACCTGGTCATGGGTGACGTAGATCATTGTCGCCTTCAAATCCTGATGCAGCTTGGACAGCTCCGTGCGCATCTGCACCCGAAGGGCGGCATCCAGATTGGACAGCGGCTCATCAAATAGGAAGACTTCCGGTTCCCGCACGATGGCGCGGCCAATGGCGACACGCTGGCGCTGACCACCGGACAATTGACCCGGCTTGCGCTCCATCAGCGCATCCAGTTGCAGCAATTCGGCTGCTTTTTTGGTCCGCGCCTCAATCATCGGCTTGGGGTGGCCGGTCATTTTCAGGCCAAAGCCGATATTGTCGCGCACCGTCATATGCGGGTAAAGCGCATAGGACTGGAAGACCATGGCAACACCGCGCTCCGAGGGACCGATCCGGGTCATATCCTTGCCGCCAATCGTCAATCCACCGGCAGTGATCTCCTCCAACCCGGCGATCATCCGCAGCAGGGTGGACTTACCGCAGCCGGACGGGCCGACGAACACGCAGAATTCGCCGTCCTTGACATCGAGATCGACACCCTTGATGACGCTCAGCGCGCCGAATTGTTTCTTGACGCCCCGCAGGCTTACATCAGCCATGGTGGTCTCCTCCCTCAACAGGTTCCAGTTCCAGCAGCATCGCGCTCTCTGGCCGCAGCATCGGCAGCGGCAAGCCGCCAAGCTTTAGATCTGCAAGGTCAAACGTGACCTTGCCAGCCAACAGGCGCTTCTGCCCCTCGGATATACGAATGAAATTCGGCTGAGCCGGATGCGTCGCGGCAATTTTCCAGCGTCCACCGATGCGGATCACGACGTCAGGCAGGGTCAGCGGCTCAGGCTGTTCGCCTACCATCTGCGGGCCTTGAGCAACGAAAACCGCGATGCGCTTGCTGTCCGCAGCACCCCAGACATAGCGTCCATCGCGCGGCTCCTTGGAAAAATTGGCACCCGGCGCATGCAGCAGGGGCCGCAGCCGCTTGTGGATGGCAATCCAGGTCTTCAGCTCGGCACGTTCCTCGCCTTCCAGTTCCAGCGGGTTCAACTCGACACCAAGGTGATAGGCCATTGCCACCAGCGCCCGGAAGGCCAGCGTATGACGGCGCTCCGTCTGGTGGTTTGGCGAGGCCGAAATATGGCTGCCAAGCACTTCCGGTGGCACGAAAACCGAGGCACCGCGCTGAATTTCCAGCCGCTCCAGCGCATCGGTGCAATCGGAAGTCCAGACCCGGTGGGTGCGGGCGAGCGCACCGTAATCAATCCTTCCACCGCCGGAGGCACAGCTTTCGATTTCCACCTGCGGATGGGCTGCCCGCACCCGGTCCATCAATGCGTAGACGGCGCGGGTCTGGGCTGAAATTTTCGCCCGCCCGTCACGCCCACCTGCATGGGTCAGGTCGCGGTTCATGTCCCATTTGACATAGGATACCGCATGATTGGCCAGCACCGCGTCGATCTTTTCAAACAGATAATCGCTCACTTCTGGCCGTGTCAGATCCAGCACCAGCTGGTTGCGCGATGTGAGAAGCGGGCGCCCCTTGACCTGCAAGACCCAGTCGGGATGCAGTTCGTAGAGGGTGGAGACCGGGTTGATCATTTCCGGCTCGAACCAGATGCCGAATTGCATGCCAAGACCGGTGACGTGATCGACCAGCGGCGACAGACCCTCAGGATATTTGCGGGCGTCAATGTCCCAATCGCCAAGGCTGGTCGTGTCGTCATCACGCTTGCCGAACCAGCCGTCATCCAGCACGAAACGCTCGATGCCAAGTTCGGCGGCGGAGGTCGCCTGCGCCTTCAGCGATTCCATCTGGTGGTCGAAATAATTGCCCTCCCAGGTATTCAAAGTCACCGGACGCGGCGACATCGCACCATCAGGCCAATGCATCAGGTCATTGAGGACAAAGGCATGGAACGCTGCCCGGTCCGCACCGGCATAGGCCACCGGGCTGCGATAGTTCTCGCCCGGCGCAACGATCGTCTCGCCCGGCTCAAACAGCTCGCCGAGATGGACGAGGCGGCGGCCATCGTCCAGCCGGTCGATAACGGTCTGGTGGTTGCCGCTCCAGCCCAGCGCCACGCCGAAGCTCTGCCCCTCGCCTTCGATTGTCAGCATCGGGAACCGGTCATGGGAGGTGCGGCCCCGGCGGCTTTCCTGCGCCCAAAGGCCGGTTCCCAACGTCTCGCGCCGGGTCTGGAATTCGCGGCCCCACATGCCGGTAAAGCTGACGACATCAACCTGTCCCGCAGGAGCAAGGAAACTCGCCGCCATACAGCGGTCCAGGATATAATCCTCACCGCCGATATTCTTAAGATCGGTGGATATCCCGATCACGCCCGACGGAAAAGTCTCGAAACGCAGCGTGATCGCCATGCCCGCCACCGCGTCCTGCGCGCAAAGCAGCGTGATCCGCCCGGTCTTTTCCACCGTCCAGTCGGCAAATTGCAGGATGAAGTCGCGGCCGGATCGATGACCTGAAATGGCAGGCCAGCCGAAAAACCCCATGCCACCCACCGGCAGCAGCACCGCCGAAGGCACCGCCTCATCCATGCCATTGATGCGGCTGGAGCGCTCGACCTCGGACAAAGCCGAACCAGCAACAGACGTCTCACCAAAGCCGATGATTTCCGGCATGCCGATTTCCGGCATCCGCAGGCTCAAAACAAGCCCGTCGGCGCCAATCTTTATAATATTGCTCATCCCTTGGTTGCTCCAAGTGTCAGCCCGGCGATAAAATGCCGCTGCATCAGGAAAAACATGGCGACCGGCGGCAGGGCCGCGACGATCGATCCGGCAGAAACCAGGTTCCAGGCGGCGACCCATTGACCGTTCAGCGAATACAGCCCCGCCGTGACAGGCATGGCGGCCTGACTCTGGACCAGAACCGTGGCCCAAAAGTAGTCGTTCCAAACAAAGGTGAAGACCAGCACCGACAGCGCTGCAATGGCGGGCCGCATCAGCGGCAGCACGATATAGCGAAAGATCCGCCATTCCGATACGCCCTCGACCCGGGCGGATTCGATCAGCGCAAACGGCAGGCCCTTGATGAAATTGCGCATGAACAGCGTGCAAAATCCGGTCTGGAAGGCGACATGAAACAGCACCAAGCCGGTGACCGTATCATACAGCCCCATTTTCAGCGTCATGTCGCGCACCGGCACCATGAGAATCTGGAAGGGAATGAAATTGCCAGCAACGAACAGGCAGAACAGGACGATATTGCCCTTGAACTTATAGGTCGCCAGTGCAAACCCGGTCAGGCAGGACAGTGCCACAGCACCGATCACGGTTGGAATGGTGATCTTGAAGGAATTGAGGATGTACCAGCCAAGCGGCGAATTCTGAAACACCGCGGAATAGTTCTCAACACCGGCAAAGCCGGAGGGAATGCCGAAATAATTGCCAGCGGCCAAATCGCCCGCAGGACGCACCGAGGTCAGCGCCACGCCCAACAAAGGCAGCAGCCAGAGAACCAGCGCGACAGGCAGAACGAGATTATAGCCATACCGAACAATCGGCGAGGCTTTCTGGATCGGGGTCGGAAACATCAGGTATTCCTTTCCTGGCCAATCATCCGCACGACGAACAGCGTGATGAACACCATCATGATCAGGAACAGAACGACGGCGATGGCCGCCCCATACCCCATGCGGAACCCGTATTCCGACAGCGCCTCCTCATACATGTAATAGGACAGCACCCGGCTGGAGCCATAGGGACCACCAGCCGTCATGATCGACACCAGGTCGAAGGAGCGCAATGCGCCGATCACCGTGACCACCATGGCAATGAAGGTGGCAGGCGCCAGCTGCGGCAGGATGATGTTTTTGAGCAGTGACCAGCCCTTGGCACCATCCATGCGGGCCGCTTCCACCTGCTCAGGATTGATATTGTTGAGACCGGTCAGATAGAGGATCATGCAATAGGCGGTCTGCGGCCAGAGACCGGCGACGATGATGCCATAGGTGACAAACCGCTCATCGGCCAAAACCGCGAAATCCATTCCGGTCAGATGCTTGATCAGCACGGAAAACAACCCGAAATTCGGTGCATAGAACCAGGTGAACATCAGGCCGACCACGACCTGGCTGATGACGAAAGGGAAGAAAAACAGCGATTTGTAAAGCCGGATGCCGGTCACAGTCTGATTGAGAAACAATGCCACCGCCAAACCGCCGGGAATGGCCAGAAGGTAGAGCACCAACCAGATCAGGTTGTTTTGCAGCGAGGTATAAAAGGCCTCGTCGCCCAGCAATTCCTGATAGTTTCCAAGCCCGATCCAGACTTTCTCACCAATACCATCCCAATCGTGAAAGCTGATCCAGACAGACTGGAAAATCGGCAGCACGACATAGATGACGAACATCACCAATCCGGGCGCTAAAAACAGCCAGGGGGCAATGCGTTGCTGGTGACGTTTCCAAAATCCGGATGAAACAGGAGCAGCAGTGCTCACGGCAGCACCTCCGTTAATGCAAGGGCTGAGGGATAGCGAAGCATCCTAGCCGTTCTGTGACTGAAAATCGGCCGAATGCCACTTGCGCGACATCCGGCCGTCGGGAGAACCGATTATTTGTAAACGCGGGCACGGACCTTATCGAGGCGCGCCAGGATGGCATCGACCTTGTCAGGCTTGACCATGAATTCCTGGAAGCCTTCCATGCCCGCCTTGGCCATATCGGCAGGCGCGTCACGATCATAGAACTGCGCCAATGCGTAAGCGCTCGACAACATATCGAAACCGGCGCTCAGGAATGGATCGCTGGATTTTTCCGACTTGTTGTTGATCGGCAACTGACCAAGGGTGGCGTTCATCTTGGTCTGGGTTTCCGGCTTTGCGAGATAAGCCAGGAACTTGCGGGCATCCGTCTTGTTCTTGGCGCCCGAGGGAATGTGGAAGGATTCGGTCGGCGCATCTTCCGCCCGCGGCAGGCCGGGGGTGATTTCCGGGAATTGCAGGAAGCCGATCTGTTCTTCCTTCAAGCCGCCATCCTTCATCGGGGCCACGGCAAAGTTGCCCATCAAATACATGGCCGCCTTGCCCTGCACGAATTGCGGCATGGCATCCTGCCAATCAAGTGCGGCATGGTTGGCGATGAAATAACCGGGCTTGATCAGCTCATCCCATTTCGCAAACACGGCTTTGACGCGCGGGTCGGTGTAAGGCACCTTTCCGGCCGTCAGGTCCATGTGGAATTCATAGCCGTTGACGCGCAGGTCGAGATAGTCGAACCAGCCTGCCGTCGGCCACAACGCCTTGGTGCCAATGGTAAAGGGCGTGATACCGGCCTTTTTCAGCTTGTCACAGGCCGCCAGCAACTCGGCCCAGGTCTTGGGCGGCGTGATGCCTTGAGCGGCAAAAATATCCTTGCGGTAGTAAATACCCCATTGATAGGTGGAATAGGGAATGCCCCATTTCTTCCCATCGATTTCCATCGACTTGGTGGCGGATTTCAACTGATTGTTGAGATCGTCCTTGGCCCAGATATCGCTGACATCCTCGAACAGGCCAGCCTTGACGAAGGGCGCCATGCGGTTGCCAGAATACCAAGACACGACATCCGGCGCATCAGCTGTCAGAAAGTTGCGGATCGCGGATTTATAGCCCTCGTGGTCGAAATTATTCCATTTGACGGTCACGTCAGGATTGGCGGCCTGGAAATCCTTCAGCAGCTCTTCCATCGCCTTTTTCGGCGTCGGGTCCGACTGATCGGAATTGAGCACAATCTGGCCCGCAAATGCGGTTGACATGGTCAATGCATAGCCAAGCGCCAAGCTCGGCATCAGTTTAAAGCAAATCATCACATTCCTCCCCGGAATCATTGTCTGCGGTATGACAGTAACCTCGTCGCCTCCAGAAGGCATTCAAGGTCGCTGTCACATTTTATATCTCCAGCATGATGTCTTGCCTCAGCCAAACGGCCACAAGACATCCTGCCCTCTCTGCAACTCTCAGCTTCTTTGCGTCCGCCTCCTGCAAAAGCGCCTTGACCGTGCGCCAGAAAGCCGCAATCTACCTCCGAAATTCCGGCTTAAAATTCCGGTATCCTAAGATTTTCGGTGCGAAATGGCTCGACGTCCTCCCTTGATCAACAGACTTGGTGCGACACCTGTACACCCCGAACGCGATCCCGCCCATCCCCTGGTTGTATTTGGCGATAACCGCTTCTGCGCCGGGGAATTGCTGGACGTCCAGAAGATGGCTGGGCCGCATATGCACAGCCAGATCGAGCTGAATTTCGTGTTGGAAGGCTCGATGACCTATTGGTTCGATGGCCGGGAGCTGACGATTTCGGAAGGCCGGCTCTGCCTGTTCTGGGGGATGATCCCCCATCAGGTCATCGACCGGCGGGAAGGCACCCGCTTCATCTGTCTTTATGTGCCGATGTCGGTGTTTCTGGGATTGGCCAGCCTGAGCCAGTTTCGCGACTCGGTGTTTCGCGGCGCCGTCATCGAGGCTTTGCACCTGCGGGCCTGGGACCGTGAAATCTTTCTGCGCTGGCGTGACGAATTGCTGGGTGGCGATGAGGGCGATATCGAGATCGTCCGCAGCGAATTGACCGCCCGCCTGATGCGGATCGAACGGGATGGCTGGCGTGACCTGCGTGAGCAGGGATCGGCACTGGCAAGCCTCGGTCAACGCGATGCGGGCTGGATGCTGCATGTGGAAAAAATGCTGCGCTTCATTGGCGAACACGCACCTGACACGATTTCTGCCGAGGATGTCGGCCGCGCCGCAGGCCTGCATCCCAATTATGCCATGAGCCTGTTCAAACGTGCCGTGGGCACCACCATCAATCAGGCGATTATCCGCCACCGGCTGGACACCGCCCAATCGCTGCTGATTTCATCCGATATGCCGATTACCGAAGTGGCCTACGAGTCAGGCTTTGGCTCGCTCTCGACCTTTTACGAGGCTTTCCAGCGTCGGTTCATGGAAAAACCGGTCCAATATCGCCGCCGGATGCGGGCGAAAGGCACGGCGGCACAGGCAATCACATAATCCGCCTTGCCTGATGATAAATATGATTATTATCATCATGTTTTCTTGACGCCTGGAAATCCGCATTCTAATCTGCGGTCGGTTGCAGCAAGCAATCGATCAAGCGGCGGAAAAACCCATGGGATCGACGATCCAGATGTCCAGGCCGTTGGTGCATGGCGCTCTGCCCACCATCGACGATGACTGGTCCCCCGACATGCCGGGCGACGAGCGCTTTGCCTTTTGCCGCGGAAAACTGCTGCTGGACGCGCCTGAGGATGCCGAGATTATCCCTTGCACCTCGCTTGCCGACCCGGATGTGTTTGCCGATATCATCGCCCGCTACACTTGCAAATTTCCTGGCGCTGACAAGCGCGCGGTAATCTCGATGTGGACGCTCTATTATTTCAGCATCCTGACCATTGCGCCTACGGTCCACCGTCTGGTGCATTGGCGACAATTATCGCTCGGGCTCACCCAGATGTCGCTGGTCTGCGATCCACAGACAGCCGAACCAAAAGCATTTCTGCTATCAGGTCCAGGCCGTCCCGCTGATCATGCGCCAGCGCTGGCCGATCTCCACGCCATCCTGCGCGACCATGCCGCGCCAGTGATTACCCTCATTGCCGGGCATTGCGGTGTTGCGCCGAAGCTGATGTGGAACAATGTCGCCGTCTATCTCAACTGGATCATCAAGGAAATCGGCAATCAGGCAGGTCCGCACCTGATGGAAGAGGCGATCGAGATCATCTCGGGCCAGCATTGGCCGGATGGCAGCCGCAATCCGTTGTTTGGAATGATCAAGCTAGCCCGCCGCCAATGTGGCATGGACCATTTCCAGCGCAAGGTCTGCTGCCTGCGCTATAACCTGCCAGGCGTTCCCGGCTGTGGCGACCTCTGCCCCCTACCCGATGGCCGTCGCTAACAACCTTCGGGCAATTTGCTGCACCGCCCCCCGGATACCTCCGGCTAGGCCTACTTACCGCCCGTTTTAGCCAAGGGCTTCACAAAAAACAGACACGGATGGTCCTCATGCCACAGAGTGGGGAACACTTCGGCCCGTATAAATCCATTCCGGTCATAAAAGGCGCGGGTGGCGTCGTATTGCGGTTCATGCCTGCCGCGCGGTACCAAGGTTTTCACAGTCACCAGTCGGCAACCGGCTTTGCGGGCTAAATCCTCCGCCGCTGACAACAGCAGCCTGCCTGCGCCCTGGCGATGATAGGCCCGGCGGGTACCGATCGCCACGATTTCCACGGTATCGGGAAGATGCGGTTTCAGCATGACAAATCCGGCCACAGTGTCACCGTCAAGGCAGCCGAACATCGGCAAGGTCTCGGCCGCCGCCGCGCAGGCATCGATCACGGCGGGCTCCGTAAACCAGTCGGACAGTTCCGACATGATGTCGCGGCAGATTTCGCCCTTGTTGGCGGTCAATTCGGTAATAGCAAGCACAATAATCACTCATCTTTTCAATTATTTTTGTCGTAAAACGTGGTGCGCCATTGCGGTTTCACGCAGAAAATGCAGGCATAACGCCACCCGCATTTTAAAAATCCGCAACGGCAAAATCGTAAACCCGGTCGAGGTCTCCCGGCGTCAAGCCGCCGAACGATTGCAGTAGAGCGGATGCACCTCCTCACTTAAAGGGGGCGTCGGCACCGCATCGCGTTTACCTTTGCGGCTCGAGGCTCGGCATTTCACCCCATCCGGGCAGATGGCAGCCAGGCATTGCGCATGGGCATCACGCAGCAACCCGCAGACCAAGGCGCAGGAGACACCTGCCTGCCTGGCGATAATATTTTGCGGCACACCTTCGAAAAAATGGTCCTCGTAGAATTTACGAGTCCGGGGCGGCATAGCCTCCATGGTGCAGCAGAAGGCCTGATAAGCTTCCACCTCGCGCAAATGCTCTTCGGGGCTGCCGTAATCGGATGTGCTATCGCCCTCCTCCTCAACGGCAAACAGGCCCCGCTCATAACGCAACCGACGCATATGGTCGGTGGCGAGATTACGCACCATCCGCATCATATAGGACGCTGGAACCGCAATATCCGGCGGCAATGGCTTTGCAACAAGCTGCAAAAGCACTTCCTGAACGATGTCTTCCGCCAAAGAGGCACAACCGGTAATTCGCCGTGCGGCCCCTAGGAGTTTCGACTTGTTCATCAGGGCAGTTTTTATCTGTTCGTCACATATCGATTGCGAAATATTGGCTATCATGTCGGGCTCGCCTTGAAATCCCAGATTGAAACCGTGGAATTCCCCCTTATTTCTGGGGCACACTAGAAAACATGATTTAATGAGTCAAGATAAAACCGAGAGACCCTTTCTATTTCTGAGAATCAATATCAACCTACTGATTTTCAATATTTATTGAATATACAATATGCAAAAAGGTAAGGCGTGGCGCACCCAAAACACGCCTTACATCAATGCACCCCAAGCCCGCCCGCCGCTATTTCTTGCGGTGCGGCAGCAGGCATAGGCAGTGACCCATAGCGTTGTGCTGAACATTTGAATGGTACAAAGCCATAGGATTTTGTTTCCATCGGAGGGTCCGAAAACCGGCCTCCATTTTTCGCAACAACGCTTTATTCGGCAGCCTCACCCAGACGAGAAGACATTTCGGACGCCCTCCCCTGACTTTCCCATTGCACCATAGGTTGCGGTTGCACCAAATCGAAATAGTCATAGCCAAGCATGGCATTGACGATAACAGCACTTCTCCAGGCCGCCAGACTGAGTTGCGGCTCGGCAATCCCGTGGCTATGACGCCCGGCATTCAGCACGAAAATCCGATTTTCCTCCGGCCCGTCCCACTTGAGCGAAAAATCACGATTGAGGACAGGTTCCCCAAGGCTGTTGTGCTCGATCCGGTCTCCAAACGAGCGCAGGAATTCCGGCAATTCGAAACGGTAGCCGGTGGCAGCGACAATCATATCGACCTCGACCGTCTCGATTGCGTCATCAAAGCCGTTGCGCATGGTGAGTTCGATTGTCGCTCCATTGCGCTTGGCGGCGATCACGTCGCGGTGCGGACGCAGCATCATGCCGTCATCCATGCCTGCGGTTTCCAGTTGGCGCTCATACAGCCGGCGATAAAGCTTCTTCAGGGTTGAAGGTGAAACACCGTCACTGGCCAGAAGCTGGCGGCGCGTATGGCTGATGCGAAGATCCTCGGCCAGACCATGGAAACGATCCATATAGGCCGGGGTAAACAGTTCATTGGTGAAGGGCGTTGCGTCGAGCGGCTCAAAATTCGCCCTGCGGCTGATCCAGTGGATCGAAGCCACGCTTTTCAAGTCAAGCAACGCATCGACGATTTCAGCGCCGCTCTGGCCGCCGCCAATCACCGCCACCCTGCGCGCCTTGATGCCGCCGAGCCGCTCTGTGGCCTCGCTGCTGTGGAAAATCATCGATTTCGGCAGGCCTGCGGCCCAGTCCGGCAGGGATGGTTTCTTGCCGATGCCAACAGCCATATTACGGGCCAGAAAACGGGTGCCATCCACATTGATAGACAACAGCCGATCCGCCACATCGACCTGGCGCACCGTTTGACCAAAGGACAGCGATGGCAGACCACGAGCCACCCAGCCCAGATAATCGGCAAATTCCTTGCGCGGCACCGCCTCATATTCGGCATTCAAAAACTGGTAGAAGCGCTTGTGGCGCACCAGATAGGACAGGAAACTCCAGGGGCTGGTCGGGTTGGTGCCTGTGACCAGATCTTTCAGGAAGGAGGTCTGCATATCGGCACCCGGCAGCATCATGCCCGGATGCCAGGAAAACGCCGGGCGGCTGTCAAAAAATTGCGCTGTGACCGCTGGGATCGAATCCAGCTGCGCGGCAAGGCTGAGATTGAACGGACCAATTCCGGCTCCCGCCAGATCGAGCACGTGGGATGTCATGGTTGCACTCCAGACTGAGTTTGAAAACGAAAGGGAGGGGAAATAAAGAGCCGGATTAGGGCTTGTCCTGGATGGCTAGATCCAAACGCTGGGCAAAACGCTGATGAAAACGGGATTTGCCGATGATCGACAGATGGTTGGTGCCGGTCACCAATTCGCAAGCGGTGGCATTGGGCGAATAGCGGCGCCAATCGATAACGCTGAGACCCCGCGTCACCGAATCCTCAGCCGAAAACGCATGGATGCGGAACTCCGAGGTCTTCAGCTGATAATTGCGGAAAATCATCGCGTTATCGAGCAAAACCCAGAAAATATGCTCTTCCGAGCCGATATCCGGCCCATCGACCGGCAGCGGCACGTTATGCTTGACGATATGATGCAAGAATTGCTCGTAAACCTCGGCATCCATCGCCGCCATCAACGTCAGCCAGGCCTCGCGCATCGGCGCTACCTTTAGCCAGCGTTGCACGGCGTCATGGGTGCGCTCACGCACCCCAGGCTCGAAATGCGGCCAGACGCCAATGGCGAACTCATCGCCCATGTCGCAGACATCGACCATGCCGATCATCCGAAGATCGACGTCATTGCCAAGCTGCTGCGCTGCCTCATAGGCGAGAAGCCCGCCCCAGGACCACCCAAGAAAGGCGCAAGGCCGTCCCTTAGCCTGGCTGCGCACCGCTTCGGCGTAGCGGGCGGTAATATCCTCGACCCTGGTGCTGAGCGCTGGCGTTTCGGTCAGCGAATAGCAGACGAAGCCCGTGGCCGGCTGGTTCGGCCCGAGATAATCCACCAATCGCATATATTCCCGCGTGCTCACCAGAAGACCCGGGAAGCAATAGAGCACAGGACGATCGCCATCGCGGCGCAGATAGATCGCCCCGACCTTGTCCTCCTGCCGGTTTTCGTCCATCGCCAGTGCCAGATCGCGCACGGTCGGATAGTTGAACATGTCGGCAATGGTCAGCGGCCATTTTGGATGCTGCATTTTCAGCCGCGAGACGATCCGTACCGCCGCCAGCGACTGGCCGCCGACATCGAAGAAGTTTTCGGTGACGCTGAGTTCGGTGATATCAAGGATCTGCTTCCAGACCTCCAGAATGGCGGATTCCTTGTCGTCGGCGGGGGGGACGATATCTCGTTGCAGCTTGGGCAGCGGCAGCGCGCTGCGGTCAAGTTTGCTGTTCGGCCCCATCGGCAACGCATCGAGCACCATGATATGCTGTGGCACCATGTAATCCGGCAGGGCGGTGACGGCAGCGCGACGAAGGTCGTTGACGTTCACATCCTCGTCTTCCCGGACCACCACATAGGCGATCAGCGCGCTGCGTCCGCTATCCTGATGCAGCAGAACCACGGCCTCCGACACATTCGGATCGGCACGCAGCACCGCCTCGATTTCGCCCGGCTCGATACGATAGCCACGCAACTTGATCTGGTGATCGACCCGGCCGGCAAATTCTACAGTGCCATCTTCGCGCCAGCGGCCGAGATCGCCGGACTTGTACATCCGCCCACCGTTGGCGGAAAAAGGATCATCAATGAAACGATCCGCCGTCAGCTCCGGCTGGCCGAGATAGCCGCGAGCAATACCGCTGCCGCCGATATGGATCTCGCCGATCACCCCGACCGGCACCGGCACCAGATCGCTGTCCAGCACATAGATGCGGCGGTCGCCGACACCCCGGCCAATCGGCGCAACCGTTCCCTCAAACCGGGTTCCCGCCGGGATCTTCCACACCATCGGCGTCATGATGGTTTCGGTTGGCCCATAGCCGTTGATCAGCATCTGCGCCTTGAGATTATCGGTCAGCAGATCGAAAACCGCCTGGGACAGCGCTTCACCGCCGAAGGAATAGAGCCGCAGCTGCGGTATTTCGCCCTTTTCCGCCGCATATTCGGCAAGGCCCCGGACATAGCTGGTCGGCAGGCTGGCATTGTTGACGCCGTGCCTGCGCATCAGCGCGAAAGCATCTTCCGGCGTCGCCAGCTTGTCCGACGTCAGCACCACACCGCCACCCGCCATCAGCGGCACCATCCAGCGCTCATGCCCGCCATCCGAGGTGAAGGGCAAGACCGGATATTCGCAGGAAGTCTCATCCATTTCATAGATGCGCAGCGTCGCTTTGCAATGATGCGCCAGCGGACCATGCTCAACAGCAACCCCCTTGGGAATGCCGGTGGAGCCGGACGTATAGATCACATAGGCAAGCTGGGCTGGCGCAATAGCGACGACCGGTGGCTCGGTGCTTTCCGAGGATAGATCGAGCGTGTCGAGATTGAGGATCGGCGTGCCGATGTCACGCGGCAAATCGGTGATGTAACGCCCCCGCGAAATCACCAGCGCCAGACCCGGCGCGCTCAGGATATGGCGGTTGCGGGCTTCTGGATGATCCGGCTCGACCGGCGTAAAAGCGCCACCGGCCTTCAGCACCGCCAGAATGGCGATGATCGCGTCGATGGATTTGTTCAGCGCCACGGCAACCCGGTCTTCCGGGCCGATCCCCATGGCGACCAGCCGATGGGCGAGCCGGTTGGCGGCGGCTTCCAGCGCGCCATGGGTAATTGACGTATCGCCCTGCGCCACCGCGAAAGCGTCTGGCCTTCGCTGCGCCTGGGCCGAAATCACTTGATGGATCGGCGTGCCATCATCGGTCTCAGGCTGGTCGGGATAGGGCGCTGACAACAGGTCCAGCTCTTCAACCGGCATGAAAGCAATCGCGCTGACCAGCTGCTCCGGCTGCCCCCGCAGGGCCTCGAACGCCAGGCTCAGATCGCGGGCGAACCGCTCGATCATTGCATCATTATGGCTCTGCGGATCATAGCCAAGCCGGATCGCCAATGTCTCCGACCCCAGGCCGGAAATGGTCACGACCAGACCTGCATCGCGCCGCGCAGGCGGCTCTACCAGAACGGCAACCGGCTGACCGGCCACAACCTGGGCCTCCACCTGGAGGGCGGGCCGCACATCCAGCACCGTTGCAACCAGGCTGGCGGCCTCGAAGCCATCGTCGCGCCGCGCCAGGGCATTCGTCAGCGCTTCGAACGGCAAATGGTGGGACAGCGCGGTGGCAACACCCTCGGCCAGCCGCTCGCGCACCGCGCTGAGGGCCAAACGACCATCGATCTCGCTGGTGACGAGCAACAGATCTTCTGTGCGGGTCGCAACCGGGCAATCCGCCTGCCGGGTTACCAACCCGATCCGCTGGGTACCACAGCCGCTATAGCGACGAAGCACAATGGCCAGTGCCGCCAGGCTGTCCTGCGTCACATCAACAACGGATGCGGATGAAGAGCACGCGACCTCGATGACCTGCTCGCGCCATGTTTGCGGACCAGAATTTGCCACACCTGCCGCTGGAGCCTGGGCGGGCAGCATCGCCACCGTCTCCTGTGCCACCAACCGGTTAAACCAGAAATCGGCGTCAGCATCTGCTATCTGCGGCATTGCGGCGCCTTGAACCAGCCAATGTGCTGCATCAAGCAAACCCGCCTCTTCACGCCCTAAATCAGCCTGTCGATCAAGCCCATCAAGAAAATCGACGGCCAACCGGTCGAGGGCCGTCCGGTCACCAATCAGAGGATGCAACGACAACAATAGGCCAATAGCCTGCCCACCTACCGTAAATAGCGTAAATTGCGCGGCGGCATCCTTTTCCAGATCAAGCGCCCTACCGGAATAGGTGGAGGAAACCTCCAGTAATACAGTCTCCAACTCCCCATCCTTTGCAAGCTCACGCTCAACAACAGGCAAGGGCTTTTGGCCAAGCAACTGATAAACGATCCCGCCTGCCCGCACTTCAAAGCGACGATTTAACAGGGGATGACGAAGCATCAGCGTCTCAATTCCAGCGTGTGCACGATCAACCCCGACAGGCGCGAAGCGAAAGCCGATAGACTGACGCCCATAGACCACTTCATGGCCCGCCTGCGACAACAGCCAGATCCGTGATTGCTGCGATGATAATGGCCATGCACGCCCCTCATCGAATCCGGTTTTGGCGATTGATGCGGCCGTCGTTGCCCGATCATGAATTGTCATTGCTTCCAGAGCCTCACACTTTTTCAGTTTTCATCTGAATTTTTATTTATAATTTTCCATTTCAATAACTTTCTGATCTATTTTTAAAGCAATTCCAAAAATAATTAGATTTTCTATTATTCATTTTCCCAAACAGCTCTCGTCAAATCTATTGGCTTGATGACGAATGACAGGTTGGAAAATTCAGAAGAAAATTTTCGAAAATTAAATTTCCCGATACATGTGAATTCGCCAAGCGCTCATTCGTCCTGCTGGGAGTGGCACTATTTTATCGCGGGCATGATCCATGTCCGCACAGGTTTGGCCACGACGCAAACGGAGACATAGATATGGACGCCTCTCTCGCAACCGTGCAAGCAAACACCGGCACGCCTTGCTCCAGCCTGCGCCTTCCCGCAGGTGGCTTCCGCGGTTATACTTTCAACAATTTACAATCTTTGATTGTCATTGCGCATGATGATACTTTGCGGATCGAGCAGAGTGGTTCCGTCATTGCCGGAGGCCATATCGTCTGGTCAGATACGCCCCGGCTGATCGTTGAAACACTCTCCATAGAGGCAGTCGCTTCCCAGCAAGTCAACAGTTTCTCCACACTCGATACCATGCTCGAGGCGATCCTGACCTGCCACCCGGAGATCCATACGCTTGCCGTGGACCTGCCGGAAGGTGTGGATTGCATCCCCTTTGCCGCTTCCGGCATGCTGCTCCCCACAGAGAGCGGGTGGATCGCAAAAGCCCAGGGCTTTTTTCAGCAATCGACGCTCTGGCTCGGCCAAGTACCGCCTGCCTATCCCGATATTCCGGTGATGACCAATGGCGTCTTGCATCCCATGCGCCCGCCAAAGCCGGTTGGGCCGGTCTATAGCCGGTTCATTCCCTGGCTGGACAAGGTTCTCGGTTTTCACGTCGCCTCGCCAGAAGCGGATCTGCCGCATTTCCACCGTTGGATGAACGATCCGCGCGTCGCTGCGATCTGGGAAGACAACGGCACGCTTTCACAACATCGTGATTTTCTCGAAAACCGGCTTGCCGACCCCCGCACCTTGCCGCTGATTGGCACGTTCGGCGGGGTGCCTTTCGGCTATTTTGAGCTTTACTGGGCCAAGGAAGACCGGCTCGGCCCGCATTACGATGCCGACAGCCATGATCGGGGCTGGCATGTGGCAATCGGCGAGGATGCGTTTCGCGGAAAACCCTATGTCAGCGCCTGGCTGCCCTCGCTGATGCACTACATGTTCCTTGATGACCCGCGCACGCGGCGCATCGTCGGCGAACCCATCCACCATCATCACCAGCAGATCCGCAATCTCGACCATTCAGGCTTCGCCAAGATCAAGCATGTGCAGTTTTCCCATAAGAAGGCTCTACTGGTTATGCTGTTGCGCGAACGTTTCTTTGCCGACCAGCTGCTTTCACCTGATCTGACCGGTCTGGTCGATAAGGATGGCCTTGCCGTTCCAGGGTCCTTGGCGCGTGGCGGCCTATAATGACATCTTCAAAGACGAAAATGGCGGCGGATCTCAACGATCCGCGCATCAAACGGCTGGTGATGACGGTTGCCCTGCCCGCTGTGGCAGGGCTGACGGCCAGCGCCGCCCACCATGCTGTCAACGCCATGTTCATCGGCGCATTGGGGCCGCAAGCGCTGGCAGGCGTCAGCCTCGTGCTGCCGCTGTTCCTCCTGGTTAGCGCCGCAACGGAAGGCTTGGGCATAGGGCTTGCCACACTTCTGGCGCGCTCGCTCGGTCAGGGCGATGTGAAGGGCGCGTCCTCGGTTGCCGTAACCGCCCTGGTTGCCGCCGTGCCGATGGGCATCGTGCTGTCCACGCTCATTTACCTCGCCTTGCCTGCGTTCGTGCAGGCGGTGGGCGGTGAAGGCGATCTCCTCGCCTCGGGCCTGATCTATGGACGACTGATCGCCTTTGGCGTGACGCTCGGCATGTTGCAGGCGATCTGCGATTTCATCGCCATTGCCGAGGGCAATTCCCGTTTCTCGATGACGGTGTTGATCGCCAGTTTCGCCCTCAACATCGCGCTTGATCCAGTGTTCATTTTCCTGCTCGATTTTCGGGAAGCGGGCGCGGCGATTGCCACCATGGTATCGACGGTTGCGGCTCTTATGGCCTATGCCGTTTATTTCTATCGCAGGCGGGGCAATGTCCGAATTGATCTGCGCCTGATCCGCTGGCACCTGCTGAAACCGATCTCCAGCATTGGCATCCCGGCCTGTGCCACCAGCATCGTCACCGGCCTCGGCTTCATGGTTCTCTTGCGTCAGGCGAGCCAAAGCGGCGGTGAAACCGGCGTAGCCGCCATTGCCATTGCCATCCGGCTGATTGCCTTCGGGCAATTGCCGGTCTTCGGCTTCTGCCTTGGCGCGCAAAGCGTCGTCAGCCATGCCGTGGGGCTGGGTGACGACCAACGGATCAAAGCCACCATTCGCTTTATGCTGATGGTCACCATTCCTGTTGCTCTCTGCTATTCCACGCTCTTGCTGGTCGCAGCAGGTCCCATCGCCCGGCTGTTCACCGAAAGCCCTGAGGTTGCCGCGCAAACCGCCGCCTGTCTTCGTCTACTGTTTCCGGTCTTTCCGCTGGCAGCCTTCCAATCCGTCCTGCTGGTCATGCTGCAATCACGCGGACGGGCTGGCTTGTCGGCGCTCGTCGGGCTGGCACCGAATGGTTACATGCTGATCCCGCTTCTTTTGTTTTTACCCGCCTGGCTCGGCTTTACCGGCGTTGCGATAGCGCCTGCCGCCGCTGCGGTGCTGACCGCCGCTCTCGGCATTGTCGTCGCCCGCCGCGAATGGGCGACCATCCTCCCTTCCAGCATTCCTTCCAGCGACGGCCCACTTCCCGGCCTGTCCGCACTCCATCCAGAGACAAGAGGTTTATCATGAACGAGACCCCACGATTCGACCCTGCTGCGAAAACCATTCCGGTTCCGCCCCCTGCCGGTTTTACCGGTCAAGACCCCTTCGATGCCGCCGTGCCGCCGATCTATCAGACATCGCTGTTTCTGTTCGACAGCTATGCCGAGTTGGAAGACGTCTTTGCCGGGCGCTCCCACAAGCCGATCTATTCACGTGGCGATAATCCAACCGTCCAGATCCTCGAGCACCGGATCGCCGAGATGGAAGGCGCACAGGCCGCACGGGCGTTTTCCAGCGGCATGGGCGCGATTGCCGCGACCATTCTCGCCTTCGTCAATCCAGGCGATCGGATCGTCACCGTCCGGCATGTCTATAGCGACGCATTCCGGTTTTTCGAAAAAGTGCTGAAGCGCTTCGGCGTTCTCGTCGATTATATCGACGGCACGGATACCGAAAGTCTGATTTCCGCCCTGCCGGGCGCAAAACTCGCCTATCTCGAAAGCCCGACCTCCATGGTGTTCGAGCTTCAGGATCTGGTCGCGGTTGGCGCTGCGGCGCGCCGTCATGGCGTCTTGACCATTGTCGATAATTCCTGGGCAACACCGCTCTATCAAAAGCCGATCGCCGCAGGCATCGATCTTGTCATCCATGCCGCCTCGAAATATCTGGGCGGCCAAAGCGATACGGTCGCCGGTCTCGTCACCGGATCGAAGGAGCATATCGCCCGGATCAACGGCGAAATCTTTCCCTATACCGGCGCCAAGCTTTCACCCTTCGAGGCCTGGCTGGTATTGCGCAATCTGGAAACACTCTCTTTCCGCATGCGCCACCACCATGAGGCAGGTCTCGAAGTCGCGCACTGGCTGAAAGCCAGCCAAGCCGTAGAACGGGTCATGCACCCGGTCTTCAGCGATCATCCGGGCCGCATCACATTGACAGGCTTTGGCGGATTGTTTTCGTTCGAAGTCAACGATGACATCGATGTCGCAGCGTTTGTCGATGCCTTGCAACTGGTACGGATCGGGGTCAGCTGGGGCGGACCTGAAAGCCTTGTCGTTCCCGCCAAGGCGGCACTCAGCATTTCACCGGAAACCAATGTCTTTGCCCGTTTCGGCGTCAGCGACCGAACCATCCGGCTCAATGTCGGGCTGCATGAGGCAAAGGCAATCATTGCTGATCTGGATCAGGCGCTTGCGCAAGCCGCGCGGTAAAAGCCGCCTCCCCTTGCTCGCTTAATTGATTGAAACTGCCAAAAGACCGGCGGCGCGCCTGTAGCGCTTCGCCGGTATTTTTGCCATATGTCACGCGCGCGCCATCGTTTGCCTGCCTTTATCCCAAGGCCCCCATGTCGCGCTCAAATGTGCCGCCCGATTTTCGAACCCGGATCGATCCATACACCATGACACGCCTTTCAAACGACACACTCACCACGCTTGCACAGACCTACGGAACGCCGGTCTGGGTCTATGACGCAGACACGATCCGCGCCCGTATCGCGCAATTGTCGTCCTTCGACGTCATTCGCTTTGCCCAAAAGGCTTGCTCCAACACCCATATCCTGCGGCAGATGCGCGAGGCTGGGGTGGTCGTCGATGCCGTGACGCTGGGTGAAATCGAGCGGGCCAGACGGGCGGGCTATGGCACCACTCAAGCCTCCGGTGTTGCCGAGATCGTCTTTACCGCCGATGTGTTTGACCGCAGCACACTGGACCGGGTGGTCGCTGACAAAATCGAAGTCAATGCCGGCTCTATCGATATGCTGCACCAACTTGGCGCACGCTCTCCGGGGCATCGCGTCTGGCTGCGCATTAATCCCGGCTTCGGCCACGGGCATAGCAACAAGACCAATACCGGCGGCGAAAACAGCAAGCATGGCATCTGGTTTGAGCAATTGCGCGACGCTCTGGCCGCCGTGCGGAACTATTCGCTGACGCTGGTCGGCCTGCACATGCATATCGGCTCCGGCGTCGATTACCGGCATCTGCAACGGGTTTGCGGGGCGATGGTGACATTCTGCTGCGAGCTTGGTGCCGATATCGAGGCAATTTCGGCGGGTGGCGGACTTTCTATCCCCTATAAGGATGGCGAGGAAGAAATCGATACCGTCCATTATTTCGCGCTTTGGGATAGCGCCCGCAAGCAGATCGAGGAATATCTGCGCCACAAGATCCGGCTCGAAATCGAGCCGGGCCGGTTCCTGACGGCGGATTCGGGCGTGCTGCTGGCCGAGGTCCGGGCGACCAAAACCATGGGCAGCAATCATTTCGTCCTTGTCGATGCCGGGTTCAGCGATCTGGCCCGCCCGGCGATGTATGGCAGCTATCACGGCATCTCCGTCGTGCCCGCCACGAATAATAATAGCGCGCCGCGCAGCGACGTGCCGGTGCCGACAGTGGTGGCAGGACCGCTTTGCGAATCCGGCGATGTCTTCACCCAGGGCGAATTCGGTACGATTGAAAAGCGCGACCTGCCGCAAGCGCAACCGGGCGACTACATGGTATTTCACGACACTGGTGCCTATGGCGCCTCCATGTCGTCAAACTATAATAGTAGACTGTACGCACCGGAAGTGCTGATGGACGGGAGCAACCACCGGCTGATTCGCAGGCGCCAGACGCTGGACGACCTGCTGGCGCTTGAAACAACGGCATAAGCTAAAGTCCCCACGAAAGTCAGCAGGGCAAACTCTGCCGACGACAACGAAGAATATGCTCCAGGCGGTCAAATGCCTGAGCATATTCGCAGGCCGAATGCGGCAAGACCGTCGCCAGAATGGGCGGCAGGCATTTATGGCTACCTCTGACAGAACCGCGCGTTTTATAAACCGCACACAGGATGCTGTAATACGTTATATTTCCTGGATGATTTTGCATCGCAACAAGCGAATTTACCCCTAAAAACGCCCAGAGTCACAGCAGGACTCGTGCCACAACAGACCACAAACACGAAATTTGCGCGCGTAAAACTGACCTGATCTGGGGCAGTCGCCAATCGTAAACGCACCATACGGGCGTGGCAGGCGTCAATGTTCAGATTTTGTTTCCATTGAAATTGACCCGTTTCAATTTCAAATTGACATTGACCCCCTGCTTGTAAATGCTACACTGCAACATGACGCATAATACAACACATTTTCAAGCACCACCAATAGTTACATTTATTTTCCAATATTAAAACAGCATTTTCTGAATTTTATATTTGCGGGCGTTCCAATCCTCCCAATTTCCGGCCCTGAATGCCCGGCCTTCAAAATTTCACGAAATGACGATTTGGAGTTTTATTTCATGCATGACATCAAACATAAATCCGTAGACCCTCTCGATCGCTTTATTATGCGCCTCAATGCCGCCGCCTCCGCTGCTGAGATGAAAGCCGTCATGGAATCCAGTATAAAATCACTGGGCTACAAGTATTTTTCCTATCACATCCTTCAAACCCCTGTGCTGAATGCTACGAATGAGACCCGCCATACATTCGGCATCAACAACTATCCAGAGGAATGGGTGGAGCGATACGCATCGGAGCGGTATGTCTATTGCGATCCCATCGTCGGGATTTCTCTGTCTCGCAAGACACCGTTTCGTTGGAACGACGCCATCGATAGCGACAAGCTGACGGAAGAAGAGCGTTGCGTTATCGAAGATGCTGCAAAACGTGGCATTGTCAACGGGCTGACCGTGCCTCTCATGTCCCGCCATGGCGAACTGGCAATCATGACTGTAATCCCCGACGAAAAATTCCAGGACAGCCTGCCGGAAGCTCATCTTATTCATATTATCTCGCAATTCTTTCATTCCTGTGCGATGCCAGTTGTCATGGAAGAGCACCTGATCGGCAGCTATCGCCGCCGCCGGTCATTCCTGTCGGCACGGGAAAAGGAAACCGTGATCTGGGTGTCCAAGGGCAAGTCGTCATGGGAAATTGCCAAAATCCTCGGCATTTCCGAAAAATCGGTCGAATTTTACATGGAGTCGGTCAAGCGCAAGCTGGAAGCCGTCAACCGTACCCAGGCCGTTGTCAAAGCAATCATGCTTGGATTGATCCAGACCGACCGTTTTCATTCGGGCGACGGACGCAAAGCCACAATGGCCATGCCCAGCCGAGCCTGACGTCATCGTCGCTGACTAAAATCCTCTTAGGCTTGATAGGGGGAGTGGGGCTGAACGACTGACGTGTTGCAGTGCCAAGTCGCTAGCATTGGCACATTGCAATTCGAAAGTTGCATCGCAGAAAATGCATGGGGCATTGAGTGACTTGCCCAATAGCCGCTTTAGAATGTGTCCAATGTCGGGTGCCAATGTCAGGCATCACTATCTGGTGAATGAGTAAACCATGCAGATCGTCATATTCACGATTGGCACCGAAGGCGATGTGCGGCCGCTGGTTGCTCTTGGCGTTGGGTTGAAGCAGGCCGGTCACAAGGTCAGAATTGCCACCGATCCGCAATGTGCCGATCTCGTCACCCATCACGGCTTGGAATTCGCCCCCTTGCGTGGCGATTTCCTTGACTGGATGCGCAATGATCGGACGACGCTGTCCAACGGTCTTTCACCGCTTGCTATTGCCAAGGCGGCGCGGCGAAGGTTGAAAACCATGGCCGCCAGTTGGCCTGCCCAAGGCCTTAGAGCAACAGAGGGTGCCGATCTGCTGATTGGCAACGGTATGGTCTTTCATCTTGCCGCAGCGCTCGGCGAATATCTGGGCCTTCCTGTCGCGGAAACGCAATTGGTCCCCACCCTGCCCTCGCGGCAACCGCCGCTTCTGCCGCTGCCGGGTTGGGCGAGGAGCTTGCCGGGACCAATCAATGTGGCACTTGGCCATGCCACGCAAATGCTGATTTGGCATATTTTGCGCCCCGCTTATAATGAGGTCGTGCGTCCGGCCCTGCGGTTGGCGCCTTATCCCTGGCGTGGTCCCTATACCTATAAGCCTCGTTCGCATCTGCGCCTGTTTGCCTATAGCCCGACGCTGGTCGAGCCGCCTGCCTCGCTCCCCTCCAATGTTCGGGTTACCGGCCCCTGGCAGTTGCAGGAAAGTTCGACATGGGCCGCACCGGATGATCTGACGCGCTTTCTAAAAGGTGGGCCTCCGCCCGTCTATGTCGGCTTCGGCAGCATGGTTGGGCCGGATGGAGGCCGCTTCACCGATATCGTGTTGCAAGCGGTGCGCAAGACTGGCAAACGCATCGTGCTTGCCAGTGGCTGGGGCGGTCTGAATGGTGCTGATAGCGAGGCTGGCGGAAATATCTTCCGGATAGACCGGGCGCCGCATGATTGGCTGTTTCCCAAAATGGCGCTGGCGGTTCACCACGGAGGCGCTGGCACCACCACTGCTGCGGCACGTGCTGGCATTGCCTCAGTGGTTGTACCATTCTTTGGCGATCAACCATTTTGGGGCAGCCGCCTTGAAAAACTCGGCGTTGCGCCGCCTGCGCTGGACCGCGCTGCCTTGACCGCAGATGCCCTAGCCTCGGCAATAATCTCTGCCGACTGCGACGACATGCGCCGTCATGCGACAGTGCTTGGCCAGCGTATGCGGGCAGAAGACGGGATCTCTGTGGCCATTGCTGCAATCGAAAGCCTTGGCGTAAAAAGCAAATGGTCGGTTTGACCTTTGCTAGATAGATCCCGTCAGGCCGCGCCCTTCCGGTTCAGGGAAATGGCATAGAGACTGGTTGTTGCAGTTATGAACAATCGATGCTTGCCACGCCCGCCGAAGCAGAGATTGGAGACCGTTTCCGGCACCAGGATCTTGCCCATCAAATGACCGTCCGGGGCGATGCAGTGGACGCCATCCGCAGCCGAAGACCAGAGATTACCGTCGGAATCGAGGCGCATGCCGTCAGCACAGCCCTTGTCGATCACATGAAACACGTCGCCGCCGGTTAGCTTCCACCCGTCACCGACATCGAACACGCGGATATGTTGCGGATCGCTGCTATGCATACGACCGGTATCGGCGACGTAAAGCCGTTTTTCATCCGGGCTGAAGGCCAGTCCGTTCGGCCCGTTGAAATCGGTCAACACGGCAGAAATCGCCCCGGATGGATCGACGCGGTAGATATTGCAGGGCAATTCCTGCTCGCTTTTCGTGCCTTCGTAATCACTGGCGATGCCGTAATGTGGGTCACTGAACCAGATCGCCCCATCGGAGGCAACCACCACATCATTGGGCGAGTTGAGACGCCGACCCTCAAAGCTGTCAGCAATCACCGTGATCGTGCCGTCATACTCAGTGCGGGTCACACGCCGTGTACCGTGCTCACAACTCACCAAGCGCCCTTGCCTGTCACGGGTATGACCATTGGCAAAATTGGAGGGTGCACGAAACGTGGTAAGACTGCCATCTGGCGTCCAGCGCAGAATACGATTGTTGGGGATGTCGGAAAACAGCAGGCAATCCAGATCGCCAAACCAAACCGGTCCTTCCACCCAATCGAAACCGGTCGCCAATTGCTTGATCGGGGCATTACCCATCACGAACCGGCCAAAGACGGGATCAGAGATCTCAAAGAACGACATGACGGAGCGCCTCCCAACACTTGATAGTCTGGACTTGGTATTCGGGTTCGAAAAATCAAACTGACGGTGGTCGGTGAAACACCCATTCCTACTCGCCAAGCTGGACCGGTTCGAATATGGTATCGATAACATGACCGGTAGAAACTGCCAAGGGAGAGCATGCCATGAGCTTTACGATACAATCCAGCGCCTTAACCGACGAAGGCGTCGCAGCACTTTTGCGCGCCGCAATCGATGCCGCGACGGCGATGGGCCAGCCGCAATGCATTATCATTGTCGATCACAGCGGCGTAGAACTGGCGTCGTTTCGGATGCGCGGTTCGCGTTATCTTTCCTTAAAAAGCGCGAGGGCAAAAGCACGGACCGCAGCCTCGCTTGCTGCTCCCAGCCACAGCGTTCCCGACCACGCCAAGCTGTTGCTGGCCGCAGCAACCCAAGGCGAAGCGACGGGGCTGAAGGGTGGCCTGCCCATTAAGGTCAACGGCATGCTGCTCGGCGGGATCGGCGTCGGTTCCGGCTCGGGTGAGCAGGACGAAGACGTGGCACGCGCAGCTCTTGCCGCCATTGGGGCGGAGCTGTCATGACCCGGATCGCCTTTCTCGGCACCGGATTGATGGGCGAGCCGATGGCCCGTCATCTGGCTGCGGATTTCGAGGTCTTGGTCTGGAATCGCTCCCCACAAAAGGCGCAGGCTTTGTCCGACGTGGCCCGCGTTGCCGCCAGCCCGGCAGAGGCCGCCAAAGGTGCGGATGTGGTGATTTCCATGCTGCTCGATGGCCCGGCCACCCGCGCCACACTGGAGGAGAGCGGCGCAATGGCTGCGGCGGGCGATAGCGCACTGATTATCGACATGGGATCGGTAGAACCGACCTGCGACCGCGATCTCGCGTCTCTGGCTAAGCAAATGGGCAAGCGTTTCCTCGACGCCCCCGTCTCCGGTGGCGTGGCTGGGGCCAAGGCAAGAACGCTGTCGATTTTCGTCGGTGGCGCGCCGGAGGATTTCGCAGCCGCCGTGCCGGTTTTCGAAAAACTGGGCCGCCCGACACTGATGGGACCGGTCGGCACCGGCCAGACGGCGAAACTCGCCAATCAGTTGATCGTCGCCGTCACCATCGGCGCGGTCGCGGAAGCCTTTCGTCTGGCACAATCGGCGGGATGCGATCCGGCAACGCTGCGCGGCGCTTTACGGGGTGGCTTTGCCGATAGCCGGATTCTGGACCTGCATGGCGAGCGGATGGTGAGCGGCAATTTCACACCGGGCGGACGATCCGCCGCGCAGTTGAAAGACTTAAATAATGCGCTTTCGGTCGCTGCCGAACACGATCTGACGCTGCCACTCTCGGAAACGGTGCGGGCGGGCTTCACAGACCTGGTGCAGAACAAAGGCGGCGCCGATCTCGACCACTCGGCCTATTATCTCTGGCTGCAACAAATCCAATCCGTCCAGGAATGAAATATCGCCGCCATACTCCCGGGAGTATGGCGGCGACTGATTACTCGACGTCGAATTTCACGCCCTGGGCCAAGGGCAGCGAGCGTCCGAAATTCACCGTGTTGGTGGCGCGCCGCATATAGGCTTTCCAGGCATCCGAGCCGGATTCGCGCCCGCCACCGGTTTCCTTCTCACCTCCGAAAGCGCCGCCGATTTCAGCACCGGATGGGCCGATATTGACATTGGCAATGCCGCAATCGGAGCCGCGATCCGATAGAAACGCCTCAGCTTCGCGCAGGTCGTTGGTGAAGATCGACGAGGACAGGCCCTGCGGCACATCGTTATTGAGCGCCAATGCGGCATCAAAATCGCTGTAACGGATCACATAGAGGATCGGCGCAAAGGTTTCATCCTTCACCGGCCCGGTCTGCGAGGGCATTTCCACCAGGGCGGGGCGCACATAATAGGCGGAGGCAGCCTCTTCTTCCCGCACGCGCATGCCGCCATGCACCACGCCGCCAGCGGCCTTTGCCGCAGTCAGCGCCGTTTGCATCGCTTCATAAGCGCGGCCATCGATCAACGGTCCAACCAGCGTGCCGGTCTCCAGCGGATTGCCAATGGTGACAGAGCCATAGGCCTTGATCAGCCGGGGAACCAGCGTGTCGTAAACGCTGTCATGCACGAACAGGCGACGAAGCGTTGTGCAGCGCTGGCCAGCCGTGCCCATGGCGGCAAAGGCGACGCCGCGCAGGGTCAGATCGAGGTCGGCGGTTGGGCCAACGATGGCAGCGTTATTGCCACCCAATTCCAGGATAGAGCGGGCAAATCGAGCTGCCAGACGCGGGCCGACCGCCCGGCCCATGGCTGTCGAACCGGTGGCCGAAACCAGTGGCACTTTCGGATGATCCACCAGCACTTCGCCAATGGCGCGCTCACCAATCAGCACGGTTGAAAGCCCGTCCGGCGCGCTGCCGCCAGCGGCCACATAACGGCGAACCGCTTTTTCAAAAATCGCCTGAGTAGCAAGGGCGGTAATCGGCGTCTTTTCCGAGGGCTTCCAGACGGTTGAATTGCCGCAGACCAGCGCCAGCGCTGCATTCCAGCACCAGACCGCAACCGGAAAATTGAAGGCCGAGATAATGCCAGTGACGCCGAGGGGATGCCAGGTTTCCATCATCCGGTGCTCGCCGCGCTCAGTAGCAATCGTCAGGCCGTAAAGCTGACGCGACAGGCCGACCGCGAAATCGCAGATGTCGATCATTTCCTGCACTTCGCCGAGCCCCTCAGAGGTGACCTTACCAACCTCGATGGACACGAGACGACCAAGATCGTCCTTATGGGCGCGCAGTTCCTCGCCCAGCAAGCGCACCAATTCGCCGCGCTTGGGGGCTGGCACCATGCGCCACGCTAAGAAAGCGGCATGTGCACTGTCGATGGCCTTGCTTGCCTCATCGCTGGACACTGTTGCAAGCGTGGCAAGCGTGCTGCCATCAACAGGTGACGTAACCGTCAGCGAACCGCCCGACAAAGTCCCGGCGGAAATACCGAGATTTGCAAGAATGCGCGATACATCGGCAGGCAGGTTGAGTTTCGACATCGATATGATCTTTCCTTGAAACGTCGTTTGTATGTGAATGGTGTTGAGTGGCGGATGGATCAGAACCGGCTATCGGCCAGATGAGCGATTTGCGCGCCCGCTTCGTAATAGATTTCCTTTACACTGCGTAACGCAATGGTCTCCGGCTCAGACAGCGGCAAGGGCAGATCCGCCTCGCCGATCTCGCCCAGAACCAATTGCGCCAATGTCCGTCCGAAAGACGTGCCGGGCGCAATGCCACGGCCATTATAGCCGCTAAAGCCGACAACACGCTTGGCAAACCGATGGAAGCGCGGCACGGCATCGCTTGTCATGCCGATCTTGCCATACCATTCCGTCTCGAACTCGACATCGCCCAATTGTGGAAACAGCCGCTTCAGGCTGCGCTTTGCCCAGGCGCGGTGGACCGCAGCCCCGCCATGGCGTAGTGCGCCGACACTTCCAAACACAAGGCGACCGGCCTGATCCATGCGGAAAGACGACAGGATTTCCCGTGTATCCCAGCAGCCTTCGCGGTTCGCCAACAAAGAGCGCCGCAAATTTTCTCCAAGCGGTACGGTGGCAAAATTGAAATAGGGAAGATGCATCTGCTCTTCCCGCACGTTTTTCCAGGGACCGGTGGAATAGGCATCGGTGGACACGATGATCCAGCGGCAGGAGACATGGCCGGAGGCGGTCTTCACCACCCAGCTTTCGCCTTCCCGCTCAGTTTCCACCACCGGGCTGCCGGTGAAAATTCGCACACCGGCGCGAATGGCGGCAGCGGCAAGGCCCCGCGCATAGGCAAGCGGTTGCAGCGTTCCGGCCCGGGGATCAAACAATGAGCCGGCATAGGCAGTGCTTCCGACGCGAAACGCCGTTTCCTCGGCAGACAAAAGCTCCACCGGCGCACCGCGCGCCACCCATTGCCGGTGACGGTTCTGCAATTCCTCCAGCCCCGAACTGCCGACGGCCAGATGCAGCGTGCCATTGGTTTCCAACTCGCAGGCAATACCGTGTTTTTCGATTGTCTCGCGCACCAAGAGCGGCGCTTCGCCCAATTGCTTCAGCGCCCGCTCTCCATGCACAGGGCCAAGCACCTTCGGCACGTCGTCCGGCATCACCCACATGCCGCCATTGATCAGCCCGACATTGCGGCCCGCCCCGCCAAAGCCGATCTCGACCGCTTCCAGCAACACAACGGAAACCCCGGCCTCGGCCAGATGCAAGGCGGCGGACAGGCCGGTATAGCCGCCGCCGACCACGACGACATCGGCAATCAGGTGTTCAGTGAGCACCGATGTGGGCGGCGGCGATGGCGCGGTTCGCTCCCATAGCCCGTGCGATCTTGGATTCCCCTGCATGACAGTTCCCTTATATCGCAACCGAACCGGAAACCGGGCCAAACAGCAGCGATGATTTCGCGAAACACTAGCAAGTGCCGAACCAGTCCGCCAGTGCGCAATTATCGATGTTTCTGCAAGAGTTCTTTCCCAAATGGAATGACCTCAGGCAAAAGACCGCCTATAGAAGACGATCTCATGTTCCCATCTGATCTGGTGATACCCGGAGCCTCCATGCAAAGTCCCCGCCGTTTCCTGCCCTCCCTGCATCTTCTTTCGGCTTTTGAGGCCGCGGCCCGCACCGGCAGCGTCACGGCGGCAGCGCGGGAATTGAGCCTGACGCAAAGCGCGGTCAGCCGGCAGATCAAGGCGCTGGAAGAGCAGCTTGGCGTCGAGCTGTTTCACCGCGAACGCCAGACGATACGGCTCACGGCAGGTGGCAATATCTATGCCCGCGAAATCCGCGATGCGCTGCGGATCATCAGCACCGCATCGCTGACGCTGAAGGCCAATCCGTTCGGAGGGACGCTCAATCTCGCCATCCTGCCAACCTTCGGCACCCGATGGCTGGCGCCGCGCCTGCCGAGATTTCTCAGCCGCCACCCCGGCATCACCATCAATCTCGTTACCAAGCTTTCCTATTTCGATTTTCGGCTGGAGCCGGTCGATGCCGCCATTCACTTCGGTCTGGCCGATTGGCAGGGTGCGGAAATGTCGCTGCTGCGCTCTGAAACCGTCATTCCCGCCTGTAGCCCTGAGCTGCGCGACACCTACCGGTTTCAAACGGCTGTTGATTTGCGCCAGGCCCCTCTTCTCCACCTCACCACCCGCCCCGATGCCTGGGAACGCTGGCTTGCCAGCAATGACGTGCAATCCGACCAGGTGCGCGGCATGTTGTTCGACCAGTTTGCTACAGCCGCTCAAGCCGCGATGGCAGGGCTTGGCGTCGCGCTGCTGCCTGAATTCCTGATCGAAGAGGAAATGGCCTCTGGTCGCCTGGTCAAGGCCATCGACCGGCCGATGCAAAGCACCGAGGCCTATTATCTCGTCTGGCCGAATGAACGTGGTTCACACCCACCTTTGCAGGCGTTTCGAGACTGGATATTGGAAGAAACCGCAGACGACAGACGCTAAATTCTCTGGTTTTCGTTTGTCTTTTCGGGAAAACCGGATTCCACTTTTCCCTGACAAACTCTAATCTACCGAATAATGAGAAAAACGGCCTTGCAATTTCTGCAACTTCAATTCTATGTTATAACTGTTCTCAGGGCGGGGTGAAATTCCCCACCGGCGGTATCGGGCTTGCCCGGAGCCCGCGAGCGCTTTCAGGGCAACCTGGGAGGTCAGCAGATCCGGTGCGATGCCGGAGCCGACGGTATAGTCCGGATGGAAGAGAGCATGCAGGAAATACCCCAGCGGAGCTCCGTCTCCTGAACGGGTGTGCCCTGCTGTTCGCCCAAGGGAAAATTGGCCGCCTCCGTGCGGTGTTCCAGCCACTCCGTTTGGCTGACCCTTGAAAGGCAGAGACATGACTATCGCAGCAAGACTTGAACCAAACCGTATTGCCGTCATCCGCGCCCGCTGGCATGCCGGGATCGTTGATCAATGCGTCAACGCCTTCGTCGGCGAATGGCAGGCGCTTGGCGGCACTGCCGCCGAGATCGACATTGTGGATGTGCCGGGCGCCTTGGAAATTCCCCTTCATGCCCAGACGCTTGCCAAAACCGGACAATACCGCGCCATCCTCGGCTGTGCGCTGGTGGTGGATGGTGGCATTTACCGCCATGATTTCGTGGCCGCCACCGTCTTGGACGGCATGATGCGCGTGCAACTCGATACCGAAGTGCCGGTGCTTTCGGCGGTATTGACACCCCATAACTTCCAGGAAAGCGAAGCGCATATCGCCTTCTTCAGGGAGCATTTCGTCATCAAGGGCAAAGAAGCAGCCTCCGCCTGCCGCGCCATTCTGGCAGCCCGCGCCGAAGTGCTGGTATCAGCACTGTAAAATAGCAGCGCCCAAGGCTTTTGGCTTTGGGCGCTCGCCTATTTTGTTTTAGAGATTGCCAAGCAGGTCATTCACCCGGCTTTGGGCATCCTTCAAGGCCGCATCGACATCCTTCTGACCGGTCACCGCAGCGCTCATTTCCTCGCCGATAATGTCCTGGATCGGGAACTGGCGCTGCACTTGCGACGGCAGTGGCCGCCCAAGCTGGGCAATATCAGACACCGTGTCGCGATGCGGCAGTGCCTTGAAGGCATCCGAAGTCAGGACAGCCTGAACAGATGGCAGGTGGCCGGTGCGCGACCAATCGAAATCATTATCGACGAAGAATTTCAGGAACCGCGCCACGGCCTTGGTCTGTTCGGGCGTCCGGTCCTTGACGGAAACAGCCCAGGTGTGACCATCAGCGAACTGGGCGTGATCGCCGGAAAACAGCTGCGGATAGGGATAGACAGCATAACCGCCCTTGTTCAGCGCCGTACCCGGCTTGGCAGCCGAGGCATTATAATCGCCGATCATCCAGGTGCCGTTCAGATGAACTCCACCGGCACCGGCCAGAAAGGCAGTGATCGAGGCGCCGTAATCCATGTCTTTGGTGGTATAGCCCTTGGCAAAGATGGTCCGGTACATCTCCACCACCCGCTTGGCCTCAGGCGTGTCGAGCTTGATATGGGTCGGATCAGCGAAGAAGTCCGAGTTTTGCTGAAACAGATAGGTATAGAGATTGCGCATATAGAGCGCCGTCTCATTGGCAAGATTCTGCACGAAATAAGGCTTGCCGGTCTTCTGCTTGAACTGTTCGGCCTGGGCCAGAAGCTCTTCCGGGGATTTCGGCAGGATCGGCGTGCCATCGGCATTGACGAGGCCCGCCTGCTTAAACAGATCCATATTGATATGGTAGAGCATGGTCCAGCTGTCGATCGGCAATCCATAGAACTTGCCGTCCTTGGTCGCTCCCTGCCGCGCCGCCTCGGTAAAGGTCTCCGGCTTGATGCCCTGTGATGCGAGAAGCTCGTCCAGCGGCATGATCAGCTTTTTGGACTGATAATCCGACAGAGCCGATTCATGGATCGTGACGATGTCAGGCGGATCGTTGGAGGCAAATTGCGCGTTGAGTTGGTCGTAGCCCGGCCATTCCACCGTCGCCACCGAAACATGAATATCCGGGTTGTCGGCGTTGAACTTGTTGATCAGCGAGGTCATGATCCCACATTCCCCGACCGATTTGCTGACGTCTGTATTGCTGCCATATTCAGCATCGCAGGCGCCGAAGAACCTTTGAACGTTCAGTTCCACAGGCTCCGCCGCAAAGGCGGCGTGAGCAGTCATCAGTGCCACCACCGGAATGGTGGTGCGCATCAGTTTCATGATCCTCGATTTGACTGGCGTCGATTTGATTGGTGTCGCTTTCATGGTCTCTCCTCCCACGTGTTTCCTGTTATCTTCTTGCTTGTAATGTCAGGGCAAACGCTACCGAACGGCTGCCCCCGACACCGCCGTGACGATATATTTCTGGAAAAACAGATAGATGATAAGGATAGGCGCTCCAGCAAACACCGCCTGCGCCATCAGGAATCCCAGACCCTCCGACTGGCCGAAATTGGTCTGGGTTGAGGCAAGCCCCACTGTCAGCGTATACATGTCCTTCCTGGATGCCGAAATCAGCGGCCAGAAATAGTCGTTCCAGGACGCCAGAAACGTGAAAATGCCAAGCGTCGCCTGGGCGGGCAGCGTCAGAGGCAAAAGCACTTTCCAGAAGATCCGGAACCGGCTGGCATTGTCCAGAAGGGCCGCCTCATCCAGATCGCGCGGAATGGCCCGGAAATATTGCGTCATCAGAAAGACGCCGAAAGCGCTGGATAGCCCGGGCAACACAAGGCCCGGATAGGTATTGTGCAGGCCAAGCATGCTGAAAATCTGGTGGCGGGCGACCAATACCGCCTGCTCCGGCACCGCCAGCCCGAAAAGCACAACAATAAAAAGAATGTCGCGCCCCGGAAAATTCAGCCGGGCAAAGCCATAGCCCGCCAGCGAAGACAGGATCAGCGTGCCGATGGTCAGGCTGATCGAAACGATCAGGCTGTTGAGAATCCAGCGAAACACCGAGGACGTTTGCAGGATATTGATATAATTGCCAATGATATAGGGCGGATGAAACACCGAATTGGGGTCGGCCATCAGCACACTGTTTTCCTTCAGCGACAATCCGATCACCCAGAGAATGGGCAAAAGCATCACGAGGGATAACAGCACGACCAGCCCAAGGACGATCCGGTCACCAAGCCTGCTGTGAGAAGAGGAAAAGCCGCTCATGCCGCGTCTCCCCTGCTTCCGGCTCCATTGCGTCTGGTTATCAGATATTGCGCCATGGCGGCGAGCAGGATCAGAATGAAGAGGATTTCGGAGGCTGCGGCCCCGAGACCGAGATCCCAGCGGCGGAAGGTGACCTCATAGATATAGAGTACGATGGGGCGGGTCGCATTGTTCGGCCCGCCCCGTGTCATCAATAGCGCTTGGCCAAACAGCTGGAATTGCAAGACGATCTGAATGATGACCACCAGGAGGAATGTCCGCTTGATGGATGGCAGGGTAATGGCCGTCAGTGTCCGCCAGCGGCTGGCATTATCAAGCGCCGCCGCCTCATAGATATCGCCGGGGATTTGCTGCAAAGCCGACAGAAACAGCATCATCGGCAGGCCAAGGCACCACCAGACGGTGGCAATGGCAATCGCGATCATCGCCAAATCCGGATCGGACAGAGCGGCGGGCGCCGTTGCGCCAAACCAACTGAAAATGGTGGCGAGCAAGCCGACTTGCGGAATGAACACGATCCGCCAGACCAGCGTGACAATGGTGACGGACAAGACCGAGGACGCAAAGAACAGGGTTCGCAAAACCGCCGCCGTCCGCGTCTGCCGGTTGAGCGCGAGCGCCAGAAATAGCCCGAGCACCGCCAGCGTCGGCACCGTCAGCGCCACGAAATAGAATGTATTCCAGATCGACTGAATGAAAACGGTATCACGAAACAGCCGCAGATAATTATCAAAGCCGACGAACCGCCCGCTCGAAAACATATCGGCCTTATGAAAACTCAGCCAGATGCCCCAGATCAGCGGAAAAACCAGAAGCGTGGTGAAAAATGTCAGGTAAGGCGCCACGAATAACGCATGGCGCCAGCGCGGAGCATGGATGCTCATCGACGCAGGGGCCGAACGATGGCGAAGACCCATACCAGGCAGCACAGAAGAGCGATCAGCCATCGGACAGCACCTCCGCATGCCGGGCGGTGCCATCCGCATCGAAAAGATGGGCTTTTTCACCGTCAAAACCAAGGCCAATGTGATCGCCGATTTTCAGGCGCGTTTGACCCGCCGTTGCGGCCACCACACTCTGTCCGTCCGCCAATCGCGTGTAGATCAGTGTCCGATCACCCAGACGCTCCAGTACATCGATCGTGCCATCGACGTCACCACCCTCAGGAGGTGTGACGTGAACCGCCTCGGCGCGAATACCGAGCGCAACTGCCGACGCTGCATTTTCCAGATTGATATGGGTTTCGATGCGCAGGCTCTGACCGCAGGTGGCGATCATGCCGGATCTGCCGGGTTCAAAGCCTGTGACATCTAGAAAATTCATCGCCGGCGACCCGACGAAACCGGCAACAAACCGGGTTGCCGGGCGCTCGTAGATCTGCATCGGCGTGCCAATCTGCTCGATGCGGCGATTGTTCATCACCACGATCCTGTCGGCCAGCGTCATGGCTTCGGTCTGATCGTGGGTGACGAAAATCATTGTCGAGCGCAGCCGCTGATGCAATTGCGCCAGCTCGATGCGGGTCCGGGTGCGCAACGCCGCATCCAGATTGGACAGAGGCTCATCAAACAGAAAGGCCTTGGGCTCCTTCACCACCGCCCGGCCAATTGCGACGCGCTGGCGCTGGCCACCGGAGAGCTGCCCCGGTTTGCGCTCCAGCAGATGATCGATTTCCAGCATCCGCGCTGCTTCCGCAATGCGCGCATCAATGACCGATCGGGAAACCTGAATATTCTCAAGCCCGAAGGCCATATTTTGGCGGACGGTCATATGCGGATAGAGCGCATAGGACTGAAACACCATAGCCACATCACGCTGACCGGGCGGCAGTCCGTCAATCCGCTCGCCATTGATGCGGATTTCGCCGTCATCAACGCTTTCAAGCCCGGCGATCATCCGCAGCAAGGTCGATTTTCCGCAGCCCGACGGACCGAGGAAGACCACGAATTCATGGGCCGGAATGGACAGCGACAAGCCATCCAGCACGGTCATGGCACCGTAGGTCTTGCTGACATTGCTGATTTCGATCTGTGCCGTCATCGCTATCCTCCTCCCAGGTTTAGCAAGGTCAGGAATTATCCATGCCCCCTAAGAGACATCCCGAACCTTCACCCGGATCATCTGGTAGGACAGCGCCGGAAACGACGCCGTCAGGCTTGTGCCGTCGATAACCAACCCCTCGCCGGGACGTGGCGCAACCTCCGTCATCCGCTCCTGCGTATTGACCGCCTTCAAATCGGCATGGGTCATCACCTGATAATCGGCGATAGATGGCGCGGTGCCAAACCCCTGCAAATCGAATGTGGTCTCGATGGCCGCCTCTGAACGATTGACGATGAAGAAAGCAATCGAGCCGTCCGCCGTGTCATGCACGGCGGCAATGTCGAGACTGTCAACCTCACCGACAGCGGACGCCGTATAGGTCGGGCTTTTCACCCTGAGATCCAGCGCCGTGCCACGGCCATGCACCGAGGCGAACAGGAATGGATAGAAAATCGTCTGCCGCCAAGCGGGACCGCCCGGCGCCGTCATGATCGGCGCGATGACATTAACCATCTGCGCCAGGCAGGCGATGCGCACCACGTTGGAACGGCGGATGAATGTGTTGATGATCAGCCCGACTTGAAGCACATCCTCGAAATTATAGATGTCCTCCAGCAACGGCGGCGCAAAGGGCCAGCCGTCATTTCCCTGGAGGATTGCCTTGTCCTGCTCGTTGGAATGATACCATACATTCCACTCATCGAAGGAAATATAGACATTCTTGGATGAGCGTTTCTTGGCCTTGATGAAATCGATCACACCCGATACCGAGACGATATAATCATCGAGCTTCTTGTTCTGGGCGAGATAATTGGGCGTATCGCCTGCCTTGTTGTCAAAATACATATGCAGGGAAATATAATCGACCTCATTATAGGTATGGTCGAGAACGGTCGCCTCCCATTGCGGATAGGTCGGCATCTTGGCGTTGGACGAGCCGCAGACCACCAGTTCCAACGATTTATCGAAGGTCCGCATAGCCTTGGCGGTTTCGTGGGCAAGGCGGCCATATTCATCCGCGGATTTGTGGCCGATCTGCCAAGGCCCGTCCATCTCATTGCCCAGGCACCAGAGCTTCACATCGAAAGGCTGCGGCCTGCCATTGCTGATACGCAGATCGCTCCAATAGCTACCGCCAGAATGATTGGCATATTCCAGAAAATTGCGCGCCTCATCCAGCCCGCGCGACCCGAGGTTGACGGCCAGCATCATCTCCGTCCCGACAGAGGCGCACCAATCGGCAAACTCGTGAAGGCCCACCTCGTTGCTCTCCGACGTATGCCAGGCGAGATCGAGGCGAACCGGGCGCTGATCCTTGGGGCCAATGCCGTCTTCCCAATTATAGGCCGAAACGAAATTGCCGCCGGGATAGCGGACAACCGGCACGTTCAACTCCCGCACCAGATCGATGACATCGCGGCGCATGCCGTTTTCATCGGCGCTCGGGTGATCGGGCTCATAAATGCCGGTGTAAACCGCCCGGCCCAGATGCTCTATGAAGGAGCCGTAGAGCCGTGGATCAATCTCCGCAATGCTGAAATCGGCATGCGCCAGAACGGTCGCCTTCATGTCATCCTCCCTATGCATATCCAATATGATGATTTAAACCATCTTGTCGGATATAAAATAGCGATTTTTACAAAGCGTCAAGCTGAAAAACGACCCAAAAGACATGGAGATCAATGCTGCAACACAGCAAAATGTCAATGACAACAATGTGACAACGGCATGACGGTCGGTATTCGCGCCGAAAACCTTTCAATCACCAAAGCTGATATTCACTCTGTTCGGATACGGAGCACGATATCCTGGTCGTAATTGCCAAATCCGCGTCCGAAAATGTTGATCCCACCGGGATGGCGCGCATCATCGCGCACACCAATCCGCACCCGGATGGAATGATGGGCCAGCAGATCGATAGCATTGAGATCGACGGATGAAATCTTGACGCCATCAACGAACGTACCCTCTGACGAAATTCGCCAATTCTTCAGCTTGCCATATTGGGAGCCCTTCAGCTTCCACCAATCGGGCGTATAGACACCGCGCTTGTCACCGAAATCGCCGGGAGAGGTCCATGTTCCGACATCCGTGCCATTGATCGACAAAGTGATATCGGATGGCCAGTCGGCACTGGTGCCGGGTACTTCCGAACTCAACTCCATGGCAATCTCGATTTCGCGGATGCTGCTGCCGGATAGCTTTGCATTGTTGGGGAATTGATATTCCACATAGCCTCTGGTGAACCAGATCAGCCCGGCTTTCATCCGTTCCGGATCAAGGAAGGTGTTGGGAACATCAAGCAAACCGATAATGCCCTCGGGCGAACAGAGACCACAAGGTGCCGTCACCTCATAGCTGGTATAAAGCCCGATCGGCATCGCGACTTCGATGGCATGGGCGTCGATCTTGCGCCGCTCGCTCTTGAAGACGACCAGAACCTCTTCGGCGGTCGGATAACAGATCTTCTGGCTGCCCTTGCGAGCCTTCTGGCTCTCCGTGCGGATCAGCCCCGCATCTTCCAGAACCTGAAGATTGGTGGAGACAGTGGATTGCGGCAGCGACAGTTCAGAGGCGATATCATTGACATTCATCGCCCCTTTTTCATGCAAAAGCTTGAGCATTCCGATCCGGAGTGGCGAGGCCAGCCCTTTCAGAACCGCCATGCCGTCTTCCGGGTCGATCACAAGAAAATTTCTGCTCATTGTTGATATTTATCCGAAAACTAGGGTGCTTATCGAATAAATATCAGAATTTCTGATGCAATCAACAGATCTGAGGCCTCACAAAGCTTTCAGCGCCGCACCCTGTTCGCCAATATCCAGGAACAGGCCGGTCATCACCCGCATGCCCTCTTCGGCAATCGACAGAAGAGCGTGCTCGTTCGGTCCGTGCTGGCCGCATTCGGCATGGGAATGGGGAATCCAGATGGTCGGCAGGCCAAGAATATCGGTAAAGGCATCATTGGGCAGCGACCCCGCCAGATTGGGCAGAACATGAACCGGCTTGCCACTGGTGCGGGCTATGGATTGCTCGACAAACCGCACCCAGGGATGATCGGGGGAAAACCGGGTGGCGCGGAAGGCTTCACCCCGCGCTGGCTCCACCGCCACCATGGGAAAACCATGGGCATCCAGATGGCGGCGCAGGGCAGGCAAAATGCCCTCCATATCCGTTCCCACCACGAACCGCAGCTGGCAGGTGGCGCACGCCGATCCGGCAATGGCATTTTGCGGCGCCTGGATATTGCCTGAGGAGATGGCGAGAACCGCCATGGAATTCCAGCCGAAGACCCGCTCGGACGGCGTCAAATCTGCTTGGCCCCAGTCCGCGTCATGCTTGCGGGACGGCAGGTCCTTGAGGGCAGCGCGAATGTCAGGGGTCAGGCTGGTCGGCAGCCATTCCGGGATCTGGATCTGGCCCCGCGCATCGACAATCGTGGCAATGGCATGGGCGAGAATGATCGCCGGGTCGGCCAGCAAGCCGCCGAAATTGCCGGAATGGTGATCGCCGTCGCGCAAGTTAACGATGAGGTTGAAGGCAAAGCCGCCGCGTGAGCCCATGAACATGGTCGGCGTATCGGCGGCCAATCGCGGCCCATCGGACGCGATCAGCACATCGGCGGCAAGAGCTTCGCGCTTGGCCTGGAAAAACTCCCGCAAACCGTAGGAGCCGGTTTCCTCGGCCATTTCCATAATAATCTTGACGTTGAAGCCAAGCTTGCCCTGCTCCTTCAAAATCAGTTCCAGCGCCTTGATATTGATGAGATGCTGGATCTTGTTATCCGCCGTGCCGCGCCCGTAAAGCTTATCCCCCTCCTGATGCAGCACGAAAGGCTCGAGCCCGTCGCGCCAGCGATGCGCCTCGCCATTACAGACATCACCATGTCCATAGATCAGCACGGTCGGCAGGCTGTCGTCCTCGATCAGGCTGGCGATCAGAAGCGGTGCGCCATTTTCTCGCGGATTGGTGAAAATCTCCGTGGCAAAGCCCAGCGACGCCAGCAGCGGCTGAATATCCTGCACCAGATAGGCTTGCAGATCCTCTGGCCTGCCTTCCGACTGGCTAACCGAGCGGCGTGCGATAAGCTGGGCCAAATCCTCGGCCAGCTTGCCGCCAAGCGCATAATCGGACGCATTGCGGATGAAGATCTCTCTGGTCATAAAACCTGCCTTTTGATTATTTTGCGACGCAATGCCAAGACCATAGAGGATAGGAAAGCAGAAGCGCAAACATCTATGCGCCTCAGCCGCCCTCCTTGCGCAGATTCCGGGCCAGCGCCCGATGCCTTTCCTGGGATTTCTCGATATGCTCGCGCATGGCGGCGCGCGCACCCTGTGGGTCCTGACCGGAAATGGCATCAGCAATCCGGCCATGCTCCTCCACCACTTGTGAAAGATAGGTTTCGCTGCGTGAAGAGGCCAGATTGGGCAGGTTGGAGCGTGGAATGGCCTGCGGGCCAAAGCTTTGCATAGCGCTCAGATAATAGCTGTTATTGGTGGCCCGGGCGATGGCCAGGTGAAAATCGAAATCCGCCTTGGAGGTCGGCGCTTTTTCAGCAACAAGATCCGCCATCACCTCATTGGCCGCCCGGATCTCATATTCCTGCGCCGAAGAGCGGCGCACGGCGGCAAGTGCTGCGGCTTCCGTCTCGATCGCCACCCTGAATTCCAGCATTTCCAGAGTTTTCGGAATGCTCCGCTGCTCTTCCGTGCTGAGGCGCATTTCCTGTCCGGGCAGGTCATCAACAACAAACACGCCCTTGCCCTGGCGGGCATCGACGAGCCCAGCAGCCCGAAGTTCGGCCAAGGCCTCGCGGATCACCGTGCGGCTAACCCCGAACCGCTCGATCAGCCCCGGCTCGGTCGGCAATTGCGTGCCGAGCGCCAGCCGTCCGCCGACGATATCGGCACGCAAGGCTTCGATGACGCTTTCGGCCAGCCTTGGCTTGCGCTGTGCTTCATTCGGCGATGGGGCTTTGGCCATGGAAATCTCCATAAAGGGATAGGGCAAATATTGAACGGAATTCGACTGGACAGGTGTTTTAAATCATAATATGACTTCGCTAGAAATCATGATATGACTCGGTTGCAGTCATTATAAAGCACGAGGATAGGTGCCCGTTCAAGTCTTTCGCGAAGAAGATCGTGTGGCACGGAGCAGTTGAACGCAGGAGAGGCGGACCATGGAACCGAATGAACTGAAACGTGCACTGGGCGCAGGCTTGCTGTCCTTTCCCGTCACCCCTTTCGATGACAAGGGCGAGTTCAACCCGGATGTCTATGGCGCGCATATCGACTGGCTGTCGGGCTATGACGCGACGGTGCTGTTTGCCGCTGGCGGCACCGGCGAAATGTTCTCACTCTCACCAGATGAAATTCCGCGCATTGTCGCCACCGCCAAAGCAGCCTCCAACGGCGTTCCCATTGTCGGCGGCTGTGGCGGCGGCACCCGTGTTGCTGTTGAAATTGCCAAGGGCATCGAAAAGGCTGGCGGCGACGGCATTCTTTTGCTGCCGCAATATCTGATCGATGCGCCGCAAGCAGGCCTCTATGCCCATGTCAAGGCGGTCTGCGATGCGGTCGGCTTCGGCGTCACCGTCTACAATCGCGACAATTGCGTGCTTCAAACCGAAACCATCCAGCGCCTGGCCGATGACTGCCCCAATCTGATCGGTTTCAAGGATGGCACAGGCGAACTCGGCCTGGTGCGCCGTATCACCGCGACGCTGGGCGACCGCCTCACCTATATCGGTGGCATGCCAACGGCGGAATTGTTTGCCGAAGCCTATCTGGGTGCCGGTTTCTCCACCTATTCGTCGGCAGTCTTCAATTTCGTGCCGCAACTGGCCTGCGATTTTTACAAGGCGCTGCGCGCTGGCGACCGGGCGGCCTGCGAAAGCATCCTCAACCGGTTCTTCTTCCCCTTCATGGATCTGCGCAGCCGCCAGAAGGGTTATGCTGTCGCGGCTATCAAGGCTGGCGTTCGCCTTCAGGGCTTTGCCGCCGGTTCGGTCCGTCCGCCCCTGACGGATTTGACCTCGGAAGAGGTGGATATTCTGGCACGGTTGATCGAGCCCTGGAAACAGTAAGAAACAACAGCCAACAGGATAGGCCCGGGAGCGTCTGTTCTTATCAGCTGGCGAATGCAGCAAAGCGACTTCAGCCCATCATAAAAGATATTTCTTCGGGAGGAAAAACACGATGAAGACCAGAAAACTGCTTGCCACAGTGGCGCTTGCCGCACTGGTGGGCGTGCCGGTCATGGCGATTGCCCAGGACTATCATCAGGCTCCACAGCTTGATGCGCTGGTCAAGGAAGGCAAATTGCCACCGGTCGAAAAACGTCTGCCGGAAAATCCACGCGTTGAGGACATGGTGGACCGGGTCGGCGTCTATGGCGGCTACCAGACCGGCGGATTGGTGGGCGGCAATGACCGCAACGCACTGGCCAAGCTGACGGGCTACGAGCCGCTGATGGCCTGGGACCGGGAATGGTCGGGCAAGATCATTCCCAATGTCGCCACCTCCTACAAAGCCAGCGATGATGCCACGACCTTCACCTTCGAATTGCGCAAGGGCATGAAATGGTCGAACGGCATGGATTTCACCGCCGAAGACATCGCCTTCATGGTCAATGACGTGCTTCCCGACGACAAGCTGTTTCCGGCCAAGCCCGCCTGGATGCTGGTGGGGGGCAAGCTGCCGGTGGCGACCGTCAACAGCCCGACCAGCGTCACCATCAAATTCTCCGGCCCGAACGGCCTGTTCCTCATGAATGTCGCGGGCGTGTTCGGCACGCAGTTGACGCTGATGTCGAAGCAATATTGCAGCCAGTTCATGCCGAAATTCAATCCGGATGCCGAAAAGCTGGCAAAGGATGCCGGTGATGCCAGCTGGGTCGAGCATTTGACCAATAAATGCGGATTGGAAATCGAGCAGGTACAGCGCTGGCGCAATCCAGACATGCCCGTGCTCGGCCCCTGGAAAATCAAGGACCCCTATGTGTCCGGCGCAACGCAGGTGACGTTCGAGCGCAATCCCTATTACTGGAAGGTCGATCCGGCGGGCAACCAGCTTCCTTATCTCGATGGCGCCCGCTACAGCGTCAATTCGGATGTTCAAACCGTGCTTCTGGCGGCGATTGCCGGCAAGATCAACTATCAGGAACGCCATATCGGCGTGAACCAGAACCGTCCAGTCTTGAACGAAGGCGCGGATAAGGGTGGTTACGAGTTGATCGACCGGATTACCGGTCAGGGTGCGGACACGTCCTTTTCCTTCAACATGACCCATAAGGACCCGGAGATGCGCAAGATCTTCGGCAACAAGGATTTCCGGGTGGCGATGAGCATTGCCATTGATCGCAAATCGGTCATCGATGCGATTTATCTGGGCCTGACGCAGCCGAAACAGGTGGCGCCAAACGAAAACACCCTCTACGCCAATGACCGGCTGGCGCATCAATATCTCGATTACGACCCTGACAAGGCCAACAAGCTGCTCGACAGTATCGGTCTCGACAAGAAGGATGCCGATGGCTTCCGGCTTCGCCCTGATGGCAAGCGCCTGACCTTTACCGTCATCACGCCTGCGGCGCTTTCCAACTGGGGCGATGTTGCCGAACTGGTCATTCGCTACTGGCAGGCTGTTGGCGTGGATGCACGCTTCCAGTCGATGGACCGCACACGGTTTTACGAGGTCAAGAACAATAACGACCATGACGTGGCACTGTGGACCGGTGAAGGGTATGGCGTCGATGCCCTGCTTGATCCGCGCCTCTATATGCCGGTCTCGATTGAATCCAACTATGCGGTCGCCTGGGGCAAGGCTTACCTGAAAATGCAAGGTGGAGAAGAGCCGCCGGAGCCGGTCAAGAAACAGTGGGATCTTTATAACCAGATCAAGGGTACCACCGATCAGGCCAAGCAGACGGCGCTGTTCCAGCAGATTCTCGATATCGCCGCCGACCAGTTCTACACGATTGCGATTTCGACACCGCCCGCTGGCTTCGCCGTCAAGGCCAAGAACCTGCACAACGTGATGAACAATGCGCCGACCTCCTGGGTCTATCCAAGCCCGGCGCCCAGCAATACCGAGCAATGGTTCATCCAGAACTAGAGCCTTTTGTTTTCGTTTGTCTTTTCGGGAAAGCCGGTTTCCACTTTTCCTAAGGCAAACTCAAAGTGAGCTCCTACCGACTTCGGGGCGTCGTCCGTGTGGCGCTTGCCCAACCTTGCGCTGCTCGTCCGGCGCCCCGAAGACAAAGCTTTTGGTCACACCGCCTCCCCCTGCCGATCTCAACGGACAGGAACGCAAGACCCCGGAAAGGATCGTCGATGTTACGGTTCATCACATTGCGCGTGCTGGGTATGATCCCAGCGATGTTTGCCATTTCGCTTCTGACCTTCGTGGTGATCCAGTTGCCGCCCGGCGATTTTGTCTCGACGCTGGCCGCCCAGGCGGCTGAAACCGGCGATACCATGTCTCCTGCCCAGTTGGAGACCCTGCGCCAGCGCTATGGCATCGGCGAGCCGGTCGTACTGCAATATGTCCACTGGATTGGCGGCGTGATGCATGGCGATTTCGGCTATTCCTTCGAGTGGAACCAGCCTGTCAGCCAATTGGTGATGCAGCGGATGGGCATGACGGCGCTGGTCGCCTTTATCACGCTGATGTTCGTCTGGCTCACGGCCCTGCCGATCGGCATCTACTCCGCCGTGCGTAAATATTCTCCTGGCGACTACCTCTTCACCCTGCTGGGTTTTATCGGCATGGCGATCCCGAATTTCCTGCTGGCCATCCTGTTGATGTATGTGGCGACCATTCACTTCGGCCAGAGCGTCGGCGGGCTGTTCTCGCCGGAATTCGCCAATGCCCCCTGGTCACTGGCCCGGATCGGGGATTTTCTCAAGCATGTCTGGATCCCCGTGATCATTCTGGGGGCCAGCGGCACGGCGGCACTGATCCGCGTCATGCGCGCCAATCTGCTTGACGAATTGCGAAAGCCCTATGTGGAAGCAGCCCTTGCCAAGGGGCTGCCGGAAAGGCGGGCGATCCTGCGGTATCCGGTGCGCGTCGCCATCAATCCGTTCATTTCCACCGTCGGCTGGGTATTGCCGACCCTGATTTCCGGCGAGTTGATCGTCTCCACTGTGATGAACCTGCCCACCGCCGGACCTCTTCTTTTGCAGGCGCTGAAATCCCAGGACATGTACCTGGCCGGCGCCTTCCTGCTGATGACCGGTGGCCTGGTCCTGGTCGGCACGCTGCTGTCCGACATTCTGCTTGCCATCGTCGATCCAAGGATTCGTCTGACATGAGCGTAACATCTTCCCCCCTGCCCCAAGCCACGACAGGCGCTGGCACGCCGAACGACCCCTTGCTGGACAATCAGACGACCGGCGACCGCATGGTGGTCTCCTCGCAATGGGCGTTGATGTGGTTCAAGTTTCGCCGCCACAAGCTGGCAATGATCGGCCTGATCGCCACGGCGGCGATCTATTTTCTGGCGATCTTCGCAGAATTCCTGTCCCCAACCCTGCCGACGACCTTCAAGCCGCAATATACATTCGCGCCGCCACAGCCGATCAGCCTGTTTCACGATGGCAAATTCCTGCCGCATGTGAAGGGCTACAAAAATGTCGTCGATCCCAAATCTTTCACCCGGGTTTTCCAGGTGGATGACAATGCGATCATCCCCATCGAGTTTTTTGCCCGCGGCGAAAGCTATGACATGTGGGGCCTGTTCACCACCAATCTGCACTTCATCGGCCCGCTCGATCATACCAAGCCTTTCTATATTCTGGGTGCCGACCGGCTTGGCCGCGATCTCTTATCGCGCGTCATCTATGGCACACGGATTTCCATGTCGATTGGCCTGATCGGTGTGTTTCTCAGTCTGGTGATCGGCCTGATCCTGGGCGGCATATCCGGCTATTTCGGCGGGATGATCGATAGCGTCATCCAGCGCACCATCGAGTTTATTCGCTCCATTCCGACCATTCCGCTGTGGCTGGGGCTGGCCGCCGCCATGCCCAAGGACTGGTCGTCGCTCAAGGTCTATTTCGTCATCCTTGTCATTCTTTCGCTGATCGGCTGGACAGAAATGGCGCGGGTGGTGCGAGGCCGCTTCCTGTCCTTGCGCACCGAGGATTTCGTCACCGCCGCAAGGCTGGACGGCGCCAGCGAAATGCGGGTGATCGGACGTCATATGATGCCTTCCTTCACCAGCCACATCATCGCCGCCGTGACACTGGCAATCCCGACGATGATCCTTGCCGAGACATCGCTAAGCTTCCTGGGCCTTGGCCTGCAACCGCCCATCGTCAGCTGGGGCGTGCTGCTTCAGGATGCCCAAAACCTGCGGGCGCTGACCCAGGCACCGTGGCTGCTGGCGCCCGGTGTGGCGGTGGTGGTCGCAGTCCTCAGCCTGAACTTCCTTGGCGACGGCCTGCGCGATGCAGCCGATCCCTATGCATGAGGTAACTCCATGACATCGAACGTAAAGCCCCTCTTGCAGGTCAAGAACCTCAGCGTCGAATTTCCCGTGCATCGCCAGGTGATCCAGGCCGTCCGCAATGTCTCCTTCGATGTCTATGAAGGCGAAACCCTTTGCGTGCTGGGCGAAAGCGGATCGGGCAAAAGCGTTACCGCTCGCGCCATTCTGAAGCTGCTGGCCGATCCGGGCCGGCTGACGTCAGGTGAGATCCTTCTCGCTGGTGAAAACGGCAAGGCTGACCGCGACATCGCCAAGCTCAAATCCTCCAGCCAGGACATGCAATCGATCCGAGGCGGCCAGATCGCCATGATCTTTCAGGAGCCGATGACCTCGCTGTCACCGGTGCACCGGATCGGCGAACAAATCACCGAAGCGATCCTGCTGCATGAGAAGATGGACAAGGCTGAGGCGCGCGTCCGCGCCATCGACCTGTTGCGCCAGGTGCGCATTCCCGATCCGGAAACGGCCATCGACCGCTATCCCTTCGAATATTCCGGCGGCATGCGCCAACGTGCCATGATCGCCATGGCGCTGTCGTGCAATCCACGCCTGCTGATTGCCGATGAGCCGACCACGGCGCTCGACGTCACCACCCAGGCCGAGATTCTCGACCTGATCGTCTCGCTTCAGCGTGAGCGCGGCATGGCCGTGCTGTTCATCACCCATGACATCGGCGTGGTAGCCGAGATCGCCGATCGGGTGATGGTGATGTATCGTGGGGAAAAGGTCGAGGAAGGGCTGGCCGAACAAGTTTTGCGCCGCCCGGCTGCCGCCTATACAGCAGCGCTTCTGGGTGCCGTGCTGAAGCTGGAAACGCCCCTTCCCAGGCGCACGCTGCCTGCCGCCGCCAAGCCGCTGATGGAGGTTTCCGACCTGCACTTGCAATTCGGCTCGCGCCGCCGCTGGGGGGTGAAGCAGACGTTCGGCGTCAAGGCTATCGACGGGGTCAGCCTGACCCTGGCACCCGGCGAAACCCTTGGGATCGTCGGAGAAAGCGGATCGGGCAAGACCACGCTTGGCCGCACCATGCTGCAAATCTACAAGCCCACAGCTGGCCATGTGCATTATGCCGATGCTCGGGGTCAGGACGTTGACATCGCCAAAGCATCGCGCAACACCATGCGTCATCTCTATACGGAAATGCGCATGGTGTTTCAGGACCCACATTCTTCGCTCAATCCGCGCATGACGGTGTTTGAAACCATCGCCGAGCCGATGCGGATGATGGGCCTGACCACCACCCAGATGCGGGAGCGGGTGGAATATCTGCTCGACCGCGTTGGCCTGCCAACCAATGCCATCAACCGCTATCCGCATGCCTTTTCGGGTGGCCAGCGTCAGCGTATTTCCATCGCCCGCGCTATCGCGCCCAATCCACGGCTGATTATCGCCGATGAGCCAACCTCGGCGCTGGACGTGTCGCTGCGCCATCAGGTGCTGGATCTGCTGGCGGAATTGCGCGCCGAGCTTGGCATCAGCTTCATCTTCATCAGCCATGACATTACCGTTGTGCGCTATTTCTGCGACCGGGTGGCGGTGATGCAAAAGGGCAAAATCGTCGAAATGGGCGATGCCGACGACATCTGCCTGCGGCCGCAGCATCCCTATACCCAAAAGCTGATCGCCTCAGTGCCGCAGCCCGATATGTCGAGACGGCGCAAACCGCTGATCATGCCGCAGGCGATGGGGGTGCAATGAGAGAATTTACCGCGCAACCGCTTGATATTCCAGCCGTCACCGTGGCAGAAAGCCCGCTATGGCATGGTGACGCGCTCTGGTATTGCGACATCGAGGCAGGCGGCCTGCTGCGCTTCGATCCGCAAGTTGCCAGCTTGAAACGCTGGGTGCTGGATGGCGCGCTTGCCTCCATCGCACCATGCGGTGATGGCTTTATTGCGGGAACCTCACGCGGGTTCGAATATCTCTCGCTGGATGGCGATCGACTGAACCGGGAACTGCTGCATTCTCCTTTCACGGCCTCGCCCGACACACGCATGCCCGGAACTCGTATGAATGACGGCATCGCCGATCCGGCTGGGCGCTTCTGGTGCGGCAGTATAGAGCCGCATCGTGCCCATCTCGGGCGGCTTTTCTGCATCGACAAAGGGCAGGTTCGCGTGGTGCGCGACGGCTTTCGCACCTTGAACGGTCTTGCCTTTTCGCCCGATGGCAAGCGTCTTTATGTGTCTGACAGCCATCCCACCCTTGCTAGCGTCTGGACCATTGAGCTTGACAGTGATGGCATGCCACTGGAGCCCCCACAGCTCTTCGCGGACCTGTCCGAGATCGGCGGGCGCCCGGATGGCGCAGCGGTGGACGAGGACGGTTTTTACTGGATCGCCGCCTCCGACAGCGGGCGCGTGCTGCGACTTGATCCCAAAGGCCGCCCCGATATGGTCATCCATGTGCCCACCACCAATCCGACCAATATCACCTTTGGCGGGCCGGATTTCAGAACGGCTTTCATCACCAGCCTGAAACCGGGGGGAGAAGGCAATGCGTTCGCGGGCCTGGTCTTTGCGGTCGATCTGCCGGTAGCTGGGCGCAAACCGGACGGCTATATCGCTTGAGCCCTGCCATTTGACCTAAAGCACTTTCCGCTTAATCGCTCTCATAGAATGTGCTTTAGGTTTTTGTTTATACGCATGTCTTTACCCCAAAACCGGAAACCACTTTTGGGAGACAGACTCTAGGCAAGGAGTGTTTGATGACCCGTCTCCTGATCACCGGTGCCGCCGGCAATATCGGCACCACGCTTGCACCGCGCCTATCCGCGCTTGGCTATGACCTGGTGTTGAGCGACCTGCATGACAATGCGGCCCGGGGCATCAAAGGTGCCGATCTCGGCAATTTCGATGCGATATGCACCGTCATGCAAGGTGTGGACGGCATCATCCATCTCGGCGGCATGGCCAATGAGGCGTCGTTCGAAACCGTGCTCAATGCCAATATTCGCGGCACCTATCACATATTCGAAGCCGCCCGACGCCTTGGCGTCCCGCGTATCGTGCTGGCCAGTTCCTACCATGTGGTCGGCTTACACCCGTTCGGGGCGCCAATCGATGAGACCGCGCCAATGCTGCCCGACAGTTTCTACGGCCTGTCCAAGGCCTATGGCGAGTTGCTGGCCCGCACCTATCACGACAAATGCGGCATTCAATCGGTATCCGTGCGAATCGGCTCCTGCTTCGATACGGTGCGCAGCCCCCGCATGCTCACCACATGGATCAGTGCCGATGACCTGACCCGTCTCGTCGATCGCGCCTTCAAGGTCGAGACGCTCGGCTGCCTGATGGTATACGGCGTCTCCGACAACGATCGCGGCTGCATGGTGAGTAGCGACGCCGATAAGCTCGGCTGGAAAGCGCAGGACCGGTCACAGGACGCGCCGATGGACCGGGGCCGCGAAAGCGAGATCATCGGTCCCCTGCTGGGCGGACCATTTGCCGAAGCCCCCCTGCCACAAAACTAAACGCAGCGCCTCTTTGTCTGACTTTTTTGGTGAAATCCGCTCTCATTAACGGCATAATGTCGTAGATAGACCATGACGAGGCATAGTGGCTTCGTCGTGATTGTCCTCACTATCCTCTTCACCTGAAGGTGAAGGATATCGAGATCATGTCTGCGAGGATCGTAAATGAAGACGATTTGGGCCGGCAACGGGCTGTTCGTATGAATGTCACGGCATTGCTGGTCGATCTCTGTCGCCAGGAATTGAAACGTGCTGTGTCGCCCGACGACAATCTGCTGGAAGACGGTCTGACCATCAACCGGGCCTTGCGCATCATTGACCGTTTCTGGCGGGAAACCTCAATAGAACTGGATGTCAACAGTTTCTATCTCTGGCCAAGTCCGCAGGCGCTTGCCCGTGCCATCGAGAATGGGGCCTATTTGAACCTGCCAAAGATTATCGAAATCAGGAAGGGTTCCACGGACAAGACATTGATCGTTTTTGCCGGAGGCTTGAGCTGTTTTCTGGAAATACAGGACTTCATTCAACGATTGCACTTTCCGGGCCGGATTCTTGGCATGTCCCTGACGCCCTTCGATAACACCAGTCGTGACCCGGCTGTTGTCGAGGATGAAATTCGCACCTGTCTCACAGCCGTTCGAGAGGCGAGCATTCCCGGTCCCTATTGTTTGATGGGCTATTCCTTCGGCGGAGTTTTGGCGCTTGAACTGGCGAGAGCATTGAAAGACAGTGGCCAGGATGTCGCCTTTCTTGGCCTGATCGACACACCCCAAAGCGAGTATATCTGGCCGCTAACCGTCTGGTCGCGGTTCATGCTGAAACGCTTGACGCGGCGGCTGAGGACCGCAAAGCCCCGGCTTGACCCGACCGCCATACCGCCTGACCGGCACACCAGACGTGATGGAGGTCTTCCCATCAGCACCCGATGGACAAAGATGGCCACCCGAGCCGCTGGCATTGCCGCCTATTTCCGCCCATTTCTGTTTCGCTTCCGCGATCCCCGTCACCCCGACTATCCGACGATGGCGCCGCAATGGATCGGTAATTACCCTCCCAGCTATGATCGAATGGCCCGTCAGCTTTTGAGAATGAAGGGGCTCTACCGGCCACGACTTTATACCGGTCGTTTGACATTCTATCGCGCCCTTGGTGGTTCACCGATTGATTGCGATCCGAAGACCATATGGGAGGCTTTCTTGCCGGGCGCCGAGTGGATCGACATGCGCGGCAATCACCAGAGTATCGTGATTGGCCGCAATGCCGAAACACTCGCTCGCGACCTGGATTGGCGGTTGGACGAATGCCTCAGATGTCCTTCAGATCAGTGCGCCAAGTAAGCTTGACCTTACACCGTCCAGCGACCTATAGTTCATCGCGCATTCCCCGTAATGCATTATTTATACATTACAATTTCCCCTTGAAATGGAAGAGGATCAGGCGGAAATTCTGCAATAATCCGGTGGTATCGATAGGAAGACGAGTGGTTCGTGCACCAAAAGCCCAACCCCTTCGTCCCCTTAAAGGCTGCCCGAACCCCAGGAGGAAAACCCAATGTCGTCGTCTCTTGATCATAAAAAGGTGCTGATAACAGCCGCTGGCCAGGGCATAGGCAGGGCCAGCGCCTTGGCCTTTGCCCGCGCCGGCGCCACGGTCGTCGCCACTGACATCAACGAGCAGGCGCTGGCCAGCCTGGAAGCGGAGGCTGGTATCACCACACGCCGGCTCAACGTTTTGAAGGACGACGAGGTCAAGGCGGTGATTGCCGAAACCGGTCCCTTCGACGTGCTGTTCAATTGCGCTGGTTTCGTTCATGCCGGCTCGGTCCTCGACATGAAGGACGACGAACTGGACTTTGCCTTCGACCTCAATGTGCATGCCATGGTGCGCACCATCCGTGCCGTGCTGCCTGCGATGATCGAAAAAGGCGATGGCGCGATCATCAATATGTCTTCGGTCGCCTCCAGCGTCAAAGGCGTTGCCAACCGCTGCGCCTATTCGATCACCAAGGCCGCCGTGATCGGCCTGACCAAATCCGTCTCCGCAGAATATGTCGCCAAGGGCATCCGCTGTAACGCCATTTGCCCCGGCACGGTGGAAAGCCCTTCGCTTCAGGACAGGCTGAAGGCGCAAGGCGATTATGAAGCGGCCCGCGCCGCCTTCATCGCCCGCCAGCCGATTGGGCGGATCGGCACGCCGGAAGAGATCGCCGATCTGGCCGTCTATCTGGCTGGCGCCACCTATACGACGGGACAGGCCTATGCCATCGACGGCGGCTGGTCGATTTAGGGCATTTCCAAGAAAATACTTCGAAACATGAAAGGAAACATCCGATGAAACTGATGCGCGTTGGCCCGATTGGCCAGGAAAAACCAGCCCTTCTCGATAGCGATGGCAAAATCCGCGATCTCTCCGCCCATGTCACCGATATCGGCGGCGCGGCGATTTCGCCGGAGGGGCTGTCGCAACTGGCAGCGCTCAATCCCGCAACGCTGCCGGAACTTGCGCCCGGCAGGATCGGCGCCTGCGTATCCGGCACCGGCAAGTTCATCTGCATCGGCCTCAACTATTCCGACCATGCCGCAGAGACAGGAGCAACCGTTCCGCCCGAACCGGTGATCTTCATGAAGGCGACTTCAGCGATTTGCGGTCCTAATGACGAGGTATTGATCCCCCGCGGTTCGGAAAAAACCGATTGGGAAGTCGAACTTGGCGTCGTCATCGGCAAGACGGCGAAATATGTGTCCGAGGCAGATGCCATGGACTATGTCGCAGGCTACTGCGTTTCCCATGACGTGTCCGAGCGCGCCTTCCAGACCGAACGGGCCGGTCAATGGACCAAGGGTAAATCCTGCGACACATTCGGCCCGATCGGCCCCTGGCTGGTCACCAAGGACGAGATTGCCGATCCACAGAACCTGAAAATGTGGCTGACCGTCAATGGCGAGACCATGCAGGACGGCTCCTCCAAGACCATGGTCTACGGCGTCGCCTTTCTCGTGTCCTATCTCAGCCAGTTCATGAGCCTGCATCCCGGCGATGTTATTTCCACCGGCACGCCGCCCGGCGTCGGCCTGGGCATGAAACCACCACGCTTCCTGAAGGCTGGCGATGTGGTTGAGCTGGGCATCGAAGGTCTCGGCACCCAGAAACAGGCATTCATCGCCGATATCTAGGGTTTTGTGGTCCTTGCAACCTCGTGGTTCGGTGCGAATCACCACAGGCTTGCCGTCAGCAGTATATCGGCCTCGGCAATAAAAATGCCGAGGCTCAAGATATCAGAGGTCGCTGCGGCTTACTGGATAATGACGCAAACCGGAATCGGTTGAAGGAACTATGCAGTATCGCTACTTCTGACCAGCCTGCGCTTCCGGTTGGATGTCCACTGTGGCCGTCAGGCCCGAGATCAGCCTTGTACCATCAGGCACATTTTCGAGATGAATGCGCACAGGCACGCGCTGCGCCAACCGGACCCAGTTGAATGTCGGGGTAATATTGACCAGCAGGCCGGAGCTTGAATCGCGCTCGCGGTCCTGGATGCCGGTCGCCATGCTTTCCACCCGGCCAGTCAGCACGGTTTTTTGTCCCATGATCCGTACGGAGGCCCGGTCGCCTTCACGAATGCGCTGCAATTTGCTTTCCTCGAAATAGGCCTCGACCCGCAAGGTATCGGTGTTAACGACAGCCACCGTAGCCGTGCCTCTATTGACGAAATCGCCGACCTGAAGAGAGAAATTGCTCACCGTGCCGTTAACGGTAGATTTGACTTCGGTGCGATCCAGATCCAGCTTGGCAACATCGCGGCTGGCAAGGGCCTTGTTATAGGAAGCCTGGGCCTGTTCCTGAGCAGAGACAGCCTTGTCGCGCGCCTGTGCCGAAGCGGAATCGCCAAGCCGCTCTTCACGTTGGCGTTCGCGGACAGCCTCATCCAGCGAGGATTTCGCCTGATCGAGATCGGCCTGCGCCTGCTCCAGCGCCAGTTCGAACCGTTTTGCATCGACCTTGAACAGAACATCGCCCTTACGCACGGTCCCGTTGTCCTTCGCCAGCACCTCGCTGACGGGGCCGGTGACATCAGGGGCAATCTCAGCGACATCGGCGCGAACCCGCCCGTCGCGCGTCCACGGCTCTTCCATATAATAGACCCAGAGGTGATAGCCGGCAAAAAGCGCGGCAACAACGACAACCAGGGTTACAACAACCCTACCGAGAGATTTCAACATCGTCATGAGACAAACCAGCGTGTTAGAAAGGAAAGACCTGCCGTCAGCAGGACAAAGAGTGCAACATCGAAAAGCCCACGATGCCAGATGAGCCCATAGGCGCCCATCCAGGCCAGCAGCTTGCGGATCACCATGCTGATCAGCAACGCGATCAGCATCACCACGAAAAGGCGCGGGATATAGACGCCATAAATATCGAATTCGGTCGGCATTGACGTTACTCTGCTGCGAAAGAAAGTTGGTGGGGGCCGGACTGCAAATCACCAGCCTGCGGGGAAAGGCTTGGCGGTGGCGATTGACCAAACAGCACGCGCCTGAGGCCGACCAACGCGTCGGTCACACGGCGCCCGACATCGCCCTCGTTGCGCATGACCGTCTCGAGCGCCCGGTCGATGGTGTCCTGCAATTGCGGCTGCGCCGACCCTGACCCACCAAGCTTCAACCGACGCCGATAATGGTCTGCAATGCCAGCCAGAACCTGTGAGATGAGCGTGCCGCTTTCCTGCCCAAGCGACGACCGCTGTTGTTGCAGCGTCACCACGTTGAACCCAAGCCGGACATCGGCAAAGCCATCGACATCGCCGAGATCGCGCACATTCAATGCCGCCAACCGCGGGACAAGCTGCCCAAGCCGGTCGAGACTGCGGCTGGAAAGGCGGTCAACATCTCCCGACCGTGATCCGGAAGCCGTTTCGGCAAGATCGCGCCATCCCGACTTCATCAGTCGGCGAGCCGCCAGTTCAGCCCCGAAAGGCTGTGCAACGGTGACCCAGAGCTGGGCGAAACCGAGGCCGAGCAAGGTCGCCAGCCCGCCATTGGCAAAGCTGGTCAGATCGGCGGAATACTGGTCCTGAATGGCGATCAGCGTGGCGCTGTTGACCGCCAGCAGCATGAAAAACATCCCCATTTGCGGATTGCTCATCTTCAAGCCTATGAACAGGAACATCGGCGCCAACGTCAGTACCAGCATTTCGAAGGACGTGACGACCGGAAGAATGGCAAAGAGATAGACAAAGGCCACCACAATCGACAGGGCCGTCCAGATCAGCATTTTGCGGATCATCGGCGCAGGCCGGTCCTGGGCTGCGAAAAACGAGCAGGAAACCGCGACCATGGAAACGAAACTCGCGCCCTGGCTCCAACCGCTGGCAATCCAGAATGCGCAGGCCAACAGAATGCCCACCACCACGACGGCCACTTTCATGGCCAGCAGTGCATGGTCGAAATGCCGTGAGCCTGCCAAGATACGTCGCGTGTGCAGGAGCGGCAAAGTCTCCGCCGCATGGCCACCGCTGGCGATGTGATCGCGCAGCGTCAGGCAATCCTGCCAGAGTTCGACGACATCCTTCAGCCGGGTCAGCAGGCTCGACATGACGAGGCCGTCCCAGCCATGCGGCTTATCTTGCGTCTGCAAGGCGTCGATCCGCCCCAGCAGGCTGGCACCCGCCTTTTCCGTTTCGACCCCACCGCCAAGCTTGAACCAATCGGCGACATCATGGAGAAGGGCGATGAGGGTGTCATCCAGACCGGATTGCTGTTTGATCGCGTGCAGGCGGTCTGCCAGCGAGGAAAACACTGGCAGTAGCATCAAAAGCCGGCCGCGAAGCTCCCGCGCCTGACCAACGACATCCTTTGTTCCCGGATCATAACTCAACTGACTGATCATCAGGTCAAGACTGGACACATCAGAGGCCAATTGCTGGCGTTTCAGCGGCGTGGACGGTGTCGCACCTTCGCCGCGTAAGATATCTTCGGCCCAGGCACCAGCATCGGCCAGCCAGACATTGATCCTGTCCCCAAACAAGCGACCGATGCTGGAGGGAAACACTACTTGATTGACAAGCGTGGCGCATAGAATGCCCAGGGTAATTTCCTCGGACCGCGCCAGCGCAACATCGAAAACGCCGCCGGGATCACTGACGCTGGGCAAGGCAATCAGCGGCAGCGTGTAACCGGCCAGCATGAAAACATAGGCACGCGCCGAACGGTCCAACATCGACAAAAACAACAGCGTTCCGGTCCAAAGCGCCACGACCAGAGATAAAAGCTCCGGCGCATTGACGAAAACCGGCACGAACAAAACCGCAGCGCTTGCACCCAGAAGCGTTCCAAGCACGCGGTATAGCGCCTTGGACTTGGTGGCACCCGCAAAAGGATTGGAAACAATATAGACAGCCGAAACAGCCCAATAGGGGCGCGACAGATCAAACATCAGGGCAAGATAAAGGGCCAGCATGGCAGCCGCAAAAGCCTTGCCGGAAAACACCCAGTCTCTCCAGGTTGGTGCGACCATCGACCTAGTCCTTCTTGTCCCGGCTCACCCGCAGATCGACGCAGCGCTGCTGGAACTCCATCAAAACGCGCAGAGTGGTTTCTAGATCCGCTTGGGAAATTCCTTCGAAGACCCCTGCCCTTTCCTCGTCCAGCACCGCTTCTATCCGTGCTGCCATGCGCGTGCCTTCCGGCGTCAGCCAAAGGCCCTTGGCCCGTCTGTCGGTGGGATCGTCCTTGCGCATGACCATTCCCGAGGATTCAAGCTGATCCAGCAGCCGCACCAGCGAAGGCCCTTCAATGCCGACATGTTCGGCAAGGCTGATCTGGCGAATACCGCCCCCCAGGCGTCCGATCCACACCAAAGGCGAAGCGCAAGCCTCGGAAATTCCATGCTCGGCCAGGATCACATCGATCGTCCGGCGCCAGAGGCGCGCGGCCGAAAACAGCTGACTGGTCAAACGTCTGCGGGTGTCGAGATCATTGTTCATGACCTCTAAATAGCACGGATATAATTAGTATTCAAACTATTTTGATAAAAATAATACCCACAACCCTGTGCTTTCCAAAAAGAGCCCGCGCCTCAAGCGTGGTCTTACTGGTTTCGCAACCGGCCCTGCATGAGATTGATGACGGCGCGGGCGGCCTCCAGCACGTTTGTTCCGGGACCGAAGACGGCTGCGACGCCGTGGTCGAGGAGGAATTGATAGTCCTGTCTTGGGATCACACCGCCAACCACGACGATGATGTTTTCCGCGCCTTTGGCCTTGAGTGCGGCAACCAGTTGTGGCGCAAGCGTTTTATGGCCTGCCGCCAGCGAGGACATGCCGACGACCTGCACCTTGTGGCTGACGGCCAAATCGGCGGCTTCTTCCGGCGTTTGGAACAGCGGACCGGCGATGACATCAAAGCCGATATCGCCAAACGCCGAGGAAATGACTTTGGCACCCCGGTCATGGCCATCCTGGCCAAGCTTGGCCACCATGATCTTTGGCTTGCCCCCCAGCACTGTGGCAAAATCCGATAACTGACCGACAAGCGTCTGATATTCGGGGTCGTCCTGATAGCGGTCGCCGTAAACCCTGGATACCACTTTGGGCACGGCGATGTGATCGCCAAACACAGACCGCATGGCATCCGATATTTCGCCCACGGTGGCGCGGGCGCGGGCGGCATCAACGGCGGCAGCCAAAAGATTGCCCTCTCCGGTTTTGGCAATGCGGGTCAGTTCCTGAAGGCTCGCCTCCACCGCTTTTGCATCCCGGCGGCGCTTGGTGTCTTCAAGACGCTTGATCTGGCCAAGACGGACAGTGGCATTGTCGATATCGAGAATGTCGATCTCGTCTTCGGTTTCCAGCCGGTATTTGTTGACGCCAACGATCACTTCCTCGCGGCGGTCCACAGCCGCCTGGCGGCGGGTGGCGGCCTCCTCGATCAGGCGTTTGGGCAGACCGTCAGCCACCGCCCTGGTCATGCCACCCAGACCTTCCACTTCTTCGATCAGCGCCCAGGCCGCATCCGCCAGTTCCTTGGTCAGGCTTTCGACATAGTAAGAGCCAGCCAGCGGATCGACCACCTTGGTCACGCCGGTTTCATGCTGCAAGATCAGTTGGGTATTGCGGGCAATGCGCGCGGAGAACTCGGTGGGAAGCGCAATGGCTTCATCAAAGGAATTGGTATGCAGCGATTGCGTACCACCCAGCACCGCCGACATCGCCTCAAATGCGGTACGGACAATGTTATTATACGGGTCCTGCTCGGCCAGCGACACGCCTGACGTTTGGCAATGGGTACGCAGCATCAGCGAGGCAGGTTTTTGGGGGTTAAACTCCTGCATGATCCGGGTCCACAGCAGCCGGGCGGCCCGCAGTTTTGCCGCTTCCATAAAGAAATTCATACCAATGGCAAAGAAGAACGACAGCCGGCCTGCGAAGGCATCGACATCCAGGCCCTTGGCCAGCGCTGCCCGCACATATTCGCGGCCATCAGCCAGCGTGAAGGCCAATTCCTGCACCAGCGTCGCGCCCGCCTCCTGCATGTGATAGCCGGAGATCGAGATGGAGTTGAACTTCGGCATCTCCCGGGCGGTGTAGTCGATAATGTCAGCAACAATCCGCATCGAAGGTTCCGGCGGATAGATATAGGTGTTGCGGACCATGAACTCCTTCAGGATATCGTTCTGAATGGTGCCCGACAATTTATCCCGCGACACACCCTGTTCTTCGCCCGCCACAATGAAGCTCGCCAATATCGGAATGACCGCGCCATTCATCGTCATCGACACCGACATCTGATCAAGCGGAATGCCGTCGAACAGGATTTTCATATCCTCGACACTATCGATCGCCACGCCCGCCTTGCCGACATCGCCCTCAACACGGGGATGGTCACTGTCATAACCGCGATGCGTGGCTAGATCGAAGGCGACGGAAAGCCCCTTCTGTCCAGCCGCCAGATTGCGCTTGTAAAAGGCATTGGAGGCTTCCGCCGTGGAAAACCCGGCATATTGGCGAATGGTCCAGGGCCGCCCGGCATACATCGTCGCGCGTGGCCCACGGGTGAAGGGTGCAAAGCCCGGCAGGCTATCGAGATGGTCCATGCCGGCAAGATCGTCTGCCGTATAAAGCGGCTTGACGGCAATGCCTTCCGGCGTCTGCCAAGTCAGGCTGTCCGTATTGGCCTTCAACTCCTTTTCGGCAAGCGACTGCCAATCTGCAACCGTCTTCTTCGACATCGATTAATCCCTCCACCCTTGCAGACGAAAGACGACATGAAAGCGCCTCTCCGTTCAGCTTGATTTTAATGCGACTGAGTAGTATTTTTAACAGCTAACTCCTGAGGAGCCTGTCCCCATGTCCGTGAAAGCCTCGGTTTCCATCTCCGACCAGCAAGACAAATTTGCCCGCAAGCTTGTGGAAGACGGGCGGTATTCAAGCCTGAGCGCCGTCGTGCAGCGAGGTCTTGAGCTGCTGCGGGAGGAAACAGAGATGAAAGAGGCGGAAGTTCAGGCATTGCGCGCGCTGATCGACGAGCGCAGCAAAGGTCCGTTCCTGAACGCCGAGGAAAGCAGCCGGACAATCCAGCAGATGATCGCTGCCAAAAAGTCTTTCTATGGCCTTTGATTTGGTGCGGTCTGCCGCCAGCAATCGAGATCTTGACCTGATCTTCGATCACCTTGTCGAAGCCTATTTGTCTTTCGGAGACGCGATACAGGAAGCCTTCGATCGCGCCTCGGCGCGTCTTCAAGCGATCGACGATGATTTGAAGGCGCTGGTCCATGCGCCCTTTCAGGGAACAGTGTTGCCACACATTTCGCTTGACTTGCGCCATGTGACGAAAAACCGTGCGATCATCTATTTCAAAGTGGATGAGGTTAAAAACCAGGTCCAGATCCTGGCCATCTTTTTCGGCGGGCAGGACCATCAGAGACATATGCTGGCGCGACTGGGTGATGACGCCCGATCTTTGGCCAAAAGCACATTCGCCCATCACTCGAATTCCATGATCAGTTCGTCCACGGCGAGGCTTTGGCCAGCCTTGGCAACCAGCCTCTTCACCACGCCGCGTCGCTCGGCCTTCAGGATGTTTTCCATCTTCATCGCCTCCACCGTCGCCAGCGCCTGACCGGCCTCCACAGCGTCCCCTTCGGCAACCGCAATGCCTGTCACCACGCCTGGCATCGGGCACAGCAGCATTTTTGACGTGTCGGGCGGTAATTTCCGGGGCATAAGCCGGGCAAGCTCGGCGGCGCGCGGGCTGCGGACATGCGCCACAACATCCATGCCCCGCCAGCGCAGGCGGATAGCAGGTCCCTTGAGGTCAATTTTAACCGCGATGCTTTGACCATCGACGGCAAAAATCGCCAGCGTCTGCCCAGGCTGCCAAACACCGTCGACCGCGAGCACGCTGCCATCGGCAAACATCAGACTGCCGGGATCAGCCGGAAGCGTCAGCGGATAATGCCGCTCTGCCAGCTCCACCACCCAATCACGGCCAATGGTGCGGGCATGATTGCCCATGGTGCCGGAGACCTGCGCGGCACGGGCCTCGCGCCGCTGGTGGACAAGGGCTGCAATGGCGGCCAGCGTCCGACCCGCCGTTTCATCCGGCTCGACCCCGGCAAAGCCCTCCGGAAACTCCTCGGCGATGAAGGCCGTGGTAATCTTGCCGGAGCGAAAGCGCGGATGCTGCATCACCGCCGACAGAAACGGCAGGTTATGGCCAATGCCCTCGACTTCAAACCGGTCCAGCGCCGCACTCATCGCATCGATGGCAGTGATCCGGTCAGGCCCCCACGTACACAGCTTGGCAACCATCGGATCGTAATACATCGAGATTTCCCCGCCCTCGAACACCCCGGTATCGTTGCGGACCACCGTACCATCGGCTTGCTGGCCTTCACTTGGCGGACGGTAGCGGGAAAGCCTGCCGATCGACGGCAGGAAATTGCGATAGGGGTCTTCGGCATAAAGCCGGCTTTCGACCGCCCAGCCCGTCAGCGTCACATCCGCTTGCGCAAAAGCCAGCGTTTCGCCAGACGCCACACGGATCATCTGCTCGACCAGATCAAGCCCGGTGATCAGTTCTGTTACCGGATGCTCGACCTGCAAGCGCGTGTTCATTTCCAGGAAGTAGAAATTGCGATTGCCATCGACGATAAACTCCACCGTGCCGGCGGAATAATATCCAACCGCCTTGGCCAGCGCTACGGCCTGCTCGCCCATCGCCTTGCGGGTGTCCGCATCCAGAAACGGCGATGGCGCTTCCTCGATCACCTTCTGGTTTCGTCGCTGGATGGAGCATTCGCGCTCGCCGAGATAGAGCACGTTGCCATGCTTATCGCCCAGCACCTGGATTTCGATATGGCGCGGTTGGTCAACGAACTTCTCGATAAAGATCCGGTCGTCGCCAAACGAGTTCATCGCCTCGTTCTTGGAGGACTGGAAACCCTCACGCGCCTCGGCATCGTTCCAGGCGATGCGCATGCCCTTGCCACCGCCACCGGCGGACGCCTTGATCATCACGGGATAGCCGATCTGAGCAGCGATTTTGACCGCTTCCTCTGCGTCGGCAATCAGCCCCATATGGCCGGGTACGGTGGACACCCCCGCCTCTGCCGCCAGCTTCTTGGAGGTGATCTTGTCGCCCATCGCCTTGATGGCGCCAACCGGCGGACCGATAAAGGCAACGCCTGCCTTGTCCAGCGCCTCGGCAAAGGCCGCATTTTCCGACAGAAACCCATAGCCGGGATGCACGGCATCCGCGCCGGTCTGCCTGATCGCCTCGAGGATCTTGTCGATAACGATATAGGATTGGTTGGAGGGCGACGGGCCGATATGCACCGCCTCATCCGCCAGCTTGACATGCAGCGCATTGGCATCGGCATCGGAATACACAGCGATCGTGGCAATGCCCATCCGCTTGGCGGTCTTGATCACCCGGCAGGCGATTTCGCCACGGTTGGCGATCAGGATTTTGGAAATTGCCATATTCATACCCCTGCCGTGTCATCAAAGGCCTGCGGAAAGTTCTTACGGGCCAGCTTTTCGTTGAGTTTCAGCTTGGCCGTATAGGAGGTCGGGTCAAAACCCCGCTCCGCAGCCAGAAGCTCCCGGCCAAACAGACGGCACAGCCGCTCGCCATCCAGATTGCCGCGCTCGAACGGTTCCGCGCCAAAATACTCCCAGAGCGCCCGCACAAAACCGATATCCGCCAAAGCCACGGTCTCGTCCATGGTGCGATGACGCGGCATGGAGGTGAGCTTTGTCACGTTGGAATTGGCGCGCCGCAGCGTGAACTGCCATTGCGTGCCGAGAAGGCCCGCCGGAAAGCCGCGATGCTTCGGCATCTCAGAGGTTTTGACCATCATGCAGCATCCGGTTGAAACAGAAGAGAAACCATCGCCTCACACCTCAAATACATCATCGAAGGATTCCGGAAAGCTGTGCCGCGCCACCCGCTCATCAATGCGCAGCATCGCTTCATAGGACAGCGGATCGAAATCCTTTTCGACCGCCACCACCTCGCGGCCAAACAGCAGGTTGAGCCGGGCCGCATCGAGATTGCCGCGCTCAAAGGGTTCTGCGCCGAAGTGATGCCAGAGCGCGTGCAGGAAAGCCGCATCGATGCGGTGTTCCTTGGTGCCTGGATAGGCCTTGCGCGGCATGGTCTTGATGGGGGTAACGCCCCGGGGATTGGCCCGGCGAATGGTAAACTGTACACCTGTTCCGGGCATGCCGGAGGGAAATCCACGGTGCTTGGTCATATCAGGGGCCTTGGACATCCATGCCGCCCTTTCTTGTCTGCCGGAACAGGTCCGATCTTGTTGTTGAAGTGAACCCGCTATCAAAGTGGGCCCGTTTTTAAAGCGGAATGGTATCGTGTTTTTTCCAATGGGTCGCAACCTGCTTGCCCCGCAGCGAGGCAAAGGCCCGGGCGATGCGCTTGCGTGACGAATGCGGCATGATCACCTCATCAATAAAGCCGCGTTCCGCCGCCACGAACGGATTGGCAAACCGCTCCTCATATTCCCTGGTGCGCGCCGCGATCTTCTCAGGGTCGCCAAGTTCGGACCGATAGAGAATTTCGGTCGCGCCCTTGGCACCCATCACGGCGATTTCCGCTGTCGGCCAGGCATAATTCACGTCAGCGCCAATATGCTTGGAGGCCATCACGTCATAGGCACCGCCATAGGCCTTGCGGGTAATCAATGTCACCATCGGCACGGTGGCCTCAGAATAGGCAAACAGCAGCTTCGCACCGTGTTTGATGACGCCGCCATATTCCTGCGCCACGCCAGGCAGAAAGCCCGGCACATCCACCAGCGTCAGGATCGGAATGGAAAAGGCATCGCAAAACCGCACGAAACGGGCCGCCTTGCGCGATGAGTCGATATCCAGGCAGCCGGCCAGCACCATCGGCTGGTTAGCGACCACACCGACAGTCTGGCCTTCCAGCCGGATGAAGCCGGTAATGATGTTCCTGGCAAAAGCCTCCTGAAGCTCGAAGAAATCGCCCTCGTCAGCCAGCGCATGGATCAGTTCCTTCATGTCGTAAGGCTTGGTGGAACTGTCGGGGATCAGGGTATCCAGCCGCATTTCAAGCCGGGCCGGATCATCGTAGAAAGGCCGTTTCGGCGGCTTTTCGCGGTTGTTCAACGGCAGGAAATCAAACAGCAGCCGCACCTGTTCCAGCGCTTCGACATCGTTTTCAAAAGCGCCGTCCGCTACCGAGGATTTCTTCGTATGGGTGCCCGCCCCGCCCAACTCTTCCGCCGTGACGATTTCGTTGGTCACGGTCTTCACCACGTCAGGGCCGGTGACGAACATGTAGGACGTGTCACGCACCATGAAAATGAAATCGGTCATCGCTGGTGAATAGACCGCGCCGCCCGCGCATGGCCCCATAATCACAGAGATCTGCGGAATGACGCCCGACACCTCGGCATTGCGGCGAAACACTTCGGCATAGCCAGCAAGCGAGGCCACGCCTTCCTGGATGCGCGCCCCGCCCGAATCGTTGATGCCGATCACCGGCGCCCCGACCCGGACCGCCATATCCATGATCTTGCAGATTTTCTGGGCATGGGTTTCCGACAGCGAGCCGCCGAGCACGGTAAAATCCTGGGAAAACACATAGACCTGCCGACCATTGATCGTGCCCCAGCCGGTGACGACACCATCGCCCGCAACTTTCTGACCATCCATGCCGAAATCCGTGCAGCGATGGGTGACATACATATCGTATTCTTCAAACGAGCCTTCATCGAGCAAGATCTCAATCCGCTCGCGCGCCGTCAGCTTGCCCTTGGCATGCTGCGCGTCAATCCGCTTTTCACCACCGCCAAAACGGGCCTCGGCGCGGCGGCTTTCCAGCTGATCCAATATTGTCGGCATGTGATCCTCATCCTCTGTCACGCGGACCTTAAAGCATAAAAGCTTAAACCGGAATCGGCTTAAGGTATCATGCAGAAAAGACGTTTTATGAGGCGGGACCGTGATAGCCAATGGGCTAGGTCGCAATGGCGACCGAGTGCCATTCTCGCTTCAACGCGCAAAATGGCCGGAATATCACGTAAATTGACCGGATCGGAAACTGCGTTGCAATCTCCGATCCGGTCTTTTCAAACAATATGCTTAAACATCAGATTTAAGGGTCGGTATGCGGCGCGTGGTGTCCTGATGGTTTGCCCAAGCCAAGCCAGGACTTCAATTTTTCACGCACGGTCTGGAACGTGACGTAGAGCATCGGGATCACGAACAGACCGAGTGTACTGGCCGTCAGCATACCGATGAAGACCGGCGTACTAACATTGTGCCGTGCCATCATCGAGGCGCCATTTGCCAAGACCAGCGGCACGAGACCGAGGATGAAGGCAATCGATGTCATCATCACGGCGCGAAAACGCAGCTTTGCGCCCAGAACCGCCGCATCGGCAATCGGCATGCCCGCCTCACGCTTTTCCTTGGCGAACTCGACGATCAGAATGCCGTTCTTCGCGGCAAGGGCGATCAGAACCACAAGACCGATCTGTGCGTAGAGATCCATCGTCATGTGGGTGAGCGCCATGCCGGCAAAGGCACCAAACACACCCACGATGACGGAAAGCAGAACCGGAACGGGAATAGTCCAGCTTTCGTAAAGCGCCACCAGGAACAGATAGGCAAACAGCAGGGCGAGTGCCAGGATAATACCCGTCTGACCTGAGGCCTGCTGTTCCTGATAGGCCGTTCCTGTCCATTCCAGCGCAAAGCCGGATGGCAGGGTCTTGGCGACCACCTGCTTGAATGCTTCCATGGCATCCCCGGAAGATGTGCCGGGAGAAGGCGAACCGTTGATGGTCACGGCGCGATAGTTGTTATAGCGGGTAATGACCGGCGGGCCGACAATTGTCTTTACCTCGGCAATCGACTGGAGAGGCACCATGTCGCTGTTGGAGTTGCGGACATAGATGTTCCAAAGCGCCGATGTATCGCGGCGATTGGCGGCATCGCCCTGGACCTTGACCTGCCAGGTGCGTCCGAACTCGTTGAAGTCGTTGACATAAGAGCCACCGAGCGTTGCCTGTAGGGCGTTAAAGATATCACTGATGCTGATACCGAGCGCCTGGGCTTTTTCACGATCAATATCGAGATAGATCGACGGCGCATTGGCACCATAAGTGGTGAAAACACGTGCCAATTGCGGGTTCTGATTGGCCGCGCCGACCACGCCATAGGCCACATTGGCCATGGTTGCCGGATCAGCCCCCTCAAGCGATTCGATCATCGCTTCGAAACCGCCGCTGGTGGAAAGACCCAGAACGGGCGGAAGGTTGAAGGGCAGAACCGTGGCGGCCTTGACCTGCTGGACCATGCCGAACGTCCGGCCGATGACCGCTTGGACCTTGTCCAGGGCTGCGGGACGATCCGCGAAGGGTTTCAGCCGCACGATCATGAAGGCGGAATTGCTGGCCGAATAGCTGTCAAGGAAGGAATAACCGATAACCGAGGAGACGTTATCGATTTGAGGAACAGCCTTCAGCAAATCCTCCACTTGTCCAACCGCACCACTTGTCCGTGCCACCGAAGCGCCATCGGGCAATTGTACCGCGATGAAGAACGTGCCCTGGTCTTCTTCCGGTAGGAAGCCGCTCGGGGTGATCTTCGACATGCCATAGATACCAGCGCCACCGACCCCGATGATCAGCAGGGACAGGACCGCCATGCGGACCATTTTCTGGACTGCCCAGGCATAGCCGTCACGGGTATTGTCGATGCGCCGGCTGATCCAGCCCATGATGCCACGTTTTTCGCCGGTATGGCGCAGGAAGACGGCGCAGAGAGCCGGCGACAGCGTCAAGGCGTTAATGGCCGAAATCAGCATGGCAACACTGATGGTGACCGAGAACTGCCGGAACAATTCCCCTGAGATACCGGAGATGAAGCCGATGGGAACGAAAACCGACAGCAGGACAAGGGTGATCGCAATAATCGGACCGGTGACCTGCCCCATGGCCTTCTTGGTGGCGGCAACCGGGGTCAACTCCGGCTCCTCCTCCATCACGCGCTCAACATTTTCCACGACGACAATCGCGTCGTCAACGACAATACCGATGGCGAGAACAAGGGCGAGAAGCGAGACCGTATTGGCCGAATAGCCAAGCGCCAGCAATACCGCGAATGTGGCGATAACGCTGACTGGCACCGCGATGATCGGAATGATGGTCGCCCGGACATTGCCGAGAAACAGGAAGACGACCACAGCCACCAACACGAAAGCTTCGATCAGCGTATGGATGACGGATTCAATCGTATCCTGAACGAAGGTGGTCGAGTCGTACATGACATTGGCGCGCATGCCTTCCGGCATCCGGCTGTTCAATTGCGCGATCTTGGCGCTGACGGCCGCAGCCGTATTCAGCGCATTCGCACCGGGAGACATGTAAATGCCCATGGCAACACCCGGATCGCCTTCGCGTCGGGATACCGTGTCATCGTTCTGTGCGCCCAGTTCAACACGGGCGACATCCTTCACCTTCAGGACAGAGCCGTCCTTATTGGCACGCAGCACAATATTGCCGAATTCCTCCGGCGTCTCAAGGCGGCCCTGGGTCTGGACGTTATATTGAAATGCCTGGTCGTCCGGTACGGGACGCGCACCGATACGGCCAACGGGTGCCTGAACGTTCTGGGCTGAAATCGCACTTGTGACGTCCGAAGGCACAAGGCCGAGGCTGGACAAGCGATCAACATCGAACCAGATTCGCATCGAATACTTCATGTTGCTGAAGAGCGATGCCGAACCGACGCCTGGAACACGGGAAATCTCGTCCAGGACGTTGATCGTCGCATAATTGGTCATGAACAACGGGTCAAACTTGCCCTTGTCGCTCTGCAACATGATGAATTGCAGGATGGACGAGGATTTCTTGCTGACCGAGACACCCAGACTTTGAACGTCACTGGGCAGCGAGGACAGAGCCGTCTGCACGCGGTTGTTGACGTTAACGGTGTTAATGTCAGCATCACTGCCCAGCGCAAAACTGACAGTCAGCGAATAGCTGCCATCATTACCGCTGGTGCTTTTCATATAGAGAGCTTTGTCGACCCCGATCACCTTGGATTCGATCGGTTGCGCGACGGTCTGTTCCAGCACCTCGGCGGAAGCGCCGGGATAGGAGGCCGTCACCTGGACCTGTGGCGGCACGATATCGGGAAGTTGGGACACCGATATTCTGGTCAGCGCCAGCCCACCGGCAATCGTCAGCACGATGGCAATGACGATTGCCATGCGTGGACGATCAATGAAAATATTGGAAAACATCGCTTAGCCCTGCTTTGGTGCGGCGGGTGAAGGAGCCTGGTCGGCCGGCTGTGCATTGACCGGTGTATTGGGCCGAACACGCTGGATGCCGTCAGTGATCACCTTGTCGCCTTCCTTGAGGCCATTGGTGACAACAGCCATGTCAGGCGTGGATTGCCCAAGCGTCACACGGCGCACCTGCGCAACGCTCTTGTCATCAACCACATAGACGTAGGAGCCCTGCTGGTCGATCATGACCGAGGCACGCGGAATCGTCAGGTAATTGGTCGGCTCGACGGTTTCGAGGATCACGCGGACGAATTCATCATTCACCAGTTCCCGATGTCCCGTTGGCAGCAGCGGATTGGGGATCGTGCCACGCAGGGTGATGGAATCGGTATTCTCGGAAACGCTGATGTCGTAGAAATCAAGCGTGCCTTCCTGGGCGTACATCCTGCCATCGGGCAAGCGGATCTTGAGCTTCACGCTCTTTTCCATACCGCCTTCCTTGTCGAACCGCTGTCTCAATTCAATGAGACGGCGCACTGATATCGGGAATTTCACGTACATCGGGTCCTGACTGACCACCGTGGCCAAGGTTCCCGATGAAGACGACACGACATTGCCGACCGTGACGGAAGCAAGGCCGATACGACCATCGATAGGCGCGATGATATCGGTATAGCCGAGATTGATCTGCGAGGTGCGCACATCCGCTTCCGATTCAGCCACCTTGGCAATCGAGGTCCGTTGCGTGGCGCGTGCGTCGTCCAGATTGCTCTGGCTGCCGCTGCCCCCGGCTCGAAGCTGTTCATTACGGGCAAGGGATATATTCGAATTTTCCAGCGTCGCCTGATTTTCGGCAAGCGTCGCCTTCTTGGAATCCAGATCGGCCTCATAGGACTGCCGCTCGATGCGGAACAGGACCTGGCCCTTCTTGACCTCGGAACCTTCCTTGAAAAGCTGTTCTTCCAGGAATCCGGTCACACGGGCGACGAGATTGACGGAATCCTTCGCCTCGACCCGGCCATTGACCTCGGTCGTGTCATTGATCGGCTTCAGTTTGGCAATCGTGACGCCGACAGCCGGCGGCCCAGCATTTGGCATCTGCGCAAATGATGGGGTGGAAAAAGAAAGGGCTGCAATAGCGCAACCCGCAACAAGAAATCGCTTTGTTTTTTGCATGGCTAGGAACACTCCAACGGTAGCCTCTCCGATATATATACATACATACCGTTTGTAAATAGGATTGATCGCAGCGTACAAATATGTGATGAATTAGAAAACGAAGCGCCGTGCCCAACAAATTCGCCCAGGAGGACCCATTGCGGAGAACCAAGGAAGAAGCAGCGGAAACCCACATGCAGCTCCTGAACGCTGCCGAGCAACTTTTCCTCACCAAGGGCTTTGACCAGACGTCATTGGACGAAATTGCCCAGGCGGTTGGCGTGACGCGCGGTGCCGTCCATTGGCACTTCAAGAACAAGCGCGGCATTCTCGAAGCCCTGCGCAACCAGGCTTTCAAGCCTTTCGAGCACTTGGCGGCTCGGCTTCCGGCGGACAGTTCCGTCGACGTGTTTGCCGCCCTTGAACAGATATTGTTCGACATGCTGGCGCATCTTCAGGCCGACGAGCGGCGGCGCGGTGTGATCCGGGTCAGCCTCCATCTGGACCTTTCGATAAAGGAAACCGACTCGGATGGTATTCTGAGTACGCTCAAGGGCAAGCTGCTGCCCCTCTTCCAGGTTGCCGCCGACAGGGGCCAGTTGACCGCACCCTGGAACCCTGCCTCCGCAGCCATGACCCTGAGCGCGACCATATCGGGCCTGATCGGCGAATGGGCCTTCGGCAGGGATAATTTCCAGCTCGTACCGTATGCACAGCAATTCGTCCGGATTGCTCTGGTGGGTTTCGGCATGCAAAGCCAGGACTGTTCTACAGCGCATAAACAGCCTGGGAAGGCCTGATCCATCTGTCTCAGTGGCGTCGGTATAATCCGCTCCCCTTAGCCTCCGGAACCAAAGATTCCACCAAATATCCCCCTGCTTTCAGCAGTAAAAATACCGCTTGGCTTGTAGATTCCAGATCCGACGCACTCAGCTTTTCAAAGGCATTGAGCTTTGCGTCCTATCAGCAGTGTGCCGCACTGCGAGACCGGATCGATGGAGCGACCCTTGGACATTCTCGAACGCCTCGTGGCCTTCCCTTCCGTTGTCGGCACAGCCAACGGCGAGATCGTCAGCTTCATCAGTGACTATCTGCAAAACCACGACGCGGCGGTGAGCGTGCTTCCCGGGCCGGAGGGCGACCGCAGCAATCTGTTTGCCACCATCGGCCCCAAACATGTGCCCGGCTACATCCTCTCCGGCCATATGGATGTGGTGCCAGCAGGCGAAAGCGGCTGGGTGAGCGATCCATTCCAACTGCGGCGCAACGGTGACAGGCTTTTTGGCCGTGGCTCCAGCGACATGAAGGGGTTTTTGGCCTGCGCTTTGGCCTGCGTGCCCAAACTCGCCGCCATGCCGCTGGCCCGTCCCATCCATCTTGCTTTTTCCTATGATGAAGAGGCCGGGTGCCGTGGCGCGCCGCATATGTTGGCGCAATTGCCATCTCTTTGCGAAAGCCCGCTTGGGGCCATTATTGGCGAACCCAGCGGCATGCGTGCCATCCGCGCCCATAAGGGCAAGGCTGCCGCGCGTGTCACCATCACCGGACGTTCCGGCCATTCATCAAGGCCTGATCTAGGGCTGAATGCCATTCATGCGATGAGTGAGGTTCTGCTTGCTGCCCGCCATGCTGCCGCTGATTTAACGAGCGGCCCGTTTGAAGCGGTGTTTGAGCCGCCCTATTCCTCGCTGCAAGTGGGAACCGTGCGCGGTGGTCAAGCCGTCAATATCATTCCTGATACCTGTGAGGCCGAGTTTGAGGCACGCGCCATCTCAGGTGTTAATCCCGCAGCACTTTTGCAGCCTGTTCGTCGGACAGCGGAAGCGTTGAAAGACAAAGGCTTTGGCGTGGAATGGGCAGAGATGAGTGCATATCCCGCACTCTCACTCCCCCAAAACGCACCCCTCGCCGCGCTGCTGCACAGGCTCACGGGCGCTGAGCCCCTGGCTGCCGTGAGCTACGGCACCGAGGCCGGGCTTTTCCAGCAAGCGGGAATCGATGCCATCATCTGCGGCCCCGGCGACATCAGCCGCGCCCACAAGTCCAACGAATATATCCTGATGGACGAGCTGGCCACCTGCCAGACCATGATCACCGCTCTCGCAGACCACTGCTGCAAACTTTAAACCGAGTACTAATCCATGTCTCTTTTGAAAACCATCGACACCAACCCAACCTTCACGCCGAAAGAATCCAAGGCCCTGCCGGAACGCTTGATCTCTGGTGATCCGGCCTTCAAGACATGGCCGCAGGATGTCTGCCGTGGCGAAATGATCCATACCGGTGTGTGGGAAGCCACTCCCGGCGAGACCAAATCGATCAAGGGCGAGAGTTTTGAATACTGCCATATTCTCTCAGGCGTGGTGGAAATCACCCCTGAAGGCGGCGAGCCGATGATTTACAAGGCAGGCGATCATTTCATCATGAAACCCGGCTTTGTTGGCGTGTGGAAGACCATTGAAACGGTGAAGAAAATCTACGTCACCATCATGGCGTAACCCGAGCTTGCTTAAGGAAACCTCATGACCCTCAGCTTCGATCCAGACACAATCGCCCTGCCCATCGGCCATTTCATTGGCGATGCGCTGGTGGATGCCAATGGCGCACTGGACATGTACCGCCCATCCGATGGCAAGGGCTATGCGGGCTGTCCGATTGCCAATGAGGACATGGTGGATCGGGCAGTCCAAACCGCAAAACAGGCGCTGAAAACCAGCCAATGGGGCAATGTGCGCCCGCGTGAGCGCACGATTGCGCTCCAGCGCTGGGCAGACCTGATTGAGCGCGAGGCAGAAACGCTGGCCAAGCTGGAGGCGCTGTCGTCAACCCGTCCGGTCGGCCATCTGATTGCCGGGGACATTGCTGTGACCGCCGAGCAAATCCGCTTCTTTGCCGAAATGGCAGACAAGGAAGGCGACGCGCTGGTGCCGACGAATAGTGATAGTCTCGGCATGATCATGAGCGAGCCTTATGGCGTGGTCGGGGCCATTACGCCGTGGAATTTTCCGGTGTCCATGGCGGGTTGGAAGCTTGGACCGGCGCTGGCCGCTGGCAATGCCGTTGTGCTAAAACCATCGGAAATGACACCCTTTTCCAGCATCTATCTGGCGCAATTGGCCGTGAGGGCCGGGATTCCGGCGGGGCTGATCAATATCGTGCTGGGCGATGGCGCTGTCACTGGCAATGCCATCACCGGCCACCCGGATATTGCCAAGGTCAGCTTTACTGGCTCCACCGGAGCGGGTCAGGCCATCATGGGCAATATTGCCCGCACGGGCGTCAAACCCATGACACTGGAACTGGGCGGCAAAAGCCCGCAACTGGTGTTTGCCGATGCCGATCTGGACAAGGCAGCCGCCGCCATTGCCCAAAGCATTCTCTCCAACGCGGGCCAAGCCTGCGTGGCTGGCTCACGCCTGATTGTAGAGCGCAGCGTGATGGAGCCTTTGGCAGAAGCGATCATAGCCAAGATGAGGGCCGTGAAAGCTGGCCCAACTTGGGATGCGACAGCACAATATTCGCCGATCATCTCCCAGCGTCAACGCGAGCGGATCGACAGCATCGTCAAGGCCGCCATTGATGCCGGGGCGGAATGTTTGACGGGTGGCGATATCATGGAGGGCGATGGGTATTTTTATACGCCGACCTTGCTCTCCCATGTCGATCAGCATTCCCCGGCGGTCACGCAGGAAATATTCGGCCCCGTGTTGACCATGCAAACGTTTGAGCATGAAGACGAGGCGCTGGCTTTGGCAGACCACCCCACCTATGGACTTTGTGCCGGCCTGTTTACCCGTGATCTCTCCCGCGCCCTTCGCCTGACACGCGCACTTCAGGCAGGCACCGTCTGGGTAAACCGCTATGGTCGGTCGCGTGACCATATTTTGCCCACGGGCGGCTACAAGCAATCCGGCATTGGCAAGGATCTGGGCCGCGAGGCCTACCATGCCAATCGCAAGAGCAAGAGTGTGTTGATTGGGCTTTGAGGCATCCGTACTGTTGAGTTGCCTTCGGCCCCCCTCATCCCCCTGCCGGGGACTTCTCCCCGCCGGGGAGAAGAGACAATACGGTCAACGTTATCCCGGAAAACGCTGGATTCTTTGCTTTCTGTCCATCATTGATGGAGCGGAGAGATATCCACGAATCTCTTTTCCCCGGCGGGGAGAAGGTGCCGGCAGGCGGATGAGGGGGGCGAAGCCACAAAACTCTTTCTACTGAAACTTATCCAGCATCTTATAATACATCCCCACCAGCGGCAAAAACCATGGCTTGCCAAAATGTCCCGGCACGGCAGGCCACTCCAACCCCTTCAGCGGATTGGCATCGGGCTTGCCCATGATGGTATCGGCCATGATCATGCCGAGGTGGGTGGAGAGCTGCGCCCCATGGCCGGAATAGCCCATGGCATACCACAAGCCGTCCTGATATCCTGCGCGGGGGTAACGGTCCTTGGTCATATCCACCAGACCGCCCCAGCAATAGTCGATCTCGACCTTGGCAAGCTGGGGGAAAATCGCGGCAAGGGATTGGCGGAGGATTTCGCCGCTTTTGGCGTCCGATTGCTGATCGGATGTGGCAGAGAAACGGGCACGACCGCCGAAAATCAGCCGATTATCGGGCGACAAGCGCCAGTAATTGCCAATGTTCATGGTGTTGACGCAAGTGCGGTTGCCCGGCATCACGCTCGCCACTTCTGTGTCCGATAAAGGTCGTGTGGCAATCAGAAAGCTGCCAACGGCAATGATGCGGCGGCGGAAGAAGCTGAAATTGGGCGTGGTATAAGCCCCGGTGGCCACCAGCACATCCTTGGCCGTCACGCGGCCCCGCGCGGTGGTCAGGCGGTGGCGGTCTCCCTGCTTTTCAATAGAGATGACAGAGGCCTGCTCGGCAATGTCAGCGCCGTGGCGGTGGGCGGCGGTTGCAAGGCCCACCACATAGCGGCCCATATGCATCATGGCGCTCTTTTTGGACAGCATGGCACCATGAAAAGGTGAGCCGACCTCACGTTTCAAATCCGATGGTGACAACAGGGCCGTGTCGGGATCGACCTCTTCATGCAGGGCTTCGAAATTGCGGGCAAGGCCTTCGAAATGCTGTGGCTTCGAGGCCAGTTTCAGCTTTCCGGCCCGGCGGAAATTGCAATCAATGCCTTCCTCGGCAATCAGCGCCTCGATGGTATCAATGGAACTGTCGAGCGCCTGGTAAAGCGCAATCGCCCGCTCCTTGCCCAATTCAGCCTTGGCCCCCAGATAGCTGTGGGCCAAGCCGTTGTTGAGGTGCCCGCCATTGCGGCCAGAGGCACCCCAGCCAATGCGCTGCCCCTCCAGCACGATCACCTTTGCCCCCGCTTTCGCCAGTTGGCGGGCCGCTGCGAGGCCTGTAAAGCCGCCGCCAATCACCGCGACATCAAAATCGCCTTCAATTGCGCCGGTGATGCCCTCGGCAAATTTCGGGGCGGTGTCGTGCCAGTAGGAGAGATATTTCATCGCTTAAAGACCAAACACGCCGGGGAGATCGTAAACGCCTGCGATTTCCTGATAGCCATAATAGGGATTGGCTGGCTCATGACCGCGGTTGACCCAGACCTTGTTCTTGATGCCCAGATCATGGGCGGTCATCAGATCATAGCGGAAGGAAGACGACACATGGGTAATGTCTTCCGGGCCGCAGCCGAGCATGTCGAACATATATTCAAAGCCCTTCATGCGCGGCTTGTAGGATTGCGCCTGCTCTGCCGTATAGACCGCATGGAAGGGCGCACCAAGCTTTTCCACATTGGACATGATCTGCGAATTCATGGCGTTGGAAAGAATCACCAGCGGAATTTCCTTGGCCACTTTGGCAAGGCCAGCAGGCACATCCGAATGCGGACCCCATGTGGGTACGCGCTCATACACGGTCTTGGCGTCTTCCTCGCGGAAGGTCACGCCGTTTCTCTTGCAGGTGCGCTCGATAGCATTGTGGACCACATCGGCATAGGGCTTCCAATCGCCCAGCACTTCATCGAGACGATAGGCTGAGAAGTCTTTGACAAACTCATCCATATGGGCGGCATCCAGTTGAGGACCGTAAATATCGCGAGCCGCTTCCGCCATCTGGAAATTGATGAGCGTGCCGTAGCAATCGAAGGTGATGAATTTCGGGCGGAAGGGAGCCATGGGTTTCTTGATCCTTGCAAAGCATATCGTTGAGGTTTTCCCATCATAGGCAGAGCCGCGCCAAGCGGTTCACCGCAATTGCCTCTTCTCAAAGCACAATGTTGCGTATGCAGTGGCGGATTTGGCAGAGAGTTTTGCAAACTCCTAAGAGCCGCTATCCAGACACCCCGCAGAAATGCAAGGCCACGGCATAAGATGCGGCGATCAATGGTCGGAACGGCCAAAGATACCAAGGACGCGCTATCGTCGGGATGATCTTCTTTGCGTAGGGGTCTATCACTGAGAAGCACCAGAGTTTGCCTTGGGAAAAGTGGCCACCGGTTTTCCCGAAAAGACAAACTCAAACAAAAAGCCAACAGATTTCAGGATAGTGCCATGCAGGCAAGCCAGATCGACATCATTTCCTTTGGTCCCGAACACATCGACGGCGCATTTATGCTGTCGCAGCAAGCCCAATGGCCACATCGCCGGGAAGATTGGGCCTTTTTGCTGTCCTTGAGCAAGGGCTTTGTGGCGCTTGAAGGCGGGCGCGTAGTGGGAACCGCCATGGCGACGCTTTATGGAGAGACCTGCGCCACCATCAACATGGTCATTGTCGATGCCTCCATGCGCGGGCGTGGGCTTGGCCGTAAATTGATGGACATGGCCTTGAATGCCGCAGATGGGCGCGAATGCCGTCTGGTGGCAACGCAGGATGGCCTGCCCCTCTACGAAAAGCTCGGCTTTGTCGCCGCTGGTGAAATTATCCAGCATCAAGGCATTGTCGAAGATGGCGCTATCGCCAATTCTACAATCTCCTGGGCTGATCAGGAGGTGGAGCAAGAATTGGCCACTCTTGATGCGGCTGCCTTTGGCGCGGATCGGAGTGGTCTGCTGAGCAAGCTCGCGGAAACCGGCAAATTTGCCATTCTCAGAGATGCTGGCCGCATCACCGGCTATATCGCTCTGCGTCCCTTTGGTCGCGGTGAAGTCGCGGGGCCGGTCGTGGCGGCCAATCAGGACGATGCAAAAGCCCTTCTGTCCTTTGTGTTCGCTGCAAGAACAGGATCGTTTCTGCGCGTCGACACAGCAGTTGCAACAGGTCTTGCGCCTTGGTTGACGCAGCAAGGCCTTGTTCACGTAGGCGGCGGCGTGCCGATGCGACGCAATGCGGCACAGATAGATCCGAATGAATCGGCTTCCGTTAAAACCTATGCACTCGCCAGCCAGTCACTCGGCTGAATTTGGAGATCTGATAATGTTGAGCAATTCCCTGATTGAACTGGACCGCGCCCATCTGGTGCATCCGGTTGCCTCCTATCACGGCCATGAAAAGGCCGGCGTGCGGGTTTTGAAATCCGCAAAGGGTGCCACCATCACCGATGTCAGCGGCCACCAATTGCTCGACGGCTTTGCCGGTCTGTGGTGCGTGAATGCCGGTTACGGCCAGGAAAGCATTATCGAGGCCGCCACCAAGCAGCTGCGGGAACTGCCTTACGCCACCGGCTATTTCAGCCTCGGCTCGGAACCCGCCATCCGGCTGGCTGCGGAACTGGCAGACCGCGCACCCGGCGATCTCAACCACGTCTATTTCACCCTTGGCGGCTCAGACGCCATCGACAGCACCATCCGCTTCATCCGCTATTATTACCATTGCAAGGGCACGCCGCAGAAGGACCAGTTTATCTCGGTAGAACAGGGCTATCATGGCTCATCCACGGTCGGCGCTGGCCTGACGGCTCTGCCGCTGTTTCATGCCGGATTCGGCCTGCCATTTGACTGGCAGCATAAAATTCCGTCGCACTACGCCTATCGCAACCCGGTCGGCAATGATCCCACCGCCATTATTGCTTCCTCCGTTGCAGCCTTGCGCAAGAAGGTCGAAGAACTGGGCAGTGAGCGCGTAGCGGCCTTCTATGTCGAACCGATTCAAGGCTCCGGCGGTGTTCTGGTGCCGCCCGATGGCTGGCTGAAAGCCATGCGCGATGTCTGCACCGAGCTGGATATTTTGTTCGTGGCCGATGAAGTCATCACCGGGTTTGGCCGCACCGGGCCGTTGTTTGCCTGTTCGGATGATGGCGTGGTGCCGGATCTGATGACCACTGCCAAGGGCCTCACCTCTGGCTATGTGCCGATGGGTGCGGTGTTCCTGTCCGATAAAATCTACAACACCATTGCCGATGGTGCCGGATCGGCGGCGATTGGCCATGGCTATACCTATTCGGCGCATCCGGTCAGTGCCGCTGTTGGCCTTGCCGTGCTAAAGCTTTATGAGGACGGCCTGCTGGACAACGGTCGCAAAATGGGCGCACGTCTGATAGAGGGCTTGGAAAGCCTGAAAGACCATCCATTGGTGGGCGATGTGCGCGGTCGCGGCATGCTGGCCGCCATTGAAATGGTGGTGGACAAGGACAAGAAAACCCCGCTGCCAGCCGCTGCCGCACCTGCCACGCGGGTGTTTGAACGCGCCTGGGACAATGGCCTTGTCATCCGCGCCTTTGCCAATGGCATTCTGGGCTATGCGCCACCGCTGTGCTGCACGGAAAGCGAAATCGACGCCATTGTCGAGCGCACCAGGAAGACGCTGGATCAAACGCTGGAAGATCCGGACGTTCGCACTGCCATGGCCTGAGACCACACCCAGTCAGGCGAAATACCGCCGAACGATCAGATTCAGAATTTTCTGCCGTCTTAAGATCGGCATTCGGGAAGAAACAGCCCGTAGCTCCTGTAATACTTCGAGTGCGCCTCAGTAGAAAATGCCAGGGCGCATTCAAGATAAAAATAAAAGTTAAGCGAGGAAACCAAGAGATCGTGAGTGACAGGAACGGCATTTGCCGGGCCTGATGCAACAAGATGGACAAGCCAGAGGATGCAATGATGGCAAAGGCCTTTGCGGATTTCAAATATCTCACCTTCGACGTGGTCGGCACGCTCATTGATTTTGAGAGCGGCATTACCCATTGCCTCGCTGAGATTGCCGCAGAGACAGGCGTGACGATGGATGGAGAACACGCCCTTTCGCTCTATCGTGCGGCCCGCTATGACGATGAAGCCTTGCTTTTTCCCGATGATCTCGCGCGGGTCTACTTAAAGATCGCCCCCGCCCTCGGCCTGCCGGCAAATGCTGCGTTTAGCGAGCGCTTGCGTGGCTCCGTCACCGATTGGAAGCCTTTTGCCGATAGCGTTGCCGCGCTGGCACAGTTGAAAACCCGCTACCGGCTGATTGCCATGACCAATGCGCAGCGCTGGGCCTTTGCGTATTTCGATGAAGCCTTGGGCGAGCCCTTCCATGCCGCCTTCACCACCGACGACACAGCGACGGAAAAGCCCGATCCAGCGTTTTTCGACACGGTTTTCGCGTTCGTTGAAAAGGAAGGCAACAGCCGCGCCGATATCCTGCATGTGGCGCAAAGCCAGTATCACGACATCGGCATTTCACGGCAGCTTGGCCTGACCAATTGCTGGATCGAGCGGCGCCATGCCCAAAAAGGCTATGGCGGTACGATCGAACCGGAAACATTTGTGAAACCCGATTTTCACTTCACCTCCATGGCGGGACTTGCCGAGGCCGTAGAGTTGGATCACGCCGTCTGAAGGCAACACTCGATAAAATCAGCATACGATGACGTGCCACCAAAACGCACGCAACACAGTCACAACAATAAGGGGAATGTCATGACAGACAAGCAGACGACAAATTGGACCGGCGCTGACGATGCCATGGTGGAAAATGCCATTCGCCGTGGTGCCACCCGCCGGGAACTGATGCAGATGATGCTAGCTGGTGGCGTTGCCCTCACCGCCGCCGGCTCCATCATGGGGCGCGCCTCAAGCGCGCTCGCCGCGACGCCGGTCAAGGGCGGATCTTTGAAAGCCGCCGGCTATTCTGCGTCCAATGCCGATACGCTGGACCCGGCCAAGGCCTCGCTTTCCACCGACTATGTGCGCTGCTGCGCGCTCTATAACCGTTTGACCATTCTCGATAAAACCGGCGCTCCGCAGATGGAGCTGGCAGAATCGGTTGAAAGCAAAGACGCTCAGGTCTGGACGATCAAGCTGAAAAGCGGCGTGACCTTCCACGACGGCAAGACGCTGACCGCAGACGACGTGGTCTATTCGCTGAAGCGCCATCTCGATCCGGCCACCGGCTCCAAGGTTGCCAAGATTGCCGCCCAGATGACCGGCATCAAGGCCGTAGACAAGCAGACCGTAGAAATCTCGCTCTCGCATGCCAATGCCGACATGCCGTCCATTCTCGCCATCCATCAGTTCATGATCGTTGCCGATGGCACCACGGATTTCTCCAAGGGCAATGGCACCGGTGCCTTCGTTCTCGAAAAATTCGAGCCCGGCGTCCGCTCGATCATGAAGCGCAATGGCAATTACTGGAAAGCTGGCGGCCCAAATGTCGACAGTTTCGAATTCTTCGCGATCAGCGAGGACAATGCCCGTGTCAACGCGCTCCTGTCGGGTGACATCCAGCTGGCTGCCTCCATCAATCCGCGCTCCATGCGTCTGGTCGATACCCAGGACGGCTTCGTGCTGTCGAAGACGACATCGGGCAATTACACCAATCTCAACATGCGCATGGACATGGCGCCGGGCAACAAGAAAGATTTCATCGATGGCATGAAGCTGATCGTTAACAGGGAACAGATCGTCAAATCCGCATTGCGTGGGCTGGGCGAAGTCGGCAACGACCAGCCGCTGTCATCGGCAAGCTTCTATCACAATGCCGATCTGAAGCCGAAGGCCTTCGATCCCGACAAGGCGAAATTCCATTTCCAGAAGGCGGGCGTGCTTGGCCAGTCCATCCCGGTTATCGCATCAGAAGCCGCAAGCTCTTCGATAGACATGGCGATGATTATCCAGGCATCGGCGGCAGAAATCGGCATGAAGCTCGACGTGCAGCGCGTACCCTCCGATGGTTATTGGGACAAATACTGGCTGAAGGCACCGGTCCATTTCGGCAATATCAATCCGCGTCCGACGCCGGACATCCTGTTTTCGCTGCTTTACTCTTCCGACGCGCCGTGGAACGAAAGCCAGTACAAGTCGCCGAAATTCGACAAGATGCTGCTTGAGGCCCGTGGCCTGCTGGACCAGGCCAAGCGCAAGGAAATCTATGGCGAGATGCAGGTGATGATCGCAGAGGAAGCCGGAACAGTGATCCCGGCCTATATTTCCAACGTCGATGCTATCACGGCCAAGCTGAAAGGGCTCGAATCCAGCCCGCTGGGTGGCATGATGGGCTATGCCTTCGCCGAATATGTCTGGCTGGAAGCCTGATACCAGTTCGGCAGACCCTCTACGAGCGGGCCTTGGCAAATGACTTTGGATCGATGCGTGCTTTATCCAACGCATCGCGGCAAAGCCGTTTGCCAGCCTGGCGGCATATGATGGCGGTCAACTGCATTCCGATCACACGAAGTGATTGCCGAAGATTGATCGCCCTAACCAAGCTGGAGCATGTGCGTGAACGCCCGAGCCTTTTCCCTTGTTGTCAACAGGCTGATGATCGCCCTGATCACCTTGATCATCGTGTCGCTGGCCGTTTTCATGGCGACTGCGCTGTTGCCAGGCGATACGGCGACCATGCTGCTTGGTCAGGCCGCGACACCTGAAGCCGTCGAGGGCCTGCGCCAGGCCATGCACCTCAACGATCCCGCAATCCTGCGGTTCCTGCGTTGGGCAACGGGCTTGCTGCAAGGCGATCTCGGCACGTCCTACGCCAATAACATGCCGATTGCCGAGCTGATTTCCGGCCGTCTGGTCAATTCCATGAAGCTTGCCGGCATCACTGCCCTCCTGGCCGTTCCCATCGCACTAACGCTGGGTATTACTTCGGCCATGCTACGCGGCTCCCTCTATGACCGCTGCGTCACCGTGGTGACCATTGGGGTGATTTCCGTGCCCGAATTCATGATTGCCACCTCCGCCGTTCTGCTGTTTGCGGTCTATCTGAAATGGCTACCGGCGCTGTCCTTTGCCAATGAGGTTCATAGTTTTGTTGGCCTGTTGCGCGTTTATGCCATGCCCGTCATCACGCTAACGTTCGGCGTTTCGGCCCAGATGATCCGCATGACCCGGGCAGCGGTGATCGAAACGCTCGATACGCCCTATGTCGAAATGGCATTGCTGAAAGGCGCCTCGCGCCGCCGTATCGTGCTGCGCCATGCGCTGCCCAATGCGCTGGGGCCAATCGTCAATGCCATGGCGCTATCGCTGTCCTATCTGATCGGCGGGGTCATTATCGTCGAGACGATCTTCAACTATCCCGGCATTGCCAAGCTGATGGTCGATGCCGTCGCCACCCGCGACCTGCCGCTGATCCAGAGCTGCGCGATGATCTTCTGCGTCGGCTATCTCGTGTTGATCACCATTGCCGATATCGTTTCCATTCTGTCCAATCCGAGGCTGCGATGACTATGACGCCACTAAACGGGACGCCATCAACAGCACCAATCGCTCACAGACGGCGGTCATTCGGCTATCGCATCAATGCCGTTGGCATTGCCGGCCTCACCGTCATCAGCGCTTGGGCGCTGGTGGCGATATTCGCGCCCATGCTCATCCCGCATCCGGTCGGTGAGATCGTCGATTTCGACTATTTCGGGCCGATGAGTAACACGCTCTGGCTGGGCTCCGATTATCTCGGTAGGGACATGCTGTCGCGCATCATCATGGGTGCGCGCTACACGGTCGGCATTTCACTGGCCGCCGTTACCATTGCCTGCTTTTCCGGCGTCGTGCTCGGCATGATCGCCGCCGTCGCCGGTGGCTGGATCGATACCGTGCTCAGCCGCTTTCTCGATGCGATGAACTCCATTCCCAGCAAGCTCTTCGGTCTGGTGGTGGTCGCTGCCGTCGGATCGTCGATCCCGGTTCTGGTCATGACCCTGTCGGTGATCTACACGCCCGGCGCCTATCGCTTTGCCCGCGCCCTTGCCGTCAACATCAATGCCATGGATTTCATCAGCGTCGCACGCATCCGGGGCGAGACTATTTTCTACATCATCCGCTCTGAAATCCTGCCGAATATTACCGGGCCAGTGCTGGCGGATTTTGGGCTGCGCTTTGTCTTCATCGTGTTGCTGCTCTCAGGGCTTTCCTTCCTGGGCCTCGGTGTCCAGCCGCCCAATGCCGATTGGGGCGCATTGGTGCGTGAAAATATCGGCGGCCTGCCCTTTGCGGCACCAGCGGTGATTTTCCCGTCGCTGGCCATTGCCAGCCTGACGATCAGCGTCAACATGCTGATCGATAATCTTCCCCGCAAGATCCGCGACAGGAGTGCATGATGGCAAACCTCGTGGAAATCCGCGACCTGAAGGTCCAGGCCACCACCGATTCCGGCCGCAAGGTCGAGATTATCAAGGGCGTCAGTCTGGATATCGCCGAAGGCGAAATCGTTGCCTTGATCGGCGAGAGCGGATCTGGAAAAACCACCATCGCCTTGACGCTGATGGGCCATACCCGCCCCGGATGCCGTATAACCGGCGGCACGATCAGTGTCGCGGGCAAGGATATGGCCGCACTTTCCGAGCGCAATCGCGCCGGTATTCGCGGAACCGATGTCGCTTATGTGCCGCAATCGGCGGCGGCGGCTTTCAATCCGGCCATCCGGATCATGGACCAAGTGATTGAGGTCACCCGCATTCACGACCTGATGTCAAAGGAGGAAGCCCGCGCCCGCGCCGTGGCGCTGTTTAAAGCACTGTCCCTCCCCAATCCCGAAACGATCGGCACACGCTATCCACATCAGGTCTCCGGCGGACAGTTGCAGCGTCTGTCAGCGGCCATGGCGCTGATCGGCGACCCGAAGCTGGTGATTTTCGACGAGCCGACCACGGCGCTTGACGTGACGACGCAGATCGAAGTGCTGCGCGCCTTCAAGTCAGTGATGCGCAAGGACGGCATTTCCGGGGTCTATGTCTCCCATGATCTGGCCGTCGTTGCCCAGATTGCCGACAGGATCGTCGTGCTCAAGGGCGGTGAAGTGCAGGAAACCGGCACCACCGCCGAGCTGCTGGCCCATGCGCAACATCCCTATACCCGTGAACTTCTGTCTGCCTTTGAACCCAAGCCCCGCACAACACCGCTTGCCGAAGACAAGAGCCTCAAGCCCCTGCTGGAAATCGAAAACCTGATTGCTGGCTATGGTGATCTGCAAGCGGATGGCCTGCCCCTCGTTCAGGCAGTGCAGTCCGTCAACCTCACGGTGCGTAATGGCCGCAACCTCGGCATTATCGGCGAATCCGGCTGCGGTAAATCCACCCTGGCGCGTAGCATTGCCGGCCTCCTGCCATTGGCGGCAGGCCATGTCATTTTCAATGGCCATGAACTGGGCCGCCATGCCCGCGACCGCACCCGCAATCAGTTGCGTGAAATGCAGATCGTCTTCCAATCCGCCGATACCGCCCTGAACCCGGCGAAATCCATCGAGGACATCCTTGGCCGTCCGCTGACCTTTTACCATGGCATGAAGGGCAAGGCGCGCGATGCGCGCATCAACCAATTGCTTGACATGGTCCATCTGCCGCAATCGCTGCGCCAGCGCCGCCCCTCGGAATTGTCCGGCGGTCAGAAACAGCGGGTCAATTTCGCCCGTGCACTGGCGGCGGAACCAAAGCTGATCCTGTGCGACGAAATCACCTCCGCACTCGACACCGTGGTCGCCGCCGCCGTCATCGAGCTTTTGAAGGAATTGCAGCGCGAGCTGGGCCTGTCCTATATTTTCATCAGCCACGATCTTTCGGTGGTGGAAGCGATCTGCGACGAGATCGTGGTAATGTATGCGGGCAAAAAGGTCGAGCAGATCTCACCGCAACAGCTTGCCGCTCCGCAACATCCCTATTCGAAACTGCTGTTTTCGTCAGTTCCGAAACTCGACCCGACCTGGCTCGATACGCTGCAACAGGACCCGGAACTGGTCAGGACCTACCGCATCAATCCGTAATGCCTGGATTTCCAGGTTTTAGTCCCTGCCAGCCGTGTGTTGCGTCAATGTGCTGCTGGCATCGCCGACAATTTCGACATGGCGATAGGCAGCTTCGGCGGCAGCAGTCTTTTCACCGCGCAGGATGGCATTGACGATGGCCTCATGCTCCTGAAAAGACAGTGACAAGCGGCCCGTCAAGCGAAACTGGGCGCGGCGAAACGGTGCCAACCGCGACCGGGTTTGGGTTACCAGTTCCAGAATATGCTGGTTATGGGCGCCCTGATAGATCCGGTTATGAAACTCGGTATTATAAGCGGAATAATCCTCGGTCAGCCCCGCCTGCACGATGCGGATTGAATCGCGGTGCATCCGTTCCAGCGCCCGACGCTCCTCCAGCGTCATGCGCTCTGCCGCCAGCCTGGCGCAGACAGCTTCAAGCTCCGCCATTGCCTCGAACATCGAGGTCAGAAACCCGCCGGTGACGTTGGTGACAACAGCGCTCTTGTTCGGCTTACGCTCCACCAGCCCCATCGCACACAATTGCCGCAGCGCCTCGCGCACCGGCGTACGCGACACCTCAAACCGCGTGGCAAGCGATCCTTCATCCAGCTTATCATCCGGCTGCAAATCACCGACGATAATCAGATCGGCAATGGCGCGTACCAGCTGTTCGACCGTATTGCCGGCACGAACAAGTTCGCGCACCCTCGGCTGATTCATTGAGATTTCCCAGTTTTATTATGGTTTGTATGCAGTTTTAAAAATCGTTTGTTTTGGCAAATTAACCCACAGCTCGACTGATATCAAAGCACGATTTTCACAAAAATACACAACTTTCCTGCGAGGTCAGGGACTTTTCCCTGAAAGATCTAGCAAATTTAATAGTCTCGCTCAAAAAATATTCATTTGGATTTTAAAAGTGCATACAGATGCACCGGCAGCAACCAGATAGGGCCAAAAAGCTCCTTTCAGGCGTGACTTTCAGATCTGGCATGGTGATTGCATACACTTTCTCAAATCATCCGCACCGGACGAGAGCCCGGAACAAAACAGGGGAACCCACCGATGACCAGATCGCCTTCCTTTACCCGCCGTCATTTCCTGCAAACCTCCGCCCTTGGTGCCGCTGCCGCCATTGCCGCTCCCGGCATGCTGCGTTCAGCGCAGGCTGCCGATCTCACCGTCGGCTTCATCTATGTCGGGCCGAAGGATGATTATGGCTACAACCAGGCCCATGCCGAGGGCGCTGCCGTGGTCAAGGCCTTGTCCGGCGTGACGGTGGTCGAAGAGGAGAATGTGCCTGAGACCGTCGATGTCCAGAAAACCATGGAATCGATGATCAATCTGGATGGTGCCAGCCTACTGTTCCCCACCTCTTTCGGCTATTTCGATCCCCACATGCTGGCAGTGGCGCAGAAATATCCTGACGTGCAGTTTCGCCATTGTGGCGGCCTCTGGCAAAAGGGCAAGAACCCGGACAATACCGGCTCCTATTTCGGCTACATCTTCCAGGGCCAATATCTGAACGGCATTGCCGCCGCCTATGCGACCAAATCGAAGAAGATCGGCTTCGTCGCTGCCAAGCCCATTCCTCAGGTGGTGCAGAATATCAATGCCTTCCTGCTCGGTGCCCGCTCCGTCGATCCGGCCATCACCTGCCAAGTGATTTTCACAGGCGAATGGTCGCTGGCCGTCAAGGAGGCCGAGGCCACCAATGCGCTGGTTGACCAGGGCGTCGATGTCATCACCTGCCATGTCGATAGCCCGAAGGTCGTGGTGCAGACTGCTGCTGGTCGCGGCGCTTTCGTCTGCGGCTATCATGCCAACCAGAGCCCGCTTGCGCCCGAAAAATACCTGACGGGCGCAGAATGGGCCTGGGGCAATGTCTATACCGATTTCGTCAAGAAGGCGCAGGCGGGTGAAAAACTCGGCAATTTCGTGCGCGGCGGGCTGAAGGACGGTTTCGTCAAGATGAGCCCGCTTGGCCCCGGCGTCTCCGTTGAGGCTCGCACCAAGTTTGAAGCCACGCTTGCCACCATGAAGGCGGGCGGCTTCTCGGTCTTCAAGGGTGGCCAGAAGGACAACAAGGGCAATACCGTCATCCCTTCGGGCAAGGACTATGCCGAAGACGCCATCGAACTGGAAAGCATGAACTACCTCGTCGAAGGCGTCATGGGGTCGATGGGCTGAACCAATGGAGGCGCGGGCCATGATCACGACACCTGAGAGCCGGACACACCTGCCGCCTGGCTTGCAGCCCAAGTCTGCGGGGCGTCACGCACTGCGTCCGGTGGTGGAATGGCTAGCCCGCCGCACTGAACCAGTGGCCATCACTCTGCTGGCCGTGCTGATCGGGCTTGGCCTGTTCAGCCTGTTCATCACCGCAATCGGCAAATCGCCGCTGCAACTGTTCCAGCTGATGTTTGCGGGCGGCTTCGGCTCGTGGTTTTCGCTGCAAAATGCCCTTAGCCGGGCCGCCCCGCTGCTGCTGACCGCACTTTGCGTAGCAGTTCCGGCCCGGCTTGGGCTCACAATCATCGGCGCGGAGGGCGCGCTGGTGCTGGGCGGTCTGGCGGCAGCGGCCATCGCCGTTCCGCTGGCTCCGGGCTTCAGTCCCCCCGCTCTTTGGCTGATCATGGGGCTTTGCGCCATGCTGGCGGGCGGTGTGTGGATCGGCTTTGCCGGAGCGCTGAAACATTATCGCGGCGTCAATGAAACCATATCCTCGCTGCTGCTGGCCTATATCGCCATCGCACTGATGAACCACCTGATCGAAGGGCCGCTGCGCGATCCGGCCAGCCTCAACAAGCCCTCGACCCTGCCCCTGCCTGCCGCCGACATGATCGGCAAGATCCCCGGCATGGATGTGCATTGGGGCTTGGCGGTCGGCGTCATCGCCTGCATCCTCTCCTATATCGTTATCGAATGGACCAGCATCGGTTTTGCGGCCCGGATCGCGGGTGGCAATATGCGCGCCGCCCAAATCCAAGGCTTGCCGGTTGGCCGGTTGATCGTCGGCTTCACCGCGCTGGCAGGCGGTTTTGCAGGCCTTGCCGGAATGATCGAAGTTGCCGCCGTGCAGGGCAGCGCCAATGGCGCGCTGGTGGCGGGCTATGGCTATACCGGAATTCTCGTCGCCTTCCTCGCCCGGCAAAATCCGCTGGCGATCATTCCCGTCGCGATCTTTCTCGGCGGCATCACCGCCTCCGGCGGGTTGATCCAGCGCCGCATGGGCCTGCCCGATGCCACCGTGCTGGTGCTTCAAGGTACGCTGTTCGTAGTCATCCTGTTTTGCGAAACGCTGTATGGCCGGTTCAGCGTCTTTAATCCTGAGCTTTGGAAGCAGCCAGACGCCGCGAAAGGAGCCCAATGATGGACGAAAGCGCACTTGGCCTCTGGGGCGTGCCGCTGGCGATATTGGCGGGTGCCATCCGCGTCTCCACCCCCTTCATCTTCGTCAGCCTCGGCGAAACCCTGACGGAGCGGTCGGGCCGCATCAATCTGGGCCTTGAAGGCACATTGGTGTTTGGCGCCATGGCCGCCTATGCCGTGGCTGTCATGACAGGTTCACCCTGGGCTGGCGTCGTTGCGGCCATGGTGGCCGGATCGCTGTTTGGCCTGCTGCATGGCTTTATCTGCAAGTTTCCAAAGGTCAATGACATCGCCATCGGCATTGGCATGATGCAGTTCGGGCTGGGCCTCGCCTTCTTCTTCGGCAAGCCGTTCATCCAGCCGGTCGCCCCGAAACTGCCGGTGATTTCCCTCGGCTTCTGGTCGCATCTGCCGCAGATCCAGGCGGCGCTGACCATCAACATCCTGTTCGTCATCGGCCTTGTGCTGGCGCTTTTCCTATGGTGGGGGCTGAAGAATACCCGTATCGGCCTGATCCTGCGGGTGGTCGGCGACAGTTCGGACGCCGCCCGCGCCATGGGCATCAACCCGGACACCGTGCGCCTGCTGGCAACCATGGCAGGCGGAGCGCTGGCGGCGGTGGGCGGTGCCTATCTGTCGCTGTTTTATCCCGGCTCCTGGAACGAGCGGATTTCGTCCGGCCAAGGCCTGATGGCGGTGGCACTGGTGATTTTCGCCCGCTGGAACCCACTCGGCTGCGTGCTGGCCTCCCTGCTGTTTGGCGGGGCTGGCGCGCTCGGTCCGGCTTTGCAATCGGTGGGCGTCAGCGAGGGCTATTATCTGTTTTACGCCGCACCTTATGTGCTGACCCTGATCATTCTCATCATCACATCGTCACCGACACGGGCGCTGTCCGGCGCACCGGCGGCGCTTTCCTTGACGAAATAAAGCACAGGAGGTTCCCATGAACGGATTGGGCGGATTGAACAAATCGGAACACGGCGTCGGCATTGGACTCGTGCAGCTACAACTTCCCGTCACCGTGACGCCGGAAGATCTGGCCCGCCAGACCCAGGTGATCGTCGATCTGGTCGGCAAAGCCCGGCGCAATCAGCCGGGCATGGATCTGGTGGTGTTTCCCGAATATGCCCTGCACGGCCTGTCGATGGACATCAACCCCGAGATCATGTGCCGGATGGATGGCCCTGAAGTAGCCGCCTTCAAGGCTGCCTGCAAACAGAACCGCATTTGGGGCTGTTTCTCGATCATGGAATACAATCCCGGTGGCATGCCCTATAATTCCGGTATTATCATCGATGATACCGGCGCGCTGAAGCTCTATTACCGCAAGATGCATCCGTGGGTGCCGGTCGAGCCATGGGAGCCGGGCGATCTCGGCATTCCCGTCATCGACGGGCCGAAGGGCGCCAAGCTGGCGCTGATTATCTGCCACGACGGCATGTTCCCGGAAATGGCGCGGGAATGCGCCTATAAGGGCGCCGAAATCATGATCCGCACGGCGGGCTATACCGCACCGATCCGCGAATCCTGGCGCTTCACCAACCAGTCCAACGCTTTCTGCAATCTGATGGTCACAGCCAATGTCTGCATGTGCGGTTCCGATGGCACATTCGATAGCATGGGCGAAGGGATGATCTGCAATTTCGATGGCTCGATCATCGCCCATGGCACATCAGGCCGCGTCAACGAGATCATCACCGCCGAAGTCCGGCCCGATCTGGTGCGTGAGGCGCGGCTGGGCTGGGGTGTGGAAAACAACATCTACCAGCTGGGCCATCGCGGCTATGTCGCGGTTGCCGGTGGGGCGCAGGACGCGCCCTATACCTATATGCACGACCTGGCAGCAGGCCGCTATCGCTTGCCCTGGGAAGACGAGGTGAAGATCACCGACGGCACAGCCTGCGGCTTTGAAAAACCCACTCGCCTTTACGGCAAGCCTGCCAAATCCGCCGCCGAATAGGAGCCATCATCGATATGTCCACAGAGACAAAACTTCACACGCTTGCCGCCGATCCCTATCCCTGGCCCTATAACGGCGATTGGCGGCCGGACAATACCGCGCTAGTTATCATCGACATGCAGACCGATTTCTGCGGCCCCGGCGGCTATGTCGATCATATGGGCTACGACCTGTCGCTGGTGCGTGCGCCGATCGAGCCGATCAAGGCGGTTCTGGCAGCGATGCGCGCCAAGGGCTACCACATCATCCACACCCGCGAAGGCCATCGCCCTGACCTTGCCGACCTGCCCGCCAACAAACGCTGGCGCTCGCAGAGGATCAAATCCGGCATCGGCGATCCCGGTCCCTGCGGCCGTATTCTGGTGCGCGGCGAGCCGGGCTGGAATATTATCGAGGAACTGGCCCCGCTGGACGGCGAAACCATTATCGACAAGCCCGGCAAAGGCTCATTCTGCGCCACCGATCTCGAACTGATCCTCAATCAGAAGCGCATCCAGAATATCATCCTCACCGGCATCACCACCGATGTCTGCGTCCATACCACCATGCGCGAGGCCAATGACCGGGGCTTTGAATGCCTGTTGCTGGAAGATTGCTGCGGCGCCACTGATTACGGCAATCACCTCGCCGCCATCAAGATGGTGAAAATGCAGGGCGGCGTGTTCGGCGCGGTCTCCAATTCGAAAGACCTGATTGAGGCCCTACCGTGACCACACGTTTCCGCGCCTCGGTATACCGCGTTGCCGCCGCTGCCCCGGACGACATATCCGGCGTCGAAGCGCTGATTGCCAGCGGCCTCGATCCGCACAGCATCGTCGCGGTGCTGGGCAAGACCGAGGGCAATGGCTGCGTCAACGATTTCACCCGTGGCTTTGCCACAGCCACATTCGAGCAGCTGTTTGCCCGCTCTGGCGTGACAGGCGTTTCCATCGTCATGTCCGGCGGTACGGAAGGGGCGCTGTCGCCTCACTGGACGATTTTTACCCGCGAACGGGTGGAGGCAGCGCCCAACCGCTCGCTCGCCATCGGCGTTGCCCGCACCGCCTCGCTTCTGCCGGAACATCTGGGCCGCAAGGAACAGGTGGATCTGGTCGCCCAGGGCGTGCGGGCCGCCATGGCTGATGCCGGAATAGACAATCCGGCGGACGTGCATTTCGTTCAGATCAAATGCCCGCTGCTAACCTCGGCGCGCGTAGCGGAAGCCCAGGCGCGTGGCAAACGCACAGTTATTGCCGAGACGTTGAAATCCATGGGTTATTCACGTGGCGCATCGGCGCTAGGTGTGGCTGTGGCGCTGGGCGAGCTTGACATGGACGACATCAAGGACACCGACATCTGCCGCACGCTGGACCTCTATTCCGCCCACGCCTCCACCTCGGCTGGTGTTGAACTGACCGATCACGAAATCATCGTTCTGGGCATGAGCGATCATTGGAGCGGGCCATTTGCCATGACGCATACGGTGATGTTCGACGCCATGGATGCGCCGAGCGTGCGGGCCGCCTGGTCTGACATGCCGGTTGGAAAACTGAGCGCCGTGCTGGCCAAGGCCGAACCCGATCCGCGAGGCACCGTGCGGGGCAAGCGCCACACCATGCTTGAGGATAGCGACATTTCCGGCACCCGCCACGCCCGCGCTTTTGTCGGTGGCGTGTTGGCGGGCGTGTTCGGGGAAACGGACCTGTATGTGTCTGGTGGAGCCGAACATCAGGGACCGCCCGGCGGCGGGCCGGTGGCAATTATTGTCGAGCGGGAGGACGTGATATGAAGCCCAGCGGAAGTGCCATCAGCATCGAGACCGCCGCCATGACCATGCGGTTCGGCAGCTTCACCGCCCTCGATGCCGTCTCCATCAAGGTTCAGGCCGGATCGTTCCACGCCCTGCTTGGGGAAAACGGCGCGGGCAAATCGACGCTGGTCAAGTGCATCATGGGCTTTTACCGTCAGACCTCCGGCCAATTGCTGGTCGAGGACCGGGAGGTGGAAATCACCTCGCCACGCGATGCGGCAGCGCTAGGGCTTGGCATGGTCTACCAGCATTTCACGCTGGTGCCGTCGCTGACCGGAGCGGAAAATCTGGTCATCAGCCGTAATGCTGTGCCTGCGATGATCAACTGGCGGCGAGAGCGGCAGGCGCTCAAAGATTTCATAGCGACCATGCCCTTCCAGATTCCATTGGAGCGCCCGGTGCGGGAATTGTCGGCGGGTGAAAAGCAGAAGCTTGAAATCATCAAGCAACTCTATCTCGGACGCCGGTTCCTGATCCTTGACGAGCCGACATCGGTGCTCACCCCCGCCGAGGCCGACGACATGCTGGGTCTGGTGCGGGGCATGACCGAGCATGGGGCGCTGACCGTGCTGATGATTTCCCACAAATTCCATGAGGTGCAAAAGTTCGCCGATGCGGTCTCGGTGCTACGGCGTGGCAAGCTGGTCGGCTCAGGCCGCACAGCCGACCTGACGACGCAGGACATGGCGGCGATGATGATCGGCGATGTCAAACTGGCCGAGCTGGACAGCCGCTTGCCGGTCGCAGACGCAAGCCCTTCCATCCTGTCGATCCGGGGGATGAAAACCCGTGATCGCAGTGGTTTGAAAAACATCGAAGTCGATGATCTCAAGGTCAGAGCTGGCGAAATCGTCGGGATTGCCGGCATTTCCGGCAATGGTCAGAAGGAATTGGCCGAAGTGCTGGCTGGGCAACGGCCTGCCGAGGCGGGCGACATCACGGTCAAGGACCGGCCCTATACAGCCACCCGTCAGGAAACGCGGGCCGCCAATGTTCGCTTCATCCCGGAAGAACCGCTGCTGAATGCCTGCGCGCCGAGAATGTCGGTGGCTGAGAACCTGAGTTTTCGCGATTTCGATGTGGACGCCGAGGGAAAAACCCGGTTCTGGCTGAATGCCAAGGCCATGCGCGAGGCAGCCGGGCGGTTGATTGCCGATTTCAAGGTCAAGACGGCCTCTACCGCCTCGCCGATTGCCTCGCTGTCGGGTGGCAATGTACAGCGCGCCGTGCTGGCGCGGGAACTGACCGGCGATGTCGATCTGCTTGTTGTCTCCAATCCCTGTTTCGGTCTGGATTTTTCCGCCGTCGCCGAAATCCGCGCCCGGATCATGAAAGCGCGCAACAACGGCAGCGCCGTGCTGCTGTTTTCCGAGGATCTGGACGAGCTGATGGAAATGTCCGACCGCATTGTCGTGATGTCGGACGGCAGGCTGGTGTACGAGACCCCGGCGCGCGGCGCCGACATTGCCGTGATCGGCGCCCATATGGCAGGACATGCATGATGGTGAATATCAAGGCCCAACCCTTCGCCTTCCCGTTGAAGCTGGACCAGGCGGCGCTTGTTGTCATCGACATGCAGCGCGATTTCACTGAGCCGGGCGGCTTTGGCGAAACACTTGGCAATGATGTCAGCCTCGTCAGCGCCATCGTGCCGGATGTCAAACGCCTGCTGGAGGCGGCCCGCGCCCGCGGCCTTACCGTGATCCACACGATGGAATGCCACCGGCCCGATCTCTCCGACCTGCCGGACGCCAAGCGCAATCGCGGCAATCCCACTTTGCGGATCGGTGATCCCGGACCGATGGGCCGCATCCTGATTGCAGGGGAATACGGCACCGGTATTCTACCGGAGCTAGCGCCAATTGACGGTGAATTGGTGATCGAAAAGCCCGGAAAAGGTGCGTTCTATGCCACCAGTCTCGGTGAAGAGCTTACAGCGCGCGGCATTACCCAGTTGATCTTTGCCGGTGTCACCACCGAGGTCTGCGTGCAGACCGCGATGCGCGAGGCCAATGACCGGGGCTATGACTGCCTGCTGATTGAAGAAGCCACCGCCAGCTATTTCCCGGCCTTCAAGCAATCCACCCTGGAGATGATCCGCGCCCAGGGTGGCATTGTTGGCTGGACTGCCCATCTCGATCCCTTTCTGGAGGCGCTTGCCCATGGCTGAAACGACCCGTGACAACATGCTTTCAGGTGGCTGGAAAAGCCTGCCCTATGAGGCCTTCCGTGATGGCGTGACCATTCACTGGATACGCCGCTTTGAGGGCGACCAGCCCGGCGTTGCTCTTCTGGCCTATCAGGCCGGAGCCTCGGTTCCCCGCCACCGCCACGAAGGGTTGGAAACCATTCTGGTGCTGGAAGGCAGCCAGTCGGACGAGACAGGCACCTACGGCACCGGCTCCCTCATCGTCAATGCGGCAGGCACCGAACATTCTGTGTGGAGCATTGATGGCTGCACCGTCCTGATCCAATGGGATCGCCCCGTAACACTGTTGGAAAATTGATCCATGGCATTTTCTCAAGCTTTTGATATTGCATCGCTTCACGCCGCCTATGCCTCTGGCTGGACGCCACAGGCAATGATCGAAGAGGTATTTTCCCGCATCGCCGCCATCAACGATCCCGGCATTTTCCTAGAGCTTGCCGACAAGGCGAGCCTGCTGGATCAGGCCCAGGCGCTCGGCGCTTTTTCACCGGAGACAAAGCCGCTCTGGGGCGTTCCTTTTGCCGTCAAGGACAATATCGATGTTGCGGGCCTGCCGACCACCGCCGCCTGCCCGGACTATGCCTACACGCCCGAAACCGATGCGACTGTGGTGCGCCTGTTGAAAGACGCGGGTGCTTTGGTGATCGGCAAGACCAATCTCGACCAGTTCGCCACCGGCCTGGTCGGCGTGCGCACGCCCCATGCCATTCCCCGCAACGCAATCGATCCCAAACTGGTCCCCGGCGGCTCCAGTTCCGGTTCGGCGGTGGCGACGGCGCAGGGCATTGTCAGCTTCGCGCTCGGCACCGATACGGCAGGCTCTGGCCGCATTCCAGCCGGGTTGAACAATATTGTCGGGTTGAAGCCCTCGGTCGGGGCGCTTTCGGCCACCGGCGTCATCCCCGCCTGCCGCACCCTCGATTGCGTATCGATCTTCGCGCTGACGGTGGAAGATGCCCATAAGGTCTTCACCCTCGCTGCAAAGCATGATGCCGAGGACGCCTATTCCCGCACCATGCCGGTGGACCATGCGTTGGCGTCCGCGCCGGTTCTACGCATTGGTGTTCCCGCCAAGGCCGACCGCGAATTCTTCGGTGATAGTCTTATGGAAGCCGCTTTCGATAAGGCGCTGGCGGAACTGTCGGCCATGGGCCACACGCTCGTGGACCTGCCGTTTTCCGGCTTCTTTGAGGTCGCAAACCTGCTCTATGAAGGCGCCTGGGTGGCAGAGCGCTATGCGGCGGTCAAAGACTTTTTCGATGCGAAGCCCGAAAGCTTCCATCCGGTGACGCACAAGATCTACAGCGCGGCGAAAACCCTGACTGCCGCCGATGCGTTTTCCGGCATGTACCGCCTGCAAGCGCTGAAGCAGCAGTTAACGCCGGTGATCGCCTCCGTCGATGTGATCTGCGTGCCGACAGCCCCAACCCATTACACGCTGGCCGATCTGGAGGCCGAGCCGATCAAGGCCAATTCACGCCTCGGCACCTATACCAATTTCGTCAATCTTTTGGACATGTGCGGCATTGCCGTGCCGACCGGAACGCGCGGCGATGGCCTGCCTTCCAGCGTCACGCTGCTGGCACCCTTCGGTGCCGATGGCCTGACCGCAGCACTGGGTTCAGCCTTGCACAGCCGCCTTGGCACCACCATCGGCGCCACCGGCTGGCCGCTGCCGTCGTCCCCAGAAAAGCCAGTGGAAAAGGCCGAGGGTTTGATCCCTGTGATCGTTGTCGGCGCGCATCTGTCCGGCATGCCGCTCAATCACCAACTGACCAGCCTCAACGCCAGGTTCCTGCGGGCTGGGACGACATCGGCCAGCTACAAACTGTTTGCCTTACCCAACCAGACACCGCCCAGGCCCGGCCTGGTCCGGGTTGAGGACGGTGCCGCGATTGCCGTGGAAATCTGGCAGTTGACGCCCGCTGGCTTCGGCCAGTTCGTCAACATGATTCCCTCGCCGATGTGTATCGGCACGGTTTTCCTGGATGACGGATCAAGCGCCAAGGGCTTCTTGGTAGAGCCTTCGGCGGTCGAAGGCGCTGAAGACATTACGCATTTGGGTGGCTGGCGGGCCTATATTGCCAGCCTTTGAGCTTCAATAAGCTCCTCAAGACCGTGGCGGCTGCGGCCAAGTGCTGATCCGCCCGGTCCAGCTTTCAAACAGTTTCGACAGTTTCAGCACGCTCAGATCACCAAACCTTGGACCGACGATCTGCAAGCCAATCGGCATGCCGCTGCTCGAAAAGCCGCAATTGATCGATGCCGCTGGCTGTTCCGACATGTTCCACGGCACAGTGAAGGCGATATGCTCGAAAGGCTTTTGTGGATCATTGGTTGGCGAGGCCCACTCTGCCGGGTAGGAAACGACAGGATTGACCGGCGACAGAACCGCATCGACGCGGGTAAACAGCGCACCGCAGGTCTTACGCATCTCGATGGTCTGGCCAAAGCCCTTGACCGCATCGACACCGCTGACGCTGGCGCCACCCTCGGCCCATTCATAGATATAGGGCAGGATCATCTGGCGCTTTTCCGTGCTGAGGGCGGCAATATCACCCCAGAATTTTGCCCGCCAGAACACATCCAGCCCATCCAGCATGGCGCGGTTCATCACCGGGCCAACCTCGAAAACCTCGGCCCCTGCCGCCTCGAACCGCTTGGCGGCGGCAATAATTGCCTCGCGTACCTCCGGTTCAGCTGCAAGACCGCAGCCTGCGTCCAGCATGAGGCCGATTTTCATGCCGCTGATATCGATATCCTCATCCAGCCAGTTGATTACTTCTGGCGGCAGGCTGGTCCCGTCACGCCAATCCGGACGCGCCAAGGTCATCATCGAATAGGCGGCATCATCCACGCAGCGGGTCATCGGCCCGGCGCAACGCCCGACATAATAGGGATCGACCGGGATGCGGCCATGGCTAGGCTTGAAGCCGAACAGCCCGGTCCATCCGGCGGGCAGGCGCACCGAGCCGCCAATATCCGTGCCGATATGCAGCGGGCCAAACCCGGCAGCCCCCGCCGCCGCCGCACCGGCGCTGGAGCCTCCGGGGTTTTGGCTCAAATCCCAGGGATTGCGGCTCAAGGGATGAAAACTCGACAGGCCCGAAGACAACATTCCATAATCCGGGCAGGTGGTCTTGGCGAAAATCACCGCGCCATCTTCGCGCATCCGGGCCGCAATCGGCGCGTCTGCCGCAGCAGGCAAGAGATCAACGGCGGCCGTGCCGAGCGGCACCGGCTGGCCTTTGGTGGCGATCAGCTCCTTCAGCGAAACGGGAATGCCATCGAGCGGGCCGAGGGCCGCCGAGCGCTGCCATCGATCCGTCGAGGCGCGGGCCTCTGCGCGCGCGCTTTCGGGGTCATAGAGGTAAAGCGCCTGAACCGACGGCTCGAAAGCATCGATCCGGGCCTCAACGACGTTCCAATAGTCTTCCGGCGACAGGGTCTTGGCGCTGAAACCGGCAATCAGCTCCCGGATGGTCAAATCAACAAGATCGGTCATTCCTGGCTTTCTATATCTTTGGACTTTATCGGATGAAGGTATCGGTCCCGGCCATCACCTTGGCACGGTGGCAGGCCGCCTGGCGTCCGGGCATGATCTCCCGCAGCACTGGCTGTTCCATGGTGCAGCGTGTCTGCGCCAGTGGACAGCGGCCACGGAACGCGCAGCCGATATCGGGATCGCCGCTGATATCAGGCAGAGGGGCAGGTTTTTGCGGCCTGCCGAAACGGTGAACGCTTGGCTCGGCATCGGCCAGAATTTTCGTATAGGGATGCAGCGGCTGCTCGAAGACCGCATGGGCCGGTCCCTGCTCCACCAGCCTACCGCGATACATCACCCCGACCCGATCGGCGATACAATCCACCACCGCCAGATTATGGGTGATGAACAGAAAGCTGACGCCGCGTGTGCGGCGCAGATCCATCAACAGGTTGAGGACCTGCCCCTGGACGGAGAGATCAAGCGCCGAAACCGCCTCATCAGCCACGACAAGCTTCGGTTCGGTGATCAGGGCGCGGGCAATGGCGATCCGCTGGCGCTGGCCGCCGGAAAACTCATGCGGATAACGCTGCGCATGACCCGCCTGCAAGCCGACGCTTTCCAGCATCGCGGCGACTTTCTCGCGGATCGCTGCCTTGCCTGGCTTTGGCGTCAGCACATGCAAGGGTTCAGCGATAATCCGCCCGATGGTCTGGCGTGGATCGAGAGAGCCGAACGGGTCCTGAAACACCATCTGGAAAGCCTGCCGCTTGCGCTTCAGCGCTTCTGGCGACAGTGAGAACAGATCGTCGCCGTCAAACAGGACATGGCCCGACGTTGGACGGTCAAGCGCCATCACCAGCCGGGCAAGGGTGGATTTTCCGCAGCCGCTTTCGCCGACAATGCCATAGATTTCGCCGCGCCCAACCGTCAGCGACACCTCGTCCAGCGCCCGGGTGGTATGCGGCTTTCCGAACAGCGGACGGCTGGTATAGTCGCGGGCAAGCATGCGGATATCGAGAAGGCTGGTGTCGGTCATCAGCGGATCTCCCCTTGCTCAGCGCGCAGACAGCGCACACCGCGATCCTCGCCCTGCCTCGACCAGCCCGGCGCGGTGCGACGGCACTCCGTCACCACCTCAGGACAGCGGTCGGAAAAAAAGCAACCTTCCGGCAGCTGCGCAAACCCGGGAACGGTGCCGGGAATGGTGGCAAGCCTGCCTTCCTCGCCGTCCTTTCCAGGCACCCGCTTAGGCACGGCAGACAACAGGCCGCGCGTATAGGGATTGAGCGGAGAGGTCAGAACAGCGCGGGTTGGGCCTTCCTCCATCTGCCTTCCAGCATAGAGAACCAGCGTGCGATCACACATGCGGGCAATGACGCCGAGATCATGGCTGACGAGGATCAGCGCCATCCGGTATTCGCGCACCAGATCATCGAGAATATCGAGCACTTCGGCCTGGACCGTCACATCAAGCGCCGTCGTCGGCTCGTCGGCGATCATCAGCGCCGGTTTCAAGGCCAGTGCGATGGCGATGCCGACGCGCTGGCGCTGGCCGCCCGACATTTCATGCGGATAGGTCCCGGCCCGGCGTTTTGCGTCGGGAATGCGGACCTGATCGAGAAGCTCCACCGCCTCGCGGCGCGCCTGCCGCCAGCTGAGACCATGATGCCAGACCAAGCCTTCGGCGATCTGGTCGCCAATGGTCATCGCCGGATTGAGTGCCGTCAGCGGCTCTTGAAAAATCATGCCGATCCGGTTGCCACGGATCTTGCACAGCCGGTCTTCGCTGGCGCTCAACAGGTCCTCTCCGTCCAGCAGGATCTGGCCAGTCGGTCGCGCAACGCGGGGCAAGAGGCCGATAATTGCCAGCGATGCCAGTGATTTTCCAGAGCCGCTTTCACCGACAATGCCAAGCGTTTCGCCAGCTCGCAGATCAAAACTCAGATCCTCGATAATGGGCATGGAACGGCCATCAGGGAGATCCACCGAAATGGACAGGTCGCGAATGGAGAGCAACGGTTTCTCGCTCATGAACGCCCCTTTTCACGCGGGTCGAGAAGATCGCGCAGCCCATCGCCCAGCATATTGAAGCCAAGCACAGTAAGCGCAATGGCAAGGCCCGGCAGGATGGCAAGCCAAGGTGCGGCAGCCAGATAGGTCTGGGAGTCGGCCAGCATCCGCCCCCAGGTCGGCGCCGGTGGCGGCATGCCGAGACCAAGAAAGCTCAAGCCCGCCTCGGTCAGAATGGCCAGGCCCAGCTGGATGGCGATCTGCACGATGATCTGGCTGGCAATATTGGGCAGGACATGTTCGATGGTGATCAGCACCTGCCCCTTGCCTGCGGCGCGCGCCGCCAGCACATAATCCCGCGACCAGACCTGGAGGGCCGCACTGGCGGTAACGCGGGCAAAAACCGGCACCATGAACACGGCGATGGCGATAATGGCGGTAAACCGCCCTGTGCCGAGCAGCGCGCCGAGCATCATAGCCGACAGGATCGGCGGAATGGCGAAGATCACATCATTGATCCGCATGGTCAGCGCCTCGACCATGCCGCGCCGCGCCGCAACCGTGACGCCGAACAGCGTGCCGACGCCTGCGCCAAGCACCACAGCCGCCATGGCTGTCGACAGGGAATTCCAGGCCCCGACCATCAGCATCGAGGTCAGGTCGCGGCCCAGTTGGTCGGTTCCCAGCAGGCCATGCACCAGCGGCGGCTTCAGCTTGTAGACGATCTGCATCCGGGTCGGCGGCAACGGTGTCCAGACTAGCGACAGCAGGGCAATCGCCACCAGCAGGGTGATAATCAGCCCGCCGATCAGCAAAGTCGGGCGGAGAAAAAGACGGGTGAGCCGCCTAGTAGACGGCTTTGAGGTTGTCACGGTTGTGGTCATTTGCCCCTGCCTCGCAATCTTGGGTCCAGCACGAGATAAGAGAGATCGACAAGGAAATTCATGATGATGACCAGGCCCGCAAAGAACAGGACAACATCCTGCATGACGATGATGTCGCGCTGGTTCAGCGCCTGATAGGCAAGCCGCCCCAGACCCGGCAGGTTGAAGACATTTTCAATCAGGATGGCCCCGGCGATCAGGAAGGTGAATTGCAGGCCAAGAATGGTCATGACAGGCACCAGCGCATTCGGTACCGCATGACGCCACAAAGCTGCGCGCCGGGTCAGGCCCTTGGCGCGGGCGGTGCGGACGAAATCCTCGTTCATCACGTCAAGCACCGCCGAGCGGGTGACGCGGGTCAATACGCCTGCCTGCGGCAACGCCAGCGCTATGGCCGGCAGGGTCAGCGACAGCAGTGCCGGGCCGATCCCTGCCTGCCACCCGGCAAAGCCACCAGCTGGCATCCAGCCAAGCCCTATGGAGAAGCCGAGCACCAGCAGCAGACCAACCCAGAAACCCGGAACAGCGATGAACAGTTGCGACAGAAAGCCAGCCGCATAATCAAAGCCGCTATTACGTCGGGAGGCCGAGGCCACACCCATCGGGATGGCGATTGCCATGGACAGAAGGATCGCCATCACCGCCAAAGGCAGCGTAACGGTGAGGCGCTCCGCGATCAGGCCAGCCACCGGCACGCCGTAGGTATAGGACTGACCCAAATCCCCCGTCACGGCACCTGCCAGCCAGTGCAGATAGCGGATCGCCAGCGGTTGATCGAGGCCAAGCTCATGGCGCAACGCCGCCAGCGTATCGGGGCTTGCCGAGGTGCCTAACATGACGGCGGCGGGGTCGCCAGGTAACACATCCATCAAAACAAAGATCAGGATGGACACGGCAGCCAGTGTCAGGACAAGGCCGCCAAGCCGCCTGAGAATAAGGGCAAGCATTTCTGGTTTTCCTTCCGCACGGATTTTTGGGGACCGGCTCCGTGCAAGGACGAAACAGTCAATCTCACGTGCTCTTGCATCGGGAGGCGATGGCCGTTTCAGGTCATCGCCGATCAGGATCAATCCTCCCAATACACCTGTGACAAAACATTGGCTGGGATCGGTTCGTTTTCCCACAAGCCCTTGATTTTCTTGTTCCACACACCAAGCTTCGGCATGACGAACAGATAGAGGGCGGGTACGTCCTCCGCCAGGATCTGTTGCGCCTGACCGTAGAGCTTGGCCTGGGCCGCCGGATCGGATGTGGCCTGGATTTTCTTGATCGTCTCGTTGAAAACCGGGTTCTTATAGTTGAAATAATAGGGGTCGCGGGCATAGATATCGATATCCATTGGCTCGGCGTGAGCAACGATGGTCATGTCATAGTCCGTAGCCTTGAACACGTCCGACACCCATTTTCCCGGAAACTCGGTGGGCTCTATCGTCATCGTCACGCCAATTTCAGCCAGCATGGCCTGCATGATTTCGGCGCTGCGCGGCGCATAGGTCATTTGCGGGGTCTTGATGGTGAAGCTGAACCCGTTTGGATAGCCAGCCTCCTCCAGAAGCGCCTTGGCCTTTTCCGGGTTATAGGGCAGGACCTTGGTGGTATCGATATAGCCTGGATCGTTCGGCGTATAATGGCTGCCGATCACAGTGCCATAGCCGGACCAGGCGCCTTCCACCAGCGTCGAGCGATCAATCGCCATCATCAGCGCCTGGCGCACACGCTTGTCGTTGAACGGCTTGCGGGTGTTGTTCATGCCCGCCACGACCTTCAGCTCGGTATTGCCGACCACAGTCGCAAGCTTGGCGTCGTCCTTGAAACTGTCCATCAGTTCCGGCGCGCTGAACTCCGGAAAGGCATCGATGCCGCCGGATTTCAGCGCCGCCGCCTGGGCCTGGGCATCGGGAATGAAGCGGAACACCACCTTGTCGAGGCCAAGCTTCACCTGCTTGTTCCAGTAATCAGGGTTGGCGGCAAGCTCGACCCGGTCGCCCTTGGTCCAGCTGACGAATTTGAACGGGCCTGTGCCGATGGGATTGGTCTTGTCATCAGCGGCACTTTTCGGCGCCACCATCACGGAGGCGGGCCAGCCCAGCCAGTAGAGCAGCGAGCCCGCCGGTTCCTTCAGTTTCAAGACCAGCGTTGCCTTGTCCGGCGTCTCGATACTGTCGATGGCGCTGAAAAACCGTTTCTGGCCATTGACCGAGTCCGGGCCTCTCGCCCTGTCGAGCGTGAATTTCGCCACGGAGGAATCAAACGCCTCACCATCGTGAAAGGTCACGCCCTCCTGGAGCTTGAATGTGTAGGTGAGACCGTCGGGTGAAATTTCCCAGCTTTTCGCCAGCTGCGGCACGATCTTTCCGTCACGGTCGATGGCAACCAGCCCTTCAAAAATATTCTGCCAGGTCACCTGGCCGATGGCCACAGGGGCTGCCACCGTCGGATCAAGCCCGGTCGGCTCGATATTCATGCCGAGTGTCAGCGTCCTCTGGGCCGCCGTCGCCAGGCCGGGGCCGACAAGCGAGACTGTCGCCGCCAGCGTCATCAGCGCGATGCGACGCAAAGTGCCCGGCTTGAAAAAGCGTGCATGAACCATCGTCAAATTCCCCTTCGTGAACGCTCGTTTTTCCGTGTTTACCACGGGTGGCGTCATTGCCGAAAATACTGTCATTTCGCAAGCAACCACACAATGCAGTTTTTTGTGTTCTGCGTGGAGCGCAAAACGCTACACGCATATCTTCATTTCCCCATCTGCTCGCGCATGAACCGCTCAACCGCATCCACCAGCTTTGAAGCGGCAAACGACAATTGCCGGTCACCGGCGACGCACAGATCGATGGGTGTGCGGATGCCCGTCCCACCGGCAATCGGGATAATCACCAGTTCGCCGGACCGGCGTTCTCGCGCCACCGTCTGGGCTGGCAGCAGCGTCAAGGCGGCACCGCGCAAGACCAGTTCCCGCTGCATTTCCAGCGATCCCGTCACAAAGACCGGATCAAGCTCCAGACCGGCCTTGGAAAACCAGGCATCGAAGGCCCGGCGAGCGCCATAAGACCCGTCCGGCACCGCCAGCGGAAAGCGGGCAAGATCCGTTATAGACATCTCCGTCATCCGTGCCGCCGGATGATGGCTGGCGGCGATGACATCATAAATGATTTGCGCCCGTGCTCGCACCCGTATGCCCGGATCAGGCTCGGAAAACAGGGTAACAGCCATGTCCGCCTTGGCACTCGATAAGGCCTCCATCGCCTGTCCGGCGCTGGCAATCGTCACCGAAAACCGGATATTGGGATAGACCAGGCTGAAATCAGCCAGAGCCGGTGCCAGCAGATTGGCAACCGTCGCACCGTTTGCGTGGATATTGACGTGGCCGCGCTTCAAGCCCTGGAGATCGTCGATCAACTGGTGAACATGGTTCAACTCCCGCAATGTCTTGCCCGCTCTTGCCGCAAGCAACTCGCCCGCCGCCGTCAACTGGATGCCCCGGCTCGACCGCTCGATCAGCACCGTGCCGAAATAATGCTCCAATTGATCGATCTGGCGGGCAAAGGCGGTCGGCTGCACATTCAGACGCTCGGCAGCGGCCCGCATCGAGCGGGTTCGCACCAGTTCATCGAAATAGATCAGTGCTTTTATCTGCATGCCCGTTCATCCCCACCCCAGCAGAATTGCCAGATTTCTCCACGCCTTCCAAGTCCCGCCTGGGGTGATGTTTTCCCATATTGGCCCTGTCACTCCGTTAAGCGTGCTCGTTGCAGAAGACACAAGCGCGCAACCATTAAAGCCTATTAAATGGGCGAAAATTTCTGTTGACTATATTTTAATCCGGGCATAGCCTGCAAGTGAGCTTCCGATAGTCCACACGGATTTAGGGGCAAACTGGCGACTGGACACCGTTTATTGTCCTGGCCGCCGAACACATGGCTTTGATGCCGCAGGCAAACACGCCCCGCCACTCGTCTTCACGGACGGGCCGGGGCTTTTTTTATGTGCGATTTTGACTGTCAGAGAAAATCGCATGACCAGAGAGACTGCATGACAAGGATGACCGTTCCGATTTCGATCCTGTTCTCGACCACCGGGCCTTATGCGGCACTTGGTCGGGAAGCAGTGGATGGGGCGATGGCGGCCATTGCGCAGATCAATACAGATGCGGCATCTGCTGTTCAAATAGAGGCAAAACTGGCCGATCCCGGTGGCAATGCCGAGCGCTATGGATTGATGGCGGAAGCGGCAACCCGCGACGACGGCTGCAAACATATCATCGGCGCCATCACCTCCTGGAGCCGCAAGGAAATCCTGCCGGTGGTCGAACGGTCCGGCGCCCTGCTCTGGTATGCCTTTCCTTATGAGGGCTATGAAGCCAGCGACAGTGCGCTTTATCTGGGCGCCTGCCCCAACCAGCACCTTCTGCCGCTGTTTGCGCATATCCTGCCACGGTTCGGGCGGCGGCCTTTCATTGTCGGGTCCAATTATATCTGGGGCTGGGAAGTCAGCCGCATCGCCCGGGAACTGACCGAGGCCAGCGGCGGCCAGGTCGTCGCGGATCGTTATATGCCGCTCGGCTCGACCCAGGTCGATCACCTGATTGCCGAAATCCGCCTGAAGCGGCCCGATTTCATCCTGAGCAATCTCGTCGGCCAATCGGCTGCCGCCTTTCTGGCCGCCTATGATGCCCTGCGGCGCGAAGATCCCGCTTTTGGCCCTGAAAACTGTCCGGTCACCGCCTGCAATCTCTGCGAAACCGATCTCGCCGTTCTGGAGCCATCCGCACGGATTGGCCATATCACCACATCTGTTTATTTCCAGGGGCTGGAGAGCGCGGAAAATCAGAAGTTCAAGGCAGGAATCGCACGGCGGCACGGTCAGGACCGCCGCCTGACGACACCTTTCGTTTCCGCCTATACCGCTGTCATGGTTCTGGCACAGGCGATGGCCGATGTGGGCAGCGACATGCCGGAGGCCGTGCGCCATGCCGCCACGAACCGGCTGTTTCGCACCCCGCTTGGGCCATTGAAAATCGACCCCCGCACCCAGCACGCAGCACTTCGTCCGCATATTGCACTTTCGGACCACGATGGTTCTTTCACGGTGTTCCAGAGTGCGGCGGTTCCCATCGAGGCTGATCCCTATCTGGTGCGCAGCCAGCCAAAGCGAATGGAAGACACTCCACCCGCGCCTAAACCCCAGACGTCACCATCGCTGAAGGTGATCAAATGAAGCGGCCCGAACGTCCTCTGCTAGCCAATTGGCATGCAATCATCCTGCATCGCCCGCATCCTTCCGTCGATGCGCTGCAACGCCAGCTCGAACTCCTGCATATCCGGGTGACGGTTGCCTGGCCCCAACTGGACGAGAGCCATGCCGGGGCCGATATCGTGTTTTTCGATGCTGATATGGGCCATGATGGTCAATTTCCCTGGCCAGCCGGCTTTGCGCCGATGCCGATGATTGCGCTGATCGGCTCGGAAACCCCGGGGCGGATCGAATGGGCGTTATCGCAAGGCTCCAATGCCCATCTCCTAAAACCGGTCGGCTCCACCGGCGCCTATAGCGCCCTGTTGATTGCCGCCCACGCCTATCAGGCAGCCCGCAGCCAGGCCGATGACATCCGCAGCCTGGAAAACCGCGTCCGCCAAAGGCCGGTCGTGGTGCATGCCGTACTGGAATTGCTGCGGCAGGGTGCCTGCACCGAGGCTGAGGCCTGGCGCAGATTGCGCATGGTGGCGATGGACTGGGGCATGACCATCGAGGATGCCGCCGAGGCCATCTGCCGCAATGACCGGCATATCGGCGAGTTCCCGATCCCGAAATCCAACTGAAACAGAATTGCAGTCCATAAGGAGTTTTTGCGTGTCGAGTATTGAAGGTTTCGCCCCTTACGGCGAGTATCAGACTTGGTACCGGGTGACCGGCGATATCACCTCCGGCAAGCCGCCGCTGATCGTGGCCCATGGCGGTCCTGGCTGCACCCATGACTATGTCGATAGTTTCAAGGACATCGCCGCAACGGGCCGCGCCGTCATTCATTACGATCAGGTCGGCAATGGCAAATCCACCCATCTGCCCGACAAGGGCGGCGACTTCTGGACGGTGGCGTTTTTCAAGGCGGAACTGCACAACCTGATCGACCATCTGGGCATTCGCAGCGCCTATTGCCTGCTCGGTCAATCCTGGGGCGGCATGCTCGGCGCTGAATTTGCCGTGGACCAGCCCGAAGGACTGAAAGCCCTGGTGATCGCCAATTCCCCCGCCTCGCTGCGCACCTGGGTTTCGGAAGCAAATCGGCTGCGTGAAGCGTTGCCTGCTGACGTGCAGGCGACATTGCTGGCGCACGAACAGGCGGAAACCACCGACAGCGAAGACTATATGAAGGCAACCGATGTCTTCAACCAGCGCCATGTCTGCCGCGTCGTGCCGATGCCAGCAGAAGTGCAGCGTAACTTTGATGCGATTGCCGCCGATCCGACCGTTTATCACACCATGAACGGCCCCAATGAATTCCACGTCATCGGCACCATGAAGGACTGGACAATCGAGGGCAGGCTCTCGACCATCACTGTCCCGACATTGCTGATTTCCGGCCGGTTCGACGAGGCAACAGAAGCCTGCGTGCAGCCCTTCGCCGATGAGATCCCAGATGTGCGCTGGCGGATTTTCGAACAGTCCAGTCACATGCCGCATGTGGAAGAGCGCGACGCCTGCATGGCGGAGGTCAGCACCTTCCTTGACCAGAAAGCGCCCTGATAACGGCCCCGACAAGAGCCGCCAGAATGAACACAACCCAAGAAGAACCAGAGGGAATGAACTCCATGACCAGATTGACCAGCACCTTGTCCTGCAAGGCAGGCACATTTCTCGCAACCTGCCTTCTCGCCCAGACAGCACTTACCGGCCTATCCTATGCGCAGGACCGGGCGGCGCTGATGGCCCAGCATCGCGGCGGCACCATGGTGCTGGCCGCCGTTTCGGCGGCGGGCACCATCGACCCCGCCATCAACTATACCGGCCAATACTGGCAGGTTTTGCAGATGACCAATGACGGCTTGGTCAAGTTCAAGCAGGCCGCCGGCACCGAGGGCTTCAAGATCGTGCCTGATGTAGCCGAAGCCATTCCCGAGCCGCAGGACGATGGCAAGACCTATGTGTTCAAGATCCGCAAGGGCATCATGTTCTCGACCGGGCAGGAGTTGAAGCCATCGGATGTGGTCGCCTCCTTCCAGCGTATCTTCAAGGTCAATGGTCCGACCACTGGCAGTTTTTACAACGGCATTGTCGGCGCCGACAAATGCATTGCCGATGCGGCAAACTGCACGCTTGAAGGTGGCGTGATTGCCGATGATGCGGCTGGCACCGTGACCATACACCTGACCCAGGCGGATTCGGAATTCTTCGACAAGATGGCCGTGCCGCATGCCAGCATCCTGCCAGCCGATACACCCGCCAAGGACGCAGGCACGACGGCCCTGCCTGCCACCGGCCCCTATATGATTGCCAGCTACAACCCGAATGAAAAAATGGTGCTGAAGCGCAATCCGCATTTCAAGGAATGGAGCGTCGATGCCCAGCCGGATGGCTATGCCGACGAAATCGTCTACCAGTTCGGCATGACCGAGGAAGCCACGATCAACGCCATCCAGAACGGTCAGGTCGACTGGATGTTCGACACGCCGCCCGCCGACCGTCTGCCGGAACTGGGCTCGAAATATGCCAAGCAGATGCATATCGATCCGCTGGCCGCCTTCTGGTACCTACCGATGAACACCAATCTGGCACCGTTCAACAATATCAAGGTGCGTCAGGCGGTAAACTATGCGCTCGACCGCGACGCGCTGGTTGGCCTGTTTGGCGGCGATGCACTGGCCTCCCCGACCTGCCAGATCCTGCCGCCGGATTTCCCCGGCTATGCTCCCAATTGCCTTTACACCAAGAACCCCGGCGAAAGCTGGAGCGAGCCGGATATGGACAAGGCCAAGGCACTGATCAAGGAAAGCGGCACGGCTGGCCAGAAGGTAACGATCATTGCCGAGGATAATGCCGTTGGTCGCGGCATTGGCACCTATGTGCAGAGCCTGTTGAACGAGCTTGGCTATGACGCTTCGCTGAAGGCAATCTCGCCGAATATCGAGTTCACCTATATTCAGAACACCAACAACAACGTCCAGATCAGCGTCACGCAGTGGTACATGGATTATCCGGCAGCCTCGGACTTCATCAACGTGCTGCTGTCCTGCGACAGCATTCATCCGGGCAGCGATGCCTCCATCAATATCGCCGGTTACTGCAACAAGGAATTGGACAAGCAGATGCAGGACACGATGGCCCTCTCCATCAAGGACCCAAAAGCCGCTGACGCCAATTGGGCCAAGATCGACAAAGCCTTCATGGAACAGGCACCGCTTGCACCTCTGTTCACGCCAAAGAGCGTCAACTTCACTTCGGCGCGGCTGGGCAACTACCTGTTCAACAAGCAGAACCGCTGGGTGATCTCGCAATCCTGGGTGAAATAAGCTGGTACATCAGGGGCGAGGCGTAAAAAGCCCTGCCCACCCTCCCCTCGTTGGGGAGGGTGGGGAGAAGTCTTTTACCTAAAAAGCCTCCTCCCCTCCATTTCCTCCATGACCGAGCTTGAAGAGAAGCGCAGATGAACGATGTGTCGGAAGGCATGGCCAGCCATGCCCAATCCAATCGAGAGCCTGAACCGCAGGCCCCCAGAAAAGCCGGTGGCGCCGGACCATGGCGGCGGGCGTGGCGTTTGCTGCGTGGCGACCGATCAGCGATCGCAGCGGCCTTTGTGCTGCTGGTCATCATCGCCTCCAGCCTCGCCGCCCCGCTCTATGCCTCGATGGTATCGGGCACCGACCCATTCCGCTCCAATCTCAGCGGCAGGGTGACAATCGACGGTCAGCGGGTGAAGGTTATGCAGGCATCTACCGAAGGCCTTGGCCTGGGCGTTACCCCCATCGGGCCAACCCTCAAAGGGCCGTATTTTCTGGGTGCCGATAGTCAGGGCCGCGATGTTGCTGCCCGCCTGCTCTATGGCGGGCGCAATTCGCTGCTGATATCGGCATCGTCAACCTTGATCTGTCTGGTGCTGGCCGCAATCGTCGGGATTTCGGCTGGCTTCTTCGGCGGCGTCACCGATATGGTTCTGTCGCGCATTCTCGATATTCTCTGGGCCTTCCCGGTCTATCTTCTGGCGATTTCGCTGTCCATCGTGCTGATTTCGCAAGGCATTACCATCGGCCCCATCGAGATCAATTCCAGCAGCCTGCTGCTGCCCATCGGCATTATCGGCATTATCTACGTGCCTTACGTGGCGCGTCCGGTGCGCGGGCGGGTGCTTTCGCTCAAAAACAGCGAATTCGTGCTGGCAGCCATCGGTCTTGGCATTCCCAAATGGCGCATCCTGATCAAGGACATCTTGCCGAATGTCTCGACCACACTGATCGTCTTCATTCCGCTGATGATGGCGCTGAACATTATCACCGAATCCTCGCTGTCCTTCCTCTCCATCGGCGTGCAGGCCCCGGATGCCAGCTGGGGAACAATCATCCAGGATGGCCAGGGGCTGCTTTACACCCGCCCGCTGGTGGCCCTGGCGCCGGGCATTGCCATTGTGCTCTGCGTGCTGGCGCTCAACGTGCTGGGTGACAGCGTGCGCGATGCACTCGACCCGCGCACCAAAGTGATTTGAGGAGCCCCCGATGATTTACGCCCTCATTCAACGTTTCGCCCAGATGATCTTCGTGTTGTTCGGCATTTCGGCGCTGGTCTTCCTGATCTTTTTCGCCACGCCGGGCGCTGATCCTGCCGCCCGTATTGCCGGACGCAATGCCTCGCCGGAAACCGTCCAGGCAATCCGCAAGGAATTCGGCTTCGACCGACCGCTGCCGGTGCAATACGGCATCATGATGAAACGGCTGTTCATCACCCAGGATCTCGCATCCTTCGTCAATCGCGGCATGAAGGTGGTGCCGGAAGTGACGGCGGCCGCCCCCGTGACCCTATCGCTGGTGTTCGGCGCCGCCGTGCTCTGGGTGATCGGCGGGATCGCGGTCGGGGTGATTGCCGCCATGGCGCGGGACACCGCGCTGGATCGCGGGCTGATGGTGCTGGCACTGATCGGTGTTTCCATGCCGGTCTACTGGTTGGGCGAGGTGATGAACCTGATCTCCCAGAACCGCTTCCACGACACGATCTTCTTCTCATGGGTACCATCGCTTGGCTACAAGCCGTTTTTCACCGACCCAGCTGGCTGGTTCAAGACGCTGATCATCCCATGGTGTACCTTGGCAGCACTTTATATCGGCATCTATGGCCGGGTGCTGCGGGCCACACTGGTCGAATCCTATCAGGAGGATTTCATCCGCACCGCCCGCGCCAAGGGTCTCAGCCCATCGCGGGTCATGCTGCACCATGCGCTGCGTACCTCGCTCATTCCGTTCGTCACCATGTTCGGGCTGGATTTTGGTGCGCTGGTCGGTGGCTCGGCGCTGCTGACGGAAGTGGTGTTCGGGCTGAACGGCGTCGGGCGCCTGACCTATCAGGCCCTGCTCAATCTCGATCTGCCGATGATCCTTGGCACTGTGATCTACGCCTCGTTCTTCGTCGTCATCGCCAATGCCCTTGTTGATGTCGTCTATGTGCTGATCGATCCGCGCGTGCGGGGAAGCTGAAAATGACCCAGACCGAAAAACCCCTATTGCTTGATGTCAACGGCCTCAGCGTCTCCTTCGCCACTGATCGCGGCTATGTGCGGGCGGTGCGCGACGTGTCCTTTAGCGTGCGCGAAGGCGAAATCCTGTCTGTTGTCGGCGAATCCGGCTCCGGCAAATCAGTGACCCTCTTGTCACTGCTCGGCCTGCATGACCGCAAGACCACGCGGGTGGACGGCACCGTCACCTTTCGCGGCCAGCGCATTCTGGAAATGTCGGCAAGCCAGATGCGGCGCATTCGCGGCAAGCAGATCGGCCTGATTTCCCAGGACCCGATGACGGCACTGAACCCGGTGAAATCAGTGGGCTGGCAGATCGCCGAACAGATCCGCGCCCATGAGCCGATCTCGGCACGGGCGGCACGGCTGCGGGCCATCGAACTGTTGGGTGAAGTCGGCCTGTCCAATCCAGGTGAAGCGGTGGACCGCTATCCGCATCAGCTTTCCGGCGGCATGCGCCAGCGTGTCGTCATCGCCATGGCGCTCTCCTGTAGCCCGGCGCTGCTGGTGGCCGACGAGCCGACGACGGCGCTGGACGTGACGGTGCAGGCGCAGGTGCTCGACCTGTTGATCCGTTTGCGCAAGGATTTCGGCTCGGCCATCATTCTCATCACCCATGACATGGGCGTGGTCGCAGAAGTCGCTGACCGGGTGGCGGTGATGTATGCGGGCCGCATTGTTGAACGCGGCACGACCGACCAGATCTTCTCGACACCGATGCATCCCTATAGCTGGGGCCTGATGGCCTCGATCCCGCCTTTGACAGGGCCACGCCTGAAGCGCTTGAAATCCATTCCCGGCATGCCCCCCACGCCAGACAGCCTGACGGAGGGCTGCGGTTTTGCACCGCGCTGTATGTTTGCGCGGGAGGACTGCGCAGCACATCCGCCATTGCGGCGCATGGGAGAGCATTCGGCACTCTGCGTGCTGGACGGGCCGGAGCGTGAGGCCCTTCGCCAAGACATCCTGCCGCTGGAGACCCTGGCATGAGCGAGACATCTCACACCACGCCCCTGCTCTCGACGCAGGATCTCACCAAGAGTTTCACTGTCGGTAAGACCATGCGTCCCGGCTCCGGCAAACTGCTGCGCGCCGTCGAAGGCATCAGCCTCGATGTCTATCCCACCGAAACCCTTGGGCTTGTCGGAGAATCCGGCTCCGGAAAATCGACGCTCGGACGCTGTCTGACACGCCTTTACGATGTCAGCGGCGGCTCGCTGACGTTTGACGGACAGGACATTACCAAGGTGGACGGCAAGGCGCTGAAATCGGTGCGGCGCAAGATGCAGATGATTTTCCAGGACCCCTCCGCCTCGCTCAATCCGCGCCGCAAGGTGCGCGATGTGCTGAGCGAAGTGCTGAAGGTTCACAAGATCCGCGAGGGCGCCGCGATCGAGGACCGGTTGGCCGAGCTGATGGATCTCGTCGGGCTCCGGCGCGAGTATCTGGATCGCTATCCGCATGAGTTTTCCGGCGGCCAGCGCCAGCGGATCGGCGTTGCCCGGGCCTTGGCGGTCGAGCCGAAGATGATTGTCGCCGACGAGCCGGTCTCGGCGCTCGATGTGTCGGTGCAGGCGCAGATCGTCAACCTGTTCAGCGATTTGCGCGAAAAGCTCGACCTCACCTATGTGTTCATTGCCCATGATCTGGCCGTGGTGCGGCAGGTCTCAACGCGGGTGGCGGTGATGTATCTCGGCTCCATCGTCGAAATCGGCGAAACGGATGCACTCTATGCCAATCCCAGCCATCCCTATACCCAGGCGCTGCTCTCTGCCATTCCGCAGCCACATAAGCGTGACAAGCGCGAACGCATCCTGCTGACTGGCGAAATTCCAAGCCCGCTCAACCCACCAAGCGGCTGCAAGTTTTCCACCCGCTGTCCTTATGCGAAGGATATCTGCCGCGACCTGCGGCCACCGCTGACGCCTGTCTCGACAGAGCGCAAGGTCGCCTGTCATTTTCCGCTGGATTGAAGAAAAGGGAGCCTGCCATGTGCATCGCCTGCACCCACACCATCCACCGCGCCCAGCATCACTTTGGCTGGGACAAGGATTTCAAACCGGCGCTGGTCGCAAAACCCGGCGAAACAATCCTCTTTGAATGCATGGATGCCTCCGGCGGGCAGCTCGACGCAAATGCAACTCCTGCGAGCCTTGCGACCCTGGATTTCGCCGGGATCAACCCGGTGTCCGGCCCGGTTTATATCGAGGGCGCCATGCCCGGCGATGTCATCAAGGTCTCGATCCGCAAGTTTCATCCCTCCGGCCTCGGCTGGACCGCAAATATTCCAGGCTTCGGCCTGCTGGCCGATCAGTTCAAGGACCCGGCCCTGCATGTCTGGCACTATGATGCGGTGTCCATGGCCCCTGCCCTTTACGGCCCAGGCGGCAAGGTGCCGCTGAAACCCTTCGCCGGAACCATCGGGCTTGCGCCAGCCGACCCCGGTCCGCACTCGGTCGTGCCACCGCGCCGGGTTGGCGGCAATCTCGATATTCGCGATCTCTCCGCGGGCGTGACGCTTTATTTGCCGGTTGAGGTCGAGGGCGGATTGTTCTCGGTCGGCGATACCCATGCCGCCCAGGGCGATGGCGAAGTGTGCGGCACCGCTATCGAAAGCCGGATGGATGTGGAATTGACACTGGATCTGGTGAAGGGCATGACCCTGCAAAGCCCGCGCTTTACCGTCACCGAACCCGTCACCCGGCATCTGGACGGCGCGGGCTATGAAGTGACAACCGGCATCGGCCCTGACCTGATGACCGGCGCCCGGGAGGCCGTAATGCGGATGGTCGATCTTCTCGCCGACGAACACGGCATGGCCCCGGTCGATGCCTATCTGCTTTGCTCGGTCTGCGGCGATCTCAGGATCAGCGAAGTGGTCGATATGCCGAACTGGGTGGTGAGCTTTTATTTTCCCCGAATCGTTTTTGCCTGATGGCATGGTGAAGGCCGCACAAGCAGCCTTCATCAATGTCTTCTCGTATCAACTATTGGTCAGCAGCTTGCCGCCCTGTTCCATGCTTTCACGGCTTCCGGCATATTCGAAGGGGAAGACCGAGAAGGCCCGGTTAGACTGATAGAGATCACCGATCACCTCAATCAGGCCGGACACCTCTTCCGGCTCTGGCAGGAACTCGGTCGGATACATCCAGTGCATGATCCGCTTCAGGCAATAGCCAAGCCAGCCCGATCCGTCCGGCAGTGAGCCAGGCATGCCACCAGCATTGGCCACAGCAAACTGGATGCAGCAGGCGGCAGCATTCAGGCTGCAATAACGGTCCGTCAATGCATAGAAATTGGCGCTGTTGGAAAATCCGCGACCAAGTCTCGCCTGATCGTCACGCCGGGCCTGATCCAGCTTGACGACCTCATCCATCACGCTCAATGCCAGCGCATATTCGCTCTCCGACACCAGCGGCTTCAACTCGCGCAGCGCATCGGGAAGGCCAGCCAGGCTGATATCGTCGCCATTGCCGGACAGACCGAGCTTGCTCCAGCGCGGCGGCCCCACAGGACGGCGGATATCGTAGATATCATCCAGCAACGCCCGGCGCGCTGCATCAAACGGCTGTTCATGAGCAGCCAGCGCCTTGCCAAGAGCCAGTTCCATCTGGCTGCCGACGACGCGCATATTCACATAGCTATTGCCATCGACAAAGCCCGTCATGCCGATATCACGCAGTAGCTTCTGGAAGACGCCATGGCCGAAGCCATCACGCATGTAGAAGCGGGCGCCGATCACTGTTGCCAGGCTTTGCAGCGATTGTTCCAGCCGCTTCGGCACCAGATACTTGGAAATCGACGAATAGAGGAAAAGCTGGCGGGGCAGGCAATGCACCAGCCGGGTCGCAGAGGCGACCATGATTTCCGAAATCATCAGATCAGCATAGGCATCGGCGATCTGGCGACGGCTGACCGGCAATTCGATCACCTTCTGGTTGCCATAGAGGCTTCGGTTGGCAGCAAAGCCATAAGCCAGCCGCAAGCCGGTATCGACAGCGCCGAGGCACATGGCAGCCACGCCAAGCCGCAGGGATTGCTGGCTTTTCAGCGACACTTCCAGCCCGGCACCTTCGCGGCCAAGCACCTGACCAACCGGCACCTTGGCATCTTCATAGCGCACCCCGCCCAGCGGCAGACCGCGCACGCCGTAAAGACGCTCATTGGGCAGAACCCGGTAATTCTTGCGCTCAAGATGGCTGCGGTCAACGATCAGCATGGTGTGAGAGACCGGCGAAATCGCCTCGTCCGTGCGGGCGTGAACAATCATCGCACCGGCCCGGTCGGCAAAACCAATCGGCCATTTCTCGCCGTTGACGCGGTAGAACTCACCATCCTTGATCGCCGTGGTCTCGTTGGTGAGAAGATCGCTACCATGACGGCCTTCGCTCAACCCCCAGGAAATCGAGCCACCGGAGGCGACGAAGCGTCCATATTCGCGGATCTGCTCTTCCGTGCCGCAGGTGACAATCGCCAGATAGCCGATGAACGGCAGGATGGCGATGGTTGCCAGCGTCATATCGCGGCGGGCAATGGCCCGGTACATTTGCAGGGATTCCGGATAGGAAAACATCATGCCGCCAGCACCTTCCGGCACCAGCCATTGGCTGATGCTTTCGCCCACCAGCGCATCATAGGGACGGGCCGGGAACCGCTCTGCTTCGTCATCGGCCATGATCTGCGCGAAGGAGGCCGGTGCTGCCGTATCCCACGGATCGCCCATGGCCAGATCCAGCTGCCGCAATGTCGCCAGGACCTCGGCAGACCCTTTTTTCTTCACCTCGGGAAATAGCATCTGAAACTCCTGATCAAAATGTCTTGCGTGGCCCTGTCGAGACCACCTGAAAAAACGTGAAAAATCATCGACCGCTGCTAAACCGCAGCGTGCCGTCTTTCATCACCATAAACGTCTTCACCAGCCCCCATCGCCTCTGCAAGACGATGCCAAGCCGCCTGATAGAACCGATCTTCTCCGCCGAAGGCATAGCGATCACCGGCCAGCAGCAGGCGTTGCAGCATGAAGGGCAGAAGCGCGTCCCCACCCTCAGCCAGTGCCGATAGCGCGCAGCAGGACACGGCATAGAGCCTTGCAAATTGCGCCCCGGCATTGACGGCTTCCGGCCGTTCGCCCTGGCGCAGGGCCAGCAATTCCGCCATGCCCTCTTCCAGGCTGGCAAAGCGTGCCTCAGCCTGATGCAGCGCCTCCACCACCGCACGGTCCTGCTCGGTTGCCGCGTTGGCAAACCGCTCGGCAAGGCCGGGCAACAGATCCGTCAATGGCTCGCCTGCCCTGTTCAGCATCGGCACCTTGGCAAGCACCATGGCCGGGCAAGGCGACGATGGTGACAATTCCGCCTGCAATTGCGCAAACAGCGCATCCGCAAGACCCGGCTCCAGCTTGGTGCGGCGCTTGGTCAGACTGGGCAATTGATTGGCCAACATGCCGAGGTTAACCTGCGGATTGATATCCATATATTGCGCCACTTCACCGTCACGGCGCAATTTCTGAAGGATCGCCGAGACCGGCTCCTGCGCCAGCACCGACCGAGCACCCAGGGCTGCCATCAGGCTGGTGAAAATCCGGCTGCTGAATTCCTGGGCGATCTGTTTGGCGACCGCCGCCGCCACCGGAAAATGCTGCGGACGGAAAGACGCGAAGCGGGCCGCAGCCTTGGCAACGCTATCCATGATCCGGTAATCGGCATAGGCACCGGCCAGTAGGAAATGCTGGTGCGGATGGCCGCCATTGGCCTGCTTGGCTATCTCCCCATAGGTTAGCCGCAAGGCGCTTTCGCAGGGGCCGAGCATGGCACCGATCGACAGAAGCTTGATGACGGATTCGGCGCGAAACACCAGTTCGATGCCTTCGCCTTCGCCACCCACCCGGTTTGCGACATTGACGCAGGCCACATCGATATCGACATCGGCAACATCGATGCCGCGCATGCCGGACAGCTCTGCGCGCGGATGCGGCAGGGTGGATTCCCATTGCGGCTGCCGGTCGATCAGAAACAGCGAAAAGGCCGCCGGTCCGCCTGCACCCGTCTTGGCCATGACCATCAAGGCCCGCGCCTTTTCGGCCTGGCCGACCAGCCATTTGCGGCCATTGATCACATACCAGTCACCCTGACGGTCCGCCTTTGTCTGGTTGTTGATCAGATCGCTGCGAATGCCGGGTTCGTTGACGGCAAGGGCAACGCTGTGGCCCGCAAGCAGCCAGTCCGACAGGATCTTGCGCTGCGCCTCGGTGCCAGCCAGATCAAGCACCGTGATCGCCCCGATGGAATACATCAGCCGGGGCATCAGCGATGGATTGCGGCCCGCCAGAAGGCGCGCCATTTCAAGCACGGCTTCCAGATCCACCAATTCCCCGCCCGTCTTCCAATGGGCTGGAATGATCTGCCGGATAAAGCCGGACTCGACCAGCGCCGTGGCCTGGAGGTCAAGACTATCGCCGTCAAGATCGGCCTTCACGGCAGTGGCGAAGGAAAAGGGGTGGTCGTCTTCAAGCGGATCACCCAACAGCGTCCGCAACCGGTCGAGATAGAAGGCGGATGTTGTCATAGCGGCGCAATCTCATAGGACATCGGATGGGGGAAGCGCACACCGGCCATGGCCAGCCAATGCAGCCGCGTCTCAAAGGCCGCGCCCTGTAACAGATGAGTGGCGACATCCACCACGCAGCGTCGCTCCGGCTGTTCCAGATAGGTGCCAGCCGTCCATTCGTTGAAGTCACCAATCGCCGGGCCGCTCCAGATCTGGTAGTCGATCTGGCGGCCTTCTTCCCCGGCATTGGCCCAATGGGATGCCTTGCCGAGATAGGCGCGAAACACCAGCGCCATCTTACGCTTCGGATCGGCCTCTGCCTCCGTGACCTGTTTGGGGTCGCGGCCAATGAAATAATCCGCCGTCATCCGCCAGACATCGGCAAGGCTTTGCTTGAACAGCTTCTGCTCCAGTTCCTGCACCACTGGTTCAGGCAGGGCATCCAGACTGTCATAGCGGCGATAGAGATCGTAGAGCATCTTGGCGCGGCTGGCGAACAGCGTGCCACGCTTCAACACCTGCAACTCCACCCCCAGCTCGAACATATCAGCAGCCGGTGCCATGGTCGTATCGGCAAAGCCGCATTTGGCCAGAAGGGCGCGCACCGAAGGCGATGAGCCGGATTCCTGGCAGGCCTGATTGACCGACCCGGTCACCACATAGGCGGCACCCGTTGCAAAGGCGGCGGCAATTGCCTTGGGAGAGCCAAGCCCACCACCGACACCGATGCGGATCGGCTTGGCATAGCCATTTTTCTCGGCCACTTTCTGCGCCTGCCGCAGCAGGATCGGCAGCAGCACGACCAGCGGCCTGCGGTCGGTATGCCCACCGGAATCGGCTTCAGCCGTAATGTCGTCGGCAATCGGCACCTGGGCAGCCAACGCGGCCTGCTCCTCGCTGATCGCGCCTTGGGCCAGCAGCTTTTTCAAGATGTTTTCCGGCGCTGGCTCCATAAAGACCGAGGCCACTTCCGAGCGTGAGACCTTGGCGATCAGCCGATGGCCGATATCGATGCTGCCATCGTCGCGGCGGCGAAGGCCAAGCGCCCGGTAGCGCACCAGTGCTGGCGTCAGCCCCATGAAGGCGGAGGCTTCGACAATGGTGACACCGTAGCGCAGCAGAATATCGATCAGGCCGTTTTCCATGGCCGGTTCGCTGGGGCTATGGATGAGATTGACCGAAAACGGCGCACCCTGAAGCGCTGAGGTAATCTTTGCCAGCGCCTGATCGACCTGTTCCAGCCGGACACCGCCCGCACCATAACTTGCCAGAAAACCCTGCTGCGCCAGCGCAATGACCAGGTCCGGCGAAGCGATGCCATTGGCCATCGCGCCTGCCATATAGGGGAAGCGCAGATCGTAGCGGGCCAGGAAATCCGGGTCCCCCAGCGCACTTGGCGCCAGGGCGGGATAGCGGCAGACCACTTTGAAACCGGCTTCCAGCGGCTCCAGTTCCGAGGTCACCCCAAGCCGGGTGCCATCGCTGACCACGGAGCCAGGTTGATCCAATTTCTGCAATTGCCGACGGATTGACGGGGTATCCCAGACAATAGCGGGTGTTGCGGAGGCGTCTTCAAATCGTGCATTGATTGTCATCATATCCTCCTTGGATTACGCCGGTTTGATGGAAATGCTCATCGACAGCGCCTCATAGATACGCAGCCGATCATTGAACAAATCGGTATCGGCAATCACCACCAGACCCTCGCCTTCGCGGCGGATTTCCTTGATATGCACTTCCAGGCCCATGCGCTTGTCAGTGCGCAGCAATTGGCCGCGATAGCGCCAGTTGACCGGCACGCCGACCGCGATGCCGAAACGTGGATTGGCAATCCCCGCGTCCAGACCGGTGCGGATGGCAAAGAGCTGCATGGCTTGCAGGATGGCCTCCAATCCCAGTGATCCGGGCATGACCGGGTCGCGATGGAAATGGTTGGTGAAATACCATTCGCCCGCATCAATCGTCCGCTCGCCCTTGACATAGCCGAGGCCGAATTTACCACCCTCGCGCACCAGGCTGGCCTGATGCAGCAACCGGAACCGATGGCCGGGCGGCAAGCGCCAATGGGGCTTGTCCGCTGTGCCGGCGAACAGATCGGCGGAGGCCGGGCTCAGAAGGTCAATGTCCTCGGCTTTCGTGCTGTTTTCCTCCAGCCAGAACTTGCTGAGTTTGCCCTGGTCAAGGCCAAGCTGGTTTTCCAGCGCCCGCTTGGTGAAGTAGCCGAAGGAAGACTGGCCCTGATAGAAAGGCTGGCCATCGACCTTCAGGTTGAAGTCGAAGTTTTGCAAGATCGAATCCGTCACCATAGCATTGCTGAGCAGTTTCTGGCTGTGGCGGATCGTCGTGCCGCGCACATCCGGGTCGGACAGATAGACCGCCGTGCCATCCAGATTGCGTATCGAATATTCCTTATCGGGATATTTCAGGGTTGGCCCCAGCGCATAGCCATTGAGAATGGCCGCCTGAAGCGCCGATTCCAGCACCACGAAATTCGGGATATGCGGATGGCTGTTTTCCTGGAAATACCAGCTGTCGGCAGCGGCATCATATTCCGTATCCATCACGGCACCGGGGACCAGCTGGCCGCGCGTGCCTGTTGTTTCCAGGCAGCGATCAACAAACTGGAAGCAGCCGTTGGGAATATGCGGCGCGCGCAATTCCTCACCATAAATGTTGAATTCCGGGCCGAGACCAATGCGCAATTCGCCCTTGGCGGCGTGGTGCATGCTCATTTCATTGAGCACGACCTTCTCACCGCTCTTGGTCTTGCGTCCGCTGAACCAGGTCGGATCGCCAAAGCGCGGCTCAACCGAAACGCCGGGCTTTTCCACCACCTGCAAGCCGAGATTGGACACCCGCACCAGCGGCTTGCCATGCTCGTCATAGATCAGCACATCGGCAATCACATAGGGACGTGGCAGCAGAGCGCTTTCCTGAATGAACAGCTTGTAATGCACCTTCTTCACGTCAGGGGTGATCTGGCCGCGGACCGTGATCTGCATTTCGCGGTGAGTGACCGGCTCAAACACCCCATCGGCAAAGCATTGATGCATGCCATTGGCGATCAGATAGACCTTGAGAAGCTGGGTTGCACCTTCGGCAATCAGCGAGCCCGGCAGGACCGGATCATCAACAAAATGCGAGGTATAATACCAGCCATCGGCGTCAAAGCTCTTCTCGGCCTCCATGACATAATGTTCGCCCTGCCAGGAGCCGATATCTGTGACGCGGTCGATCATCAGCAGCATTTCGGGCGGCAGGCGAATGGAGCTGCCGCTTTCCAGATGCTGCGAACCGGGGCCAAAGATCTCGCCGATCCGGCCCTCGGACAGCGCCACCAGATCGGATTTTTCCAGCGTGTCGCGCACCCGTGGCAGAAGGGGTTTGACAAGGGTGAGCGGGGCTGCGGGAGGCTGCTTGATGACCACACCGCCACCAGCATTCAGCTCGTCCTCGGTGAAGAAACCGGCGCAACCGCTGTGCAATTGCAGCGCCAGTTCGCCATCGACATAGCCGTCATAGCGGAAGAAGAACAGCAGGCCATCGCCCTGCCAGACGAACCGGTCGATGGTGATGTCAAAGCGCAGCGTGCTGCCCGCCTGCGGCAGGCGACCGTAAAAGCTCAACCGCCCATCCAGCAGCCGGTATTTGCGGACACCCTTGTTCTTGAAATCAATGCCCAGCAGCGCGACCAGCAACAAATCGGACTGACCGGATTCCACCGCGATGCCTGGAGGCATCTGGCCGTCAATCAGATACCAGGCGTCGGCTGGAACATCATATTCTGTGGTCAGCGTGCAAGGCTTATATTCGCCGAACTTTGCATCGACCTTGGTGACGCGCGACACGAAGAAATAGGGCGGCGCTGGCAGACGAACCCGAACCGGATAATCATCGATTGGCGCAAATTGCGCGCCCAAGGCATCGGCAACCTTGCCGCTGGCAAAGGTCAACAGATCCTGTTCATCCAGAAACCAGCCCTTCTCCTGCTTTTCACGGGCGCTGGCAGGCAGCGCGGTGGCCACGGCAACAAGTGCTGGTACGCGCACTGGCGCAGGCGCAATGGCGACAGGCTGAGGTGCCTCGATCTCCAACACCGCAGGCGCGGCATCAATGGTTGCCGGTTGGGACAGGCTACGCTGACCCGGCCGTACACTGTGTGACCCATTTCCATGTGCCCCATTTCCGGCATGCTCACGCCAGATCTGCACGAGGTCGGATTGGGTTTGCAGGAACGTTTGATGGCCGAGGCGCTGGCGCTGCAAAAAGGCTTCGACAGCCTGGGCGATCCGCTGAGACTTATCCTGGCTGATGGTAATATTCTTGGCCATGAATGGTTGATCCGCTTCGATAGGTTTCGGGGAAAGAGATGGAAGACCGGGACTTGGTCTTGCTGGCTGATCGTCCGGCTGGATTTCGTCTTGGGTGTCGTCGTCTTGGGTGTCGTCATCCAACAATTCGTGAACCAGGCTGGTGCCTTCGAGGATGAAGGCTGCCGTCGGTCCCCAAGCAATAGACCTTGCTACAGCGCTGGGCGTGAATGGCAGCGCCACAACGGGTTTGGTTTCCAGCGGCCTGACCGTTTCACTAGCAGTTGCGCGCAGAGCGGCACCACCCGGTTGCAGGCTGATGACCGTTTTGGAGCGCTCGGCCTTCACCCCAGGCACCAGGCTGGTAAGATCGACCCTGACACCGTGAGAAACCAGCCGGGCCAGAGCCGCAAGCAGGCTGCGCCCATCGTCAGCCCCGCGCTGGTTGAGATTGATTGACAGATAATCCCGGCCTGTGAGGCACGAATTCACCCAGCGACTGCATGTGGCCGAAGGTCCGCATTCGATGAAGATCCGGTAGCCATCGTCATAGGCCATATCGACCAGCCGAACGAAATCCACCTCGGAGCACATCACATCGGTAATGGTCCGGGACAGGCCCTCGCGGCTGAAATCCGTCATCCGCCCATAGGTCGAGGTGGTATAAAGATGCAGATTGTCCGGAGGTGCTGTGGTCGGATGATCGTGCAGGGAGGAAATCTGGTGCGCCACCCGTTGCAGCAACGGCACATGCAGGACATGCGAGACCGGGCTGCGATAGGCGGAATAGCCATCCAATTGTTTGACCACAGCCGTCACGGCTGCGGGCAGACCGGCAATCACCACTTCCTTGGGGCCATTGACATGGGTGATGAACACATCGGCACGGGGGGCAATCGCGTCGCGCACCGTCTCCACCGGAGCAAGCAGAACATAGCTGGACCAGACCTGATTGTCGCGGACCTCAGGTCCGATACCGAATGTGTCGCGCACCGCCTGACGGGGACCGCCAATCGAAGTTTCGAACAGTGGCAGGTCGTTGCGCAAGCCATGCTGGTCTATCGGCCAGATGCCATTGGCAAACAACATGCTCACTTCGCCCATGGAATAGCCAAGCGCACCATGAGCCTGCACACCGAACTGGTCCCGCAGCAAGGCGGTATACATCAGGGCAAAGCCGACGCCGGTTTTCATCATCGCCGCGATGTCCTGCTGCATCCCGGCTTCGGTCTGCATCAGTCGTACAGTCGCGTCCTGACCCGGCTTGTGGCGCGGATAGAGCTGGTCATGGCAGAGCGTTGCTGCCGGATCATCAACGAATTGCTCGAAAGCGCGCAGGCTGTCCGGGTAACGACGCAGCAATGTACGTCCCAGATGTGGATAGCTGTTGAAACCGCCGGGATACATGAAGGCGATCTTGCCCTCTGCGCCCTGGGGCCGGTCGGTAAAATAGCTGCCCGCTGGTGTCTGGAACTCCACCCCTTGGCCTTCACCCAGGAATTTCTGCGCCTGACGCGCTTCGGTCAGCAATTGCGCCGGGTCTCGACCGGACAGAACCAATACCCGTGCACTGGGCTTTTCACGAAGATTGGCCAAGGCTTCGGTTTGCAATGCCTGCCATGGCGTTCCCTGTTCAAGAGCAGCGATGACCGTGCCCAGAACACCCACCAGGGCTGCCCGGCTCTCGGCTGCGACCGGCAGGAAGGGCGGATAATCCGCTTGCGGCTGGCGCAGGGTTTCCACCACCGCTTCGCTGAGACGGAAGGCGGCGTAGCTGCCGAACGGTCCGGCAGCGCCCACGCCAGCCACAAGCGGACGGCTTCGTTCCTGGCGGGTCCACGGCACGCTTTCGGCCAGAAGCCCAAGCCCGGCTTGTGCGACGGCGACCGTCAAAGGCTGGTTCACCGCCGCATTCAGCCAGGCCGGTGGCGTGGCCGGAAGATAGCGGCCCGACAGGCATAGCGCCGCCCGGATCAACGCCGCCATCGGCTGGGCAACCTTGCAATGGCCGCTCAAATGTTCAACACCGCAGACAATGGCGCCGGGAGCATGGGTGGCAACCGCCGCCAGTTCCACACCATCGCCGCCGATCTGCCCAGCCATGTCGATCAGATCGAGACGATGACCATCGGCGATGGTCGCCAGCGCCACCGCGACGGCACTGTCCTCACCTTTGCCCACATGACGGATGGAGATGTGATCGAGAACCGCATAGGGTGCAGCACTTGCGCCCAAACCGGCGGGAGCAAGCAGGATTGCGCCCGCACCATCGCCTAAGGATTTGGCGGTTTGTGGATTCGCACCAGGAGTCCCGGCCTGTTCCAGCGCATAGGCTTCCAGCCCGGCATTAAGATCAACCGCGACGATCAGCGCTGCTTCCGCCTTGTCATCGGCAATCATCAACCCGGCCTGTTCAATGGCATAGGCAACGCCCAGCATACCGGCAGACAGGGTGAAGACCGGTCCGGTGAAATTCCATTGCGAGGCGATGCGGCTGGCGCAGATATTGCCGATATAACTGGTGATTTCCGTGGAGCGCAGCGGCCCCAGAACAGCGCGTTTGCAGGCATCGATCAGGCCTTGGCGTTCATCCTCACTGAGGTGAAGACCTTGGCCCGCCAGCGCCTGGTCAATCCAATCCGGCACCAGCGTGCGGCCACGGCGCAGATGGGCGCTCAGGTCCAGTTCCAGCACCACCAGCACAGCCACCGGGCGGGCGGAGCGCTTTTCGCCGATATGGCCATAGCCAGCATCGGACAGCGCCTCATTGGCCACCTTCAGCACCAGTCCCTGCTGGGCGTTGAAGGCTTCGGTTTCCGCTGGCGGAATGCGGTTGCGCAGAAAATCGATATCATAGGCATTGATCGCAGCCTGAGGCGGTGCATCGGCAGCCACCGTAGCGCCACGCCAGCGGCGGCTGGACGGTTCCGCCCAGACGGGTTCCCCGCCGAAAGACGCCGCTTCAAAGGCCTGGAGGCTGGCGGCATTGCCGTAATGGGCGGCCATGCCCCGGATTTCCAGCGGCGGCGGTTGGAGGATTTTTGTAGCGCCATTATCTCCTTGCGTCCGTTGCCCTGAGAACGTCCGGTCATCGGAGACGATCATATGCGCATTGGTACCGCCAAAGCCGAAGGCAGAAATGGCCGCATGACGCTTGCCAGCCTGTGTCGGCCAGCTCTGGTTTTCGACCACCAGCCGCTGCTCCATGCCCGGCGCGTCCATGCTTTTTTGCAGTTTTCCAATGCCGGGCGTCGCCGGAATGGTGCCTTCCTGCATGGCCAGGATAACCTTGGCCAAACTGCTCATGCCTGCCACGGTCAGAAGATGGCCGACATTGGCCTTGACCGATCCGATTAGCGGGAAGTGCTGCTTATCCGCGCCGAAAAAGCGTTGCAGCGATGTCAGCTCTGTGCGGTCGCCAAGCGGCGTGCCGGTGGCATGGCATTCAACGTAATCGATCTCTTCAGGCTGCACGCCGGTACGGGCATAGGCGCGCTGATAGGCCAACCGCTGGCCATCGGCATTGGGGACAAGCATATGCTGACCGGTGCCGTCATTGGACAGGCCGACACTTTCAATGACCGCAAGGATCACGTCATTGTCGCGCAGCGCATCTTCCAACCGCCGTAGCACGACGACGCTGGCACCCTGCCCCGTGACGATACCATCCGACGTGCTGTCGAAGGGCTGGCTGACACCATTGTTGGGAAAGGCACCCAGATCGCCGAAGGAGACATGGATCAGCCAGGGATCCGGCAGGCAAACACCGCCCGCCAGCATGGCATCGGCATGTCCGCTCCGCAGATAACTGGACGCAAGTTCGATGGCGTAAAGGGAGGAAGAACACGCAGCATCAAGGCTGAAGCTTGGGCCGCCGAGGCTCAAGCCGCGTGTCACGGCATAGATGCCATCGGCGCTGAGCACACCATGCTCGGCAGGCGGTGCCGTCAAGGACGTGTCCACCAACGTCCCGGGCGAAAGCCCGAGACCGTCTTCCAGCCCTGCGGCTATTTCCCGCTCCCAAACCGGGACAACGGCATTGTTAGAGGCGAAGGTCGGGAAGGTATAATTACCAAGCACCATGCCAACCCGGCCAAGATCGACCCGCTCGCCAAGCCTGCTGGTCTGCAAGGCTTCTTCGGCAACCCGCCGGGCCAATTGCCAAGGCAGATCGAGGCCGTCGCCGCCTTCATCTGCAAGGCCCTTGGTCACCTCGTCCAGATCGACGAAGCCCCCGCGGAGCCAGCGAACCTGATCAACATCCTCCTGACCATCCCTGAGATAGAAAGGGTCGATCCGGAAGTCTTTGACCCCGCCCGTCGAGCGGGAGTCGTTTTTTGCAAGGAGGTTGCGCCAGTAACTATCCAGGTCGTTGGCACCCGGAAAGCAGAGCGACAGGGCGGTGATCGCGATGCGGCTCATTTAACGGCCTCGACGGATTTTGATCCCTGCGCGCCAGACGGTGCCTCGTCACGCTTGACCGTGGTTGCCACCAATTGCATCTGCAAGCGGCCATCAAGGTCATAGCCGGTCAGTTCCCAATCCAGTTCCTGGGCGCGGCTGGCCTTGAGGCGAGCGGCAATCAGCCAATCCGATCCCGGTTCAGGACGGCTCGTCAGCGTCGCCGATCCAAGCCGCATCGGCAGGCTTGGGCTATCGGCTTCCAGCCGCGTTGCGGCCAGCGCTGCTTGCAGGACCGCATCAACGGAGACAGCATCGAGCAATGTGCTGTCAGCAAATCCGTTCAGCGCCGCACTATGGATGGCAGCTGGCTGGGCGATGCGGAACAGGTAGCTCGCGGTTTCCAGCTTCCTGTAGGTCTTGAGCATTTGCAGGCTCTCACCATGGAACAGCGTGCCATCAGAATAAAAGCCATTGGCAGGCGTCGAGGGTTCCAGCGACGGCAGAGCTTTGCCCGGCTGTGGCGACATGAAAGCGGCCTTGCGCAGCAGGATATTGTCCGCCTTGTAGCGTGGGCGACCAGACCCATCGGCCAACATCACATCCAGCCGGATGGTTTCATCCGTCTCGGCGCGGAGTGCGCTGAGCGACAGTTCGAAATCACCGCGCCAATCCTTGTTGATGACAAGGCCGTTCAACACGTTGAACTGATCGAAGCCCGAGAATGTCCAACCTGGAAGCAGGCTTTCCAATCCATCCGCAACGAGGCCAAGCACGAAGGCGGCGGGAACGACGGGACGTCCCTTGATCTGATGATCGGCCAACAGCAAGGACTTCGTCCAGTCGTGACCGCTGAGCGCCAGCCGCCTTGGTGCCTGTGGCAATTCGGCAAAGGGGACGAAGCGGGCATTGATAGGCTTCAACCCACCCACCAGTACCGCGCCGGTTGCTGGCAGAGGCATGGCGGTTTCCCGGGCAAAGAACTGGCCGCCGATATCGCGTGGGATGATCGGAACGCCGCGTTTCATGAAGATATCGCGGATTTCCGGTGTGACCATGCCGCCAAGCCACGGACCCCAATTGATCGCCCGGACATCGACGCCCTTCACCGATTGGCTCGCGGCGAAACGGTTGAGCATTTCATTGGCCATGGCGTAGTCGGCCTGACCTGGATTGCCAAACAGACCGGCAACCGAGGAAAACAGCAGGACGCGGTGGAAGGGCTTGCCTGTCAGCGCCTTAATCAGACCGGCCAGACCGAAAATTTTCGGTGTAAAGACACGGTCCATTTCACTGATTTTCTTCTGAGCAATTGCCGCATCGGCAAGCGCGCCAGCCCCATGCACAAGGCTGATTTTCGCCGCCTTCTGAATTTCGGGGTGATCGCCAAGGCTGGAAATCGCCGGAGAGGAAATATCGAGCGACAGATAGCTGGCATGGCTGCCGAGCTTTTCCAGTGCGGCCAGCAACTGGCGGATTTCACGGCCCGCCAGAACCCCACGCACTGTCTGATCGATCAGCTTTGGTGTCACTGGCGCTTTCCCTTCGCGCAATGCGGCAAGGGCTCCACCCTTCAATTGCGCGTCGGTTTCGAGACCCGCAGCCCAGGACGGTTCGGCTTCCAGGGCGGAGCGACCGAGTAGGAGGAAGCGACGAGGAGCGGCAGAGGCCAGGGCCAACACGCAATCGGCTGTCACACCCCGGGCACCACCGGTGACGATGAACAATTCATCGGGATCGGCGACCGTCACGGCATCGCTGGAGGAAATCGCCTCGATGGAGGGCTTCCAGCGTCCCTGGCCGTCAAGACCGATTTCGGTGATGCTATGGCGGGCATCGAAGACTTCCTGCACCAGCAGATCGGCAGCAGCAGCATCTTCGATCTGCGGCGCGATATCGACGGCGCGGGCAAAGATATGCGGTGCTTCAGCGGCATAAGTCTTGACCAGGCCGGACAAGGCACCGGATGCCACCGTTGCAAGGCTGCCATCCCGGTAGCCGAGGGCTCCATCCATCCGCGACAGGGTCATGAACACCGTGCGCCCCTGGGAAGCCCGCGCCGTGAGCGGCGTGATCGACAGCTTGGCGAGCAGCAAGGCCCGTTTCAGCCAGAGGACCGATGCGTCGCTTTCAGCGCCGGGAAGCGCGTTGTCGATTGTCTTGGGATGAACATAGATCACCCCATCCCAAGGACCCTGAGCTTCGAATTGCTGCTTCAGTTCGGCCTCGTCCTTGCCAGCCGCCAATTGCGGACCAGCCTTAGAGGAAACCTTGCCTTCGAACCGCAGCCAGACAGCCTCGATACCCTTGCTTTTCAATCCCTTCTGAAGGGCAAGGATCAGGGCATCATCGGTACCGGTCAGTAGAAATTTTGCCCCCTTCTGAAAAGCCTGCTGCGTCACCAGATCGAGCGGAGCTGGCAAAAGGGTGACGACACCGCGCCCGATCAGATCGTCACCATCCTTAAAAGAAGCGAGAGCTGCCTCTTTCTGCTGGGGTTCCCCAGCGTTTGAAGCCTCACCTTCAGCAAGGGTCAGAATTTGGGCCAAGGTGCGCAATTCACCCATGCGATCAGGCGAAAGTTCCGCCATTTGCGGCAAGCGTTCTTTCAAGGCGCCGAGAATTTCCACACGCTTGATCGAGTCGATGCCGAGATCTGCTTCGAGGTCCATATCCAGATCGATGACATCGGTTGGATAACCGGTCTTTTCACTGACGACGGCGAGAAGTGCTTCGCGGACAGCGCCAGCGGGCAATCCGGCAGTTTCAGGAACAACCGTCTGTGTCGGAGCGAGCGCCGGGACAGGTACTGCCACGGAGGCAGCAGGCGCATCAGCGACAGCACCCTCAGTGGCCAATGCCAGAATTTGGGCCAGCGTGCGCAATTCACCCATGCGGTCAGGCGAAAGTTCGGCCATTTGCGGCAGACGCTCTTTCAGCGAGCCGAGAATTTCCACACGCTTGATCGAGTCGATGCCGAGATCGGCTTCGAGGTCCATGTCGAGATCAATCACATCGGCGGGATAGCCGGTCTTTTCGCTGACGACAGACAGCAGGGCTTCCCGCACGGCTCCGGCCGCAACAGCAGGAGAGATCACCGCCGATACGGGAGTAGCGATAGAGACGGCGGCGGGCTGTGCGACCGGAGCAGGAGCGACGGAACCGGCGAGTTCGAGGATTTGGGCCAGCGTGCGCAGCTCACCCATGCGATCAGGAGAAAGCTCCGCCATTTGCGGCAGGCGCTCTTTCAGCGAGCCGAGGATTTCCACGCGCTTGATCGAGTCGATACCGAGATCGGCCTCAAGATCCATCTCGAGATCGATGACATCAGCGGGATAACCGGTTTTTTCACTGACAACCGCCAGCAAGGTTTCCCGGATGGCTCCGGCCGCGACAGCCGGGGCGAATGCCGCTGGTGTCGGGGCGACGATGGACGCAGCAGCGTGCTGCGCGGCCGGAGTGGCAGAGGCTTGAAGCGCCGGGGACGCAGAGCCTGCCAGTTCGAGAATTTGGGCCAGCGTGCGCAGCTCACCCATACGATCAGGGGAAAGCTCCGCCATTTGCGGCAGGCGCTCTTTCAGAGAGCCGAGGATTTCGACGCGCTTAATCGAGTCGATACCGAGATCGGCTTCGAGATCCATGTCGAGGTCGATGACTTCTGCCGGATAGCCGGTCTTTTCGCTGACGACAGCCAACAAGGTATCGCGGACAACCGCCGCTGGCGCAGCGGATGCAGCAGCAGGAGCCGCAGCCGGCGCGGCAACAGGCTTTGCAGGGACAGGAGCCGGCGGTGCCACGGAAACCGGTTTGGCGGCTGGGGGCTGAACTGGAGTGGCGACCGGCTCAAATGCCTTGGCTGTGACCGCCGGTTTGGCTGCGGCAACAGGTGCGGCATGGGCGACGGCGGTTTCAATCATCCGTTTGACGGGTTCATGCCTTGCAGGCTCATGCTCGACCGTCCTGACGCGGGCGGCTGGCAATTCGCCCTGACCAAGAAACAGGCTGGGCAGGCTGCGCATGAATTCACGGTGGGTGAGGTTGGTTTCCTCGTGGATCTCGCAGAGCATATCGACATGTGCGGCGCTCAACTCGCTGGCATTGTGCACCAGGGCTTGCAGGGCGCTTTGCTCGAACTTGAGATATTCGCGATGCAGTTCGCCATTGGACCGCGCCAATTCAGCGACGATATCGCCGCCACCGAGAGCCACAGCTGGCTCGGACGAGGATTCATTCTTCAGGATGGACATGGATTTCTCCGCAAATGAAGATCTGGAGGCAGGCGCCGTCAGGGCAACGGCTTGTTTGGGTGCCAATGGCTCGGACGGCTTTTCCACGGATGCCGCTTTTATTGAAGGCGCCGGGGATGATGCCGGAACGCCGAACGCGACATTTGCAGCGACTGGCTTTGCTGGTTCCGACCGGACAGGTGCTGGGCCAGCAGCCAGCGGCTTTGCGGCGACAGGCTGTGGCGGCGTGGGAACCGGTTTAGGGGCAACCACAACCGGATTGGCCAGCGCCTTGGCAAAGGCCTCCTTGCGGGACGGTGACACGTAATTCATGCCATTCAGATTGATCTCACCCTTCTTGGCCGGAGCCTCGATAAGGCCTTCGGTCCCGACCGGGCTTTCAAGTGCAATACCGGCAACCGCCAGATCCACCACCGCTTCGATAAGCCCGGCATCCGCCTTGTCCGGCTGACCATGGTCAAGCGCAATTGCCAGGTGAGGCCGGTCGCCGAGAATATCGGCGGTCATTTTCGACAGCGTCGAGCGCGGGCCGAACTCGATGAAGACGCGGATGCCATCGGCATACATCTGCTCGATAATCTTGATGAATTCGACAGGCTCGCGCAATTGCCCCTTGAGTTGGGCGGCAACATCGGCAGCCGATGCAGCATAGGGCTTGCCATTGCGATTGGCATAAACCTGGATCTGCGGCACGGCAAAACTGGTCTGGTCGATCCGCTCGGCAAATGCCGTGACGGCACCTTCGACCTGCGGCGTGTGAAATGCCCCGGCAACATTCAACCGGACAAAGCCGATGGAAGCGGCCTTGAGGTCGGCCTCGAATTTCTCGATGGCCTCGACCGCTCCGCCAACCACGGTCTGCTTCGGCGTATTCAGATTGCAGAAATGGACGCTGCCCTTGGTGGCGGCAATCAGGCTTTCCAATTGCTCACGCCCGGCCTTCACCGCCGTCATCGTGCCAGCGCCGTCGCCGGTTACAGCAGCCATGGCATCGCCACGCGCCTTGGCCAGACTTGAGAAATCGGCATCGCTCAAGGCCCCAGAGGCCCAGAGCGCTGTCAATTCGCCGAAGCTGTGACCAGCCACTGCTTCCAGCTTAAGGCCGAGATTTTGCAGCCAGCGATAATGACCTGCCGACAGTGCGCCGATTGCCGTCTGGGCATATTGCGTGCGGCGCAAGGCCTGTTCCTGTGCCTTGCGATCCGCATCATCAAAAGCCGGGATCGGGTACATCACCTGGCTAAGGAGCTGGGCGCCGTCCTTGGCAAACAAAGTATCGGTGGCACCGACAAAATCGCCGAGCGCCGGAATGGCAACCGCTGCCATGCGGCCCATATTGGGATGCTGCGACCCCTGCCCGGCAAACAAGCCGGCCAGCTTTGCGTTTTCAAATGCACTGGGGCGGAAAGTGATGCCCTTTGGATGACGCCATTCGGCTGTGGCCGGACGGCTGTCGAGCAATTGGATCGCTTCACTCAACAAAGCGCGGCGGCTGGTCTCGTCTGCGGCTACAAGACCCAGACGCGGATGTTTCGCGGGGATTGAAACGTCGAAAGGCCAGGCCCCCTCGTCTGTGGCGGTGAGAAGCTCTTCACAACGCTTGCGCAAAGCAGCGACAGTCGGGGCTGCGACGACGATGGGTCGTGGCAGGACGCTGCGCAGCTTCGGTGCCTTTGCGGTCTGTGGTGCTTCCTCAAGGACCAGATGGAAATTCGTGCCACCAAAGCCAAAGGCGCTGACGCCAACTCGGCGCTTGGCGGTCTTTGGATCGCGGAACCAAGGACGAGCCGTGGAATTCAAGTACAGCGCCGTCTCGTCCAGACCCAGCTTGGGATCGGGCCGGTTGATGTTGATGGTTGGGGGCAGGACGCCGTGCTGCAAGGCAAGTGCTGCCTTGATGGCGGAAGCCGCGCCCGCCGCTGCCTTGGTGTGACCGATCTGCGATTTGACTGAGCCGAGTGCGATGGGCGAAGAAGACCCGTCATTGTCCCAGCTTTTCAGGAAAGTCTTGAGACCATCTACTTCGGTCGCATCGCCAACCGCCGTGCCGGTACCATGGGCCTCCCACAGATCAACATCATGGGGAGAGATGCCCGCCTGCTGATAGGCACGTTGCAACGCCTTGACCTGTCCGGCGGCGCGCGGTGCGTAAATGCTCTTGAACTTGCCATCGCTGGCCGAACCGAGCCCCTTGATCACGGCATAAACCTGGTCGCCATCGCGCTCGGCATCTTCCAGCCGCTTCAGCAGCATCATGCCGATGCCTTCGCCGATCAACGTGCCGTCGGAGTTCTCATCGAACGGCGAAATCACCCCCTTCTTGCTGAAGGCGGGTGTCTTGGAAAAGCACATATACATCAGGATGGTGTTTTCGGCATCGCAGCCGCCGGTCAGCATCATGTCGGCGCGACCGCTGTGCAGCTCATCGATGGCCATGCGCATGGCCGCCAGCGAACTGGCGCAGGCCGCATCCACGGTGCAATTGATGCCGCCAAGGTCAAAACGGTTGGCGATGCGTCCGGCGACGACATTGCCCAACATGCCAGGGAAGGAGTTTTCCTCCCAAGGCGCATAGGCAAGCTTCAGCGTCTCGACGATATCGTCAACCTGGGCCTTGGGAAGGCCCCGGCTCTCGAGAACCTTCTGCCACAGGGGATATTGCAGGCGTGAGGTCAGCGGCGTCACCAGCGAATTGGCGCCGGTAATGCCGAGTACGACGCCGGTCTTTTCACGGTTCAGCTTGGCATGTTCGTAGCCCGCATCCAGAAACGTCTGTTTGGCGACACTGAGGCTGAGGATCTGGAGAATATCGGTGACATCGAGTTGAGACGGCGGCAGACCGAACTCGACAGGATTGAAGGCCGTTTCAGGAATGAAGCCGCCCCGGCGCGCATAGGTCTTGTCAGGCGTTGAAGGATTTGGATCGTAGTAATCGGAGATTTTCCAATGGGTCTCCGGTACATCCTTCAGGCAATCCTTGCCTTTGACAATATTGCTCCAGTATTCATCAGCATTTTTTGCTTCCGGAAACAAAGCTCCTACGCCAACAATTGCGATAGGAGAAAAGACATCATATACGCGCTGCGAGAACCCGTCCATTATTCGGCCCCTTCCAAAAGGTTTTCGTCAATCTATTTCAAATCAAACGGTGCGATATATTTTCAATATGTGTTGAAATGTGATCCAGGGCCTGTTGCTCCAGCAACATTTCGTAATGGCCCAGTGGCAGGTTCGAGATTGTCAGATTGGGCGCCAATTGCCCCCATCCCATGTCTTCATGCAGATGAAATATCTCGTATAATGGGTAATCCGACCGAACCAGATGCACGGGAAATCCGTAGGATTGCGGCTTGTGGGCAAGGATCACCGCGATGTTACGGTTCATTCCTTTCGAAAACTCCCGGTAAACCTTGGAGAACCCGACGAAGCTGGTGGTTTCCGGCAGGCCGCCATTGGCAATCAACTGGAGACGCATCAGCTCGATTAGATCGTCTTCCGCCAGGCGATGGGCATCGCTGCCTGCCACTTCCCAGGCGACCCGCTTCAGCGCCCGCATATAGTCCGTGAACCAACGAACCCTGACCACTTGTGAACGGCTGAGCGTTATCAACCGCTCTGTCTGCGTCCCATCCATCACGCCATTGAACAAGCGTGGTGCAATGCTGTCGAGCAGGACCGCGCCGCAAGCGCCGTCTGTACGCCGGCTTGCCATTTCGCACGCCAGCACACCTCCAAAGGACCAGCCCAGCAGACAGAGCCGCTCGGCGTTCCAGACCTCTCCCAAATCCGCGATTGCTTCATCGGCAATCTCCCCGAGAATGCCTTCGGGAAGATCGGTCTTGCCCAACGCCGAGGTGTAGCGCTTGTTGAGAGAAAGCTCGACCAGATGCCAGGAATAGCCGGTCATTCGCTCCGCAAGCTGTATGTAACTGCGGATGGGCATTCCGCCGGGATGAACGCAAACCACAGTCATCCCGGCATTCTCTCGGTGGGCAAGTTCACTTGCAGATTTCGGCATCTCCATTCGCCATACCTCGCTGGCCATACCTCGCTGGATTTTGGCTTCTGGAATTCAGAGTTCGCCTTTTTCGAAGAGATCCTTGGCCTCGACAAGATAATTGGCCAACTTCTCGATCGTCGGGTGGTACCACATGGCCGTCGGCGGCAATTCGAAGCCGAGCCACTGTTCCATTTCCCCTGCAAGCACCAGCGTCTCGGTAGAATCCAGGCCGAAATCGGTGAAGATCTTGTTCACATCGATTTCCGATGCCGGAACCGAAAGCTTGTAGGCGAATTTTTCGACCAGCCAGGTCTTGGCTTCTGCGTAGCTGAACTTTGTTTGAACGTCAGACATTATTCGTCACCCTTTGTTGCGTTGAAATGCATTTTAAAAATCGGCCACGTCACCGCGTGACCATGAAAAACAAGGCGCAGATCGCGAAAACATTGGCGAGGGTTCCCCAGAGATACCAACGCTTCGCCAAGGCGCGGAACGGCTCGGCAATCGCATCGAAATCCGATGCCTGGTTGAGAAGCCTTCGCTGGCGGATCTGATTGGGAATGAGCCCCAACATCCAGGACAGGCCCGACAAAAGAAAACAGCCCACTCCATACAGCAACCACGGCGTGTCGAGGAAATTCATGCCGTAGCTGCGAGCCATATATCCGCCTGTCGCAGATAAGAGTACAGCTCCACCGAATGTAAATACATAATCGGTCAAAAAAACCAATTTTATTGCATATCTAAGTATATTAAGATTATTGCTTCGATCTGCAATCAATTTCCACACAGCGGTTACAACAATATTACCAAGGAACATTGTTGCGGCAAAAACATGAACGAACAGGAGCACTTCCGACATGGTCCATCCTGTGACACCATCTCCAGACGCAAATGAGCACCTGGAACCCCAAATGGATTGCAACATCCGGCTAACATGCCGGCTTTCAACTGTCGCAACGTGACTATTGTTTTGGCCCTTAGGCGAGCGACCTTAACGGCACAATTCTCCATTCCTGAAAACAGGATCAGGGTGATCGATGCCGTTATGGCTCTATTGCGAAGGGAATAAATATCTCATAATACCAATAGCTTGTGATAGGGAAATGATTTGCCGCCTATCATTCGACGATAGATGAATTCTAGCAAGGTGCACCCGATGATGCATGCGCCTTACGCTGAAAATCTTGCCTCGATTATAAAAGGCGAAGGCCTATCGACTACACGACTCGATAGATTACGCCGTCTTCCCGATTGGAGCTGCGGCATGCCGCTTCACAAGGCGCGCCGCCTGTGTACCGGAATAGACGCCGCTTTCGTGGAAACCGACGAAATCCGGCCCGAGATCCCTGACAGAGAAGTAAGAACCTGCAAAATACAGCGGACCATCGTCATTGATCGACGGCAAGCGCGCCTGCATTTTGCTGCTTTCGATGGTAATGACCGGATGCTCGTAATCGAAGGTCTTGATCACCTTGGCAGGATCGATGGGCAGCGGACTATCCAAGGACACGAAATAGTCCTGCTCCGCCTTAAACCCTTGAATTGAATTCATATGATAGACGAGATAGGGCCGCCTTTTGCCATCCACCGTCATACAGCCGTAATTCCAGCTCTTCCATCTGTGCGGCGGCACAGGCATCACGGATGAATCGGTATGGAGAACTGTGCTGCAACGATTGTACTCAAACGTTCCCAGAATTTCGCGCTGCTTCACACTTGGATTGTCGAGCAATTTCAAAGCCTGGTCGGCATGGGTCGCGACAATGGCATAGTCGAATTTTTCCCAGCTTCCACCGGTCTGAACCTCGACACCATCTGCAAGAGCACGCACAGACGTTACCGCCGCATTCAACCTTGGTGGACGCTTGAGGCCGCCAATCAGGATATCAAGATAGCCCTTGGCACCTCCCTTGACCGCAAGCCACTTCACACCCTTCCCCCCAAGGCCATCCTTGCCATGATTGAGGAACATACCAATGACCATGACCGCGGGAGAATTCAAGGTCACTTCAACGGGGACAGACCAGTACGAGCAGGAAATCTGGATCATGTAACCGTTGATAAAGTCGTCAGTATAACCATAGGTCCGGAGATATTCCTCCAATGGAATCTGACACTTGCCCTCCATGATATGGCGAGGCGCTTCCCTCAGCAGGCGATCCGCCTGCTCCCAGACAGAAATGAATTCCGGCCCATAATTAGCCCGAACATAAGCCTCGTCCTTTTCAAATTCCTCTGTGCCGTAATAGGTACCGGCATCGACATCGAAGAAGTTGAAACCACCGGAATGCTCGGTCAGCGGCACATTCAGCTCGGCAAAAAACTTGGTAAGCTTAGGATAATTGGGCGGATTAAACACCATAAAGCCCGTATCCACACCGACATCACCCAATGGATCGGAAACGACCACTGTGCTTGCATGCCCACCAGGCCGGTCGTCCTGCTCGAAAACATGAACGTCGAAGTCTTTATCAAGCGAATAGGCTGCACTCAGTCCGGAAATACCGGAACCAATGATAGCGACAGATGCCACACTTACCTCCAATAAGAATTAAATAATTTGCTTATTTTAAATATTCGAATGGAACGAGCTATTCTCAAAATTTCATAAACCAGTTTATATTCTACGTTACTAATTTTTTTTGATTTGTTTTCTCAAAAACTATCTTTGTTATTCAGTCGAAGGATAGCAATATTTAACCGACTGTCAACGATCAATGCAATCAGAGGTAATTGTTTTTTTCGCAGCAGCGTCCATCATTGTTAGCAAACACAAAACACACATGCATATCAAAGGTTTCAGCCCTAGGGCATCACTCGCTTTTCCGATGTAGCCGCAACAGCCCACCTCGCCATCCTGCAAAAGATGCAATGAACAGTTCCGCGACGAACGCCCTCGCACAGCCCTTCACATTCATCAAAGCGGGACGCGCTTAGCGCCCTGGAAGAACAACCCACACCATTTGACTTTTTCAGCCATGTACATTTTGGAGATTGAGTCCGCCGTCGAAAATTATCCCCCAACCGAGAACCCCGACAATAGATCTCTTTTGATTCAGGCAGCTTATGATGAGGCCCGTCGCGCCGCGCAAATTCGCATGCTCGATACGATGCGGAACCACCTCAAACACATATTATATCTAACTAAGTGTCATAGTATGAAATAATCGATTGCGGGCTACTGCACCATATTCGCACCACCATTTTCATGGGCAACGACTTCTAATAGCTTCGATAAAAGCGCTAATGTGCAATAGACCTTCACGCGAAAAAGCCGCAAAATAACTCGACACCCCGTAAAATTCATATTATGTCACGGTAAACAGCACTTGTATGAGGAGGAGCGTCATGTATTTAGGAACGCAGGTTGGCGCGCGAGACGACGACGATTATCGGGTGTTTGCGCAATTGGGTCTCAAGCATATCTGCGCCGATCCGCCGGGCGATCCACGCAGCTGGACACTTTCCGATATCGAGCGCCATCGCGACAAGGTCGAGAGCTTTGGTCTGATCCTGGACATGCTGCAATTGCCCTTGCCCTCCAGCCCAATTGAAAGAGCATCCTATCCGGATATCCTGTTGGCCGGCCCAGACCGCGACCGCCAGATCGATGCGGTTTGCAAGATGATCGAGAACGTGGCGGCGGCCGGGATTCCGGCGGCAAAATACAATCTCAACCTGATCGGTATTCCCCGCACTCCGATGGAAAAGGGCCGCGGCGGCTCAATGAATGAAAGCTTCCGCTGGGACAAGGCCGATCAGGCCGCAGCACCGGGACTGGCTGGCGTTCTTTCGGAGGATGAAAATTGGGAGCGGATCGATTATTTCCTGGAACGGGTCGTGCCGGTTGCCGAGAGCAACAAGGTGCGCCTGGCCTGCCATCCGCACGATCCCTACACGCCGCCTGGCTATAAGGGCGTAACCCGGCTCCTTGGCACAGTCGAGGGTTTGAAGAAATTTGTGCAGATGCGCGAAAGCCCTTATCACGGCCTGAATTTTTGCCAGGGATCAATTGGTGAAATGCTGGACAATCCGCGCGAGGAAATCGACGATATCATTCGCTGGTTCGGAACGCGCGGCAAGATCTTCAACGTCCATTTCCGCAATATCAGCGGTGGCAAACTGTCCTTCATGGAAACCTTTCCCGATGAAGGCGATATGGACATGGTGCGGTCGGTGAAGATCTATCACGAAGTCGGCTACCAATATATGCTGATGCCGGATCATGTTCCCACCATCAGTGGCCGCGATCCAACCGGCGTCGCCTTCGCCTTCTGCTACGGCTATATCGCCGCGCTGCTCGAAAGTCTGAACTCGGCAAATACGTAAGCCAATACGAACGTTATCCGTTCAACACTCCGCCAGCCGCCATAATGGCGTCTGGTGTGTCGACATCGACAAGAGCAGCCGGACCGATATCGACATCGATCACCGGCAGCGTGCTGGCCGCGATGATCGCCTTGGCGCCCTTGTCGCCCGTCAATGTCAGCAATGCCGGACGAAGCGCCTCTGGTAAAATAACCGGATTACCCGGCACGTCACCTGACGCTGCACGGATGATGGCGCGGCCATCTGCGCTTTCGAATGCTAAGATCAGCGCATCGAGATGCAACGCTGTCAGTCCCGGCATATCGCCGAGCACCACCATGACGCCATCCTTGTCAGCCACATCAGGAGAATTTAGTCCGGTGATCAACGAGGATGCCATCCCCTCGGCAAACCCGGCATTGAAGCTCATCGCGGCTGGCAAATCTAAAAGACAAGCCTCGACCTCCTCCCGACGATGTCCGGTGACAACCGTAACGGATGCCGCCCGGCTCGCAAGGCTGATCGCCACCACGTGACGGATGAGCGGGACACCATCAAAGAGAGCCAGAAGCTTATGGGCGCTGCCGCCCATCCGGCGGGCCTGCCCGGCGGCGAGAACGACAATGGCCGTACTGACAGTTTTTGCTTCCGACATCGGCACACTCTTTACACTTTGTCTCGACAACGACTGATGATTGGAAGCTCCGCCTGTTTGCAAGAGTTAATTTCACAAGGCCCGATTTTCCAAAGCCCGATTTTCCAAGACTTCCTGGGACAGCGGACAGACGAAATGACAGAAAACAATCCGTCCTTTTGTTCGAAAAGATACAAAATCATCATCCAGCTTTCATGTCGCTGTCACGGTTCAGCGGTAACGGTGCCCTAAAATATCAGGGGTTTTATATCTCGACCCGTTTCGGAGACCGATGATGAACAGACGCGACTTTCTGCTAGCTTCCTGCGCAACCGCAGGCCTGGCCGCCATGCCGAATTTTGCCTTTGCTGCGGGCAAGGAAATCAATGTCTACAGCGGCTCCGATGCCAATATCATCGACTTCTGGAACAACATCGTTCGCCCAAGCTTCGAGAAGGCCAACAGTGACCTGACGATCAAGGTGATTGATGCCGGCGACAATAACGGTCTGCGTGCGATTGGCGATCGCGCCCTCGCCGCGTTGAAATCCAACAGCGATCCGCAAGCCGACCTGTTTGAGGCCTTCAATCCGCGCCTGCCGACCGGCGCCATCGATGCCGGTCTCTGGGTGGAATTTTCCGAGAAGAATGTTCCCAATTTCGGCCGTGTCAATCCGATGGCCATCGATCTGTCGCAGTCGCTGCCCTATCGCGGTTCGCAGGTTCTTCTGGCCTATGACAGCACCAAGCTCGATCCGAAGGATGCGCCGAAAACCTGGGAACAGCTGATTACCTGGATCAAGGCCAATCCCGGCCAGTTCATTTATAACCGCCCCGACAAGGGCGGTTCAGGCGGCAATTTCGTCCGCCGTGCCATCCACGAAGCGAATGGCCGCGATCCGAGCAAATTCACCGTCGGCAATTACACGGCGGAAGCGGCGGAAAAAGCCTTGCCGCCAAGCTGGAAGATCCTCAACGATCTGGCCCCGTCGCTCTATGAAAAGGGTGCCTATACCTCCGGCAATTCGCAATCGATCCAGCTACTTGCCCAGGGCGTCGTCACCATGGTGCCGGTCTGGTCCGATCAGGCCCTCCAATCGATTGCTCAGGGCGTATTGCCCGACACGACACGGCTGGTGCAACTGACGGATCTGGCGCTTTGCGGTGATTTCGCCCGTATGACGATTTTTTCCAACGGCGCCAACAAGGATGCCGCCCTGAAGCTCGCCAATGCTCTGCTGTCTGAAGAAATCCAGTCGGCAATCATCACCGAGCTCGGTGGCTTTCCGGGTGTGTCCTGGGATTATATTTCCAAGGACCTGCGTGAGAAATACGCCGATGTCATTCCCGCTTCGATCCCAACATTCCCCAACGGCGATTGGGAAATGGCGGTCAATGACGGCTGGTTCCGCAATGTCGCACCAGGCCTGGCGCGGGGTTGATGAGCGCGACCAGTTCGCTGCCGCTTGATAAAGGGCGGAAGGCAAAGGCTGGACGCGGGCTGACTGGCCTACTTCTGGTCGCCCTTCCTATCCTGCTCTTGGGATGGCTGATCATTTATCCGATCATCTCGGCGGTGATCGGCACCCTTGTCATGACCACGCCGGAGGGAGGGTGGCACGTTTCCGTGGCGTCCTACCGGTTCTTCTTCAATGACACCTACAGCCTGCGCAATCTCGGCATCACGCTCTGGACCACCGCCGTCTGTGGCGTTGTGCTGCTGTTGATCGGCGTGCCGATTGCGCTTTACTTGCGCTTTTCCTCCGGCAGGCTGGCCGCTTATGTGCAGGCGCTGGCGATCTTTCCGATGTTCGTGCCATCGATCATCCTCTCCTATGCGCTGATCCGCACCATCGGTCCAAATGGCACGGTCGATATCCTGCTCCACGCCGTGGGCCTGCCGAAACTACCAACGCCCTATCTGACGCCCTGGGGACCGGTAATTGGCCTGGTCTGGGACAATCTGCCGTTGACCGTGCTGATGCTGACGGCGGGTCTCAGCGCTATTTCCAACAATGCCGTCGAGGCGGCGCGCGATGCCGGCGCACGGCCATTGCAGGTGTTTGTGCATATTATTCTGCCACGGATGGCCAATTCCTTTCTGGTTGCCAGTTCCTTTGCCATTCTCGGAATATTTTCGGCCTTTACCCTGCCCTATCTGCTCGGTCCGGCCTCGCCGGAAATGATGGGGCCTTTCATGCAGCGAACCTTTGCCGATCTGAACGATCCGCTGAATGCCACAACGCAAGCCGTGATCAGCTTCGGCTTTTGCCTGTTTTTCGGCGCGTTCTATGTCTATTCGATAGCCAGAAATCAGGAACGAACCCGATGAGGCCCCTGCGATGAGAGTGGGTAGGATCGACTGGACGGGCCTTGCTTTCGCAGGCCTGCTCACCCTGTTTATCGCCCTGCCACTGCTGGTGGTCGGCACCTGGGCCTTTACCGAGGTCTGGCGCTATCCATCGGTCATCCCGCAGCAATTCGGCCTGCGCTTCTGGTTCCTGACGCTTGGCCGCGCCGACGTCTGGGAAGCGCTCTTTCTCAGCCTGCGCCTCACCGCCACGGTGACACTGCTGTCGGCGGTGATCTGCCTTCCCGCCGCCTATGCCTTTGCCCGGATGAAATTTCCAGGCCGCAATTTGCTGTTCCTGTCTTTTCTTGCCTCGCATGCCTTCCCCAAATTCGGCCTGCTGGTGGCCATTGCGGCGATTTTCCTGAAGCTGCATCTGATCAGCACCTTCTGGGGCGTGGCGCTGATTCAATTGGTCGGCACGCTGATGCTGATGATCTGGATACCGGTTGCCGCCTTCCAGAATGTAGACCGGCGAATGGAAGAAGCGGCGCGTGATGCGGGCGCCCGGCCCTTGCGGGTTTTCTGGTCGATTACGCTGCCGCAGGCAGCGCCGACGATCTTTGCCGCCCTGCTCCTGACCTTCGTCAGCACGTTTTACGAAACAGAAGGTGCCTGGTTGATTGGCGCGCCGCAGGTGCGCACCATGCCTGTCTTGATGGTGTCCTTCATCAACAATCAGATGGTGGTGCAATATGGCGCGGTGCTCTCAGTCATGCTGTGGGTTCCCTCTTTCCTCGCGCTAATCTTTGCCCGCCGCGCCATCGGCACAGGCGCATTCGCCAAGGGCTTTGGCGCCTGAAAAAAACCCTCATCGCCTGTAACCGGAACAGAAACGAACACCCATGGCCCAACTGACCCTTGACCGCGTTTCAAAGCAATTTCCAGGCTCGACCGCCGTCGATGCTTTTTCGTTGCATGTGGAGGATGGTGAGCTGGTCTGCCTGCTCGGCCCATCCGGTTCGGGTAAATCGACGCTGCTGCGGATGATTGGCGGATTTGAAGCGCCGACCAACGGTGTGATCCGCATTGACGGCCAGGATGTCACCCGTCTGCCGCCGGAACGGCGACCGACCGGCATGGTCTTTCAAAGTCACGCGCTCTGGACCCATATGAATGTGTTCAAGAACATCGCCTTCGGCCTGAAGCTGCGCGGCATGGCGAGAAGCGAAATCGCTGACCGGGTCGAGGCAGCGCTGGCGATGGTCGGGTTGAAGGATTACGGTCAGCGCCAGACCTATCAACTCTCGGGCGGCCAGCAGCAGAGAGTGGCACTTGCCCGCTCGCTGGTGCTGGAGCCGAAAATCCTGCTGCTGGATGAACCCTTTGCCAGCCTCGACCAGCATTTGCGCGAACGCCTGCGTGAGGAAGTGCGCGATATCCAGCAGCGGCTTGGCATTACCACCCTGTTCGTTACCCACGGTCAGGACGAAGCTTTGGCGCTGGCCGACCGTATTGTCGTGATGCGGGCTGGACGTGCCGAGCAGATCGCCCCGCCGGACCGGGTCTACCGAGAGCCGGAAACCGAATTCGTGGCAGGTTTCATCGGCCAGATGAATTTCATTCCAGGCATGATGCGCCGGGGCGCATTCACTCATATTGACCTTTCCTTGGCGGTCGATGCCGATAGCAATCCAGAGGATGGCGATGCTGTGCTGGCGGTTCGGCCTGAAGCCCTGCATCTGTCGCCCACCGACCGGGCGGACGCGGCCTTCGTTTGCCGGGCCATCGATTTCGGCAGCCATCTCATGGTCGATCTGCAACTCGGTGATGGTACACGGGTAAAGGCCATGACCGATCCGGGAACCGGCTGGCAAAAAGGCGACCGCGCCGAATTGCAGGTCAGGGCTTTCCGGGTTTTTCGCCACAATAAGGTGATCTGTGTGTCCCAGACCGCCGAACAGTCCCAGCGAAAGCAGTTCATTGTTTCATAAAAACAGGGAAATGCTTTCGCTGTTTGTTTTTACGCATTTCCGGACGGAAAACCGCTTCACACTTTTCCTAGAAATGCTTTTAAGGAGTCTGGCCAATGTCTGACGGTTTATTTATCGAGCGCGACGGTTTCAGGACCATGCTGAAATGGCATCGCGGCCATAAGCAGGCGGGCGATATTTCCTTCACGCCGGACCGGATCAGCGAAGGCATGGCGCTTGGCGCCAGCGTCGAAATCGATCTTGTCTGTCATGCCGGTGGCGGCTTCGCCGTGCTGCATGACGAGGTTTTGGACAAAGCCACCACCGGCCAAGGCCCGGTGCGCGCTGCCTCAACGGAGCAGTTGCGCAGCCTGTTTCTGCGCGACCATGATGGACAGCCAAGTGCCCATACGGTTATGCTGATCGATGATCTCGGGCGCGTTCTGGCCAGCAATTCCCATCGTGCAGGCGCCGTATTGCAACTGGACCTGAAGGAAAAGGCAAGCGACTTGACGCAGCAGGACATCGCCGCTTTCGTTGCCGCCATTGGGCCGGTGCGCGACCGTGTTATCCTGTCGGCGGGTGATGCACAGGCCGTCGCTCGTCTGGCGGAGGCCCTGCCCGGCCTGCCGCTCGGTTACGATCCCTGCCATGGCGGCACCATCGAACGGGTGATGGCAAGTGGCGACTTCGTTACCTTCATCGACGATGCTGTCGCCGCCATCCCCGACGCCGAGATGATCTATCTCGATCACGAGGCGGTGCTGTTTGCCGAGGATCGCGGTTTCAACATGGTCGCCGCCTTCCATGCCGCTGGAAAACGGATCGATGCCTATACGATCAACAGGGCAGACGAGGCATCGCTACCACGTGTCCTGCGGCTGCTGGCGCTGAAATGCGACCAGATCACCACGGATGATCCGGTCGGGCTTCAAGCGCTGATCGCCCTCTATGACAGTCAATGATCCATCGCAGGCTGAAACCCGGCGAGCAGCCAGGGATGCAACGCTGGCGAGGCGGTAAGAATGCCACCTCCGGCGTCAACCGGCATTCCGCCAAAGCCTGTGACCACGCCACCTGCCTCGGTCAGAATCAGGGCTGCGGCGCCATAGTCATGCACCTGCAAGCCATCCTCGAAAAACCCATCCAGCCGCCCACAGGCGACATAGGCAATCGATAGCGCCGCCGACCCGAGACGGCGCACGCCAGCGGTATTGTCCATCAACCGGCGGAGTGCCCGGTGATAGAGCTCCTCATCGACGCTTTTCACTTGTCCGGGAACCGGCAAGCCCGCTCCCACCAACACATTCTGGACATCGGCCACATCAGCACACTGTAGTTTTTCGCCGTTCAGAGAGGCGCCCTTACCGATTTCAGCACTGAAAAGCTCATCGAGCATACTGTCATAAACCACGCCGCAGGTGATCACGCCCCGTTCGGCAATGGCGATGGTCATGCCGAAATGCGGCAGGCCCCAGGCAAAATTGGTGGTTCCGTCAATGGGATCAATATAGATGACCGGTGCATCTGGGCCACTTGTACGGTTGCCAGTCTCTTCCTCGCCCTGAATGGCATGGTCAGGAAAGGCCTCGGAGACACCGGCAACGATCAGGCGCTCGACGGCGACATCGATTTCCGTCTGGTAATCGCGCGGACCTTTGGACACCATCTGGTCGACATGACGGCGACGCAGCGATTGACGCGCCAGCGCTCCGGCTTCGAGAGCAATGCTGGCAAGGGCTAACAGGCGTGAAGAACTGTCAGGCGCGAGACGGTCGCGGGCGCTAAGATCGGTCATGGCACATTCCGGGATGTTTGGGACAATAGCCTCGATTCAGGACAGAACGAGGTCGAATGAATGCCGAAACTTCGCGGAAATGGGCAGAAAAGCAAGTAAAGGATATATGACAGCCCGGCTATCCGCTATGCCGGATGCTGCGACGATCGCTCTCGGCATCAGTTCAGCAATTGTTGCTCACGGCTGCGGGCCGCGGACAGCTCGGATGTCGTGTGATTGAGACGATCCGCCAGAACCCGGGTGATTTCCGAGGAGATTTCGGGAAAATCGCTCATCAGTTTCAGGAAGTTTTCCTTGCTGATTTTCAAGACTTCAAGACGCGAGGCCGCCCGCACGGTTGCGGTGCGCGACACATCGCAGAGAATGGCGATTTCCCCGACAATTGAATTGCTTTGAACTTCTGCGACCTTGATCTCGCCAGCATCCGAATTGACCAGAACATCGGCTGTCCCTGACAGCACGACATAGGCTGCGTCACCCACGTCACCCTGGCGAAACAGGTTTTGGCCCTCACGACAGGTCATCCGGTCGGAAGCAAAAGCCAGAAGCTTCAGCTTGGCTGGAGCAATCTGGGAAAACAGCGGCACACGCCGCAACATTTCGACTTCGTCCTTCAGTAGCATTTGCGTCTTACCCCCTATCGCGCTTGATCACGATATTACGAGAGAAACTGTTTGAACATCCCGTCTTTGTCGGAAAGCTCTTCAAAACTCCCGGTTTCGACAAGATTTCCTTTGTCGAACACGAGTATCCTGTCAAAAAGCCCGCTTATATCCGCATTTGGCAAAACCCAGATGATCGAGGGCCGCTGACCGCCGCAATGCAGGTCCTGCATGATGTGGCTGACGATCTTATCCTGCGCCCGCTGATCGAGCGCCGACAAGGGCCTGTTGAAGATGAAATAATCCGATCGCTTCAGCAGCGCCCGCGCCAGATTGAGCTTCTGGCGCTGGACAGCGGTTAACCGCCGCCCCTGCGAGCCGACGTCAAAATCCAGCCCGATTGACAGCACGCTTTCGGCAAGGCCGAGGTCTCTAAAAATGTCGCGAATAATCGCACGGATTCGGTCAGAAGCATCGGCTTCACGCACAGCCAGCCGCCCAAACAGCACATTGTCCATCAACGATGCCGACAGGGTGAACCTTTCTGCATCATGACGCTCGATCTTTTCAGCCAGATCGTCCGGAATCCCGGCATGGAACTGCTGGCGCGCATCGACGATCTTGTCCATCAACTCCTGCGTCAAAAGGCCGAAACGATGGCGCGGCTCGATATAGGCAAAGCTGAGGCGGATAATGCTGCTGCGCTCGCTGGCCGAGGCTTGAGTTGCGGACGTGCCATGGAGCTTTTGCAGCAAAGCCTCGTAGACGGGAAGATCCTCCGCGCTCATGAAGGTCAATTGCTGGAAAAACGGATGGTCGGGCGGAAGGTCTCGAAACAGTTCGACCGCATTCGCCGCGATTTCAAGCCCCATCGCGTAGAACGCATCGCCAATGCCGGTGTCACGCATCACCTTGCGAAAATAAGGATGGGCCGCCAGCCTTTGGCCGTTGATCATCAAGGGTTTCATCTTGCCGAAAAGCAGATTTTCACCCACTGTCGCCTGGCTGTTATAGGCATCGGCCTCGAAGGGTACGACAATGTCGTCCAGATCCTCGTCGTGCAATCGGCGGCGCAGCGCATGGCGGATCTCGACGATCCGCTCTGTCAACTCCTGATGGGCAAGCGTATCCACTTGCGAACGCAGGGCGAGATCGAAAATATCCTCCGAAATCGTCACCGCATCTAGAACCGGACGGATCACCTTCAACAGACCATCAGGGCCTTCGGCTCCAGCCGATCGATAATCCACCCAATCGCTGTTGAGATCGAGAAGCGGATTGCCGGAACGCTGCGCCTCCAGAAGATCACGTTTGTTTCTGCGCGCCGCCAGTCCGTCATAAGTGACATCCGTCAAAGGCGCATGTTTCAACCCGTAGAGAAGATTGTCCCGTAGAGTTCCATGGAAGAAATAGGCATCCGAGGACACGAAGGAAAGCCGCCGCCCGGTGACCGATTCCGGCATGGTGAGAATATCCTGGCCGCCAATGCTGATATTGCCGGATTCCGGCCATAGAATACGCCCGAGAGCTTCCGCCAACGCCTCGCCACCGCCACCGTTCTGACCGATAATCGCAACCGTCTCATTGGGGGCAATATCCAGCGACACGCTATTGAGCAGGCGCGCGCCACTATCGTCGCACAGCACCAGATTCGAGGCCACCAGTGCCTCGGAAAGCGGGCCGACCGGCGTGGCCGCGACCGTGTGAACCCGCGCATCGACCAGTCGCTCAACATCGAATTGCTCGACCACCTGAGCATATTTCACCTGGACGTCCTGGCGGGCCTGATCCCAGTCTATCAATTCCTTCAGCGGACCCGGCAGATCCTTATAAGCGCCGATAACAGCGATCAACTGACCGATGTCGAGCCGGCCTTCCAAAGCCATATACCCGCCGATAGCATAGAAGAGGAAGGGCGTTAGCTGGGCCAGGAAGTTATTGATGAATTTCACCATGAACTTCCACTGATAGAGATCGTAGCGGATCGAAAAAATCAGGCCGAGACGGGCGGCAATGTCAGCGCGCTCAAAATTGGATGTGTCATGGGCATGGATCGTATGAATGCCATCGACAATTTCGCCAACCCGCCCGGATAACTGGCGCGCCGTCAGCTGACGCTGACGGCCCAGCTCCAGCAGCCGTCTGCGCATGCGTGGAATGATAATGGCCTGAACGCAGACCATGCCGGCCGCGATCATTCCCAGCCAGACATTCTGAAGGATGATGAAGATCAGCGCCGTCAGAGCCTGCCCACCCAAAAGCGCGGGTTGGACAAAAGCATCGCCGGTAAAGCCACCCAGCGGTTCGACCTCGTCCTTGATCATCGTGGCAATCTCGGCAGATTTGACCCGCTTGAAATGCACGGGGGGAAACCGCAGGACCCGATCGATCAACTCGAAGCGGATGCGGCGCAGCATGCGCTCACCAAGCCGCCCCTTATAGGTGTTGATATAGAATTTGAACAAACCGTTCAGCACGACAAGACACAGGAAGACGACGCTGAGAGCCATCAGCATTTGTAAGCGGTTAAGCTCGAAACCGCTGAAGATTTCCAGATGTCCGATCCATGGCAGGTCGAAGGCAACATGCAAGAACGGCTTTGTCGCCCCTGCCTCTTCAAAGCCCTGGCCCTGAATAGGGCCATTGACGATCTGCTTGGGCAGATCGAAAGACAGGAAATAGGGGATCATCGACAGACCGACAATACACAGTATCCACACCTGTTGCAGATAGGTATTCGACCAGATGTAACGCCCCAGGCTTTTTTCCATCGTCACTCGTGAAATGCAGCGCCTGTCGTCCCACGCCCCATGCCGCGCGACAACGCATTTGATCATATATGGTGCACTTCGCGCCTGTAAAGGCGATGACGCGCAGATGACGTTCCAACAGCCCTTCACGTTGGCTTCTGGCCTTCTATGAAGACTGTTTCCCGGCATCCTGTCCCGATTTATTGCAAAAACCGGTCCATCATTGCTTGGGACCTTTTCTGTCCATCCAACTGGACGGCATCGCGATGCAGGAGAATCAAACGCTCGGCCTCCGAAAGACCGGTGCGATGCAGATCGGCTTCAACGTCATCTCTCTGCATTTTAGCCATGAGCGGACCGGGTTGCAAAATCGTTACCCGCTGACGAACCCCCCGCAGCTTTTCCTCACCAAGCGTTATCCAGTCACCAGCGCAATAGCCGGCGAATGCATGGCTGGCCACCACATCGCTTGCATATTTCTTGGTGAGCAACTGAAGCCTTACCACTTCATTGACCGCCGAACCGAAGGCTGAAAACGTCAACCGGTCACGCAGTCCGACATTGCCGAACATCACATTGCCGACATGCAGGCCGAGGCCGTAGCCGATAGGGGCCGCGCCCTTTTTCCGACGCTCCGCATTCAGGTCCGCCAACCGCGACTGGGCCACACGAACAGCCGAAAGTGCCGCCTGACAAGCCTGCCGGGAGGGGTCTTTATGACGGTCGCAAGGATAGACGGCCAGAAACCCATCGCCCAGGAAACTGAGGATCTGCCCGCCATTGCGGTTGAACGGTGCAGCAATCGCATCGAAAAAATCATTCAACGTATCAATATAGGCCTGGCGGCCTTCTTTTTCGGCCAGCATGGTCGATTGGCGCATATCGCCGACAACAAGTGCTGCCCGGATGGTTTCGCCGTCACCCCGGCGGATCTGTCCATTCAGCACCCGCTTACCGGCATCGCCCCCCAGATAGGTGGTCAGCATATTGTTGGAAAGCTTGCTGAGTACAGCCATTTTGGCGGCAACCGCCAGATGGTTTTGAATGCGCAGCAACGCGGCAATCATCTCTTCGCTAAAGCCGTCCTTGGCATCCGTGGACCAGGAACCCAACATGCCCTGCACGGATTGATCGCCGAAGGGCTGCATGAAGGCAAGGTAATCGGTGACATTCTCCTTGCGCAAATCCTCAAAGATCTTGAATTCAACAGGACCTTCGGCGGGAATGCGCCGGCGCAAATAATCGAGATCCCGGCTCAGCAATTGATAATAGGGGCTCTGCAAAAACATATCCGTATTATCGGCATCGTGACGATAGCCTTCAATCATCAGTCCACTTTGTGGCCGCCAGGTAAAGCCAACAGCTTCGTAGAGCGGATGCAGCATGGCAAAGGACAAATGGACCCGAACGATCGGCAGACCGGCGGCGGCAATCCGGTCGCAAAAGCCCCGAACGATGTCCTCGAGAGTGCTACCGGAAAGGGCGGCCTGTGTCAGCCAATCGGCGACTTTCTCCATGAAGATCGCCGAGACCGGTGCCGATATAGTCGCCATGGAAGGTCCTATCAAAAAGACGTGTCGTTGAAAAACAGGCCATGGCCGGGTTCATGATAGGAAATAGGGATCTCCGCCACTCCAGACAATGGCAGCCAACGTCCACAATGCCTTATATACAGCATGTTTCAACAAACGGGAATCGAGACGATGCTGTCGTTTTGTTTTCGCATCGGATTTTTTCGCCGCAGATTATGTTTTGCCCACCTCGGAAAGGTTGAGCGCATTGCGTGTCGCCTCATTCAGGATGAAGACTTTTAGCGGCTCCGCACGACCGCGAATGGAAATTTCCCGTCCGGCGCTTTCCGGCACCACAAGCCCCGCCAGAGTAGCGACGGGTTCGGAAATCACCAGTTGCGTTTCGAATTCCTTGGCCACCGATTCCAGCCGGCTGGCGACATTGACGGTATCGCCAATCGCAGTGAGATTACGAACGCTGCCGTAACCCAGTGTTCCCACCACAGCCGGACCCGTATGGATGCCAATGGCGATCCTGAGCGGCACCTTCAGTTCATTGGACAATTGCCGGTTCAACTCCTCCAGACCAGCAATGATACCACTTGCCGCCTTCAGGGCCTGGCGACAGGCGGTTTCGGTCGAACCTGTGACGCCGAAAAGCGCCATCGCGCCATCGCCGATGAATTTATCCAGCCGCCCTCCTGCCTCTTCCACGGCATGACCAACCACGGCGAAATAGCGGTTCAACAGAAAGACGATGTCAAAAGGCAACCGGCTTTCCGTCAGCATCGTAAAATGCCGCAGGTCACAGAATAGTACGGCAATATCACGTTCGCGGCCCGGAACCACTTCATGACTGCTATCGACCGTGGCGCTTTGCGGCATCGCCACCATAAGGGGCATGACTGTGAGGTTCGCCCTGGGCCGAAGCTGGCAGGCAAGCCGCACACCGGGGCCAGCCTTGATCCGGTTGAGCGTACCTTGCTCCAGCGTTTCAGCGGGCGGCAAAAGCTGCTCCCCATCGATAACCTGGACACGGCAGGTCGAGCACTGGCCCTTTCCGCCGCACACGGCATAATGCGGTTGCCCAGCCAGACGGCTGGCCTCAAGCAGCGTGAAACCACGCGGCACCCTGACCGTTTCACCGTTCGGATAACGGACGGTGATCAGATGCGCCCGCTCGGTCAGTCTGCGGGCAATGCGCAAAGCGACGACAACGCCGATAGACAGGAAAAACAATCCGTAAAGTGCCAGACGGATAATCCGGATCCATCCCGCTTGGCTGGATGTCAAGGCGGCCGGCTCGTAATAACCGCCCGGATAACCGCTCAACCAGAAGGTTGGACTGGCAATCGTTCGGCCCATCTCGACAAAGCCGAGTAGGGACAGGATCGGCAGCAGAATGGCCACCGTCAGGAAGCCCGTTTTGGACCTTTCATACCATGGCCGGAAGCGCAGCCAAAAATGGACTCCAATACATCCATGCAGCCATAAAATAACAATGGCCAGCGACTGGCGCCATCCATCGACAGGCGACTTACTCCACATGGAATGGACGACAGACTGATAATTGTCACGCAGATGAAAGAGCGAGGAGGCAATCCTGGTTGCAACAATATGGTCGATGATCAGCAGCGGCACAACCAGACCAAGCACGATCTGCAACGCTTCGGATTTTGGCATGGTAAAGCTGCGTCGGATATAGACGGCGCGCAACACCAGACCCATGTGGGTGAGCAAAGAACCGTAAAGCAACACTGTGCCCGGGGGGGTACGCCAAACACCCAGAAACCACAAACGGGCGCGATCGGCAAAATCCACCGAAATCAACCCGGTGGCATGATTGGCCATATGCATGGCAAGGAACAGGAAAATCACCAGCCCCGAACCGAGCCGGGCCTTGCGTATCCGGCGTTCCGACCAGAGGCTTTTTTTGACGTCCACGGCCATAGGTTTCAGTTCTTCAAAGCCACTTTCCGAAGATCCAGCAATGGCAGTTTTGACAGGACCTGTAAATCACCGCCGGGTTTCCTGATTGATTTTATAGATTGTATGACCAACACGGAAATCAAGTTTCCGATTTTTTGCCCATGCAGTCAGATATCAAGAACCATTCCGTCACGAGCCATAAGCGTTGCTGGGAACGCCTCCTGCGCCAACCGTTCCAGCAGTGCCATTTCGCTGTCGGTACGCCATGGGGCGTGATGGAACAGCAACAATCGGCCCACATTTGCCTCCTGGGCCAATTTCACGCCCTGCTCCCAGCTCGAATGGCCAAACCCTCGATAACGCTGCATTTCCGCTTCGGTAAAGGCGGCGTCGTAGACCGCAATATCGGCATTCTCCATCAGCGCCAGCGCTGTCGGATCGAGTTCACCCGGCTGATGTTCTATGTCAAACACCAATGCCAGCACCTTACCTGCCCATTCTACCCGGTAGCCGATGCATCCGCCCGGATGATTGAGCGCAAATGTGCCGATGGAAATACCAGGACGAGGCGTCAGAATATCGCCGGCACGAAAATCATGAAACTGCAGAGAGGCCTTGCAGATATCCATCTTCACGGGAAAATAGGGCGGACTGACGAATTGGTGGATCATCTGATCCGTCGTCATGCTCCCGGCAAGGTGGCCTGACCAGATATTGACGGTGATCTCGGGATTGTAGATCGGCTTGAAAAAAGGCAAGCCGATAATGTGATCGTAGTGACAGTGGGAAAAGAACAGGTCGACATTGCTGGTCTTGTCTCCCATCATATCCAGACCGGCCTGACGAATGCCGGAGCCAGCATCGAAAATAAGCCTGTGCTCGCCGCAGCGCACCTCGATACAGGGCGTGTTCCCGCCGTAAACATCGAATTCCGCGCCGCAGACCGGGATACTGCCGCGAACACCCCAGAATTTCACCTGAAACACGCTACTGTTCACTTTTATCCAAAGAGTTTCGGTCGCGGAATTAACACGATTGGTTTTGTACCGGTTACCAATACATCATTCCTGAAATTACCAAGGATGCAAAGGGAAATGTCAGGTGCCTTATATCTGCCAGTGCGACTTTCTCAAAATTGCTTGCATGGGTTTAACCATGCTCTGTCCTATCGATTACCCGACGCAATCGAATTTCTCCAATTCCTCTTCATACTCCCGCGCACCATCGTCCTTGGCGAAAAGCACACAGGGACCGTTCGAGCCTCGTGGATCATAGGAAAACCCTCTACTGGCAAGGGCCATGGTAATATCGCGTACCCCAGAAAGGCCATAGAGATGGTCATGCAATTCAAGAAAAATACGCTCTATTCCTATAAGCGCTGCATTCCCTAGCAAATCGCGCTCTGCACCTTCTATGTCCATTACCAACACGTTTATCGCATAAGTCTCTATAAAATCATCGATATTCTGCGAAGTAATCGAAATTTCCCGCTCATAAGGCCCCTGGTTGATATCCATCGAAGACATCCACAAATCTTTGCGGATATAAAACGAGTAAGACTGAGGCATCCCTGCGGTCAACAATCCGTGCTGCAATACCACATTGGCAATATCATTGGCAGCAATGACGCGATGGGCGAGAGCCGCCGTCACGGGATTTGCCTCAAAGGTCCAAACCTGCACACCAGGAACTCGTGCTATAAGCGAGGTGATCACTCCTAGCCCTGAGCCCAACTCCAATACTCTGTCATTCTCCCTAACAGCCCTTGACACCCATTTGGCTTCCTTGGCCTCATAGCTGCTGCTGGTTAATGCCTCCCAAATCACCGGGGACACATCATCGGGCGCAAGAGGGACCGATACACCATGTACGTTTAGCATGTTCGTGCAGTATTCCATTTCTACTCGGATTGGTCATATTCAGTATGATCCAAACAAACTCGCGGTTTTGTCTCGTTTTTCTTTTCAGAAAGTCCTACCCACTTTCCTGCCAAGCTCTAGGGCCTCGAAAACTACGCCTACCCTTATCGTGTAAATCCCCTCAATTTAAAAGGCAAAATTCCAGAGATTTTAGAGCCGGCCTCGACAGAATGTGACGCAATTATTGCGAGTAGACACCACTACGAACAGTCCTCAGAGATTATCTCCTCGTGATTTTTCTCGTCACGAAGATGCATTAGGAAACTAACCGGCTCCGGTCGACCAATCAGGTATCCTTGAACCTGTTCGCACCCTAGCCGTTTCACGCATTCAAATTGTTCTTCCGTTTCCACACCTTCGGCTGTTGTGGTCATACCAAGGCTCGCCCCGATCCCCGTAACCAACTCAGCGATAGCAAGAGCATCAGCCCTTGTCGTCACGTCGCGAATGAAAGATCGGTCAATTTTAAGTTTGTCGAATGGGAAGCCTCTAAGGCTGCCGAGTGAGGAGTAACCGGTGCCGAAATCATCCATAGCAATCTGAATTCCGATTGCTTTCAACTCTCTCAAGGTCAAAAGTGTCAGTTCGTTCTTATCAAGCAGAACAGATTCGGTGATTTCCAGTTCAAGCCGATCTGGAGCAAGACCACTAACATCAAGCGCAGACAAAACGGTTTGCACCAGCACCTTGCTGCGAAACTGAACTGGTGACAAATTGACGGCGATTTTGAGATTGCCGCGCCAACTTGCCGCCTCCTTGCAAGCATTACGCAAAACCCATTCTCCAAGTCCGTCGATCACACCGATCTTTTCCGCAACCGGAATAAAATCGACAGGTGAAACCGATCCGCGGTGTGGATGGGTCCAACGTAATAGCGCCTCGTAGCCGCAAACCTCACGCGTCGCGGTCATCGCCAATGGTTGGTAGAAGACTTCCATTTCGCCGTTTTGTAAAGCCGCTTGCAAATCCGCCTCAAAAGACTTTCGGTCTTTTAACCGCGTCTGCATCTGGCTCTCGAACACACAGGCGTGGCTGGGGCCCAAGGCCTTGGCTTCATAAAGAGCAAGGTCAGCGCGCTTGAAAAGCTCATCTGTATCCGGCTCCTCATTAAAGATCGCCACGCCGACACAGGTGCCGATCTTGATCTCCTGGTCTCCGACCTTATAAGTCACACCAAGCTCGTTCATGATTTGCTTGGCAAAATCCAGAGCCAGTGGCTCGGAAAGGCCCGCAGACAAAATAGCAAACTCATCCCCTCCCAGACGGCAGACGAGATCGCCAAGACCTTTGATTTCCGCCAATCGATCTGCGACCATTTGCAGTAGAGCGTCACCGATGTCGTGACCAAGCGTGTCATTCACATCTTTGAACCCATCGAGATCCAGCAGCAGGATGACGGCAGCCGGTCCTCCATCCTTGGCAGCGACCAATCTTGCTTCTAGATCCTGGCGAAACAAAATGCGATTGGGCAAACCGGTCAAAGAATCATGATGTGCGACATATTCCAAGCGATTGTTTTGCGATTTCAACTCCCATGACGCCGCTCGCAAATCGTCCGTCAAGCGCTGCATGCGTCGATGGGCTTTGTCCAGAAGGCCGTTATGGCGCAAAAGCAAGGCGACAAGGACAATGCCACACAAGATAAGCCCTCCAGCAAGGGCGGTATAAACGAAATGAAGATGTCGCAATTCGGCCTGGGCAGCGCCGATCTTGCCAACATCGGCTTCGACAGCAGTGGAAGCCAGCGCCGTGATTGGTGCATCCAGAAGCTCCATTTTTCGCAGGATTGATTTAATCTCCTCCACGTCTAATGTTTCGAAGTGCGCATTGAGCAGTTCGAGAACGTCGCGAAGTTTAACGATTAAGTCTTTGCGTTGCGGATCTTCTTCGATGAAACTCCGCAAATTCCCCTGCTCAAACAACTCCAATCGGCCCAACATAATATCCAGCCGAAGACGAACTTCTTCACGATCGAATTCCCCCACCCCAAGGGCAAGAGTCGCCAGTCGATGTTCGAGCCTCATATACTCGGAAACAGTCTGGCTTACGGCCCATGAATCATTATAGCGGGCAAATTTCTCCAGGGTCGTTTGACGCACGGCTATAACATAGGCGATATAACCGGTAGCCAAGACGAAACAACATATGATCGCACCAAGAAAACGCCTCACACTACGCCTCTATTCTACAATAAGTTTAGAAACCTGCCATGCCGAACGGGTATAATAAATCTGACTCTGAAGTTGAGGATCGCTGTCATAGGGGTAAACGATGAAGAGCGGTCCTTTGTCCCGCACAGGCATATAATTCCCGTCTCGTTTGAAAGCGAGCAAAACATTGAATCGGTTGAAATCGTCGCGCGGAATTGTCGTCACATAATCGTTAAGAGCCACCGCCTTCACCTTGGTCCCCTTGGCATCGACAAAATCCATAAGCGTTTTAAGCGGAATACCTTCAAAAACCGTACGCCCTTCATACCACGGATTGGTGGTTTTAATCACTGTAGAACCAATGGCCTCGAGCATGCCAAGATCAAAAGCAGCTCCCTCCGCCGTATTACGGTTTTCAATATTGCCGGAAATCACTAGGATAGGCTTGCCTTTCGGCTCAGCGAATGTTCCCGCCAGCGCCATCGAAACGGGAGCGACCGACAGCACGATATAGGCCCAAAGGCGGACGAATCTCATTATAATTCTCCTGACGATCAATCGCTAAAGCAAGGACGACAACACCATTTAGAATTCGAAGAGCGTTTTGCCACAGTCGTGGCCGTCCGGCATGTTGGTTCGGTAACTTTTCACTTATTTCATACAAGAGTTTACAAGTGCAATAAAGCATCCAAGGGTGTCTAACCAAGACAGACCGCAACGCAGCGTATTGTAGATTGAAGCACATCTTTGCGAGAAAAATCAGTTTCGCGTCATCACAGTTAAAATCAACAAGACGCCATCGCGTTTCACCGAAAATTACTTAGATATAATAATATATGAGAAAATTCGCAGATACCAGAGGGATCGTTGATTTGCCTAGCCGACCGATTGGCAACTGCAATTTTTCAGAGCAACGACCGACAGACGGTTTGCTCACCGCTCCCCAGCGTACGGAGCAATCCAAGCAATGTCCTGACGTGACAAGAGTGATGATCTGTGTGCAGAAGAACATGGGAAGCCAGGCATTTGAATGGCGAGCAATCCGCTCTACCATCGGCATGAAGTACACATAATATCTGGTGGTTAACGACCGACTCGGCCTGGCCACCTGCGAATTCCTTCAATCAGTTATAATTTACAGAAGCAGCCAGAAAAATTAAAGCACGACAGTCTCTTTTGGGCGCTCGATAAAATGCCCAAAAGAGACTGTCGTGCAGTATTCGCAAGGATTGATTCTAAGGCCCACTAATTGGCAGTTTCCCCTGAAAAACTTCAGACGATAGAAACGGCGAAGATGGTCGGGCCATCTTCGCCGTCTGCCACTTACCAGAGCTTTTTGATAAAGTTCACTTGCAGATAATCACCCTTGAATGAATTCCTGTTGTAGACATCCGTCAGATATTTGATGGTCACGGTCGCACGCTGTGATGGAAAATCAACCGCGACGATGGGACCAAGGCGTATGGATTTATGCCGCCGCCCATCCGTGGCTGGATTGGCCGGAGACCCATCATCATCCTGAATCTGCCATTTCACATTGCCCGCGAGACCAAACTGGTAGCGATTATACCGTTCCGTAACGGCGAAATCGGCCGAGAGGTAATCACCGTCACGATAGGTGTATCCACCCGTCGAGTCATCGCGGTCGAAATTGTGATTGTAGAAGATACGGGTCGAAAACTCCGTCCCTTCCAAAAGAATAGGACGGGTTCGATAGGTCATGGCGACGTTTGGAGACAGAACCCAGTTACTGAAGCCTGGATTGCCAACCTTTTCATTGTCGAACAAGCCCATTGGTATGGTGACACCAACACCAAGACCCAAGGTGAAGCCAACCGGCATCGGCGGAATGAAATCAGCAGCGGGCTTTGGTTGACCAGGAGCGCCAGGAGGCGGGCCTTCATACCAGCTCTTTGACCAGAAGAAGATATCGGAATAGGCGTCGAACCAACCAGTATTTTTGGAAGACAGATTGGCTGGCGTTGTTTTTGTAATCGTCAGATCGTGCTCTCCGTAAACGAAGACCAGAGACGACGCCATTCGCCCGCCAAAAATCTCTCCGTCATAGACGTAAAGCCCACCCAACTGCCCCTGAAAAAGCCTTTCGCTTGTATCAGGGAACATCGAATTTCCGCTATTATCACGCAGCGAGTTCCGCCAACTGCCCCAACTGCCACCGACTGCATAGAAGCCAGCCTCAGGCGGCAATTCCGCAGCCCGGATATCCGTAGAGGCGCCCGGTGTGGACGTCTGATAAAACTCGGCAGCAAAGGCCTGCCCACCTTGAGAAGCCAATAGGCAAGTGCCCATCAGCAGAACTGCAAAATCTAACCGTCTATTTCCCATAAACTTGTCCCACTTTCCCAGCCAAAATAATAGGCCACCCCAAATCCGGCTCTGTCGAATCGCCCTGGGATACGCTCCATAGTAAATCCCAGCCCACCCTAACCGCCTCTTCTTGCTCCAGGCTTGCAAAGAAACACCACAACCCCTTAAGGCATCAATATATTTAAGAGGTTGCGCATAGAGAAGCGTATTAAAGCGAAGCTGAGTACGTCACAGAGGATGACGAAACCTGCGCCTGGTTCGCTTCGCCTCAATGAAGCCCGACCAGCTCCCGCTTGATGGTCACAGGCTCCTTCAACGCCATGCCGAATATCGACCAGATGGCGAAGACGCCGGCTCCCAGCAGCGTAAAAGCTGCAAAACCCGCCATTGCTCCGATCATTCCGCCAGAGGCCGCGGCGACAGCGCCAACCACGAGTGGACAAATGAACTGGCCGATGAAAAACATCGACGTCCAGATACCGGAGGCCCTGCCTCGATAAACATCCGGCAGCCGCGCCATGGTGAAGGCCAAAACCAGAGGCAGCGAAATACCGCAGCCAATATTATTGATGAACATGCCAACGATTCCACCCATCAATGACGTCTGGGTATAGAGCAGGATGAAACCGATACCCTGCAACACCATAGCCGCCGACAAGAGCACACCGATGGAACGCCGCGCCTGAGACCGGAAAAACAGGGTTCCTGCGACGACACCGAAAGATCCGGCGGCGCTGGCGAGGCCAAGCACGCTTGGCTCGACAATGCCCCGCTCGGCGAGGACCAGAGATATATGAACTGGCATCACGTAGAAAAGCAGGCCGCAGATCATCGTCAGGACGAGGCAAACGATAAACCGCGTGTTGAAAAGCCCACCTTCGGCGTCCCGCGCATCCCCGGGCATGTCAGCAGGACGGCTCGATGCGGCCATGCGTGAGGGTTCGAACAACACCATCAGGATAAGCGGAATGAACAGTGCCGTGGCACCATAGACAAGGAATGGCACGCGCCAACCGTAACCACCCAGAAATCCTGCCAGCACGAAACAAACGGTTGCGACAAAAGAGGCCGACCCGAATTGCAGAGATAGCCAGTGCGCCCGACGTTCGCCTGCAAAATAATCGCAGATCAGGGCCGTCCCTGCCGTCATGACACCCGCTTCGGCGATACCAACCACAACTCTCGATGCGATAATTGTATAAAGGCTATCCAGCCAGACTGGCATGACGCCGGCAATGGCGTAAAACAGCATGGAATAAAACAACAGCGTCTTGCGACCGATTCTATCGGCAAGTATCCCGGCAACCGGGGCAAGCAGCGCCACAAATAGTGCTGGCGTGACGAGTGCGATCGGAGCAAGCAGCGACGCATTCGCTACCGAGGAAAAATGCTGAATGATCTGCGGCAAGACCGGCGCGAACAATGTCGATCCGATCGGTGCCAGCCAGGCCATTGAGATGAGTAACACTCCTTGAGGTATACCGGCGGCTCTTTGCATGTCTCTCCTCCTCCATAAATATCCAGATCTTCAAGACTGGTCCGCAATCCGCACACAGAAAATCGATGCGGGGCAGCCTGCCCTACAATCTGTATTGTTTCGAAATGAGGTTCCGCGAATTCAGGCAATCCATTTCAGCTCACGCACTCGCCTCCAAGCTGACTGGTTGATCAAACTGGATCCACCTCTCTTGCAAAAGCTGCAGCGCCGAACGCGTTACCTGTCACACCAAAGACGTCGCACTATTCTCAAATTGATGCCCCCAAAAGCCGAGTCCGGCTCCAGGAATTATGAACATGGACATCATGCTGAATGCGATGCTGCGACGTGATCTCCTTCCCCTCCCAACACAATTGCGTCAGGACCTCCTCATTTCTTTGCATATTGAGGAATATCAAATCGCTAGTCAACAAAAATTATTATATTTTGATAATATCGACAGAATTTCAAATTATGCGTGCATTTTTTCGAATATAAGAGGCAAACACTACTGGTATAAAACGCTCACAACCACCGGGAATTTAGCTTGTCAGCAAGGATTGAAGATGCAGGCAACAAAAGCATCGCCAGCCGCCGTTCAGTGGAGTCATCGAAATCGCTGGCACGGACGATCAGACTGAAGCTGGCATTGATTGCCCCTTGCGCGCAGGTGACGGGCACCGAAATGCCAACAAGACCCTGGTCCACTTCTCCACGCGTCACCGTAAAGCCGCGTTTACGGATGGCGGCCAGTTCAGATGCGATATCGTCAAATGCCCGGTCCACTTCCTCCGCGCCTTTAATGATCTTGCTCAGCTTTGCCCGCGGTAATTGTGCCAGAATGGTTTTTGACGTGGCACCCCGCAACAATGGCATGGGCCTGCCTCGCTCATAGCTGGTGGCGATATCGGTGGCGGGGCTACGATCATCGGCAACGCAAATCACCTGGTCGCGATACAGCCGTGCGATGACCGCGACACAAGGAAACTGAACGGCAGACACAACGTCACGCAACAAGGGCACGCCCTCGCGGATCAGCGGATCGGAAAGGCGAAGACGTCGATCAAATTCGATAAAAACCGCGCCGAGGCGATAATGACCTTCCCGGGAAGGATCTAGAAACCCTTGTCCGACCAACTCCCGTACCGTGCGGTAGACGGTACTTCCAGGCACATCCAGCCGCTCTGCGATATCCTGTATGGTCCACTCGGACGTCTTCTCGTCGAACAGCCTCAAAATATCGACAAAGCGTCCCAGTCCGGCCATGCTTTTCCTCAGAAAGCTGAAAGAATCCCAATATCAGGCAGTTTCTGACTCGCATTTCGAGCCTGGCAAGTCAATCGCCAGCCTGAAGCAGATTTGAATTCCTATAGGCCCCAACACGCATGCCAACACCGGCAGTCATTCTCTACCGCTAAATTTGGCTTTCCTGGCAAATTTGGATTCTCTTAGAAAATGCACGATCCGTCAGGCTATGCTGAAGCGCTCTGACAATGCTTTTCGGGCTCGATTGACCCGGCTTTTTACAGTTCCCACCTCGCATCCGCAGGCAAGGGCGGTTTCATCGTAACTTGCGCCGCTCGCCACCATCAGCAGGGAACGCCGCGATGCTTCCGGCAAGTGCTGCATAGCCAGACCGAGATCGGCGTATAGAACCACCCATTCCTGTGGTGGCTCCATCACCATGCGCAGGTTAAACTCGTCATCCATTCCGACATGCTCGCGCTTGCGCCTGTTATAGGCCGTATAGAAAGCGTTGCGCATGATTGTGAACAACCAGGATTTCAAAGCCGTACCGGCTCGAAACTGAGATGACGAATTCAAGGCTCTGAGAATGGTATCCTGAACCAGATCTTCGATATCGCCATTGGGGCCGACAAGCCGCTTTGCGAAACGTTGCAATGCAGGTAGATGCGCCTCTATTTCGGTGTGAACAGCCGTTGTAAATGCCATCGCGCCGCCGTTGCCAGCGCTGTCCTCGAAAGTTGCCATGAAACAGATCTCCTTCTGCGGGCATCAACGAGCACAGGGCCAGGTTGTTTCTGTACGATACCGCACGAAAGAACTGTGACGTTTGCCATCGGGGTTCTGGCCATGAAAACAAAAAGGCCGCACATTGGCGGCCTTTCAGGGGGAAGAAACCTTTCGCAACGGCGAAAGGTTCGTCCAAAGATCACGCTGCCTTGCGTGCGCTTTTCTTGTTGGCGCTACCTTCGCCAAGCGCCGTCAGTTTTTCGTCCGTGGCGATTTCTTCCTTCAGGGTCGCGTCCAATAAGGCAGCGGCCTCCTTCATACCGAGCTGCAACGCCCAGGCCTTCAACGTGCCGTAGCGGGCAATTTCATAATGCTCGACTGCCTGCGCCGACGAAATCAAGCCAGCATCAAGAGCGGGAGACCCCTTGAAATCCTCCATGATCTCTTCGCCTTCGGCGATGATGCCCTGGATTGCCTCACAGGTCTTGCCCCGGGCATTCTTACCCAGAAGTTCAAAGACCTGTTCAAGCCGCTCGATCTGGCCTTGGGTTTCTTCGCGATGATGAAGAAATGCGTTCCGGCCTTCTTCCGATTGGGCTGCGCGTGCCATTTTCGGCAAGGCCTTCAAGATTTGCTTCTCAGCAAAGTAGATGTCCTTAAGCGTGTCCAAGAACAGATCATTCAATGTTTTCTCAGCCATTTTTTCCTCCGGGGAATGGTGCAATTCCATGGCGTCTTTCCTGTGGCTTTCGTCTGGAACTGCGTGAAAAGTCGGGACGCTTTTTGAAGGCTCCCATGTAGGCCACCCTTCCCAAACCAGGGTTGCAACCTAAAAGTTCCCCGAAATATCAGGCAAGAAACCCGGCGGGTGAAATGGCACCGCAAATAGCCGTTCAACGCAATGGCACCGAAATATCCAACACCATCGTCTTTGCCACGGCGTGTTTAACCGGATTTGGGAACCCGAGCGCGCTTTCGCAGTTCAATATGAAACCAGGCACACCACAACATGCGCCCACACCAAGACCGCGCCTCAAAGACGGGCGCGCCCAAGGCCTTGGTGCCCAAGGCATCGGTGAATGTGGCAAGCCCAGGCGAATTAAGGAAAGGAACCGGATGGACAGGATTGCCGCACAGTATAGCGAAAAACCGGATACCGATGAGATGAAGGCAGCGGTTTTCACCGGGCCGGGACAGATCAACATCGTATCCAATACTCTGCCGCAACCCGGACGGAGCCAAGTACGAATCAGGCTGGAGGGCTGTGGTATCCTCGCTTGCGACCCTCTCTCTCGCGATGGACAAGAGCGAACGCTGACATCTGCCGAACCGGTAGGATTAGATGGCGAAGGATGGGGCGTTATCGACGCGATCGGTCCCAATGTCAGAAGCCTGTCGGTCGGAGACCGGGTGGCGTCACTTGTGCGGTCCGCTTATGCCAGCCACCATCTGTCGGATGCAGACAGTGTCATTTCCCTTCCCCCATTGCTGGATGGCATGCCGTTTCCAGGCAGGTCCCTGAGCCGAGCGATGAACGCCTTTCGCTGTAGCGATATCAAAGCCGGACAAAGGGTGGCCATTATCGGCATAGACTTTGTCGGCGCCCTTCTCGTCCAGCTCGCCTCAAGAGCCAAGGCGCATGTTACAGCCATTTCGCGCCGTCCAGCATCCTTGGCGGTGGCCAAGCGTATGGGAGCGGCAGAGGCATTTACCATAGACGAGCATGGTGCGGCGGACGATTCCGTGCGGATCATCGAAACCGTGCATGAGCTTACGGGCGGATATCTTTGCGACCGGGTAATCGACGTTACCGGCGAGAGCGGGCTGGTCGACCTGGCGGATAAATTGACCAACTCGGCAGGTCGCCTGATCATGGCCAGTCGCCAACAGTCCGACCCGCGCGGAGGAATTATACAGTCATGGAAAAAGCGCGAAGCCGCAGTAATCCAGACAGATAAACACAGTCACGGAATCGGCCCAGAAATCAGCCAGGAAATCTGCGTCGATGGCATGCTTGAAGCGGTGGCGGCAATCATGGACGGACGGCTCGATCCCACATCCCTTTATACCCATCGCTACCGATTGGAGGAGTTGGGTCAGGCGCTGATCGCCGCCCGCGACCAGCCGGATGGATTTATGAAAGCACTGGTGATCTATTGATGAGTGACAGAATTTTGAAAAATGGCCGCGCGGCTGAGGATCGCGCCGTTTCAGCATCGACGATCCTAGCCCAGCACAATGGCGGCCGAACTGGTGCGGAGACAGCCATGCCCATACGTAATCGTCTTCTCAACATGCTGGCGCCTGATGATCTCGCCGCTATCGCGCCCGCTCTCGAACCTGTCGATTTACCGCAAGGGCTGGTTTTGTCGCAGCCTCACGACATCGACCACTCCTGTTATTTCCCTCTCTCGGGCGTCGGCTCGACGGTGATCGTTTCTCCGACAGGCAACCAAAGCGAGGTCGGACTGTTTGGCCGCGAAGGCATGTCGCCCGCCTCTGCCCTGCTGGACAGTGACCGCAATCCCTGCCGGGTGATCATGCAGGTCGCAGGCACTGGGTTGCGCCTGGAAACAGGCCGATTGGTTGGCCTGATGGATAGCAGGCCAACCATGCGCCGCCTGCTGCTTCGATGGGCCTATGTGGTCAATATGCAAATGGCATTCACTGCCCAGTCAAACGCCATTCACTCTATCGATAAGCGGTTGGCACGCTGGATCCTGATGTGCCACGATCGGCTGGACAGGGATGAATTATCGCTGACTCATGAATTTCTGTCGATCATGCTGGCGGTGCGTCGCTCGAGCGTCACCGCCTCCTTGCATGTGTTGGAAGGCGAAAGATTGATTTATGCGGAGCGCAAGGAAATCCGCATTCGCGACAGAGCAGGTCTCGAAGCCTTTGCCGCCGATGCCTATGGCCCCGTGGAACGGGAATATCAACGGCTGTTAGGGCCTATGAGAGATCCACCGCTTGAGGTTTGACTGAGAGCATATCGGCGAGAAGACTGCGAAACGCCGATATGCTTTAACTGGAGGCCAGATTAGCGAGCGACTGTCGCAGGCGAGATCCGCGCAAAGGGCCCGGCAGCGCTGCAAACCAGACCATCCTCTGCAAATTGGATATCCGGCGCAGTTGCAAACAGCGATGCAAGGGCGGAGGTAACATAGCGTGTCCCATAGCCTTGCCGAGCCGGTGTACGGACAGGCGGTCCATTGCTCTCCTGCCAATGGAACTGGAAGGTCGGTTTCTCACTACCATCAACCTCCCAGCGAAGAGCAACGCGTCCCTCCGGGACCGACAGGGCGCCATATTTGATCGCATTGGTGATTAATTCATGCAGGCAAAGCGCCAGCGTCGTTCCGGCTTCACGACTGACAAGCAGATCACTACCGTCAACGGCAATCCGCTCGGTGCCATAGGGCGAAACGATCAGATCAACCACAGCCAAAAGCGAAACATCCTCGCCCCCGGCCTCAAAAACTGCCGTATGGACATTGGACAGCGCCAGCAGTCGCCCATTGAAATCCGTCGCAAGATCGTCAAGGCTTTCGGCACCGCGCCGTGTCATGCGAAAGATTGATGTCACCGTTGCCAGGATATTCTTGACCCGGTGATTAAGCTCCGCCCGCAGTTCCCGCTCCCGCTCGATGGAATCGCGCACCTGCCGCTGGCGCAAGCGCACCAGCAGGTTGGACTGGATGCCGCTGACCAGTTCCAGCGGCGCCACGGGACGTGTATAGAACAAAAGCCGCGCGCCCGGCCAGGCGGAAAGCAATTGGCTGCGGATACGTGTCAGGGGTGCGCCCCGCTCCAGAAGAACAATGATCGGCACTTCAGACCAGTTCGGCTGCCGGGTGAGATGCGCGGCGGTCAGGGCGACGATCTGCGGCGTCAGAGCTTCATGTGACACAATCACAATTCCCGGTGAAGCATCCAGCAACTGGGCGAAGCCCTTGGCCTCCATTACCGCCCGCACCTCGATCAGATGTTCGCGCAAAAGCGCGCCGACATAATCGGCATCCTTGCGAAACGGTGCGCAGACCAGCACCCAATCCAGCTCATCCTGGACCAGTTCCTCCTGGGGCGATAGCGATGTCATTTCGGATCAGGAAGCGGGTTATAGGAAACGACGCTGACGCTACCGCTTTCGATCAGCAGCTCTCGGACATCCAGATCATGGGGACCGTGGCGCTTCTTGACCACGGTGATGCTGCGCCGCAGCCGGCCTTCATGCTCCATGATTCTCAAGAGAAGCACGGTATCGCCGAGGAAGCTGACATCGACGTCAATGCCGACATTCTGACCTAAAAGCCCATGCTGAGCGACAATCAGCATGGTGAGGACACCGGATCTCGCAAGGTATTTCAGCAGGGACTGGATATCCCGCACCGCCTTTTCCCGATGCGGCAATGAATTCAGATAACCCGTCAGGCTGTCGATGACCACGACACGCACCTTGTTCTGAACGACGGCATCCTGGACAATCTGGCCGAACTCGCCGGGTGAGACTTCATTCGGGTTGAAATCACGCAGGATCAGTTTGCCATCCTTATGGAACTGCCGCAATTGCATGCCCAAGCCTTCAGACCGGCGGAAAAACGTTTCCAACCGCTCCTCGAACAGGAAGAGAGCGACGCTTTCACCGCGCTCAAGCGCTGCCGTTGCATAGAGCGACGACATGGTGGATTTGCCCGTTCCGGCCTGGCCGATGACCAGGGTCGTCGTTCCCGCCTCCTGCCCGCCGCCGAACATGTCATCCAACTCGCTCACGCCGGATTTGATCAATTGCGGCTTGGTCGCTTCTGTCGCCGTGCTGGGCATGATGCGTGGAAACACGACAACGCCTGCGCCTTCGCGGATCGCCATGTCATGATAACCGTCAGCAATCGGCACGCCGCGCATTTTAGACACCTCAATCCGGCGCCGGACACCGCCATACTCTTCCAGCGACTTGTCGAACCGGATGACGCCATGGGCCAGACCTTCGACCTCCTCGCCGCTGCGGTCAAGACCGGGCGACTGAGTGTCGAGAAGCAGCGCCACGACCTTTCGTTTTGACAGGAAGGACTTGAAGCCGATCAATTCCCGGCGGAAACGGGGGGAGTCGCCGGTGATCAACCGGATTTCCAGCAACGAATCATACACCAGGCGCTGCGGCTTATGCTCATCGATAGCAGCTTCTATCGCCTTGCGGGTTTCATCGAGCCGCAGGTCGGCGGTCATGAAAATGCTCTGCTCGTCGGCCTCGTCGATACTGCCTGTCGTCGAAAGTTCCTCGACATGAATACCGTCCAGCGTCCAGCCATGGGAAACCGCAATAGAGCGCAATTCGGCAGCACTTTGGGACAGCGTCACATAAAGACAGCTCTCGCCCGCTTCAACACCGGCCCGCAGGAACTGTATGGCTGCGGTGGTTTTACCCGATCCGGGAGCGCCTTGAAGCATGAACAGGTTCGGTAAGGGCAATCCGCCGCGGAGAATTTCGTCCAGTCCTGCGATGCCGGTACTGGCAACCGCAGCTTTTTTGCGTGGTGGCATATCTGTCTTCCATGACCATGCAGGCAAATGCATCGTTCAAAAGAGGGGGAATAATATCTCGATGCCGCATAGTTCCGTTAACCCGGGACGATTGCGGGAATTCTACGGCAGAATTTTTTAGCTTTAAGTCAATGTCCACCCTGATTCAAACCCGCCCTCAATGAGCGATGCGGGAACTTTATATTTGTCTTGTGCAAAATTTCAATAAAATCCGCAAAACCGGCCAATGAGGGGAACCATATCCGGGCGACAGCTTTCCCCGCTTGGCAGACCATTCAGGATGAACCATCTTTCAGGCGACCGCAGGCCGCATTTCAAGCCTCCAAAGCGGCGAGTGTTTGCGGCTTATCCAAAGCACCGGCTTGCGCTGTCTCGGACTGCCCTGACAGCGACGACTGTCCTAACCCTGGCTGGACCACAGCGAAGGAAAGATGGAAGCGAAGACCATCGGGCCGGAAATCGCTGCTGATCTTGGGAGACAGGCTGCGAGGGAAAGCACTGCGGATCAACCGCGACCCAAACCCTTCGACGCCGGGCCCTTTGAGACCATGGGGATCAGAACCTTGAAGAGTGGGATCAACAACCGGCGGCCCCTCTTCTTCCCGCCATTCCAGCTCGATCCGATCCTGCTCTTGCCGCCATTCTACCTTGACACGTCCATCGCGTTCGCGAAGAGACCCGTATTTCACGGCATTTGTGGCAAGTTCGTGCGCGATCAGCGATAGCGCGACAGCAGCCTCCGGCGGCAAGGTGCAGGCTGCCCCCTGGAGAACAATCCGCCTGTCACCCTCGCTATCGAAAGGTTGAAGCGCCCGCTCGAGGACATCGCGCAACCCGGCACTTTTCCAATCTTCCGACAAAAGGATATCATAGGCTCCCGCAAGGGCTGCAACGCGCCGGGCAAAAACGCCATTTTCCTGCGAGCGGTCCTTGAACGTCTGCCTTGCAATGGCCTGGATCATCGCCATCGTATTCTTGACACGGTGCGCCAACTCTCTGGCCACAAGTTTGCGGTTTTCTTCAGCGCGCGCTGCCTCACATCGGCGTGCTTCCAATTCGTCCAGAAGACTATCGACCGTGGCGCCAACCTGTCCCAATTCGCTGGAGCGCCCGGTCATCCCGGTTCTGGCCGCGAGATCCCCTTGGCGCCATCGCTGAAGAACGGCAACGATGTGAGTGATCGGGCCAAGGATTAAACGATTTCCGATAAAAAAGGCGGCAAGGAGAGCGAGACCTGCGCCCACAGCGATCATCGCCAATCCCAAGAGAGAGGCCCGATCAATCGGCGCGAAAGCCTGGTCCGCCGAAAATCCAGCGCTGACATAAAATGGATTGTCGGGTGAAACGGGAACATAACCCATAATCCGGCGTATTCCGTCCTGACCTACACGTTCCGTCGTGCCGGGTTGTTGGGCTTGAACCAGCGTGTGATAGGGCGGTAGAATCTGGGTGCCAACGAATTTTTCAGGCCCCGGGTTGCGGGCAAGCACGATACCGTTGCGGTCAGCAATGGTGATCCAACCGCCAGGCGGAAGGCCTCGCTGAACGATGCGCTGTTCCAGCCACTCAAGATGCACCGCCGTGGCCAGCACACCAACTGTCTCGGAGCCTCGCTTGATGGCCAGCGCCATTGGCACGATTGGTGCGTTCGAGATCCGGCTGACCGTGTAATTGCCAATCGACAACGCATCGGAACGAAGGGCTTGCCGAACATAGTCGCGATCGCTGAAGTCGCTGCCGACCTCCCAGCCCATATTGTCGCAGACCAGTTTGCCGTTGCGATCGAGAACGACGATATTGCGGACCTGCGTCACCCTGGCGGCTACCGATTTCAGCACGTTGGTACAGGCCTGTTTATCCTGACCGGCCACCACCGGAATAACCGCGGTGGCAATCAGCAGGGCCTTGACGCCTTCCACGACGCTTTTCACCTCGGACGCCGCCTGCCGGGCAGTTTCGAATACCTGACGATGAACTTCGGCATAGCGTTCGGCACGCGCACTCACTTCATTGTAAACCAGCATTCCCAATGCCGGTGACAACGCCGTCAAGACCACAGCGACCAGTCTCTTTTTCACGCCACCCCTCCCCACCCGCAAGAGATCAAGACGCTTTTCGGCCCATGTTTCGCACCAAGACCCGTATGCACAAAGGCCTGGCGAAACTGCACAACCGTCGCCCTCCAAGACACGACCGCGCCAAGCATCCCATGGGATGCACAGAACCCGCCGCCCTAATTCTATACTTGCTGCATGGCTTTCTCCTTGAGCCTTTCAGCCCAAGGAATCATGCAGCAGTTTATCGGGTATTCCCGCAGCGACAATAGAGGGTCAATGCATTTCCGTCACACTGGCAACAGAGCGCGATCCACATCATCGCCACTACAGCAAAACGACAGTCGGTCAGGTTCAATGTGAACCTGACCGACGAAAGCTTTTCTTGGTTTTGTTTGTCGTTTCGGGGAACCCGGACTTCAATTCACCCGACAACAGCTAGAGAATCGGCTTGCCACCTGTGACTGCGATGGTGGCGCCGGAAACATAGCTTGAAAGGGGGTCGGCCAGCATCACATAGGCCGTTGCAAGTTCAGCCGGTTGGCCCGGTCGTTTCATCGGCACCTGCTCGCCAAAGCTCGAGACCCGTTCCGGCGGCATGGTTGAAGGGATGAGTGGCGTCCAGATCGGGCCGGGCGCAACGGTATTGGCGCGGATACCTCTTTCCGCCAGAAGCTGGGCGAGGCCTGCCGTGAAATTCTGGATGGCGCCCTTGGTCGTTGCATAAGCCAGCAAAGTGGGGCTCGGCGTATCGGCGTTGATCGAGGCGGTATTGATAATCGCCGCACCGGGCTTCATATGCTTGACGGCAGCTTTCGTCAGATAGAACATTGCGTGGATATTGACCCTGAACGTCAATTCCCATTCCTCATCGCTGATATCCTCGATCTGCTCGAAAGTCTTTTGATGGGCGGCGTTGTTGACGAGAATATCGATACCGCCAAGCTCGGAAACCGCCTTGTCTATGATGAGACGGCAATGGTCGGCCTTTTGCAAATCGCCCGCCACCAGCACGGCCTTGCGACCCGCCTCTTCCACAAGGCGCTTGGTTTCCTCGGCATCCTCATGTTCGCTGAGATAGGAGAGCAGCACATCAGCACCCTCTCGGGCATAGGCCAGGGCCACAGCCCGCCCGATGCCACTATCAGCACCTGTTATTACCGCCTTCTTGCCGGCAAGCCGCCCCGAACCCTTATAGGTCGTTTCGCCGTGATCGGGCACGGGATCCATGTCGCGGGTCAGTCCCGGAATAGACTGTTGTTGCTTGGAAAAGGGTGGCGTCGGTTTATCGATCATCGGATCAGCTCTCATTTCTAAAGATTATTGCTGGATAGTCGAGGGCGCGCATCCAAGCCGCACTCTCAAAACCCCACAGTTTGCAAACAAAGAGAAAGCGCCACCGTTCCGAATTTTAATATTTCGTGACCTGAATAAACGCTACGGATATGGGCTGCCGAAAACATCGGACCCCAAATTTCCAAAGGCGACCGCCATCGCTTACTCATGCATTTGACGCATGGGTGGCGTGAGACCTTGTCTCTGTTAGGACGATGAAAGAACGCCTATATTCCAATCATCGAAACGACGCCGGAACCGAACAAAGGTTGCTGACGTCAGACAGTCCTCAGAAAGGGCATTATCATGAACGTAGCACGCTCCTTGAACAACTGGCGCAAGTATCGTCAGACCGTTTCCGAACTTGGCCGCATGACCAGCCGCGAGTTGCAGGATCTCGGCATTGAACGGAGTGACATCCGTCGCGTTGCCCGGGCCTCCGTTGCCGGTTGATCGATATCGACATTGCTGCTTGAACGACGCCCGCCGATGACGCGGGCGTTTTTGCGTCTGGGAATTGCTCTACGCAAACCGGTCCGATTTGGATCTCAAATCATTGCAAAATACCCATGCATTTAACGCATATCTGCACTGCAACAAAATGACTATGAATTGGGCATTTGTCGCGTATTATCTATCTCAACGAAGCGATGCATCCTCCTCCCGCAAAGCTTCGTCTCTCGGACGACCCACTCCTCCTCCCTAGGGGCGTCCGATGGAACGGTGGCACTCCTCCTCCCAGCCGCTGTTCACTCTTTTAAAAAGCCTGCCGCACCTCCTCCCGCGGCAGGCTTTTTTGTTTCTTCACTTCAATTCGACATTTTTCGCTCGATTGACTGAAAGTGCCAATGACCTCCATCAATTGGCATCTATTGCATAATTCTTTAAACCGGAATCGGTTTAGAGAGAAAATTATGCAACAAATATAGGGAGCTACAGCGAACCTTTGTGCGCCACATATGGCGCACGGTGCTGTAGCGTCGCCTCACCGCTTTGATGATCTCATCCGTTGACCGCCATCCACAACAGGTGGCGCGCCCCGCCGCGTTTACCGTTGGCGCGCACCTGGACTTCCTCGGTGACAAATCCTGCCTCCCGCAACCTGCGGGTAAAGGCGGCATCCGGTGCAGAAGACCAGACGGCCAGCACGCCTTTAGGCCGCAAGGCAGCTTTGGCGGCACGCAGTCCAGCGGCATTGTAGAGACTGTCATTGGAGGCGCGGGTCAATCCGTCCGGACCATTATCGACATCAAGCAGAATGGCGTCATAGGCGGCGCGCTTTGAGCGGATCAGCGCGCCAACATCGCCGACATGAATATCGACACGCGGATCATCGAGACTGCCCTTATGAACCTCCGCCATCGGCCCACGCGCCCAGGCGACCACAGCTGGCACCAATTCGGCCACGGTCACGCGGGCATCGGCTTGCAACACGCCGAGGGCTGCACGCAGGGTAAACCCCATGCCAAGCCCGCCGATCAGCAGGCTGGGCTTCTCGCAGGCCCTTATCTTCTCGCAGGCAAGCGTCGCCAGCGCCTCTTCCGAGCCGCTCAGCCGGCTGTTCATCAACTCGTTGGCGCCAAGCATGATCGAGAATTCCTGGCCCCGCTGCTTCAGGCGCAGGTCGCCGCCGCCATCGGGAATGGCGGCACTGTCAAGCTGTATCCAGGGAAGCATCGGGCCGTCTCTTTATCCTGTAAAAGCCGCCCAATAGCATAGCCACGCCCGCCAACCAAGGCGCAAAGCTTTTGCACGCCTGCCCTGCCTATCGGTTCACACCACCGTTTACCCGGTTTCCGGCATCGTCGAACAAATAGCAGCGTTTCGAGTCGATATGGATCGTCACCTTCTCGCCCTTGCGGATCGCCTGCTGGTCTTCCATCACCATGGCAATCGACTGACCGTCCTGCATGGACAAATAGAGAATGGTCTGCCCGCCCAGATGTTCGACCAGATCGACATGCGCCTCACCAAGGGTAATTTCGGCTGGACGCAGACTGAGATGTTCGGGCCGGACACCGACGCTGACCTTTTGCCCGACCTGTGCGCCAAGGCTTGTCCGTGCCATATCGACCGGCTTGCCGTTCAGCTCAACAGCGGTTCTGTCTCCGGCCTCCACCAGCCGGGTCTCGATGAAATTCATGCGCGGCGAACCGATGAAGCCGGCGACGAATTTATTTTTCGGGTTGTTATAGAGATCAAGCGGCGCACCAACCTGTTCGATATAGCCGCCTTTCAGCACCACAATCGTATCGGCCATGGTCATGGCCTCGACCTGGTCATGGGTCACATAGATCATGGTATTGCCGAGGCTCTGGTGGAGCTTGGCGATCTCGACACGCATCTGCACCCGCAATTCGGCATCGAGGTTAGACAGGGGCTCGTCGAACAGGAAGATATTTGGCTCGCGGACAATGGCCCGCCCGATGGCGACGCGCTGGCGCTGCCCGCCGGACAAAGCCTTGGGCTTTCGACCCAGCAGCGGCTGGATCTGCAAGATATCGGCAGCACGCTGGACGCGGGGCTCGATATCCTTCTTCTTCATGCCAGCCGTTTCCAGACCGAAGGCCAGATTTTTATAAACCGTCATATGCGGATAGAGCGCATAGGACTGAAAGACCATGGCAATGCCGCGCTTGGCCGCCGGCACTTCGTTCATCCGTTGCCCATCCAGCAGCAGAGTGCCACCGGAAATCGGCTCAAGCCCAGCGATCATCCGCAGCAGCGTGGATTTTCCGCAGCCGGACGGGCCAACAAACACCACGAATTCTCCTGGCGTGATCTCGAGATCCACGCCATGGATCACTTCAAGCGCGCCATACCGTTTGAAGACCTTTTGCAGGGTGACGCTTGTCGCCATCAGTTATGCCTCCAGCTGTCGTAATAGGCATTGTCGCTACCAACTGGGAAATGCACCTCCTGCTTATGAGTGGCGCTCCAATAGCAAGCGGTGAGAAATTCCAGCGAGCGGCGGGCATCTTCCGTCGTGACCGGCGTCGGCGTGTCATTGACCAGGCAGTCATGGAAAGCCTGCATCTGGCCGGAAAACAGCTGGGCCATCGGCACCCAACCCTCAAGCAGGGCGTCGATCTTCTGCCCGATCTCAGGATTGGCCGGAATGATCCGCCAGGGATCGCCGCCGGGATGGTAAGGCGCATGGCTGCTTTCGAAGGTCACATGTTCAAAGCACAGCTTCAGCCGCGAGGTTTCCTCCGCCGAACCCAACGTCGCCGACACGGTTGCCAAGGCACCGCTTGTCATTTCCAGGCTGAGGCTGACGCAGTCCTCCACTTCAATCGGATTGACGCGAGTAGCGACTCGGGCATAGAGCGAGGCGACCGGACCCAGAAGATAGCTCAACATATCGTTGATATGGATGGCATGGGTCATCAGCACGCCACCCAGTTCTGTCGCCCATTTGCCTCGCCACGGCACGGCGTAATAGTCCGACAGCCGCGTCCAATGGGTTTCTGACGTAGCGATATAGGCTTTGCCGGCCAGACCCGCCTCGATGATCCGGCGCGCCTTGTGGACGCCGTCGCCGTAACGGTACTGGAAAATCGGCATCAACCGGCCTTTGGCGGTCTTCTCATGGATCATCAACCGGTCGATTTCCGCAAGCGAGCCGACAAGTGGCTTTTCGCAGATCACATGCTTGCCCGCGTCCAACGCCCTAAAGATCAGCTCGTAATGGGTGGAGGGCGGCGTGCAGATATCAACAATGTCGATGGATGGATCGTTGAGCACGGCGTCGAAATCGTCGGTCCGGCCAGCAACGGAAAATTCCTCGCCAAACTGAGCCAGACGGGCGGGATCGAGATCGCAGATCGTCGCGACCCGGAACAGATCCGTGTTCGGCATATAGCCCTCACGGATATGACGGGCGCCGATACCAAGGCCAATGACGGCAACGTTGAAAATCTTAGACATTGCCAGCACCCTTCTGCTTTGCCGCATCCGCGAAAGCCTGGGCTTTCAGCGCCAGTTCCATGGCCTTGAAGCAATGCTCCTGGCCCATGGCTGTTTCGGTCCGATCCCGGATATCGGCCAGCAATTGCCGGCCATAGGGCCGCTCGGTTTTGCTGCAATCGATATAGCGCGTACCGGTTTTGTCGGTCAGGAACAGATGGTCGGCACCGGGGCGGCCCTCGATATCGAGGTATTTCCGAAGCTCTATTGTCCCTTCCGTGCCAATAATGAACAGCCGTCCATCACCCCAGGTCGGCAGGCCATCGGGGGTGAACCAATCGACCCTGATATAGCCGGTGGCCTTGCCGGTGGTCAGGTGAATATCGCCGTAATCCTCAAGGCCGGGCGTGTCGGGATTGGCGCGGTTCGCGGTGCTCGCCGACAGGATTTGCGCGTCTTTTGCGCCGGTGAAAAACAGGAATTGTTCGCATTGGTGCGAGGCGATGTCGATCAGCACCCCGCCATAGTGCGCCCGGTCGAAAAACCAATTGGGCCGATGCGGCTTGCGCAGCCGATGCGGACCAAGGCCGGTCGTGTGGATCACCTCGCCGATCATTCCGGCCTTGACCAGATTGCCTGCCTCCACTGTGCAGGCCGTCTCGAAATGTTCGGAATAGAGGATGGAAACGATCCGCTTCGTTTCCGCCTGGACCTTTCGCACCGCTTCCAATTGCTCAAACGTCGTCATGCCCGGCTTGTCCAGCATCACATCCTTGCCATGACGCATGGCGGCAATAGCGATCTCGGCGCGGTTGGCGGGAATGGCCGCCGACAGGATCAGGGCAATCGATGGATCTTCAAGGATCTGTCTGTGGTCGGCAACGCGGCGCGCCTGTGGGTAGCGTGCTGCAAAGGCCTGGGCCAATTCATCTTCTTCTGCAAAAAACGTCGAAAACTCCGCTCCGGCGTCCAGCATGAAAGCGATCTGGCCGAAAATATGATCATGATTGATGCCGATAACGGCAAAACGCAAGGCACTCATAGTCGCAAGCTCCTATTAGAAAATCATCTCAACGCTTCAGACCGGCCGTGGCGATACCGTCGATCAGCAAGCGTTGGCAAAACAGGAAAATCAGGAAAATCGGCACCAGCGACAGACTGGACATGGCAAACAGTCCGCTCCAGTCGGAACTGCCGGTCGAGTCCACGAAGGACCGCAACCCAAGCTGCACCGTGTAGGTATTGATATCGCTCAGATAGATCAGCGGACCGAAGAAATCATCCCAGCTCCAGATGAAGGAGAAAATCGCTGCCGTTGCCAAAACCGGCAGAGAGAGCGGCATCATAATCCGCCAATAGATCCGCCAGGGGCTGCACCCGTCCATCATTGCCGCCTCGTCCAGTTCGCGCGGAATTCCACGGAAGAACTGCACCATCAGGAAGATGAAAAACGCATCGACCGCCAGAAACTTCGGCACGACGAGCGGCAGGATGGTCTTCACCCATCCCATTTCGAGAAACAGGATATATTGGGGGATGAGCGTGACGTGATAGGGCAGCATCAGCGTCCCCAGCATCAGCGCAAACCAGATATTTCGGCCCCGAAACTCCAGGCGGGCAAAGGCGTAAGCCGCCAGCGAGCAGGAAAACAAATTGCCCACCACCGTCAGCACGGCAATGACCAGCGAGTTCCAGAAATAGGTGCCGAAACTGACCTGGGTGCTGAACCAGCCTCGCATATAGGCACTGAAATCCACTTTCGAAGGGATCAGCGAGGCCTGGCCGAAGATCTCGCTCTGATCCTTGATCGAGCCGGACAGCATCCACAACAGCGGATAGAGCATGACCAGCGAGGCTGCCGCCAGAACGATATGCAGGATAAGGGAGACCGGCCAGCGCCGTTTTTCCTGCGCATGGATGTCCGGGGAGGAAGCAAGTGCTGCATCAGTCATCGTAATGCACCCAATAGCGCGAGGACAGGAAGGAAAAGGCCGTGAACAGCGCTATGATGATCACCAGGATCCAGGCAAGCGCTGCCGCATACCCCATCCGGAAATAGCCAAAGGCTTCCTGGTAAAGGTAGAGCGTATAAAACAGCGTGGAATCGATCGGTCCACCGGTGCCCGACGAGATCACATAGGCGGGCGTAAAGGCCTTGAAGGCATCGATGGTCTGGACCACGGCATTGAAGAAGATCACCGGCGTCAGCAAAGGCAGGGTGATCTTGAAGAACATCCGCACTTTGGAAGCCCCATCCAGGCTGGCCGCCTCATACATATCGACCGGGATCTGTCGAAGGCCAGCCAGAAAGATGATCATCGGCGAGCCGAATTGCCAGACAGCCAGGATGACCAGCGTATAAAGAGAGTAGTCCGGATTGGAGATCCAGCTTGGCCCTTCGATGCCGAAGGTATTCCAAAGCAGCACGTTGACCGCACCGTCACCATCGAACAATTGCCGCCAGACCACAGCGATGGCGACGCTGGAGCCCAGAAGCGATGGCAGGTAGAAGACCGCCCGGTAGAGCGGCAGGCCACGAATGCCTTTATTGAGCAACAGGGCAACCAGCAGGGCGAAGGTCAGTTTCAGCGGCACCGACAGCACCACATAAACCAGCGTCACCCGCATGGAGGACATGAATTTTTCGTCAGCCGTGGCGATGCGGATGTAATTGTCCAGGCCGACGACATTAGGCGATTGCAGCAGATTGTAGTCGGTCAGCGACAGCCAGAAGGAAAACAGTGCCGGGCCGAGCGTGAGTACGAAAAAGCCGATGAACCAGGGCAGGAGAAATAGATAGCCCGGCGCATTGCGCGCCAGACTGGCCCTGAACGGCGACGGTGTCGAGATAGGCTGCATCACTGGCGCGGCACCAGAGGTGCCGGCCATTCCATCGCGAGTGGTGTTCACGGTTTCAACCCCGTTTCAGATTGGCAGCCGCCTGATCGACGAATTTCGCCGCGCCGTCTTCCGGCGAAAGTCGCCCAAAGCCGACTTCTTCGCCGATCTTCTTGATCAACATCTGGTTTTCACCCGCGCCATTTGGCGGCGGCGGCGGAAGCGGACCGACATGCGGCGTCAGCCGGGCGATATAGTCAAGAATTTCCTTGGACTGGTCGTTCAGCGTCGGCTCCAGGGCCTCGCGCATGGTCGTCGATGCCGGAATACCACGCTCGATCCCGAGTGCCAGCGCCGCATCCTTGTCCTCGACCAGGAAATTGACGAAATTGACAGCAGCATCCTTGTTGGCGGATGCGGCGGAGACCGAAATCAGCATAGAGGGCTTCAGATAATGCCCAGGCTTGCCACCCTTGGTTTCGGGATAGCTCATCAGCGTCAACGGGTCCTTGTTGACAGCCTGGAAGGCGATGAACTGATTTGAATTGACGAAGCCAACGGCCGCCTTGTTCAATGTCACCATATTATTTTCGACATTGAGCTGGTCGAGCGCCTGGATATCGGCGGGCACGCAGGCCTTGATTTTGCGCATCCAGGCCCAGAATTTGAACCATTCCGTTATATCGCCCTGGTCGAAACCAATGGTGCCATCCGCCGTATACAGCGCCTTGCCCCGCTGACGCAGCCAGCATTCCAGATTGCTTTCGCCGACGCTGCCGTCCTGCGTTCCATAAAAGCCCCGGCGCTTTTTGGCAGAAGACACCTTGGCGCAGGCCTCGCCGAATTCTTCCCAGGTCATGCCTTCATGCAGCATATCGACGCCGGTTTCCTGCCAGGCCGCCTTATTGACCAGGGCAGTAACGGAATTGACGCCGAGATTGACACCGTAAAGCTTGCCGCCAACTTTGCCTGCATCGATATTAGCGGCACCGAAATCGTCGATTTTCAGCGTTTTTCCCATATAGGGCGTCAGATCAAGCAGCGTACCGCGCCGCGCATATTCGAAAATATAGCGGTAATCCATCTGGATCAGGTCGGGCGCATTGCCGCCCGCCGTCTGAGTGGCCAGACGTGTCCAGTAATTGTCCCAGCCAAAAGACTCGCCATCGATGGCTGTGCCGCTGTTCTTGGCCTTATAGGCTTCGATGACCTTGAAGGTTCGGTCGTTGCGCTCCTTGGAGCCCCACCACAAAAACCGCAGGTTGGTGGCCGCTCTTGCGCCAACTGCACCCATGCAGATCAGCGGCATCGTCAGACCCATGCCAGCAAGCAGGGTTCGTCTGCTGAATTTTGTCATCATTCTGGTCTCCTCCCCAGTATCCAGATGAATTCAAATCGCTTGCGTTATGACCAGAACCTCCCTCCCGAGGTTACAGAACAGTCAACGCAAGGAAATGAAAAAATTTTCATGGCCTCTACTTATATACACTATCCAAGCTGCCGATATCTCCCGAAACACGGCATTTCTTATACAAATTGTCGATGTTTCCACCGCCTGTCAAGCCGTGAAAATTTCATGCCGACAAACAATCTCAGCATGACAACGGCAAATGATATGCTAGCATAGCAGTTAAGTCGGGTCGAAGGAAATGATTTTGCATCATCACCAAAAGAGTGGAGGCGGCCAGAAGCGCGCGAGCCCTTGGAGGGAGTGTTGCGCGCCGGATTCCTTGGCACTCTCGTGCAAAAAAACCGGCCCTGACACCATGATTGAGTCTTGAACAACCACGCAGCCCATGGAGGAGGTTTGTGGGCGCCCTGTCCGCCGGAGACGGCGTGATAGCGCCTGCAGGACACCAAGGCTGTAGCCAAGGAGGATGGCATGCAAGTCATACGCAAGAGACGCTTTGCTCTGGTCGGCGCCGGCCATCGGGGAACGACCATGTGGGGCCGCGATATTGTCGAGCGCTGGGGCGACCAGGTCGAGCTGGTGGCAATCTGCGACCTGAACGGATTGCGCGCCGAACAATCGCAAGCCCATATCGGCTCCTCGGTGCCGATCTACCTGGATTTCGACCAGATGCTGGCCGTTGAAAAGCCGGATCTGGTGATTGTCTGTACCCGTGACAGCACCCATGACGAGTTGATCGTCAAGGCCATGGAGGCGGGTGCCGACGTGATCAGCGAAAAGCCGATGACCACCACCGCCGCCAAGATCAAGCGCATCCTGCATGCCGAAAGGCGCACCGGGCGGCGGCTGGACGTCTCCTTCAACTATCGTTTTGCGCCGACCGCTGCCCGTATCAAGGAACTTTTAAATTCCGGCGTCATCGGCGATGTCACCTCGGTCGATTTTCATTGGTATCTCAACACCAGTCACGGTGCGGACTATTTCCGCCGCTGGCATGCCTATACCGAAAATTCCGGCAGCCTGTTCGTCCACAAGGCCACCCACCATTTCGATCTATTGAACTGGTATCTTGATTCAGATCCCGATCTTGTGTCCGCCTTTGCCGACCTGAAGCATTACGGGCGCAACGGACCGTTTCGTGGCGAGCGCTGTCGCACCTGTCCCCATGCGCAGCAATGCGATCATTATTTCGACATGCGCAAGGAACCTCTGCTGGAAGCGCTTTACGAAGCGCCATCCAAGCAAGATGGCTATGTCCGCGATGCCTGCGTCTACCGGGAGGATATCGACATTCCCGACACCATGGTCACCAATATCCGCTACAAGAACGGTGTCCATGTCTCCTATTCCCTCAATACCTATATGCCAATCGAGGGCCACCATATTGCCTTCAATGGCCACAAGGGGCGTATTGAGCTTCGCCAGTATGAAAAGCAGCCCTGGACCGAGCCGCCAGCCGATGAAATTGTGCTGATGCGCAATTTCGGCGAGGTCGAGCGCATCTGGGTGCCGCATTCCTCGGGCGGCCATTACGGCGGCGACGACCGGCTGCGCAATATGCTGCTGAAGCCCGGCATGAATGACGAATTGCGCCAGCGCGCTGGCGCAAGGGCTGGTGCCATGTCGGTTCTGTGCGGGATTGCCGCGCTGGAAAGCAGCCGCAGCGGCAAGCCCGTCACTGTTGCCGATGTCTGGGGTGAGGATGAAGGGATCGGCCTTCTGGAGCAGATGACTTAAAATCGATAGGACAAAGGCACCGCACGCCTCAGGCCAGCAGAACAACATCGGATACAGACGCCGCCATGAAAACCATACGAAAGCTCGATAGCCTGCTCGCCCGATTGGCCGATCTTATCTTTCAACCCATCGGTGTTTCGGTGCCACTGCGGTTTCGGGCGGCACATTATGACGAGCGAGCCATCGTGCTGAACGAAAGCCGCGAGCACTGGGTGGCAGTGACGCCTGACCATATCTGGGGCGAACCGGATGGCTATTACTGGTTCGGCGGCAACACCACCCTGCCCCAGGGCGTGGATGGGAAGCGGATCGTCGGACGCATCGAGGCGGCGTTTGGCAATGTCATGGGCCGCAGCGATCCGCAATGCCTGGTGCGGATCGATGGAACGATCACCCAGGGCGGCGATGCTAACCACCGCGAATTCCTGCTGTCACCGTCTGCCTATGCCGGTCAGAGTTTCGACATCCTTATCGAAGCGGGGACGATTGAGGATCGGCGGCAACTTGGCTTTGCCGTCAGCCTGCATCACCATGATCTGGAGGTGGAAGAGGCCTATTACGACATGCGCGTGCCGCTGGACGTGGCCCGCCTGCTGGCAGAAGACGACCCGCGCCGCCATTTCATATTGCGCACGCTGGATGATGCCATCAACGCCGTGGATTTTCGAAAGGGCAATGAGAACAGGTTCAAGGCCTCGCTTGCCACAGCGCGCACTATCACGGCGGCCATCTACAATGCCGTTGATTTCGAGGAAAAGCCGGTCGTGGTGGCAACCGGCCACACCCATATCGATGTCGCCTGGCTTTGGCGGGTGCGCGAAACCCGGCAGAAGATGGCGCGATCCATGGCAACCGCCCTTGCCCTGATGGAGGAGTTTCCCGACTACCGCTTCATGTATAACCAATGCGTGCTACTGGATTATCTGGCTGACGACTATCCGCAACTGTTCGAGCGTATCCGCGCCCATGTGACGACCGGGCGGTTTGAAATCGAAGGCGCGCTCTGGCTGGAGCCTGACGTTAATATCGCTGGTGGCGAGGCGCTGGTGCGCCACATCCTCTATGGCGTCGCCTATCATCGCAAGACCTTTGGTGTCGAGCCGCGCATGGTCTGGTTGCCGGACACGTTCGGCTATTCGGCAGCCCTACCGCAATTGATGCGCAAATCCGGCCTCGACAGTTTCGTCACCCATAAACTGTCCTGGAACGACACCAACCGGATGCCTGACGACAAGCTGTTCTGGCAGGGCATCGACGGCAGCAAGGTGGCAGCCTACTTCCTGACGACGCAGCCCTATGATTCCAAGCTGATCAACACCACCTACTGCCCCAACCTGAAGCCGACCCATGTAATGGGCACCTGGAAACGCCATGGCCAGCAGCGGCTGGGTAAGGAACTGTTCCTGGTCTATGGCCATGGCGATGGCGGCGGCGGCCCAACCCGCGAAATGCTCCAGAACATCCGCCGGATGGAGCGCGGCATACCCGGTTGCCCGAAGGTCGAGCACGGGCAGATGCGGCCTTTCTTCGAGCGCCTGATTGCTGACATGCAGGCCAATCCAGACAGCTATCCGACCTGGGTAGGCGAGCTTTACCTGGAATTCCATCGGGGAACGCTGACCTCCGTCGCCAAGAACAAGCGCTTTAACCGCAAAGCCGAAATCGCGCTTCGGGAATTGGAGACGCTGGCGGTGATGGCGGGGCGGCAGGCCGGTCATGCCTATCCCACACAGCAATTGCGCGACCTTTGGGACATTATCATGCTCAACCAGTTCCACGATATATTGCCGGGATCATCGATTGGCGCTGTCTATGAAGACAGTGACCGCGATTACGCCAGGCTATTTACTGAGGCGGAAGCCTTGCGAGCCGAACTCATGGCGCTATTGCCAACCCATGGCGGCGATGTCGTGTTGAATATGACCGGTCGCCACCGGGCCGGTCTGGCTCTGACCCACCAACCTCATGCCTCGGGTCAGACCCTGGTTCTGGCGGATGGATCGAAAACCCACGCCGTCCGGCTGGAAAACGTGCCGCCGCTGTCCTTGTCCGCCGCCCTGCCCTGCGGCCTGCTATCGCCCGGCGCCGTGGACGTAGAACCATTTCGGCTTGCCAACCGCTTTCTGGATGTGGTGTTCGACCCCAAAGGTCGCATCCTGTCGCTGCATGACAAGGCGAGAGACCGCCATGTCTTCAAGCGCGGCCACACTGCCAATCGCCTCCAGGCCTTCCGGGACATGCCAGCAGAATATGACGCGTGGGATATCGATAGCGATTTCGAAGACCAGAGTTTCGAGATCGATGATCTGGTCAGTGCCAAGATTGTCGAAACCGGGCCTTTGCGCGCAGCAATCCGGTTTGAATGGCGCTATGAGGCGTCACGCATTGTCCAGGTCGTTTCGCTGGAAACCGACAGCAGGAAGCTGGAATTCGATACGTTCATCGACTGGCATGAGCACAATACGCTGGTCAAAACCGGCTTCCCGATGGCGCTCAACACCGCGTCAATTGATGCGGAAATCCAGTTCGGCCATGTCCGCCGCGCCACGCACCGCAACACCTCCTGGGACCGCGCCCGGTTCGAATGCTCCATGCAGCGCTGGATTGATGTCAGCGAGCCGGATTTCGGCATCGCCTTCCTCAACGATTGCAAATATGGTTATGACGCAAAGGGCAGCGATATTCGCCTGACCCTGCTGCGCTCACCGACCTATCCTTGGCCGGATGCCGACCAGGGCGAGCATCGCCTGCGCTACGCCTTGCTGCTGCATGATGGCGACAAGGCCGTGGTGCATGAGGCCGCCGAAGATTTCAACATTCCATTACAGATCGTCGCGGCCGGACAGGCTAATGTTGTATCAGGAGATCAAGCGCCGCCACTGCTGTCGATAGAAACAGATGGCATTACGCTGGAGGCGGTGAAGCAGGCCGAGGCGGGCGATGGTTATATCGTCCGCCTCTGGGAAACCACCGGAAGCAAGCGCCACGCAAGGATTAAACTCGGCAACGGAATCACCCAGGCCGCTCTTGTCGATCTGCTTGAGGAAAATCCGGTGGCGATAGACATCAACGAAAAAGGGCTGGATCTTGCCTTCCAGCCCTTCGAAATTCTGACGCTGAAACTCTACAGATAGGTTGCTGCGTCAAACTCTAAAGCAAACCCTCAACGAGGGCTGGGATAGCGAGCTTCGTACCAGGACTTGAACAGCGCGTACTGATTTTCCAGATGGGCGCGCTGCGAGGAACTCAAAGCGTCGGTCTCGTTGAAATGCAGCGTATATTCGGTCTCGCCGTTCAGGACCATGAGATATTTATAGTGCAGCACCAGGTCCGGGCCTTCGTCATAGGTCGAAAGCACCATCAGCGCCTCTTCCAGCTCCTTGGCCTCGCGGCGTGCCCGTGGGTCGCCTTTGGCCGCCTCTTTGGAGAGGGCTAGCAGGTGCAGAACTTCTCTTGGCAGCGCATTGCCGATCCCGGTGATTGCGCCAGCCGCACCGCAATTGACGAAGCCGTGATAGACGCCAGTATCGACGCCGACCATCAGGATCAGGCCGTCATCGCCAGAGGTGATGTTTTCGGCCGCATAGGTCATATCGCCCTTGCCACCGAACTCCTTGAAACCAATCAGGTTGGAAAAGCGGGCGCGCAGCTGGAAGAACAGGTCGGCGCGCGTCGCAAAGCCATAATAGGGGCTGTTATAAATCACCGAGGGCAAATCCTTGCCCGCCTCCAGAACAGCGGAAAAATGGTCGCGCTGAGCGGCAATCGAAGAGCCGCGCGACAGAACCCGTGGAATGACCATCAACCCGCTTGCCCCGACTTTCGCCGCGTGAGCCGCATGGCTGACGGCGGAGCGGGTGTTGACCGCGCCGGTTCCGACCACGGTCGGCACACCAGCCTCAACCAGCCGACGCACGCCTTCCTGACGCTCTTCATCGGTCAATAGCGGCCAATCCCCCATCGAACCACAATAGACCACGCCCGACATGCCAAGAGCGACAAGCTCTTTGCCCTTGCGCACCAGCCCGTCGAAATCGGGGGTTCGGTCCGCTTTGCAAGGCGTCATCAGAGCGGGAATGCATCCCTTGAAAACCAGTTGGGTCATTGAACTCTCCCAGATTGACCGCAGGCAAAGACGCGGTTCGTCGCCGATGAAAGCGAACTATCATCTCCACGACTTTTTGTCGACAAATAAAATACAAGACATCAAGTCGCAGAAACTCTTCTCGTCCTGATATCGACTTCGGATTAAAGCTTGAGATTTGCGGTCTGGCGTCGATCAGCGGTAATATAGGAGCGGATCTGCCGCACGATTTGGTCGGCATGGGCGGTGGCCAGTGCATCGGAGCGATCAGCATCACGCTCGATGATTGCCTGGATCATGTCTTCATGCTCGGTGACATATTGCCTTGGCAGCACATCGTTGAAGGACGAATAATAGAGCCGGAGAATCCGGCGGCCCTCATCCAGCAATCGCGTGAAGAGATCCTCGTAATAGCGGTTTTTGCCGGCCTTCGCGATGGCGACGTGGAAATCCCGATTGCTGGCGATCATTGCCAGCACATCGCGCCTCTCGACTGCCTCCGCGAAAACCTCCTGGAACTGGCGGATCTGCTCGATATGATCAGGCGTATGATTGAGTGCTGCCAACCGTGTCGTCACCCGATACATCAAGGTCAGCGCATCGAAAAATTCCGAGAGGCCTAGAAAGTCGATGGAAGAGACAATTGTGGCGCGGTTGGTCAGCGTGGTGATCAGGCCTTCGGCCGCAAGCCGTACCAGTGCTTCGCGGATCGGCGTGCGCGACAAGGAAAAACGGTCGGACAGTTGCTGCTCATCGACAGGACTGCCGGGCGCCAGCGTCAACTCAATGATCTCATTGCGCAAAGTCTCATAGACTGTCGAGACTCCATAGCCACGCCTGTGGATTGGTTTTTCCGTGTCGACCGTTTTATCGTCCAAGAGCCTGTTCCCGATTGCTGCTGATTCATTCCAATCTATCATTTTCGCCGAAAAAAGCCCGAATTGCATTCGGTCCCACTTGATTTGCCAATCTCGCATCCAACTTTCTGGAAGAGTGCGACATGTCATCGTCTCGAAATTGCCAAGCTTGGCACTAAGATACATCAACATATTCGGTGCCTTATATTCGATGGCATTGGATGAGGTGTCCCAGGGGGAAGCGACACCAAGGGGGCTTGCAGCCATCAGGCTGCGGATTTTTCACGGATGGAAATGTCAACCGATAGGAGAAGCGCGTGACGATCAAGACGGTTGTCTGGGGTGAGAACATTCATGAGCACCTCAATGAAGTGGTGGGAAATCTTTATCCGGAAGGCATGCATACAACCATTGCCAAGGCTTTGAACCGCGACAGCGACATCGAGGCCACGACCGCAACCTTGCAGGAGCCCGAGCATGGCCTGAGCACTGAGCGCCTGGAGCAGACCGACGTGCTGATCTGGTGGGGCCACAAAGATCACGGCAGCGTCCGCGACGAGATTGTCGAGCGGGTTGTGGCCCGTGTTCACGAAGGCATGGGCCTGATCGTCCTGCATTCCGGCCATTTCGCCAAGCCGTTCAAACGGCTGATGGGGACGCCCTGCGCGTTGAAATGGCGTGAGGCCGGTGAGCGCGAGCGCGTCTGGACCGTCAATCCCGGCCATCCGATTGCAGCCGGCATACCAGAACAATTCGTGCTGGAAAACGAGGAAATGTACGGCGAGTTCTTTTCCGTACCCGAGCCTTTGGAAACCGTGTTCATCTCCTGGTTTTCCGGCGGCGAGATTTTTCGGTCCGGCCTGACCTGGCGGCGCGGCGCTGGCAACATTTTCTACTTCCGACCCGGCCACGAAACCTACCCGACCTATCATAACGAAACGATACAACAGGTGATCTCCAACGCGGTAAAATGGGCGTATAATCCGCGCCCGGCGCTGAAATCCATTCATGATGCCCCGAATGTGCCGGTCGAACAGGCACTTGAGCCGATAAAGGAACGGGGTCCGAAATTGCACAAGGCCGGGGAGGCCGGCTATCGATGAACAAGCCCGTCCGTATTCTCATTCTCGGCACCGGCGGCATGGCGAACCGTCATGCCATAGAATTCGCTACCAATAGTGACGCCCAACTGGTCGGCGCCGTCGATGTCGATATCGCCAAGGTGCGGGGCTTTGCGCTGCGCCATGATATCGCCAATACCTTCACCTCGCTGGAGGACGCGCTGGCCTGGGGTGAGTTCGATGCTGTGGCCAATGTCACCCCCGACCGGGTGCATTATCCGACGACCCTGCAATTAATCGCGGCAGGCAAGCATGTGTTCTGCGAAAAGCCGCTGGCGGAAAGCTTTGAAAAAGCCGATGAGATGGCCCGCAAAGCCAATGCCGCCGGGCTGGTCAACATGGTCAACCTGACCTATCGCAATGTCGCACCGGTGCAGAAGGCTCGGCAGATCGTCCAGGCTGGTGAGATCGGCAAGGTGCGCCACATCGAGGCCTCCTATTTGCAAAGCTGGCTGGTGTCCAAAGCCTGGGGCGACTGGGCGACGGAAGACCAATGGCTCTGGCGGCTGTCCACTAAGCACGGTTCGAATGGCGTGCTGGGCGATGTCGGCATCCATATTCTCGATTTCGCCGGTTATGGCGCAGCAACCGATGTCGAGCATATCTTCGCACGGTTGAAGACATTCGAGAAAGCGCCCGGCAACCGGATTGGCGATTACGATCTCGATGCCAATGACAGTTTCACCATGACGGCGGAATTCAGCAATGGCGCCATTGGTGTCATACATGCCTCGCGCTGGGCGACCGGCCACCTCAATGAATTGCGCCTGCGCATGCATGGCGACAAGGGAGCCTTGGAGGTCACCCACACCCCGACCGGCAATACATTGCGCGCCTGCTTAGGCGACGATGTGGAAAAAGGCGTATGGACGGAACTGGATGCTGGCACCGTTGCCACCAATTACCAACGCTTCGTTGCCGCGGTCCAGGAGGGCAAGACCCGCGAGCCCGACTTCCGCCACGCCGCGGACCTGCAAAAAGTGTTGGATCTGGCCATGGTGACCGAGTTGGAACGGCGCGAGCATTCCATTCGTCACACCGATACGACGCCATCACTGGCTGCGGTATCATCGGGTTGATCGTCTGGCTTTTGCGGCGGTCTGATGCTTGTCCTGACGTCCAGTCTTGCGAGTAAGGCTGGACGAAATCGAAATTGGCTCTTATAGAATGCCGTCATAACGAAAGATGCCCGTAGATACATGAATTTCTGCGTTTACCAAGATACTGGAGCGGAGATACAGGGCTATATTGTCCCTGACGGCTTTTCCGCGAAACCCTGCATTCGCGTCCGGCTGAATGACGAGGACAGGGAAACCGAAATCTTGCCGTGGGTTTACGTTGATGGCGCTCGTGCTCAAGGCGCCCACGAGACCGGAAATGTTGGCTTCGTTCTGAACGAAGATAACATTCCGGGTATCAGCACCGCGTCGAAGCTGGAGATTTACGATCCTGAAACACGGCTCATCATCTATCGGCGAGCCCAGCCAGAATATATTCCCAAAAAGGTCTTGAGAATCGAAACGGCCTATCTGCCTCACCGAGAACTGGATATTGGGGTGAAGCCCTATTTCCAGTTTTTCGAATGTGGTGTCGAACGTTTTGGTTTCGAAACCGTTCGCCAGATGCTGGAGATCATTCACCAGCCTTCGGTGTATGTTTCGGGCCGGATTCTGCTGAAAGCCTATCTGGTTTACATCGGCTACAATATCGACACGACAATGCTTGCCTTGCGTGACCCCTTCTATGAGTTGGCGACGCGCATAATCGTTTTCAGCCGATCCAACAAGCATGAGTTTTCCTTCGTTTCGCCGCGCGATAAATTGCTGTTCAAGCCGATCATGAACCTGTTTGAGGGCTTGGCCTTTCAGGATGAAGAGGCGGTTATCACGGCCATCCGCCACGCCCCGAAAGAAACCCTGAATCTACTGGCCTCCCCCTTTACCCATCAACTGGTTGCCGCAAACCCGACCGACGTCCCCTCTCTTGATGACGTCACCAAGGCCCTCGATGCTCTGTCGCAATTTACGGTTTTCGATCCCGGACAGGACGATACCAGTTACCCCAAGCTGATTGCGGCAACCCTGGGCGTGCCGGAAAATTTGGTGCAGATGAAACCACCCGTGGAGACCATCCATCAGCTGGCCGATGTGCTGCGAAAAATCAGCCGCGTCCAGCATCTCCTGGAAGTCGATCTTCTGCTTTACCATTTCATCCAGAGAGCGTGTAAAGATGCAACAGCCGCTTGAGCCGCGGAAACTCGGCTATCGCTCCCATAAAGTCTTCGCTGTCGCCCCGATGATCGACTGGACGGACACATTCTGCCGGCGGTTTCACCGTTTGCTGACCCGCCATGCGCTGCTCTATACGGAAATGATCGTTGCCGATGCCATTCTTCATGGCAAGCGGGAGCGCCTGCTGGCTTTTGATGCCAGCGAGCACCCGTTGGCACTGCAACTTGGCGGCTCCGATCCGCATAAGCTGGCAGAAGCCGTGCGGATTGCCAATGACTGGGGCTATGACGAAATCAACCTGAATGTTGGCTGTCCATCGGACCGGGTCCAGGCCGGAACCTTCGGCGCCTGCCTGATGCGCGAACCGCAAACCGTCGAGGCCTGTATCCAGGCGATGAAAGCGGCTTCCACCGTTCCCGTCACCGTCAAATGCCGGATCGGCATCGACGACCAGGAACCGGGTGACGTTCTGCCCGATTTCATCAAGCGGATGATCGGCGCTGGTGCGGACGCCCTGTGGATTCATGCACGCAAGGCCTGGCTTCAAGGACTTAGCCCGAAGGAAAACCGTGACATTCCGCCGCTGGATTATCCGCTGGTTCACCTGATGAAACAGGAGAACCCGAATGTCTTTCTTGGGATTAATGGCGGTATTACCGATCTGGATCAGGCCAGTGCGCATTTGCAGGTCATGGATGGTGTTATGGTCGGCCGTGCCGCCTATAACAACGCCACAATGCTGACCGAAGTCGATGCTCGCATTTATGGCGAACCCGTCAAGACTTCCAGCATGGACCTCGTTCGCGACACGATGATGGACTATGCCGCCCGCCATATCGCCGACGGCGGACGTCTGGTGCACCTGACTCGCCACATGGTCGGGCTGTTTCAAGGCTATGCCGGAGCACGGCGCTTTCGCCAGATCCTTTCGGCAGACGCACCCAAACCGGGGGCTGGCCCTGATGTGATCGCGGCGGCCTTTGCTGCGGTGGATATCGATGCTGGGCCTGTGCGGGCCGCCTGAAGTCTCACCTCAGATTTTTTGCGCGCTCCTCATCGAAGGGATGAAAACCAGACGCAATAAACGCAAAACGGCGCTCCTTGCGGAACGCCGTTCAAATTCATCCGCCGTGAAGGACGGAGGCGAAACAATCACGCAGCGCGGATGTTTACAGCCTTAGGGCCCTTGCCCATGCGGTCAGCTTCGGTGTCGAAGGTAACTTCCTGGCCATCACGAAGCGTCTGGATGCCAGCAGCCTGGAGAGCGGAAATGTGAACGAAAACGTCCTTCGCGCCGCCTTCCGGGGTGATGAAGCCGAAGCCCTTGTCCTGATTGAAGAATTTTACGGTGCCCTTGATGGCCATGGGAGAAGTCCTTATCCCTTGAGTTTTTAGTTTCGCCACGCCCGGCGGCGGCCGGATGAAGCATGCATCGTCCCTTCGCGAAGAGACAGGTCGGTAAGTCGCGATAACGGGGAAAAGACGTCTACCAGCGGAGGTTAAGCCCCCAAAGCCGAGCAACCCAGAAGATTAAGCGCGGAGATACAATCAGTCCAGTCTCCGGGATCATAAATACCCGAACGCGAAATTATCTACAGGAAATCGCTCAAAGCGGCAAGCATTTATGCGTTTTTTCTGCTGAAATACCCGCTGGAATAGCGGTTTCCATCGCGGCCATAATTGGGTTCAATAGACTACCCCTCAATATCTAGGGGCATTCATTCGCGGTCAGATCCAGGCGCATTCCGACATGTTTCCAAAGGCAGTCGGTGTGGTTGTTTGAGTCTGCCTTTTCGAGAAAAGTGGCGACCAGTTTTCTCTTACCCACCTCTAGCTACCCTCTTTTGTTTTGGGTCTTTCCTCTCGGACGGCCTCGACGATCCGATTGAAAAGGGTGAACCCGGTCAGATCCTCACAGGCGACCGAGAGCTTCGGCTGCCAATTGGGATAGCTGCTGCTGGTTCCCGGAATATTGGTCGGGTTTTCCTCGTCGGTAAGGTCGGCAAGCCTGACAGAGACCAGCATGGAGGCTGTTTTCGCCATGAACCGATGAGCCGCCACGACGCGCTCATGCAGATCCGGCTGTTCGACACCGTGATCTTGCAACTCTATCCCGGCCAACTCAAAGGCCCGTAGCAGGTCGGCTCGTTCCTGAATGCGGGCGGCCTGCTCCTGGAGTCTTGCCGCTTCCGGCACCAATCCATGGGCCGCGCGTGCTTCGATATCGGCACCGCGCCACCATCCCACCAACGTCTGGTGATCGTGGGTCGAGATGCAGGCAAGCGCCATAACCGGATATTTGTCCGGCGCAATAAAGCCGCGCTTGTCCCTTTCATAAGACAGAATGCGATAGGACAGGAGATTGGCATCCGCCATCTGCTGTCGTAACCCCGACGGCACCAGACCGAGATCCTCGCCAATGACCAGGCATTGGTTGCGCACGGAGGCTTCAGCAATCACACCCTGGATCTCGCGGGCGGGATAATCGACATAGGCCCCCTCCTCCGGCCCCATATCGGCTGGCACCAGGAACAATCGCTGAATGGCGGCGGCATGATCGATACGCACCGCACCCGCGTAGCGCATCGCGACATCGATCATCTGCCGATAGGGCGACCGGCGAGAAAAGGCGATCAAGGCCGGCTGCAAGGCGGCCAACCGCCAATCCTGGCCTTTGACCGCCCAGGGATCGGGTGGGCTGCCGATGCTGGCGCCGCGCAGATAGATATCCGGTTCGCTCCAGGTCGCCGAACCATCCAACGCTTCGCCGACCGCGAGGTCGAGGTAAAGGCCGATCCTCAAGCCCGCTTTGCGCGCTTGGGCAGCAACCATCTCCAGCTGCCGGTGCGCAACCCATTGAAGCCACACATGAAATGCGATCTCCTCGGCATTCTGGCTACGGAAGGCGCGAACGGAGGGATGATCGATATCCTGATACTCCGCAGGCCAGGACATCCAGCCTGCACCATGGCCACCTTCGCTCATCAACCGGGATAAAGCCTCGAAGAGACCGTGATTTTGGAGAGCATCACCGCTTTCATCGCAGAAACGCCTGAAATCGGCTCTGTCCTGATCTTCATTTCGCTCCAACCGTCTTGAACCGTCCCAGATCCGCCGCAGAACCTCAAGCTTCACACCGGCGACCGCTTTGTAATCGACAAGTTTGGATCGCCGTAAAGCGTCGAGCGTCTCTCTGTCGCTCATGCCTGGATGATAACCCGGCACCAGATCGACAGCGATATAAAGCGGGTTGAGAAAGCGCCGGTTGGATGGTTCATAGGGACTGCACCGGGCAGGGTCGGCCAGAAAAGGCGCGTGTAGCGGGTTGAGCCCGATAAAATCGGCACCTTGATCGGCGGCGAGCATCACCATGCTCTGCAAATCGGCAAAGTCGCCGATCCCCCAATTTCGTGCCGAGCGCAGTTCATAAAGCTGCAGGCTGATGCCCCAGACACGATCCCGAGCAAGGCAATCGGGCAGATAGCTGCGACCAGGCTCACCCGCTTCCACGTTGAGAGCCACCAACAACCGGCGTTTTGTGGCGTCTGAAATCGGAACTTCCGCCTGTTCTATTCCCGGTCTGGCGAGGTTGATCCCATGTTTCTTGGCAAGTCTGTTGATCATTGACGTCATGATTGGGTCCATCCTGAGCGATCGTTAGCGTCTGCGGCAGAGGCCTTGCCGCAGACAGCGTCGCGATGTGTGCAGTCACACCACCAACCCATCCTCAGGGTAACGGTTCCATCCGCCGGCAACGATTGTCAGCGCCGGAGGACCAAAGCGCTTCAACCAACGCCTGCAAAGGACCTCCCCCCGCCCTTCGCCTGCACTCTCAACGGCATATGTTTTATTGAATGGAACCACCTGCCGCGTGAGGTGTTTGGCCTTGGTAAACAAATTATGCGGGTGGACGATGACGCAATCACATTCTGCCGAACAACAAGACACCGCCCGGGATTCTTTCGCTCCCAGAGCACCAAAGATTTATTACGTCCATCCGCTGCTGCTGAAAGGCATGTCGGACTGGAACACCCTGTTTGAGCATGTCCGAGGACTCGGCTTTGATACGGTACTCAGTGCGCCGCCATTTTCGCGTGCATGGGGTGCGAGCCTATTCATATCCAAATCCTTCGACACTTTCGACCCCGCCCTGAACCTCCCAGGCAGCAGCGATGATCGCTTGCGAGAGTTAACCGAGGCCGCCCGGGCGCATGGCCTGGACTTGATGCTCGATCTGGTGATTGACCGGATTGCGACGGAAACACCGCCCGGGCAGGTTGCCGATCCAAGGATTTCTCCTTTTCATTCCGGTAGCCGCCCCGTTGATTTTACCAATAACGATGAAGCAACTCATCTGCTGGGTGAATGGCGCACGCGCATTGCACGGTTTACTGCTGCTGGCGTGGCTGGTTTCCGCTGTATCGGCATCGATGCCGCGCCCGCGTCCTTCTGGCGCGACCTGATTGCAGCCGGTCCATCGGCCCGGTTCTTCGCCTGGACGCCGGGTACGAGTTTCGAAGCGCGACGGGCCTTGCAAGGCACAGGCTTTGACGGCTGTTTCTCATCCTTTGCCTGGTGGAATCTAGAGGAGCCATGGTTTGCGGAGGAATACGCGCTGCAACGCGCCCTCGGCATTCAGATTGCTTTTCCCGAAGCCCCTTTTGCCCGGCGGATCGCCCACGGCACAGAAAGCCGTGAGATCATTGAGCGAAAGGCGATCCGCGCCCTGAACCTTGCCGCAGCGTTCGGCCCGTTGATGGTGCCGATGGGTTTCGAATTCGGGGTGAGCACGCCGCTCGATCCCATGCATGGCGATGGCCAAGGTATCAGGGGCCTGAAAGACCAGGGCAGTTTTGATCTGTCCGCCAGCATCCGCGCCCTCAATGATCAAGCCGGACAACGGCAGGTTTTTCTCGGAAAACCTTTGCGGATCGTTGCCAAAGCCGGTTCACCGGCTTGCGCTCTGGTCCAATCCGACCAGGAAGACCTTCGGTCGTCGCAGCGCATTCGGATCGTCGCCTTCAATCGCGATTTACGCACATCAGCGACCCTACCGCTCCATGCGCTGCACGAACTCGCCTCCGGCTTCCTGCCACTGAAGCTCGACCAAGGCCAAGCGCCGTCCGCGATCCTGGAAACAGGAAAAATCGGCCCGGGCGGGCTCTGCCTGCTCACCGGCGCACGGGCAGATGCCATCGTGTTCGAGCCTGCAACGACGGCAGGCGATGCCGCCGCCGCTCCCCGTCTGGCGATTGAAAATATCCAGCCCTCCGTGGATGACGGGCGTTTTCCCATCAAGCGCATTGTCGGCGACCGGATCACGGTTGAGGCCGATATTTTTGGGGATGGTCATGACCCGCTGTCTGCTGCCGTACTCTGGCGGCCCTGCGATCGGGATGACTGGACCGAAATCCGCATGGAACTGGTCGAAAACGACCGGTGGCGGGGTGAGTTTTCGTTGTCACGGCTCGGGCGGCATGAGTTTGTCGTCGAGGCCTGGCGCAATCCATTTGCTATTTTTCACTACGAGCTTTCCAAGAAGCATGAGGCACGGCTGGATCTGAAGCTGGAATTGCAGGAGGGCATCGCCCTTGTGCGAAAGGCTTTGGCAAGAGCCGATGGCCAACTGGCTTCAGAACTCGAACAACTAATCGCTCGTCTGGAACAGACCCCGGAACAGCAACGCGCCGACCTGTTGCTGCAAGCCGACACGTTCGCATTGATGGACCGCGCCGATGCCAGGCCTTTCCGGTTGCGCTCGCAGCCACTCCCTGTCGATGCGGAGCGGCTGGAGGCGGGTTTTGCCAGCTGGTACCAGCTTTTCCCCCGCTCACAAAGCGGCGACAAGGACCGTCACGGCACATTCGCCGATATCATCAAGCGCTTGCCGGCCATTCGTGCCATGGGTTTCGACGTGGTCTATTTCCCGCCGATCCACCCCATCGGCACGACCAACCGCAAGGGCCGCAACAATAGCCTGAAGGCAGGGCCGAACGATCCCGGCAGCCCCTATGCCATCGGCTCGCCGGATGGTGGCCATGACGCCATTCATCCACAGCTCGGCACATTTGAGGATTTCAGAACACTGGTTGCCGCTGCGCGCGATGAAGGGTTGGAGATTGCGCTCGATCTCGCCATCCAGGCCTCACCCGATCACCCATGGCTGACGCAGCATCCCGGCTGGTTCGATTGGCGTCCGGATGGCACGATCCGCTATGCGGAAAACCCGCCGAAGAAATACGAGGATATCGTCAACGTCGATTTCTATGCCAAGGACGCTGTTCCCGCGCTTTGGCAGGCCTTGCGCGACATTGTCGATATGTGGGTCGGTGAAGGCGTCAAACTGTTTCGCGTCGATAATCCGCACACCAAGCCGTTTCCGTTTTGGGAGTGGCTGATCGGCGATATCCGCGCCCGCCACCCGGAGGTGGTCTTCCTGTCGGAAGCCTTTACCAAGCCAAAGGTGATGTACAGGCTTGCCAAGATCGGCTTTTCGCAATCCTACACCTATTTCACCTGGCGCAATCTGCGGTGGGAACTTGAGCAATATATGCTCGAGCTGACGACGCAAGCGCCGAAGGAATTCTTCAGGCCGCATTTCTTCGTCAACACCCATGATATCAACCCGGATTTTCTGCAGAACGCGCCGCGCTCGGCGTTTCTGATCCGGGCGGGCCTGGCTGCGACACTTTCCGGGCTTTGGGGCGTCTATAACGGTTTTGAACTGTGCGAAGGCCGCCCGGATGCCAAGCGCAAGGAATATGCCGACAGCGAAAAATACGAGATCACCGCCTGGGATTGGGACCGGCCCGGCAATATCATTGCCGAGATTGCCATGCTGAACCGCATTCGCACCGAAAACGCGGCGCTGCATTCCCATCTCGGCCTGACGCTGCTGCCCTCTTCCAACGACCAGGTGATGTTTTTCGAAAAGGCCAGTCCGGGCCGCGAAAACGTCTTGCTCGTGGCAGTCAGCCTCGACCCGCACAATGACCAGACCAGCTCAATCGAGCTGCCTTTGTGGCGCTGGGGCCTGCCCGATAGCGGCAGTCTCGCGCTCGAGGATCTGGTGACAATGAGAAAATTCACGTGGACAGGCAAATGGCAGACGGTCGGCTTCAACCCGCATGTCCTGCCGTTCAGCATTTACCGCGTCAGGTGAGGAGATTTCCAATGGAACAGCAACAGCAGCAGGCCGAGACAGACCCGCTTTGGTATAAGGATGCAATTATCTATCAATTGCATATCAAGTCCTTTTACGATGGCAACGGCGATGGGATCGGCGACTTCAAGGGCTTGACGGAAAAGCTCGACCATATCGCCTCGCTTGGCATTACCGCCATCTGGGTTTTGCCGTTCTTTCCCTCGCCCCGGCGAGATGATGGCTATGACATTGCCGATTACGGCAATGTCAGCCCGGACTATGGCACGATGGACGATTTTCGGGCCTTCGTGGATGCCGCCCATGCCCGTGACATGCGCGTCATCATCGAATTGGTGATCAACCACACATCCGATCAGCATCCCTGGTTTGAGCGCGCCCGCAATGCGCCCGCCGGTTCGCCGGAACGGGATTTCTATGTCTGGTCAGACACCGATCAGAAATTTCCGGAAACCCGGATCATCTTTCTCGATACGGAAAAATCCAACTGGACCTGGGACCCGGTGGCTGGCGCCTACTACTGGCACCGCTTCTATTCCCATCAGCCGGATTTGAACTTCGACAATCCGGCTGTGCTGGACGAGTTGATCACGGTTATGCGCTTCTGGCTCGATACCGGCATTGATGCCTTCCGGCTCGACGCCATTCCCTACCTTGTCGAGCGCGAGGGGACCAATAACGAGAACCTGCCGGAAACCCATGCGATCCTGAAGAAGATCCGCGCGGCAATGGACGAAGGTCATCCAGGCAAGATGCTGTTGGCCGAGGCCAATCAATGGCCTGAAGATACCCAGGAATATTTCGGCGACGGTGACGAATGTCATATGGCCTTCCACTTCCCGCTGATGCCGCGCATGTATATGGCGATTGCCAAGGAGGATCGTTTTCCGATCACCGACATCATGCGGCAAACCCCTGAGATCCCCGATAATTGCCAATGGGCAATTTTCCTGCGCAATCACGACGAACTGACGCTGGAAATGGTCACAGACGCCGAGCGGGACTATCTGTGGAATACCTATGCCGCTGACCGCCGGGCGCGGATCAATCTCGGTATCCGCAGGCGTCTCGCACCACTGATGGAACGCGACCGCCGCCGCATCGAGTTGATGAACGCGCTGCTTCTGTCGATGCGCGGCACGCCGGTGATCTATTACGGCGACGAGATTGGTATGGGCGATAATATATATCTCGGTGACAGAGACGGGGTGCGCACACCGATGCAATGGTCCCCAGATCGCAATGGCGGGTTTTCCCGCGCCGACCCGGCCCGTCTGGTCCTGCCGCCGCTGATGGACCCTCTCTACGGCTATGAGGCAGTCAATGTTGAAGCACAGTCGGCTGACGCCCATTCTCTGCTGAACTGGAGCCGCCATATGCTGGCGCTCCGGCGTAAATTTACCGCGTTCGGACGCGGCACATTGCGGTTCCTGTCACCGGCCAACCGCAAGATCATCGCCTATCTGCGCGAATATGAGGGCGAAGTGCTGCTGTGCGTCGCCAATTTGTCGCGCCTGCCGCAGGCGGTCGAGCTGGATCTGTCCGAATTTGAAAAGCGGATTCCCATCGAACTGACTGGCATGTCGGCCTTTCCCCCAATCGGCCAGCTGACCTACCTGCTGACCCTGCCACCCTATGGTTTCTTCTGGTTCAAGCTGTCGGGCGAGACGGATGCGGATGGGCCAACCTGGCGCACCGAACCGCCAGAGCAATTGCCGGATTTTGTCACCATCGTCATGCGGCGCGAACTGCCGCAATTGCTGGACGAGGCAACCATCCAGAACACGATTTCGCGTGAAATCCTGCCTTCCTATCTTGCCAAGCGCCGCTGGTTTGCCTCCAAGGGCGAAAGGGTGAAGCGTGCCTCGCTGATCTCGACCATTCCGATGCCCTTCGGCAATGACCTGCTGCTGGGTGAGTTGGAAACCGAGTTGGAAGATCGTATTGAACGGTATTTTCTACCGTTCGCCATCGCCTGGGACGATGAAAACCCCCATGCGCTTGCCCAGCAATTGGCCTTTGCAAGAGTGCGCAAAGGACGGCGGGTGGGCTTTCTGACAGATGGCTTTGCCATGCAAAGCATGGCGCGTGGCGTCATCAGGGCTTTGCGCGAACGCTCCAGCATTTCCAGTAAAAGCGGCTCCATCGATTTCATCGGTACCGAGCAACTCGACGGCATGGACCTGTCTGAAGACATGCAGGTCAAATGGCTCTCGGCTGAACAATCCAACAGCTCGTTGATCATCGGCGATATGGCGATGATCAAGCTCATCCGTCATATCCATCAGGGCATCCACCCGGAAGTGGAAATGACCCGCCACCTGACGCGGCTTGGCTATGCCAACACTGCCCCGCTGCTGGGAGAGGTTGTCAGGGTTTCACCTGAAGATGAGCGCTCGACATTGATCATCATCCAGGGCGCCATCCGCAATCAAGGCGATGCCTGGACCTGGATGCTCGACACGCTCAGGCAAACGCTCGAACAAAGCATGGTTGCCGGTCAGGATGACGATGCCGAGCAAGAGCGGTTCAACCCGCTGTTCAATCAGGCCGCTGTGATCGGCAAACGGCTTGGCGAGTTGCATGTGGCACTGGCAAAGCCGACAGACGACCCGGCTTTCGCGCCGGTCGCAATGAGTGATGAGGATGTCTCCGTTTGGGCGCGTTCAGTCATGGCTCGCGTTGCCGACTGCCTGGACAGGGTGTCTGAGATGAGCCATCGCAGCGACAGTGATGGTCTCGACACTGAAACTATCAGGGTCAGCGCCATGCTGGCCGACCGCCGGGAACAGATCTTGAGCGCGGTTGGTACGCTGGCCGGTGTTGCCAGGGACACACTGATGATCCGCAACCACGGCGATTTCCATCTGGGCCAGATCCTGGTTGCCGAAGACGATGTCTATATCATTGATTTCGAAGGTGAACCGGCCCGCCCGCTCGCAGAACGGCGAGCAAAAACCAATCCGCTGCGCGATGTGGCCGGGCTGATCCGGTCCCTGAGCTATCTTGCCGCCTCGGCAGATACAGGTCGCGAGATCGTCGTTCAAGGCGACAGCGCAGCAAGAGCTGCGCTGGTCGAAGCCTTTCGCAAGAAGGCCGAGACGTATTTCCTCGACAGTTATTTCGCGGCGGTCGATGTGGAACCCGCGCTGGCTATGGATTCTGAAAAGCGTCGCAAAGTCCTCGACCTGTTCCTGCTGGAAAAGGCCGCCTATGAAATCGGCTATGAAGCCAGCAATCGGCCCGGCTGGATCGCCATTCCACTCGCTGGCTTTGCCGATATTGCCGCACGGCTGACGGAGAATTCCCTATGACGATTGCCACGAGCGACTTGCTATCCGGCATCGATGCCCAGGCGGTTCAAGCCCTGATCGACGGCAGGCACGGCGATCCCTTTTCCATTCTGGGACCGCATCGGGCGGATGGAGAAACGGTGGTCCGGGCGATTTTTCCGGGTGCGCTCGGCGTGGAAATGCTCGACAGAAACAGCAATGCCCCGGTAGGCCGGCTGAACCTGGTGCATCCGGGTGGCCTGTTTGCGGGAGAGCTTCGCTCCTCCTCGCGCTACCGGTTTCGGATCGAATGGCAGGGCGCAGTGCAGATTGCCGAAGACCCCTATGCCTTCGGCCTACTGCTGGGCGATATGGACCTGCATTTGATCGCCGAAGCCACCCATTACGATCTCGCCCGCACGCTGGGCGCCAACCCGAGAGAGATGGACGGGGTGGCAGGGGTAGGCTTTGCCGTTTGGGCGCCAACCGCACAGCGCGTCTCGGTGGTGGGTGATTTCAATTCCTGGGATGGGCGGCGCAACCCGATGCGCCTGCGCCAATCCGGCGGCATCTGGGAATTGTTCGTTCCGGGCCTCGGCCCCGGCGAGCGGTACAAATATGAATTGATCGACGCGCAAGGCAATGTCCTGCCGCAAAAGGCCGACCCGGTCGCCAAAGCCAGCGAAGCGGCACCGGGAACGGCATCCATCGTCGCGTCAAACACACCTTTCGCCTGGACGGACCAGGCCTGGATGACCCGGCAGAACGCCGATTCCGCCGCGCGTGAGCCGATCTCTATCTATGAAGTGCATCTCGGCTCATGGCTGCGGATCTCTGAAGATGGCAATCGCTGGCTCGACTGGGTGGAACTGAGCCAGCGGCTGGTGCCCTATGTCAAATCGATGAATTTCACCCATATCGAATTGCTACCGATCACCGAACATCCGTTTGGCGGCTCCTGGGGTTATCAGCCGCTTGGCCTGTTTTCCCCCACCGGACGCTATGGCACGCCGGAGGATTTGGCCTATTTCATCGACCGCTGCCATGCGAGCGGTGTCGGCGTCCTTCTCGATTGGGTACCAGCCCATTTTCCAACCGATGTCTGGGGCCTGGCGCGCTTCGATGGTAGCGCGCTTTATGAGCATGAAGATCCGCGCGAGGGCTTTCATCGGGACTGGAACACGCTGATCTACAATCTCGGTCGCAAGGAGGTGAAGGGCTTTCTGATTGCCAGCGCCTTCGAGTGGTTGGAGCATTTTCATATCGACGGCCTGCGGGTCGATGCTGTCGCCTCAATGCTGTACCGCGACTATAGCCGCAATGACGGCGAATGGATTCCCAATCAATTCGGCGGACGGGAAAACCTCGAATCCGTCGAATTCTTCAAGCATTTGAACAGCGTCGTTCACAGCCGTTGCCCGCATGCGCTAATGATTGCCGAGGAATCAACCGCCTGGCCCGGCGTGACCAAATCACCGGAAGATGGCGGCCTTGGCTTCGATTTCAAATGGAACATGGGCTGGATGCACGACAGCCTGTCCTACATCGAAGAAGATCCGGTCTATCGCAAATATCATCACGGCACGATGACCTTCAGCATGATCTATCAATATTCCGAGCGGTTTGTACTGCCGCTTTCCCATGATGAGGTCGTGCATGGCAAAGGCTCGTTGCTGGGGAAAATGCCCGGCGATCACTGGCAGAAGCTTGCCAATCTCAGGGCCTATTATGGGTTCATGTGGGCGCATCCCGGCAAAAAACTGGTTTTCATGGGCTGCGAGATCGGCCAGGATATCGAGTGGAACCACGATCAATCGATATCCTGGGATTTGCTGGACCGACCGGATCACGCTGGCATACAGAAACTGGTCGCCAAGCTGAACACACTGTATCAGCAGGAAAAGGCCCTGCAATTCAGCGATCTCGACCCATCAGGATTTGAATGGGCGATTGCCGACGATGCCGAAAATTCGGTCATTGCCATGCTGCGCTATGACGAGAACCGTGAGAGCTGCATTCTGGCGATTTCGAATTTCACCCCGATCTTGCGTCATGACTACCGTGTCGGCGTGCCAAGGCAGGGTCGCTGGATTGAAATCCTCAACAGCGATGCAAATGAGTTTGGAGGATCAGGACAAGGCAAGGGTGACGTCTCAGCAGAGCCTCATCCGGCACATGGCAGGGAATTTTCGATAAACCTAGCCCTGCCACCGCTGGCGACACTCTATCTGAAATGGGTGGCCTAGAGCATCGGACCGAAAAGTGGGAACCGGTTTTCGGATAAATCCGATGCGCAAACAAAAACTGAGAGCATCGGACCGATGCTCTCGTGACATCAATGCCGGTCATGGCGGCATTGATCGTGATCGGCCAGCACCTCAATCACCCGGCATTCGGCAATCGTGCCATGCGAACAGCCGGTGATCATCCGCTCCAGCTCGGTTTTCAATGCCTTTAGCCGGTCGATCCGTTCCTCGACATCGGCAAGCCGTTGTCTTGCAATCGAATCAGCCGGTGAGCAGGACTGACCCGGCTTATCCTGAAGGTCGAGCAGGGTGCGGATGGCATCGACCTCGAAGCCAAGCTCGCGGGCATGGCGAATGAAGGTCAGCCTCTGCAAATGGGCAGCGCTGTAAAGCCTGCGGTTTCCATCGGTGCGCGGCGGCTGCGGCACAAGGCCGACCTGTTCGTAATACCGGATCGTCGCAACCTTGACGCCACTGATCCGCGCCGCCTCGCCAATTGCAATAGTCATCAATTTTGCCCTTGCTCCTCTAGTCACTAGAGAATGTAGGATCGGTTCGACACAATGACAAGGACGAACCGATGGCAACCGAACAGACCACCCGTTTTCGCGTCGAGGGCATGGATTGCGCCTCCTGCGCGGCAAAAATCGACACGGCTGCACGCCGAGTGGCCGGTATTACCGATGTCCGGGTTTCGGTAACGGCGCAGACCATGGCAGTCGTCCACGACGGCGACGCCGATCTGGTCACGCTTGCCGATAGGGTGACCGGCCTTGGCTACAAGACCACCCGCCTCGCCGCCTCCGTCCCACAACACGATCATCAGCATGAGCACGCGCATGGCCAGGCCTGCACGGGCCATCATGATGGCGAAGCGCATGACCATAATCATGAAGAGCATAGTCACAAAGGACATGACCACGCTTCGCATGGCGGCAGCCTGCACAGCCATCAGCATGATGCCGAACCCATGACAGTCGCTTGGTGGCGCACGAAAAAGGCCCAGCTGGTCGCAACGAGCGGCATTGCTCTCGTTATTGCCATGCTCATCGGCCATTTCGTGCCTCCTCTCTCTTTCTGGGCTTTTCTGGTCGCCATCGCCATCGCCATCGTGCCAATTGCCCGCCGTGCGGCGATGGCCGCGCTGGCTGGCACGCCGTTTTCCATCGAAATGCTGATGACCATCGCCTCTATCGGCGCCATCATCATCGGCGCGACCGAGGAAGCGGCCACAGTGGTCTTCCTGTTTCTGGTCGGTGAATTACTTGAGGGCTTTGCGGCTGGGCGGGCGCGAGCCAGTATTCAAGGCCTGACCAAGCTGGTTCCCGATACGGCGCGGATCGAGCGGAATGGCCGCCTTGAAGACGTGGCTGCCGCAAGCCTGACACTCGGCACCATTGTCATCGTGCGGCCCGGCGACCGGGTTCCTGCCGATGGCGAGATTATCGATGGCACCAGCGCGATCAATGAAGCCCCTGTCACCGGAGAGAGCCTGCCGAAAACCAAGGGTGCCGGGGAAGGCGTTTTTGCCGGAACGGTGAATGGCGAAGGAACGCTTCGCGTCAAGGTGACGGCCACCGCCGCCGACAACACCATTGCCCGCGTTGTCCGTCTGGTCGAGGAAGCCCAGGAGAGCAAAGCGCCAACCGAGCGCTTCATCGACCGGTTTTCGCGCTACTACACACCCGCTGTAACGCTATTGGCCGCGCTGGTGGCAATCCTGCCGCCGCTGTTCTGGGATGGGGACTGGAGCCTCTGGCTCTACAAGGGGCTGGCAATCCTGCTGATCGGCTGCCCTTGCGCCCTGGTGATTTCGACACCCGCTGCCATTGCCGCCGGTCTTTCCGCCGGTGCACGTCGCGGCCTGCTGATGAAGGGCGGCGCGGTTCTCGAAAATGTCGGACGGATCACCGCCATCGCGCTCGACAAGACGGGAACACTAACGGAAGGCAAGCCGAAGGTGACGGATATCGTCGCTTTTGGCAGTGCCGCGGAAGAGACGGTGCTGGCCGGTGCGGCAGCCCTGGAAATGGGGTCGAGCCATCCGCTGGCCCGGGCGATTATCGAGGCCGCCACTGACCGCGCCATTTCCGTGCCAACGGCAACCGAGACCGGCGCTATCGCTGGCAAGGGCGTGCGCGGCACGGTGGGTGGCATCAGCCTCTTCCTCGGATCGGCCAGTGCCGCCGCCGAACTGGCCGCAGTGTCCGCTGAGATCGTCACCAGGATCGAAAAACTGAGTGCGGAAGGGAAATCTGTCTCTCTCCTGGTGAAGAACGGGTCAGTCACGGGGCTGATCGCGCTGCGCGACGAGCCGCGTCCCGATGCCCGCCAAGGATTGGACGCGTTGAAGGCTGCCGGTATTCGCCCGGTCATGCTGACCGGCGACAATGCCGCCACGGCCCGGGCCATCGCCACGCTGCTTGACATTGAGCCGCGTGCCGATCTGCTGCCGCAAGACAAGCAGGCTATCGTCCGCGACATGCAGGCGAAAGGCGAGCGGGTCGCCAAGGTCGGAGACGGCATCAACGACGCTCCGGCGCTTGCCGCCGCCGATATCGGCATCGCCATGGGCGGCGGAACGGATGTGGCATTGGAAACCGCCGATGCGGCCATTCTGCATGGAAGGGTGATGGACCTAGCCGACATGGTCATGCTGTCGCGGCAGGTGATGGGCAATATTCGCCAAAACATCACCATTGCCATCGGGCTGAAAGCCGTCTTCCTGGTGACGACAATCATCGGCATTACCGGTCTCTGGCCGGCGATCCTCGCCGATACCGGTGCCACCGTTCTCGTCACCGCCAACGCCATGCGCCTGTTGCGCTGGCGCGGCAGCACAAAGGCCGCCTGACGTGTTGAATGCGGAGTGACCGTCCGATACAAATCACCCCGATCTCAGCATTTCGTCACCCTCGGGTCCGTCCCGAGGGTCTGCCATCGATAAACAATCCATTGACATTACCAAATAAATTAATGTGCTTAGATGCTCGGCACAAGGCCGAAGCATGACGTCGAGGATAAATGCAGGCTTTGTCAGCAGTCTGACCCCGATATCCAAGAGATATCGGGGTCAGACTAGGATGGGTCTATGACAGCACCGAGCGTTTTATACATCACACGGCGCTGCAACACTTTCGATCTACTGAAAAATTCCAGCAGATCATTTTCTCTTTGTCCGCCAGCTCTCGGCATAGGTCTCGCGGGCCTGGCGCGCATAAGGTGTCGGAGAGATCCGCACGCGGATTTTCGCCTGCTTGTGTGGGCGCTCGGTGGAGGTCTTGCCGCTGCCGCCGTCCGGTTCACCCCAGATCAGCGTCAGAACATCGCCTTCCTTGACATCAGCATCGACAATGCCGAGCGACAGAATGCAGCGCTCATTATAGGAATAACCGCCAAACATTGACAGCCCCACCGTCTTGCCCGCGTCGTTGACGATCATGTCGGCGCTGGTTGAGGCGTAGTTCAGCACGGGGAAATCGATCCACTTGTAGCTGTCTTCGCCCGGACGGAAGGCAGAGGCGATCACCTCGACAACATCCTCGGCATTCCATTCGAAGGTGACTTTCTTGCGGTTGGTCTGGCCCTTGAACTTTTCAAGCGCCGCCTTGCCGATGAAATCATCCTTCTTCCAGCCGATGTAAAAATCATAGCCAAGCTCGAATGGATTGACGTAATAATCCTCGATATTGCTGGAAACGAAGCTGCCACCAATCGGACCATTGGCCTCATAGCTGTCGGCGCCCAACCATTGACGATAGTCAGCGAGCATGCCATCGCCGGTATAGATGCCCGGAAGCGGCGATGGAATCCAGCCGCTCTCCAGCGTGTTGGTAGAATAGGCGCGGCTGCCGCAGCGCACCAGATCGACATTGGCATCCTTTGCCGCTTCGAGAATGCAGGACAGGATGTAATTCTTGTCCTCATACGGCCCCCAGATTTCCAGACCCGGCGCGCCGGACATGCCATGGCGAAGCGCCTGCACCTTCTTGGAGCCGACATTGATCCAATCGACATGGAAAAACTTGATCTCCGGAACCGGCCCGCCATTGATCTTCTCGAAGATCTTCGGGGCTTCCGGCCCCTGGATCTGGTAGCGATAATGGGTGCGCAACACCCGTTCGCCTTCCGGACGCGACGGTGAACGCGGATCGTGCTTGAGGCGGACGTTCCATTTGCCATAGGCGGCGCAGAACATCAGCCAGTTCGAGGTCGGGGCGCGGCCCACCAGGATGAACTTGTCCTGTCGCTCGCGGAAGATAATGTGATCGCCGATCACATGACCGTTCGGCGTGACCGGAACGAAATGCTTGGCGCGGTTGAGATCGAAATTCGCAAAGGAATTGATGCCGTGATGGCTCAAAAATTTCTCCGCGTCCGGCCCTTCGACAATCAATTCATCCATGTGGTGGGATTGGTCGAACAGCACGGCGGAATTGCGCCAAGCCACTTGCTCGGAGCGCCAATTGCTGAATTCGGGTGTCACAACAGGGTATACATACATCCCGACCGGCGAATTGCGCAATCGGCCGACAATGTCGGGATTATCCTGCAAAATATCGTGGAGACTGCTCGCTGCCATCGTTTCCTCCCAAGGCGTTGTTCAGTGTGTATACATTGATGCCAGCCCGCGAGCAGAATGCAAGCCCGTTTCTGAAGCTTTTTTGTGGCCATCACGATTAACACACAACACTGCGCGAAACGGTCAGCGGCGAATAAGCGCCATGCCCGGGATCTTGTCGATCAATCCAGGCGCTTCCTTGAAAATGTAATCGAGATTCCGCCGCGCGGTCCTGGCATGTTCACGGGCGATAGCTTCCGCGCGCGCGCCCTCGCGGGCTGTGATGGCCTCGATCAGACCGCGATGCTGCTCCTGCGCCGACCGCAAGGAGCGGCGGAAAGCCGCAATATCCATCCGGTTGGGCAGGAAAGCGGAGGGCGAGGCGAAGGGCAAGGCGCAGGCCCGCTCCACCTCGCGGCGCATCACTTCGCTTGCGCAAAGGGCGGTCAATTGACGATGAAAAATTTCGTTGAGATCGGCATAGGCATCGAAGTCAACGTCATCGACATAGGGACCAAAACACTGATCCAGCTTAACAATTGTCTCAGAAATTGTAGCGAGCGCCTCCGCGTCGGCCCCACGCTCTGCGGCCAGCCTTGCTGCCGTCCCCTCCAAGACACCCCGCAACTCGATAGCATCAATAACATCATCATAACCAAACCGGCGCACCACAAAACCGCCATTCGGCAAGCGATCAAGCAGGCCCTCTTCGGCCAGCCGTGACAGGGCTTCGCGCACCGGCGTGCGGGAAATATCGAGTTCCTCCGCCAGCGACACCTCAAACAACCGCGTCCCGCCGGTGAGATGTCCGCTGATGATTTTTTCACGCAATTCAATCACCGCACGGCGGCCATGGGTGGCGGCGTCCACCAGTTTTACCGAGGATTTCGTGTCCTTCTGCATCCTGATAAAGCCCCTTTCCGAACCAATCACTTCCCCCGACCCGCTGCCGCGCAGCGGCAAGCAGCAGACGCAATTTTTCTAATTTAATGTATACATGGAAGAGCTGCAATGACGATCATATCAGTTCGCAACGGCAGATGTCTAAACAGCCGGACGGTGATCCAGGCTCTTCCCAGCTTTGGTTTTCGCGCCAAAGCGCGCCGACAGACGCGCAAAAATCAAATAGATGATCGGCGTGGTGTAGAGCGTGAGGGCCTGCGACACGATAAGGCCGCCGATGATCGTCACGCCGAGTGGTCGATGAAGATCGGCACCCGGACCGGTCGCCAGCACCAGCGGCAGTGCGCCCATGAAGGCGGCAAGCGTGGTCATCATGATCGGTCGAAACCGCCGCAGGCAGGCTTCGTGAATGGCATCCTGTGGCGACATGCCGTGCTGGCGTTCGGCTTCGAGCGCGAAATCCACCAGCATGATCCCGTTTTTCTTGACGATGCCGATCAACAGAATGATGCCGATAAAGGCGACGATGGTCAGTTCCGTGCCGCTGATCCACAGTGCCAGCAACGCGCCCAACCCGGCAGAAGGCAGCGTGGAAATGATCGTCAGGGGATGAATAAGGCTCTCATAGAGAATGCCCAGCACGATATAGACAGCCAGAAGGGCGGCGAGAATGAGCAGCGGCTGGCCGCCTGAGGAACTCGATGCATTGGCGGCGTCACCGGCAAATTCGGCATGCAGCGTATCGGGCAGATGCATGCCAGCAACGGCAGCCTTGACCGCATCATTGGCCTCGGACAGCGTGGTATCCGGCCCGACATTATAAGAAATCGTCACCGCCGGAAATTGCCCCTGATGATTAACGCCGATGGGGGCCAATGTCCGCTCGATTCTGGCAAAAGCGCTGAGCGGCACCTGCGTGCTGCCGTTTCCAGGCACGTAAATCTTCAGGACATGTTCCGGGTCCTTGGCGAAATCCAGATAGGTTTCAAGGATGACACGGTATTGGTTACGCTCTCCATAGACGATAGTGACCTGACGCTGGGCAAAGGCATTATTGAGCGCCGCATCGACCGCCGTCATCTTGACGCCAAGACGCGACGAGGCGGTGCGGTCAACGACGACATTGGCCTGGAGCCCGCTCGGTTGACGGTCGCTATTGACATCGGTCAGCAAGGGTTCCTGACGCAGACGCGCGAGGATGCGCGGCGCCCAGGCCACAAGTTCATCGTAATCGGCATCCCAAAGCGTGAATTGAAATTCCGAATCTGATGTCCGTGCGCCGACCCGGATATCGCTTGGCGAAAAGAACGAGGTATCGAGGCCGGGAATGATGGCAACCGCACGGCGCAGCCGCTCGATCACCACATCCGTTGCCTCTCGTTCATCCGGCGCTTTTAGCGCGATCAACATCTGGCCGCGATTGGCTGTTCCCAAAAAGCCGCCACCGACGGAAGCGCCAATGCTCTGCACCGCCGGATCGCGCTCGACGATGGCCAAGGCGCGCTTTTGCAATGCCAGCATGGCCGGATAGGATATGTCGCTGGCAGCTTGGCTATTGCCCATCACAAAACCGGTATCGTCGCGCGGCATAAAACCCTTTGGAACCTTAGCATAGAGAAAACCGGTCAGCACGATGCAGGCGATGGTGATGACCACCGCAAGAAAACGGTGATGCAGAACACCCTTCAGCGTACGGTCGTAAAAGGCAACGGTCCGCTCCAGGCTGTGTTCGATAGCGCGATCAAAGCGGCCCTGCCGGGCGTCGAGATCCCGCGCCTTGATCCGGTGGCCGCAGATCATCGGCGTCAGGGTCAGGGAGACCACGGTTGAAACGGCGATGGTGAAGGCAAGCGTCAGGGAGAAGGTCAGGAAGAATTTGCCGACAATGCCGCCCATGAAAAACAAGGGAATGAAGGCGGCCATCAATGAAATACTGATGGCGATCACCGTAAAGCCGATCTGCCGGGCACCCACGTGGGCCGCCTCAAGCGGCTTCATGCCTTTTTCGATATTGGCGTAAATCGTCTCGATCATCACAATCGCGTCGTCCACCACGAAGCCGCTGGCCACTGCCAGCGCCATCAACGACAGATTGTCGATGGACAGCCCCGTCAGCCACATGGCAGCAAATGCGCCTGCAAACGACAGCGGCACGGTTAAACCGGCAGCCAGCGTCGGGACCAACCGGCGCAAGAAGACGAAAACCACGGCCATGACCAGCGCCACCGTCGCCAGCAGGGTAAACTGCATATCCTCAACGCTGGCATGAATGGTCTTGGTACGGTCATTGAGGATATCGACTTCGATACCAGCCGGGATCAGTTGCTTCACTTCAGGAATGAGCGCCTTCACCGCATCGACCGTGGACATCACATTGGCATCCGCCGCCTTGGTGATATTGAGAAGAACGGCGGGCTTGCCATTGAACCAGGCATCGGAACGGCGGTTACGCACGCCGGGCTCCACGGTGGCGATATCGGCCAGCCGGACGGCGATGCCGTTGGAGGCATGGATGACAAGCTGGCCGTAATCTTCAGGCGTAATCAATTGCGCATTGACTGACAGCGGGTAGAAAGCCTGGCTTCCATCAATGGCACCAATCGGCGCAAGCGCATTGCCATTGACGATGGCAGTGCGCACATCATCCGCCGAAAGCCCGATGGCCGCCAGCCGATCCGGGTTGAGCCGAACGCGAACGGCGGGCTGGTCAGCGCCGCTGACCGAGACGTCGCCAACCCCTTCCACTTGCGAAATCCGCTGCACGACGACACTGTCAGCGGCATCGTATATGGCACTGGCGGGAATGGTATCGGAGGTCAAAGCCAGTGTCAGGATTGGCGATGCGGCAGGATTGGCCTTGCGCATGGACGGAAGCGACGGCAGGTCACTTGGCAGATCGCCGACAGCGGCATTGATGGCCGCCTGGACATCCTGGGCGGCGCTATCGACATTGCGGGAAAGGTCGAATTGCAAAAAGATATTGGTCGTGCCGAGCCCGCTGGTCGAGGTCATTTCGGTCACACCGGCAATCGCACCGAGATGGCGTTCCAGCGGTGCTGCAACGCTGGAGGCCATGCTTTCCGGATCGGCACCGGGGCGGCTGGCTGTCACCCTTATGGTGGGAAGATCGACGGCAGGCAGGCTTGCGACCGGCAGGAACCGGTAGGCGACCAACCCAAGCATCATCAGGCCGATGGCCAGCAAAGTGGTGCCAACCGGGCGGCTGATGAACAGGCTTGAGATATTCATACCGACCCTCCGCTCTCGGACGCCGCACGCTTTCCCTGCATCCTGGCGCGCACTCCATCCAGCGCCAGATAGATGACAGGCGTGGTATAGAGCGTCAGCAATTGGCTAAGCAGCAGGCCGCCGATGATCGAGATGCCGAGCGGGATGCGCAGTTCCGCGCCGGTTCCCTGGGCAAGCGCCAGCGGCAGCGCCCCGAACAGGGCCGCCAGCGTGGTCATCATGATGGGCCGAAAGCGCATAACGGCGGCCTTGATGATGGCATCGCGGGCGCTAAGCCCTTCCTTGCGCTCTGCGTCCAGCGCGAAATCGATCATCATGATCGCGTTTTTCTTGACGATCCCCATCAGCAAAACGATGCCGATCAAGGCGATAATCGACAAATCCTGACCAAACAGCATCAGCGCCAGCAGCGCCCCGACGCCCGCCGAAGGCAGCGTGGACAGAATGGTGATCGGGTGGATCGTGCTTTCATACAGCAGACCCAGCACGATATAGATGGTGACGATCGCCGCCAGAATCAGCCAGGGCTCGCCTGCCAGCGAGCGGTCGAATTCCTCGGTATCGCCGCTATAATGACGCTGGATGGAGGCGGGCATGCTGATGTCACGCTCAGCACTCTTGATGGCGGCAATCGCCTCGCTCAACGATGCGTGGCGGGCAAGATCGAAGCTGATGGTGACGGCGGGGAATTGATCATCGCGGCTGATCACCAGCGGTGCCGTAGTAAACTTGACCGATGCGACCGCATTCAGCGGCACGATGGCACCGCTCGTGCCTTTGACATAGAGTTTTTCCAGGGATTTCGGATCGCCCTGAAAGCGCTGCGCGGCCTCCAGAATGACGCGGTACTGGTTCGCCTGCCCGTAGATGGTGCTGATCTGGCGCTGGCCGAAGGCATCGTAGAGCGTATCGTTGATCGCCTGCATGGAGACGCCAAGGCGGGCTGCGGTCTCACGGTTGACGGTGATCGCCAGCCGCCCGCCGCCCATTTCCACTTCGGATGTGACATCGATCAGCAGCGGGTTCTGCTGTAGCCGCCGGGCCAGCCGGTCGGCCCAGTCGGCGACGGTCGCGGTATTGGTGCCGGTCAGGGTATATTGATAGGGCGCTCGGCTGGCCCGCGTGCTGATGGAAATATCGCGAATGCTCTGAAAGGTCGGATGGATACCAGGAATATCGGCAACGGAGGCCCGCAGCCGGTCGATCAATTCCGTCGCCGAGATGTCTCGCTGGTCGAGCGGCTTCAGCACGATACTGTAGCTTGCCGTGTTCAGCGTCAAGTTGGAGGCACTGGTGCCGATCACCGCAATGACGCTTTGCACCGCCGGATCGGCGCGCAGCCGGTTGCCGACAAGGGACTGGGTCTGCCTCATCGCGTCGAACGAGCTGGTCGGCTCGGTTTCCACGACGGCAGAAATCAGCCCGGTATCCTGCACCGGCAGGAAGCCCTTGGGGATGGTGACATAAAGCAGGCCGGTGATCACAAGCGTGATCCCCGTCAGCACCAGCATCAGCCAGCCGCGATTGACAGCCCAGACCACACTGCGCCGGTAGCCCTCGTTCATCCAGTCCATGCCCCGGTCCACCATGCCGAGCACGCCAGAATTGCGCTCCTTCGGCGCCCGCAGAATGCGCGCGCACATCATCGGCGTCAGCGTCAGCGAAATCACCGCCGAGACCACGACGGCAATGGTCAGTGTCAGGGCAAATTCGCGGAACATCCGCCCGACAATGCCGGTCATGAACAGCAGCGGAATGAAGACCGCGATCAGCGAGGCCGTCAACGAAATGATGGTGAAGCCGATTTCGCCCGCCCCCTTAAGGGCGGCCTGCATAGGGCTTTCACCCTCCTCGATGTGACGGGCGATATTTTCGATCATCACGATGGCGTCGTCCACCACGAAGCCAGTGCCGATGGTCAGCGCCATCAGCGACAGGTTGTCGAGGCTGAAGCCGGCAAAATAAATGATGCCAAAGGTGGCGATCAGCGACAGCGGCAGGGCGACGGCGGCAATAATCGTCGCGGTCAGCGTGCGCAGAAACAGAAACACCACGAGAATGACCAGCCCGACGCTGAGCGCCAGCGTCCATTGCACATCGTGAATGGAGGCGCGGATGGTGTCCGTCCTGTCGTTGACGATATCGAGCGAGACCCCGGCAGGAAGCGCCTGTTTCAGGCGCGGCAACTGCTTTCGGACATCCTCGACAGTCTGGATCACATTGGCGCCGGGCTGGCGCATGATATCGACGATGACTGCGGGATGACCCTGATACCAGGCACCGACGCGGCTGTTTTCCAGCCCTTCGACCACATCGGCGACATCGCGCAACCGGACAGGCGCGCTATTGCTGTAGGTGACGATGGTGTCGCGGTAGATTTCCGGGTCCTGGATCTGGTCATTGGCCGAGAGCGTGAAGGATTGATAGGTGCCGTCCACCGCCCCCTTGGCACCGGAGACATTGGCATTGGTAATCGCGGTACGCAGATCCTCAAGCGACATCCCATAGGAGGCAAGCCGGGTCAAATCGGCCTGGATGCGGATGGCTGGCCGCACGCCGCCTTGGACGCGCACATCGCCAACGCCGGAAACCTCACTCAGCCGCTGTGCCATGATCGTATCGGCAAAATCGCTCAGATCACGAATGGGATAGGTATCGGAATGCAGGGCAAGCGTGATGGTCGGCGTATCCGCCGGGTTCACTTTGGCATAGGTCGGCGGATAAGGCAGGGTTTTCGGCAGACTGCCGCTGGCCGAGTTGATTGCCGCCTGCACGTCCTGCGCAGCACCATCGATATCGCGGTCAAGGTTGAATTGTAGCGTCACCTGGCTGATGCCGAAGGCGCTGGAAGAGGTCATCGAAGCCAGTGCCGGGATCTGCCCCAAGGGCCTCTCCAGCGGTGCCGTCACCAGGGCCGCCATGGTCTCAGGGTCGGCGCCTGGCAATTGCGTGGTGACGCGGATCGTCGGAAAATCCACCTGCGGCAATGGGGCTACGGGCAGCGAGGCATACCCCAGCAATCCCCCCAGCAGGATGGCGATCCCCAGCAGCGAGGTGGCGACGGGGCGCGCGATGAAGGGGGTCGAAATACTCATTTCGCTGCGTCAGCCGGTGGGGCTGCGGTGGCGCCTGTGTCTTTTCCTTCTGCTGAAGACGGTTCCGCTTTGCTGTTCGATCCAGCCTGAGGTTTTTCACCGCCATTTTTCGGCGAGGCTGGGTCATGGGCGTTTGGCCGGGCCTGGCCATTGTTACGGTTGCCACCATGGCGTTGACGCGGCTTGTTGTCGTCCAGCGGCACGGCCATGTTGGCCGGATCGGCCTCCTGCGGTGTCGAAACCCGCACCAGCGCGCCATCCTGTAGCCGGGCGAAACCGGTCGTCACCACAGTCTCACCGGCATTGACCCCTTTGGCGATCACCGCCATCTGGTCGTCCTGCATGTCAACCGTGACCGCCTGGATCTTCACCGTCTGGTCGGGCTGGACAATATAAGCGTAGGTTCCCGCAGGACCGCGCTGGATGGCGGCGGACGGAACCGTCAGCACATTGTTCTTTGTCTCGACGAGAAGCCGGGCATTGACGAAGGCGCCAGGCCAGAGCCTTAAGTCTTCATTGGGGAATTCAGCCCGCAAGCGGACAGTGCCGGTGGTGGTATCCACCTGGTTATCGACCACCGTCAGCGTGCCGTTGGCAACGACCGTCTTGCCGTCATCGCCGAGGGCATCGACCGAAAGAGCGCCCCTGGCATTGGCGGTATTGACACGGGCCAGATCCTGCTGCGGAATGGAAAACACGATGGTGATCGGCTTTATCTGCGACAGGGTGACGATGCCGGTCGTATCACCGGTCGAGACGATATTGCCGACATCGACATTGCGAATGCCCGTGCGTCCATCCATCGGCGCCTTGATCACGGTATAATCCAGCTGAGCCTGGGCCGCCTCGATGGCTGCCTGGTCGGACTGTACCTGCGCCTTATATTGCGCCACCAGCGCCACCTGGTTGTCCAGTTGCTGCTGAGTGGTGGCGGAGTTGCCGATCAGGCGCTGCAAACGCTCCATTTCCAGAATGGCGTAGGTCAGTTGAGCCGAGTCCTGGGCCTTTTTGCCAATTGCTTCATCCAGTTGCGCCTTGTAGAGCGCGTCATCCAGCGTGGCGATCAACTCGCCCTTCTTCAGGTCCTGCCCCTCCTGAAAGCCAATTTTTGTGATTCGCCCACTGACTTGCGGCTGGATAACAACAGTGTTCAACGGTTTGACGCTGCCGACGCCCGTCACGTAAACGGGTACATCCGTCTGGTTCACCGGAGAGGCTACAACGGGAATCGCGAGATCGCGGCCCCGCTGCCGGTCGCCCTGGGGCTTGCCCAGCCAGCCTGCAGTGATCGCGGCAAATTGCGGTTGGCGGGCGGCGTAAGCCAGGCCGGCACCCACAACCACAAGGCCGACCAGGACGATCTTCGTCATTCTCTTCATAGGCATCGCTCACGCATTCTTCATGGCCCGTCATGGATGGTCCTTCGGGGATAGTCCATCCGGCAGCAATCCTGTCTTTTCCCACAGAAGGACAGAACCGGCTTCATAGCACTCGCTAATCAAACTGTCTTACGGGATAAAGACAAGCCAATCACATCTTTGAAAAGACGGGTTTATCGAGGACCTCATTCCAAATTTTGCGAAAACGGCAATGGCGTGAAAACGCCAAAGCCCGGAAGAGACTTCCGGGCTTTGGACCTGCTACACATTTCGGGCAATCAAGCGGCAATTCCCCAATCGCTGCAATTGCTGTGGGCAAACATCCGTTCGAGATTGAGAAAACAGATCATGCTCGCGCCCTGCACAATGATGCCATCGGAAAAATCTGTTCCGGTGCTGGTGGCTTGCGGCACGGGTTGCAGGCTGTCCGCGGGAACCGTCAAGATGTCGGACACGGCATCGACAAGCAGGCCGACGACCGCACTGTCCACTTCCGCAACGATGATGGCGCTGCGCTCATTGGCCACCATGCCCTGCATTCCCAATTTGACCGCGAGATCGACGATGGGAATGACCGTGCCGCGCAGGTTTATCACCCCGATGACCTCAGCAGGGGCATGCGGCAAGGATGTGGCCGGTGCCCAGCCGCGAATTTCGCGGATGGACGTAGTCTTGACGCAGAATTCCTGTCCATGCAGCCTGAAGGCTAGGATTTCAAGCGCATCCGCCTGGCTGGTCGAGGCCGTCCGCATCAAAATTCCTCCCAGTTATAGGCCTTGGCCGCTGTCTGGAGACCCATGGCGCGGGCCACCTGCCCCACCATCCGCCGGGCCGGAGACGCAACCGGGCGGTGCTGTTCATGCGCAGCAGCCGGCTTTTTGGATGTCCAGCCAGCAGCCGAAGAGGCAGGCATGGTCTGGGACCCGTCGAGGTGGAATTGCGAAATCAATTGACGCAACCGGCCCGCTTCCGATGCCAACGAAGAGCTGGCTGCCGTCGATTGCTCGACCATGGCGGCATTCTGCTGGGTCACCTGGTCCATCTGGTTGACGGCGGTGTTGACTTCGGCAAGGCCGACCGATTGTTCGCGTGACGACAGAGCAATGGCATCAAGCTGGCTGTTGATGGTAACGACGTGCGCTTCGATGGCCTTGAGTGCCTCTCCGGTCGCCCGCACCAGTGTCACACCATTGCTGACTTCACCGGCAGAATTGCGGATCAACTCTTTGATTTCCTTGGCGGCACCGGCAGAGCGCTGGGCAAGTTCGCGCACTTCCTGGGCGACGACCGCAAAGCCCTTACCAGCCTCCCCGGCGCGCGCTGCTTCCACGCCCGCATTCAAAGCGAGAAGATTGGTCTGGAAAGCAATTTCGTCGATGACGCCGATGATATTGGAAATCTGGTTGGACGATTGCTCGATCCGCTGCATGGCATCGACAGCGTTGGAGACGACAATGCCGGATTCGCGGGCCGACTGGTTGGCCTCGATCGCCACATGCCGGGCTTCTTCGGCGCGCTTGGAGGAATTGGCGACATTGGTGGTGATCTGGTCGAGGGCGGCGGCGGTTTCTTCCAGCGATGCGGCCTGCTGTTCGGTGCGCTTCGACAGATCTTCGGCAGCCTGGCTGATTTCCCGCGAACCGCTATCGATAGAGCTGGTGGCATTAGCAACCGCACCCAGCGTATCGGACAATTGTGCAACGGCAGCATTGAAGTCATTGCGAAGCGCTTCGAACTCGGTGGCGAACGGCTGGCTCAAACGGAAGCCGAGATCGCCATTCGACAGTCGCTTCAGGCCATCGGCGAGGCCAGACGTCGCCTCTGCCATTTCTTCCGCACGCTTGCGGTCCATTTCTGCAACACGAGCCCGTTCCGCCTCGCTGGAATTGCGCACGCTTTCTGCTTCCCGTTCCAGTTCCCGGGCACGCAGGCCGTTATCTTTGAACACTTGCACGGCCTTGGCCATCCCGCCAACTTCGTCACGGCGCTCGGTTCCCGCAACATCCACAGAGAGATCGCCACCGGCCAGAGTTTCCATCGTTGCCGCAACCTTACGGATCGGCAGGACAAGCCACGAGCGGATTGCGAAGAAGCCGATGGTCAGGACGAGTGCCAGACCGGCTACGATGCTGGCCACCGTGACCATAGCGGCATGGCTTGAGCTCACGGATAATGCATCACTTTTCTGATCGGTGGCATTGTTCAAATCATCCACCAATTGCACGGTTTTTGGTGTAATAACGCGAAACGCCGCCTGACACTCATTGATAAAGGCGGCTTGCGCGAGCGCCACGCCCTCTGGCGAATTGCTGGCATTGCCAAGAGCAATGGTATTGGCACAAGTATTGTCGATGATGCGCAGACTTTCCGTCTTGGCATCGGCAACATCACGGCGCTGGGGAACCGCAGCAATGGCAATATCCATGAATTTTACGAAAGCGGCTCGCGAGGACTGAAGGTCCTGCTGAGAAGCGGCTTTCTCTTTGTCGGAGCGAGCGATCGTCAGTTCCGCGATTGCCGAGCGTGCACCCTGCAAGGCCCGGTTGGCGCGCGATATCGCTGTCGCAGCGGCAGTATCCTGAGATATGAGGTCGCTATAGGATGTGTCGATATCCATAATGCGCGTTCCAGCATAGCCCGCAACGCCCAGTGCAAACACACCGAACAGCGCCATTATAGTTAAGAATTTACCAATGATTGGCAGGTTTTTCATCGCAAAAATCCAGTTTTGTTTCGTTTCTGGCGCGATAATTCGCCATGACCGATCTGGTTCCTGGGCAATTTTTCCTATACTTAATGATTTATGTATAAAATTGAGACGTATCTGTTATCGAAATAGTGTACTACATTATTTCTACTCGTTGATCGGGAAATACATGAATTTCGAATTTTTTGAAGCCAATAAAAACCTGAAATAAAATGTATTTCTTTTTTTAATTTTGCAGAAAAATGCGATAAAAATATTGAACTACAAATATATAAATCAAAAAATCAAGACGGCCTTGATGCAATGGAGCTGCGCTCGATAAGCTCGGTCGTCAGAATGACATGCCGAGCTGGGTGGTTTGCGCCTTTTATTCTTTCCATCAAATGGGCTGCTACGGTTTTTCCCATATGATAAACCGGCTGGCGGATAACGGTGATCGGTGGAGAGGTCACAGCAGTCCAGTCGGCATCATGAAAGGCGATCAGCGAAAGATCCCGCGGGATCGATAGACCGAGATGCCGGGCGACCTTGAAGACCTCCAAAGCGATCAGACTATCCGAGGCGATGATGGCACTTGGCCGGTGCGCCGATTGCAGCAGATCAAGCGCCAGCGCCTCACATTTTTCCCGGCCATTCGCCCCGAGACGCACGGCCTCCAGCGGCGATGGCAGTCCTGCGGCAGTGCAAACAGCGATAAAACCTTCAACACGATGCCGGACCGATGCTGTATGAAGGTCGTCAAGGCTTTTCATTCGGTGATCAGCCGTATCGCAAGCCGTGATATAAGCGATCTCACGGTGGCCATTGCGAATAAGGATTTCTGTCGCCTGTTGAGCCGCCTCACGGTCATCCGTCGTCACCGTGTCAACACCCAGCGCCGGAAGGGCGCGATCAAGCAGCACGAGGGGACAGCCCGATTGCCGGATCTCCTGCAAGTGCTCGAAATCCAGCGTGCTTGCAGCCGAGATAATCAGCCCATCGACCCGTTTTGCCAGCAACGCCCTGACCGCAGCCTTCTCCGCCGCAACATCTTCGCCGGAATTGGTGAGGATAACAGTATAACCTGCCATCCGGGCCACATCGGCAATGCCACGCACGGCGGAGCTGAAAAACGGATTTTCAATATCCCCGACCACAACACCAATGGTGCCGGAGCGGCCCGTTGTCATGCTACGGGCCAGCTCATTGGGTCGGTAGTCCAATGTGGCCGCAGCCTCCAGAACCAGCATCCGCACCTTGTCGCTGACGGTGCCATAGCCGCCCAATACGCGCGCGGCAGTGGCCTTAGAAACGCCTGCGGCTCTGGCCACGTCGGCAACGGTGGCGGATGACTTCCTGATCGGCGGCTGTTCCATGACATTAGCTCTATAAGGGATATTGACGGACGGTCAATGCGAATATAACAATTGTCAAACCAAAAGAGACCGGTCTCTTTGAAATAGAGACCGGTCTCATGTTCAATAACAAGAAAACGGCATGCGACAAGCATTTGCCGGATGGGTGGTTGCCGCCATTCATCCGGATGGGAAACCGTGCACACCCTCACAAGGACAGCGCGGCATATAAAATAATCACCAGAGCGGAGAACAACGACAATGAACATAACCAAAGCAATTTCACAGAAGGCGCGTGGCGCAATGATCGCGGCGGCGCTCGCCTGTGCCGGATTGATGGCGCAGCAGGCCGTTGCAGCTGACAATCCTTACGGGCTGATTGACCCAAAGGTCATTAGCGTCGGCACCATGGGCGATTCCAAGCCCTATACATTCATCACTTCCGATGGCCAGTTCACCGGCTTCGACATTGAACTCTTTCTCAATGTCGCGGAACGCATGGGCTTCAAGAAAGATCAGGTTGTCTTTACCGGTCAGGAATTTTCGGCCCTGATGCCATCCGTGGCCAATGGCCGTTTCGATGTGGCCGTGGCGGCCATTGGCACCACCGAGGCCCGCAAGAAAACCGTCGATTTTTCGGATGGTTATCTGGCCGGTTATCTCTCGGTGCTGACGCCGGACACGAAAATTACCGATGCCGCCGGCCTGAAAGGCAAGCGGTTGGGCGTGGTACAGGGCACGTTGCAGGAAATCTATGCGACCAAGAATTTCAAAGACACCGATCTCGTCAAATTCCCCGACAATAATTCCGCCGTCTCGGCCCTGAACAATGGGACAGTCGATGCCCATTTCCTCGATTATGAGGCCGCCAAGGACTATACGGATCGTTTCAAGGCACTGAAAATTGCCGTCAACATTCCAAGCTTCGATGCGCCTGCCGGTTTTGTGATCCGCAAGGGCAATGATGGGCTGCGCGAGGCCTTCAACAAGGGCCTGCACGCCGCCATGCAGGACGGAACCTGGAAGAAGCTCTACGAAAAATGGTTCCCCGGCTCGCCGATGCCTGCCGAATATCTTCCCAAGCCCTGAATGTGGCTTCACCCGGTTGGCCATGAGCGCCAGCCGGGTGGTTACAGGCACATGATCAACACTGGGAAGGACTTTTGAATGGAATGGCTTGAAACACTGCGTCGCAGTTTTCTCGACTGGGACGCGATGGCCGAAGTGCTGCCTGCCATGATTACGGTCGGCTTGAAAAATACCCTTATCCTCGCCTTCGCCTCCACCGTGATTGGCGTGGTGATTGGCATGATCCTCGCCATTATGGGTATTTCGCGCTCGCCGTGGCTGCGCATTCCGGCGCGGCTTTATACGGATATTTTTCGCGGTCTGCCTGCGATTGTGACGATTTTGTTGATCGGCCAGGGTTTTGCCCGCATTGCCCGCGAAATCTGGGGACCATCGCCCTATCCGCTTGGTATTCTGGCGCTGAGCCTGATTGCCGGTGCCTATATTGGCGAAATTTTTCGTTCCGGCATTCAAAGTGTCGATCGGGGCCAGTTGGAGGCCTGCCGGGCGTTGAGCATGAGCTATGGTCAGGGCATGCGGCTTATTATTGTGCCACAGGGCGTGCGCCGGGTGTTGCCGGCACTGGTCAATCAGTTCATCGGCAATGTGAAGGATTCCAGTCTCGTTTATTTTCTCGGTCTTTTGGCATCCGAGCGCGAAATTTTCCGCGTTGGGCAGGATCAGGCTGTTGTCACGGGCAATCTCTCGCCGCTGTTGTTGGCGGGCATATTCTATCTGGTCATTACCGTGCCGCTGACCCATCTGGTCAACACCATCGATACCCGGCTGCGGCTTGGGAAAAAGCCAGCTGCCGAAGCCATCAGCGGTCTTGCTGAAGTGAGCGAGTTGGAGAAGGCGGTGGATGGTGCAAATGCGCCTGTCAAGGAGATCACCTTTACAGGTGGCAGTCTGGATGTGCGCGAGCTGACCATGGCCTATGGCACGCTGGATGTGCTGAAGGGCGTTGATCTTACCGTTAAACCCGGCACGGTTACCTGCATTATTGGCCCATCCGGCTCTGGTAAATCGACGCTGCTGCGCTGCCTTAACCGGCTGGTGGAACCAAAAGGCGGCGATGTTCTGCTTGACGGCAGCAGCATTCTGGCGATGAAACCGGAAAAACTGCGCCGCAAGGTTGGCATGGTGTTCCAGCATTTCAACCTGTTTCCCGATCACTCGGCGCTCGACAACGTGATGCTGTCGCTGACCAAGATCAAAGGCATGTCGCGGCAGGAAGCCGAACGGATTGCGCTGGCACGATTGCGCGATGTTGGGCTGGAAAGCCGCAAACATCACCGCCCCGGCGGCCTCTCTGGCGGTCAACAGCAGCGGGTGGCCATTGCCCGGGCGCTGGCGATGGAGCCGGAGGTCATCCTGTTTGATGAAGTCACGTCGGCGCTTGATCCCGAATTGGTGAAAGGCGTGCTGAACCTGATGGCCGATCTGGGCGAGCGGGGCATGACCATGGTGGTCGTGACCCACGAAATGGGCTTTGCCCGCCGCGTCGCCGATCAGGTGATCTTTATGGATGAGGGCAAGGTGGTGGAAGCCGGTTCACCCGAGGCCATTTTTGACCATCCCCAAAGTGCGCGGTTGAAGCACTTTTTGGCGGAGGTTTTGTAAGTGATAAATAGAAGGCAGAAACAAGCATGAAAAAGCTCAGATGGGGCGTGCTGGGAGCCGCCAATATTGCCCTCAAGGCCGTTATCCCGGCCATTCAAGCGGGAGAAACCGGTGTTGTTGCGGCGATTGCTTCGCGCTCATTGGCTAGAGCGCAGAGTGTGGCGGCAGACCTTGGCATTGCCAAAGCCTATGGCAGCTATGAGGAATTGCTACGCGATCCCGATATTGATGCCATCTATAATCCGCTGCCCAACCACCTGCATATGCCGATGACGCTGGCTGCCATCCGGCACGGCAAGCCGGTGCTGTGTGAAAAGCCGATTGCCCTGACGGCAGAGGAAGCAGAGCAGATTGCTTCAGCTTCCAGCGCTTCCGGTGTGCTGGTGGCAGAGGCCTTCATGGTGCGCCACCATCCGCAATGGCTGAAGGTGCGCGATCTGGTGAACGCTGGGCGGATTGGCGAGGTGCGGAGCATCCAGACGATCTTCTCCTATTATCTCGATGATCCCGCCAATGTGCGAAACCAGAAAGATATTGGTGGCGGCGGACTTTATGATGTCGGCTGCTACGCCATCAACACTGCCCGCTTTGTGTTTGATGGTGAGCCGGAGCGTGTGATTGGCCTGTTTGATCAGGATGAGACATTCCAGACAGACAGGATGATGAGCGGCCTGGCGGAATTTTCAGCGGGTCGCCACCTCACGTTTACTTGCGCAACCCAGCTTTCCCTTTGCCAGAAGGTCACGGTGCTCGGCACCAAAGGCCGCATCGAAATTGCCATTCCCTTCAATGCACCAACCGATGCGCCCACCACCATCACAATTGATGATGGCCGTGACCTGACCGGTGGCGGCTGTGAAGTGATCGAGATTAGCGCTGCCAATCAATATGGCCTGCAATGCGATGCTTTTGCCCGTGCGGTGCTGGCGGGCGAGCCTTTGTCATCCGGGCTAGGCGATGCCGTGGCCAATATGAAGGTCATCGATGCGTTTTTCCGCTCAAAGGCAAGCAATGGCTGGGAAAAGCCCTGAACCAATTTAAATCCTGACGATTGAAGACTGAGAGAAAACCATGTCGAAAAACAAGATATCAAGCGCTGTCATTATCGGCGGCGGCATTTTTGGAACGTCCACGGCGGTGCAGCTTGTCCGCAAGGGCGTCAATGTCACCCTGATCAATGACGGACCGGTTGGAAATGGCGCGTCCGGACGGTCCTTGTCCTGGCTTAACTCATCGCGGATGCGCTCAGATCCCTACCACCGCCTGCGCATGGCGGGCATTGATCGTTACCGCACACTTGCTGAGCGCTTTCCAGGGGCCGATTGGCTGTCCTTCAAGGGTGGACTGACCTGGGACGCCGACGACGCCAGCAATGAGATTGATGCCGCCTATGACCATGAGGTCAGGCTCGCCTATGATGCCGTTCATCTGGCCGCAGACGAGGTCAAGGCTGTGACGCCTGGCGTCGATGCGGACGCGGTCACACCACAGGGCGCTATTTTCAACGCGGCCGAGGGTTGGGTGGATTTGCCTGCCCTGATCAAAATTCTCGTCGATGAATTTAAGGAGCGCGGTGGCACGCTCGTCACAGATGCCGGGGCGGCCAGCGTGATAATTGAAAACGGTCGCGCCGTTGGTGCTCGCGCAGCAAACGGTGCGACCTATCCTGCTGATGCGGTCCTAGTGGCAACGGGACCGTCTGTTCCCAAAATGGCCGCTGATGCAGGCCAGAAAATTGACGACGGCACACCGATTTCGCTGTTGGTCACCACCAAGCCTCTCGGCCTTCCCTTGACAGCCGTGCTGAACAGCCCCCGCATCGCTATTCGTCCCGGCCCGAACAACACGTTCGCACTGGATTCGGCATGGTCCGAGGAAGAAGTCGGCACTTTATCCGATGGCAGCTATCAGGTGAAGCAGGAAACTCTTGATGGTCTGCTGGCGGAGGCCTCCAAGGTGCTGGAAGGCAATCCGAAGCTCGAACTGGCCAGCTATGGCGTCGGCCGCAAACCCATTCCCGGCGACGGTGAACCGGTCCTTGGCGAATTGGCGGCCATTCCCGGCTACTTTGTTGCCTTCAGCCATAGCGGCGCAACGCTGGGCCTGATTGTCGGCGAACTTCTCGCCTATGAAATCGCCAGTGGCGAACGCCATCCGATGCTGGCCACGTTCCGGCCTGAGCGCTTCGCCTGACGCGAACGTCACGCCGCCGGTCCAAACCGGCGGCGGATGTCTTTGGCTGATTGTCTTACAGTCTGTTCAAGAATTGCTGTTGGCCTGGCGAAAATGGTGATTTCGAGAACCAGAACGCAGCGTACTTAATGTACGTGAGGACAAGCATTCCAGGAAAAGTGCGAAGCGGTTTTCCGTTTGGAAATGCGAATCAAGCAGGCAAGCGCAGAAATCGCCATTTGCAGACGGTCAGCGGCGATTATTGGATAGACTGTCAGCGCGTCACATATTTGCGCCAGGGATGCGCTTCCTTGAAGCCGAGCATCTCGCGGGCCTTTCGGTTGGAAATCGGTGCCTCATTCTCACCCATCTCCCGTAGAACCGGCGTGTCGGGGCAATATTTGGCGAGAAATTCACGAGTCGGCAGATCGGCGGTGATCGTGTCGTTGACGGCATTGAACACCTGGAAACCGAGGCCGTCCTTTTCGATGCACAAATGGACGATTTCGCCGAGGTCGCGGGCGTCGATATAGCTCCAGGCATTGCGCTTGCGCGACATTGGGTTGTCGAGATAGCCAGGGAAATTGGCATAGTCATGCGGCTCGATCACATTGCCAATCCGCAGCGCATAGATATCGGCCTTGTAACGCATGGCAAAAGCCCGGGCGGTCTTTTCATTGACCACCTTGGACAGCCCGTAGCTGTCCATCGGGTCGCTGTCATAGTCTTCGTCAAGCGGAAAGCTATGGAAATCCTTGTCGCCTTCGGCAAAACAGACGCCATAGGTGGTTTCGCTCGACGCAATAATCACCTTGCGCACGCCAAGCTTCATGGCCGCCTCGATGACATTATAAGTGCCGACGACATTGGCCGAAAAGGTAGAATTGTCAGGCTCGATCATCACCCGGGGAATGGCAGCGAAATGCACGACGGCGTCGGGCGCAGATGGCGGCGCGCCGTGGTCGTATCCATCAAAACCGAAATGCGTCGTCAGCGCGTTGAACACCTGGCCGCTATCGGTGATATCGGTGATCAGCGTATTGACGCCAGGGCAGTCGAGCGGCTTCAGATCAAGGTTGAGGATCGAATATCCCTTGGCTAGCAGATGCGGAACGGCATGGCGTCCAGCCTTGCCGGTGCCGCCCGTAAAGACGATACGCTTGTTCATAATCTCTCTCCCTTATTTTCGGACGCGGATGTGTTCCACACAGATGTGTCAGGACAACGATCTCCCGGCGTTTTCGGCGCACACGTTTATGCGCTCGTCGCCGGCGCGGCAATGCAGGCCAGATGAACCGTGGAGACCAGTTGCTCGGCCCCATAGGGCTTGGTGAGCACACGAGCATCCGCTTCATCGCGCACGCAAGACGCATCACCCGTGGCAAAGACAATGCCTGCCGCTGGCCGGATCTGCCTTGTTCTTGCGGCAAGGTCCCGACCCGACATGCCCGGCAGGTTAACATCTGTCACCAGCACGTCAATCGCCAGGGTTTCAAGCGCGGCCATTGCCTGTTCCGCGCTGCCGACATCGATCACCACAAAACCGGCATCCTGAAGAATTTCCGCCGTATCCATCCGGATCAGCGCATCATCCTCAACCAATAGGACCGTCAGCGGCGCGGTTATGTCAGGTGCAGCCACAGCCGGTTTCGGATCAGTGATCCGGCCTGTCAGCCGTTGACGCTGATTGGCCAGAACATGCCGAAATTTTCGCGCCAGCGCCTCTTTCGTATAAGGCTTGGACAAAAGCTCTACGCCCGCATCCAGTTTGCCGCCATGCACGATGGAATTCTCGGTATAGCCTGATGTGAACAGCACGGCGATATTGGGCAGGCGTTCGCGGGCCTTGCGGGCCAGTTCAGGGCTTTTCAGGGTACCCGGCATGATGACATCGGTAAACAGGATGTCGATGGGAATACCGCTTTCGATCACGCTCAGCGCACTGCTGGCATCGACGGCCTTCAATACCCGGTAGCCAAGATCCGACAAGAGCGCCACGACCGTGTCGCGAACAGCCTCGTCGTCCTCCACCACCAGCACGGTCTCGCTGCCTCCGGTGATCGGCCCGGTATCGACGGCAATTTCCACGTCTTCGGCCTGCATGGCGCGCGGCAGATAAAGCCGGATTGTCGTTCCCTGGCCAATCTCCGAATAGATCTTCACATGGCCGCCCGATTGTTTGACAAAGCCATAGACCATCGACAGGCCAAGGCCGGAGCCCTTACCTTCCGCCTTGGTCGAGAAAAACGGTTCGAATACCTTGTCGATGATCTCAGGCGCGATTCCCGACCCGGTATCGCTGACGGCCAGCATGACATATTGACCGGCGATGACCTCGTCATGCGCCATGGCGTAATCGTCATCCAGATGCACATTGGCAAGCTCGATGGTCAGCATGCCGACCCCATCCATGGCATCGCGGGCATTGATGGCCAGATTGAGAAGCGCGTTTTCGATCTGTGCCGGATCGATGAACGTATTCCACAACTCTCCTGGAAACACTGTTTCGAGCTTGATCGCCTCACCGACGGCGCGCCGCAGCATGTCATCCATAGCCTGGATAAAGCGGCTGATATTGACGACCTTCGGCTCCAGCGCCTGACGCCGGCCAAAGGCCAGCAACTGGCTGGCAAGTTTTGAGCCGCGCGACACTCCGGCCATGGCATTGGCTACCCGGGTTTCAGCACGCTCATTGCCCGCCACATCTTTCGACAACAGTTGCAGATTGCCGGAAATTACCTGCAACAGATTGTTGAAATCATGGGCGACACCGCCGGTCAGCTTACCAACCGTTTCCATTTTCTGCGCCTGCGCCAGCTTGGCCTCGGCTTGCCGCCGTTCGGCAATTTCCGCAACAACACGCGCTTCCAGCGTCTCATTCAGATGGCGCAATTGCTCTTCCGCCTGCTCGCGGTAACGCATCTGCCGCGCCAAGGTCTCTGCCTGCTGTCGCAATGTCTCTTCGGCGGCGCGCTGGTGGGTGATATCGGTGTGAACGCCGACCCATTCGATGATTTCACCCGCATTATCCAGAAGCGGCAGCGCCCGGATGGCAAACTGGCGCCAGACGCCATCGGCCCTCAGGACACGGTGCTCATGGATAAACATAGTTTTACTGTCAACCGCCGCCCGCCAGGCGCCAATGGTGGCGGTAACATCGTCCGGATGGACGGCATCGGACCAACCATAGCCCTGGTATTCCGCCATGGACTGGCCGGTCAACGCCGACCAGCCGGCCTGTTCTCCCTCCATCCGGCCATCGCGGCCATTGGTCCACAACACCCCGTGAACGGCGTCCATGGCGGTGCGGAACCGGCGATTGCTGATGATCAGGGCCGCTTCGCGCCGCGCATGCTCCTGCATATCGATGCACAGGATATGAACCCCCGGGATCGAGCCATCCGCCTCAACATGCGGGATATAGCGGATTTCCAGACGATGCTCCGCGCCGTTGCGCAGGAGGGTGGCTTGCGAGGTAAAGCTTTCACCCGCAAGGCCACGCTCAATAGAGGAGCGGCGGTTGGCATAGGACAAATCGCCAAGCAGTTCGCGCACATGACGCCCAACCACCCGCTCAGGCGCAATGCCGAACCAGTCTTGATAGGTGGCATTGACGAAACGATAGATGTGATCCCGGTCAACATAGGAAATCAACATGGGCACGGCATCCGTAACCCGCCTCAACTCCGCCTCGCGCTCAGCCAGCCGCCTCTCTACCGACAGACGCGCGCTGTTATCGACAATCGTACACATCACGCCACCGACCTTGGCGTCGGCATCGTAAACCGGAGTATAGAAAAGATCGAGAAACAGTCTTTCCGGTCCCGACCGGCGATTCAGCACAATCGGCTGATCCCGATACACCACCGTTTCGCCCCTGAAACCAGCCTCCAGAATACCACGGTTCCAATCCCAGACTTCCGGGAAGGCGGTGGCAACAGGCATGCCGAGCGCTATCGGGTGGCGATCCGCAGCAATGACACTATAGGCATCGTTATAAATCATGATGTGGTCTTTTCCCCACATCAATACAGTCGCAACCGGTGAATTGACCACATTGGCGACCGTTGCCCGCAACTCTCCCGACCACGAACACACCGACCCGAGACTGGAATTGCGCCAATCCCGCCCCCGGATCAGATCGCCGCAATTGCCGCCACCTTTTGGCCATTCCACGTCTTGCATGCCCATATCTTGCCCGCCTATGGGCGAGGCCGCGTTGCGCAGTCCGTCAAGAGCTGCGCACACCATGTCGTTTGCGTTGGCATAGGCGCCGGACGCAAGGCTGGCATGAATGAAACCCTCGAGTTCGGGGGTGAGCGAAACGTTACGCAGGGGGCGACTGATCATAGGATTTCGTGACATGCTAAACTACCTCTGTCAATCAATGTCGTCCCGCCTGTTCAGGCTTTTCTCATCTGTCGTAAAGGAGGAGGAAATTTTGCTGTCAGCCATGGTATTTTACCGCAAAACTTGCTTCGGTTTCAGGGAATTTTTGCCTTAGAATTTTCAGGCATTTTTTTTGCTCTTCCCCCGCGTCCGACATCGCCTTATGTAGTCGTCAGAGAACGTTGATAGCCCGGCACTCGTTGATAGAAAGCAAGCAAGATGATCGCTCCAGCCCGCTGCGGTGTCGCATTTTGACCGCCCCCTTGCTTGCAACGCTCGGCTGGTCGGAGTTTTTTGCAGACCAGATCGGCCCGGATGAATCGACACTGACGCCTTGGCGTATCGCCTCCGTTCACCGCGCCCGGGTCGAAGCGATCCATGCTGGCGGACACGGTGATCTCGGACTGCCTCCACACAGCAATACCGCCGATTTCGCGGTGGGAGACTGGGTGCTTGCCAATCCGGCAACCGGGGAATTCGTCCGCAGGCTGGAGCGCAAGACCGTGTTGCAGCGGCGCACGGAAGGCCGCAACGGCCAACAGCTTGCTGCGGCCAATGTCGATACGCTGTTTATCGTCACGTCCTGCAATGCCGATTTCAATCCGGCCCGGCTGGAGCGCTATCTGGTCATGGCCAACCAGTCCGGCGCCCATCCGGTACTGGTTTTGACCAAGGCCGATACGGTTGACGATGCTCAAAGGTTCGTCGATGAGGCAGCAGGGCTGCAACGCGACCTGCCCGTGGTCACGGTCAATGCTCGCGCCCCGGATGCCGCAGCAGCGCTTGCGCCCTGGTGCGGCATCGGCGAGACAGTCGCCCTTGTCGGCTCGTCGGGGGTTGGAAAATCGACGCTGGTCAACACATTAGCCGGTTTTAAAACGGGGGCCGATTTCGAAACGGGAACCGGTTCGGAAACGGGCCTGCCCCAGAAAACTGGCGGCATCCGCGAGCATGATGCCAAGGGACGTCATACAACGACGGCGCGATCTCTGCATGCCATCAGCGGTGGCGGCTGGGTCATCGACACGCCGGGAATTCGTACGCTCTATGTCAGCGACGTGACGGATGGGCTCGATACCTTGTTCAGCGAAATTACCGATCTTGCGCCGCAATGCCGTTTTCGCGACTGCACCCATGCCCATGAGCCCGGCTGCGCCGTGCAGGCGGCCATTGCCAAGGGCAAACTGGCACCTGAACGCCTGGATCGCTGGCGTATCCTGCTGACGGAAAGCCGCAAGAGGACGCCGGTGACAACCGGGCCACGTGGCAATAAAATCCCGCGCAAAGGAAAATAAGCCATTTCCGCGGTACCGGGAAATGCAGAAATGGTCTATTGGCCCGCTTAGACTAATCTCAGCATTGAAGTTCGCGACATTCATCGCCATATACAGCCCATCGGGGTAAAATACCGACCATGACCGCCACACTGCCGGTCTCTCGGTCCAGACGCCCACATTCTCCCTCTTCAGAATGTCACAGATTTCAACCCACACTCTGGCGCTGCGCCGGAGCAAGCAAGATCGGACACCCATCATGGCTGAGAAGAAAACCAACGAAACGACCGCGCAAAAGCCTTACGAGCCTGTTTCCTTTGCCAAGAAGCACCGGATATCGGTCGAGGATGCCCGCAGCATCATCGAAAAACACGGCGCCGACCGCAAGAATGCCGATAAGGAAGGCCGTCGCGTCAGCGTCTGATACCAGCCAGGTGTCACCACGACGCTGGCAATATGACATTGGCATTTGGCCTGGCGACCTCAAGCCCGCGACGCGGATTTGAGGTCGATGCCATCAACCGTGCTGGGTCTCCGGCGCCATCACCAGACTTGGCGGGGCCTGCACGTTAGCCTCGCCCCGCAGCCGCTTGCCGATATAATCCAGGGCGTTCTGCAAGCCATTCATGGTATAGGGCTTTTCAATAGCGCCCACCGCACCGACGAAATCCGGCGGTATCCGCCGAAGATTGCCGGTGACGAAAACATAGGGAATACCCCGCTCAGTCAAATGCCGCCCAACCTCGATCCCGGTTGGTCCATCGAGAAGATGAACATCGACAAAGGCGAAGTCCGGTTTTTCCCGGTCGATGATTTCAATAGCCTCAGCACGGCTCATCGCCTGTCCGACGACAGTGTGGCCAGCTGCCTCCACTTCCGCTTCAAGTTCGAGCGCAAGCAGGGTCTCGTCTTCGACGATCATGATTTCCAATTTTATGCTCCAGATCAGCTATCAACCATCAGGGTGACCCGCACGATGGTCTGGCGGCCCTCAGTCTTGCGTTCAAGTTTGGCATCAACCTGCCGAATGCAGGTTTCCAGCATCAGGCGTCCGAAGTCGTCATCCTCGCTATTGACCGGCACCGGATCAGCGGTATCGCGCACTTCGATGACGAAATGACCGTTCGGCTGGTTGACGGTCAGGTGGATTTCGCCGCCGCCATCGCTCAAGCCACGACGCACCGCATCGCCGATCAGCTCATTGACGATCAGCGCCAGAGGCGACGCTTTCACGGCGGGAACGAAGACCGGAGAAAGATCCATGGTGATATTGATATCGCCCCGTTTCAGCGCATTGACAATGTCAATCACCAGTTCGCGGGCAAAATCCGCGACATCGAAACGCCCGACATCGCTCGAGGTAAACAGCTTTCGCTGTACCGTGCTCAGCGCTTCGACGCGATTAAGCACAGAGCGCAAGGTATGGCGCACCGTGTCGTCCTTGGTCATCCTCGCCTGCAACTTGACGATGGAGGCAATCGTCAGGAGATTGTTCTTGACGCGGTGATCGACCTCATGGACGAGCGTGGTTTTTGCCTCCAGAGCATCGACAAGATCCTGCGTACGCTGGGCAACGGCTGCTTCCGCCTGCGATTTTGCCGAGGCCAGCTGCACTTCCTTGCTTTTCACATCGGTAAAATCGAGTTGCGAGGCAAAGAAATAAATCACTTCACCCGCACTATCGCGCACCGGGCTGATGAACAACGCGTTCCAGAACGTCGTGCCGTCCTTACGATAGTTGAGAATATTGACAGAGACGTCCCGCTCGGCCTCTATAGCCTTGCGGATCTGCAACACCGCTTTGGGGTCGCTGTCAGGGCCTTGCAGGAAGCGACAATTTCTGCCGATCAGATCGTCAGAAGCATAGCCCGTCAGCTCGCAAAACGCATGATTGGCAAAGATGATCGGATTGTCGGCCTGCCTGGGATCGGTAATGATCATCGGCATGCGGGTCGCCTTGAAGGCGGCGGCAAATGGATCTTCCGATGCATGCTCTGCCAGAAGTCTGCGCCCGGCGGCCTCGGCACCGCGTCTAGCTGAGCTGTCGGTCATAAAACTTCCTGTTGTCGTTAGGAACGCGAAACGAGAAGAAATCCTATATGTTCCATCTGTTAAAAATAAAATTGATGTCCTGACATCGCAGAAAGCACCGCAACAGGACCTGCATTTCCAATCTTGCAAATTCTATAAAAAATGCCCAGATAATGCCCTTATAAATCAGTGAATCTCCAGCCCAGCGGGCAAACGTCATGGAAAGTTTACCCTCTCCGCATATTCACATCCTGCTTTGTCCCCCCGGATGAAATGGACAAGAATTTCTCGGTAACGAAGGTGCAAGCGCATCTTCACTCTAAAAAATGCAACCCTCTCGGCAAATCCCGCCCGGTCCAGAATTTGAGCCGGCACGACAGAACAAGATCCATGCGCCAATTATTAAACGACGACCAGGCCGAGCAGCGGGAGAGACGGCGCCTTGAGGCGCTCAGGGCCTATGACGTGCTTGACACGCCGCGCGAGAAGGATTTTGACGATATTGCCGCCCTCGCCTCTCGGATCTGCGCAACACCGATTGCCGTCGTCAACCTGATTGATGACAGAAAACAATTCTTCAAGGCGGAAGTCGGCCTTGGCGTGCGCGAGACACCGTTCGACAGTTCCTTCTGCGCCAAGGCTATCCTGGAAGATGATTTCCTGATGATACCGGATGCCAGCAAGGATAGCCGGTTCAATTGCAATCCACTCGTCACCGGCGAACCCCATCTGCGGTTTTACGCAGGAGCCGTCCTGAAAACCGCCGATAATTTGCCCATCGGCACCGTCTGCGTACTGGGTTTTGAACCCAAGCAACTGGATGAACTTCAGCAGGACACGTTGAAGGTTCTGGCCCGACAGGTGATGGTGCAGCTGGAATTACGAAAGGCGCTGAAGGAAAAAGCGCGTGAGGCCGAGGTACAGCGCCGGTTGAGCGAGCGCAGGCTGGCGCGCGTCACGGCCATGGAACAACAGGACGAGCGCTCGCGAAGCGCCCAGGCTGCCGGTCGGGTCGGCACGTTCGAATTGGACATCGCCACCAATACCATGACAGTTTCCAGCGAGTTCTGCCGGGTCTTCGGCATTCCGGTACAGACGTCCTATCCGGCTTCGGCGATTGAGGATCTGGTGCATGAGGACGATCGTGGCCTGCGCTCAAATCCGGTCACCCGGCGAGACGGTTCGGCCAGCCCTGACGTGGATTATCGGATCATCCGTGCCGACGATGATGAATTGCGCTGGATTTCGCGGCGGGCGCGCTTCGTTCACAATGAAGCAGGCGAGATCACCCGCATGGTCGGCGTGGTCTTCGACACCACCGATGCCAAACTGAAAGAAGCGAAAAAGGCTGCATTGTTAAAGCTGGGAGACGAACTTCGCGCCGCCAGCACTGTGGAAGAGATCACCCGGAGCGCCGCCGCCATCCTGTCGGACGGCCTCGGTGTTGCCCGCGCAGGCTATGCCGTGGTGGATCGGACAGACAATAGCTTTGCAGTTGCCTTCGACTGGACATCCCAGGGCACTGTCTCGCTGGCGGGGCGCCATTCTCTCAAGAGATTTTCAGAAACAGTTGAACGCCTGGGCAAGGGGGAGACATTGTCGATCCCCAATGTCGCCTCAAGCGAATGGCTGACCACTGAAAGGGATGCCTATGCCTCCATCGGGGTTTCGTCGTTCATCAAGGTACCGATCCTCAAAGGCGGAAACCTCGTCGGTATTCTCTTTGCCCATGACGATAAGCCCCGGACATGGAGCCAGGACGAACTGGACTTTACGCGCGGCATTGCCGACAGAACCTATGCAGCCCTTGCCAAGGTTCAGGCAGAGGAAGAACAGGAACTTCTCAACCACGAACTGAGCCATCGGCTGAAAAATACGCTGGCCATGGTCCAGGCCATTGCCGGGCAAACATTGAAGGACGTCTCGGAAAAGGAAGCCGTCAACGCCTTCCTGGCGCGTCTTCATGCCCTGGGCGCCGCCCATGACGTTCTGCTGCGGCAAAACTGGTCAGCGGCAAAAATGCGCGATGTGATCGAGAAGGTGTTGGCATTGCATGCCGACGGCGACCGTATTTGTGTAGACGGCCCCGATCTGGCGCTTGGCCCGAAGGCCGGGCTCTCGCTATCGCTTCTGCTGCATGAACTGGCGACCAATGCCGTCAAATACGGTGCGCTTTCCAACGCTAGCGGCCGCGTTTCCGTCAAATGGTGGATCGCTGACAATGACGCCATTCCAACCCTGTCGATGACATGGACGGAAATCGGCGGGCCGACGGTGAGCGAACCGACCCGCAAGGGCTTCGGCTCGCGCCTGATCCGCATGGGACTGGCCGGAACAGGCAATGCCCATAAGGACTATAGGCCCTCCGGCCTGACGGCCACATTCCATGCACCGCTCACGACAATCCAGGAAACCGGAGACTAGAGTTTGTCTTGTTCAGATGGAACTTGAGAGGCTCTTGCCATCGTTTGTGTTTTCAGCGGAAACGGGAACAAATCCCCAGACATTCCCATCCCCAAAACGATGGCAGCATCCAGTCCTGACATCAACCATGCGGTTCGCCGGGATCATTGGCGCGGATATCGGCCAAGGCCTTGAGAGCGGATGTATTGCCGACATCTGATAGTGTCTGGAAGATCTGGCGCGCCTCACCGACATAACCGAGTTTCTGATAGGCATAGCCCCGCAACAAAAGCAGATCCTGCGGTTCGGGCATCAGGCGCGCGCGCTGGTCGAGCGCAATCAGCGCCTCACGGGCACGGCCAAGCTGGAACGCGCCCACAGCGCGGTCAGCCAGGATCGCCAATTGCAGCTCACGCGCCCGTTCCTTGCCAAGCGGCACGGACGCGGCAGCAGCAGCAGCTTTATCGGTCAACTTCAAGCGCAGCAGCGCCAGGCTCTTGCCATAGGCGGCATCCTGACGAAGCGGCAGGTCGCCGCCGCTGAATGCCCTGTCGAACGCCTCGACTGCCTCCATCGGACGCTTGAGATCCATCAGGCACCAGCCGCGCATCAAAGCCTCTGGCGGCGACAATTGTCCGGCAGGAAGGGTTGATGAGCAGCCAGACCGCCTGGTTCCGGTTTCTTGCTGCAAGACCACCATGGTCGGTCTTGAGCGTGTCTGGCTGACAACCCCGGACGGGGAACTCCCCATCTCGGCACCAGCCGATCGGTCGGCAGACCGCACCGCTTGTTTTTCCGCAAGCCGGTCTCTGGAAGGTCTGGTTTCGCCGACTGCGGCGATCCGGTCGGACTGGCCGGCCCATTTGGCCTTGATCTGCGCCACGCCGGTCTTGTCGCCCAGAGTGTCGAGGGAAAGGGCCAGACCATAGGCCGCAGGTTCATAGGTGGCATCCCAGGACAAAACCAGCCGAAACCAGTCCGCCGCCGTCGACATTTGTTGCAACGCTCTCGCATACCAGCCGAACTGCTCGGCTGCCGCCGCATTGCGGGCTGCAATGACGACAGGCGCCATACGGGACAACACGCCATTGTCGATGACCTTTGGCGGGTCCTGCGACAGCAATGCGGCAACCGCCGAAAGATAGACAGCCCTCGCCTGCTGATCGGTGCCGTAAAAGCGGAACATGGTATTTTCCGCCTCGCCCGGTGTGCCAAGCGCCACCTGCGTCAGGGCCAACCCTTGAGCCGCCGAGGCATTTGGCTCTTTTGCGTAGGAACGGTCAAACCACTCCTTCGCGGTGGCCATGTCGTTGCGGCGGTAATGATACCAGCCGAGCAGCAGGGCATCGCTGGCTTTTCCTTCGCGTTCGGCAGCCTTTTCCAACCGCTCCAGCTCAACGCCCGGCACGGCAATCGCGACATCCTGTCCGGCGCGCGCCACGATCTGGCGGGCAATATCGTCACGAATGCCGTCGAATTCCGGGTGCCCGTCAGCACTGGGCTGTTCGAGCTTCAGGAGGTCTTCAAGCAGAGCGGGCTGCAACAGAGTGCTTGCCTTCTGCATGGATGCCAGTCGCAATTGTGGGGTCCGGCAGGTTTTCAGCACATAGGCATAGACATCGCGGGCGCGTTCCGGCTTGCTCGTCCTGGCGAAAGCCTCGGCAACGCGCCACAAAACATCGACCTCCGTACAGGTCAGCAGTTCCGGCGCCCCCGAGGCCAATGAAATAACACTGTCGTAACGCTTCTCATCGGACGCCTTGACCAGGCTTTGGCGCGCCTCAGCCAGCCTCAGGCTTCCCAGCAATTCCTCCGGCGGCATCCAACCGGGTTCATTCTGCTGGCGCCCGGCAATGGCTTTGCGCACCTCATCATAGCGACCGTCGGCATAGGTCTGCCAGAGAGACTGTACGAAACTATCGACCCCGGTTGTGATGGACATTGGATTTTCCGGCGGCTGCCAGCCGGGATAAAGCATGCGCAGGCGGGAAATCTCAGCCTGCAACCGAACCGTATCTCCACGGGCCGCAAAGTAACGCAGCGCGCTCTCATCAACCGATGGGCGGCTGGCATCAACCGATGGACGACTGTTTTCGCCAGACCCTCCACCTTCGGCAGGCTTTGCCGGCGCAGCAGACTGTGGGCCAGCACCAGGGGCAAGCGGCGAACTGGCTCGGGTGGGCGCTAACTGGTCGGGCGCGCCGGCCTCTGCCAGCAATTGCACCGGCATGGTCCGCGGCGCGGGCAGGCGCTCGGACTTTCCAGACTGAACCTGCTCGCCAGCATCCTCGCCCTCACGGCCATCCTGGCCGGAGACCTGCGAATTTTTCGAAACACTCGCAAGATCCTCATGGCCCGGAAGAACCCCCACGGCACCCACGGCTCCGGCCGCAATCGCTATAAGCGCTATGAGTGATGTACGCATGAGAACTCCGTCCGCATTATCGGCCGAAATGCAAAGCCAATAAGATCTGACTTTTAACTGTTAGGGTAAAGAAATGGTTTATTTTGATCGGATCGGGAGGGAAGTCTTGCACTTTGAAAGGTTTTAAATTTCGTCAGTGCAATTTCTGGCGTAAGACGAGTCTATGATTCTAGACCGACCGATTCTAGCGGGACTGTTGCGGGGCACACTCTGCTCGCCCGCTCTTGTTCTTGTGGCTTTTCTGTCTGCCTGCGCTGGCAATCCGGTGCGGCTGAACGACGAAACGCGGGCGCTCTCTGCAGACCAAGCCATGCTTTTACCACCGCCTGGCGACTTCTCCATCGTCGGCGTCACGCAAAAGCGCTTCAGCAATGCGGTGCAGCAGGAAATTGCCCTGTCGACCAATTCGACGGTTCCGGGACAAAATGTCGTGCAGGTACGGTTTTACGGAACGGAAAATCCCAGTCGCTACGGCGATAACGCCCTCTCCTCGGCCTCATTGACCGACGCCCGGATCAATTCGGAAATGCGCGGCACCTTACCGGGCCTCGCCATGACCCGAGCGCCTTACGTGGTGCAGAATGATTTTGGGCCTTTCGGCTATGCGGTGGGCCGCTCAAGCGGTAACGACCTCTGCCTTTATGCCTGGCAGCAATTGCGCGCCCGGCAGGGCCAGCGTGGCCCCTTTGTCGATGGCGGAACCGTTCAGATTCGTATGCGCCTTTGCGACAAGTTGGCAAGCGAACAGCAGCTTCTGTCGCTGATGTATGGCTTTACCCTTGCCGGCACCGTCGATAGCCCTGGCTGGAACCCTTACGGCGGCCCTCCCCCGCTCGACGCCCGCCTGGGCGGCAGCAGCGCACCGATCTATCCTCCGGCAACGCCCATTCTGCCGGTCCCGGCAGCCTCAGCTGTCACTCAGTCTCAATATCCCACCGAGCGTCGCGCGCCGCGTCCGGCCCAGACAAACGCGGCGATATCACAGTCTGCCGCTCCTGGTTCCCTGACACCTAATCCCCGGCCATTACCAGCGGGTACGCAAAACACGATCGTTCCGTCACCCGGCCAGATCGGTGGCGCTCTCGGTGGCGCTCATGGAGCAATGCCTTCGCCAAACCGATCGGGCGCGACAAGCCCGTCCGCACAGACCGCAAGACCCGGTTCTGTCGTGCCATCGCCCGCATGCATGGGCGCAAACTCGGACCAATCTGGCTCGGCCCAATCTGGGGCAACCCAAGCTGGACAATGCCCATGAGCTGGATGGCGCCCATGAGCTGGATGGCGCCCATGAGCTTGGTGGCCATAAGCGAAAAATCCGCTACATCGCGTTGGCCACAACGCGTCCCCTTTGACCGGGATTTTGAGGATTAGACAATGGTGTTTTTGGTCCGCTTCCTGCTCTGGCTGATCTGCGCGGCGGCGATGCTGGCCCTGACATTTTTGCCCATCGACACCCGGACACAACTGGTGACGACATTCATCATTCTCATCATCGTCTCGGTGATGAGAATGATGCGGATCGAAGGACGCGGACGGATTGTTTTTCTCGCGCTCTCTACTGCTATTGTGCTGCGTTATGTCTATTGGCGCACCAGTAGTACCTTGCCGCCGGTCAACCAGCTTGAAAATTTCATCCCCGGCCTGCTTGTCTATCTGGCCGAGATGTACAGCGTCCTGATGCTGTTTCTCAGCCTGTTCGTGGTGTCCATGCCGCTGCCGCCACGCAAGCCTTTTCGCACGCTTGCCGCTGAAGAACTGCCAATCGTCGACATCTTCGTGCCAAGCTATAATGAAGACGAAGCCTTGCTGGCCAATACGCTGGCTGCGGCCCGCAATCTCGATTATCCGACTGACAAATTCACCGTTTGGCTGCTGGATGACGGTTCGACCGAGCAGAAGCGTCAATCCACCGACCTGCTGGCAGCAAAATTCGCCGAGCAACGTTATCATGCGCTCCAGGCGCTCTGTAGCCAGCTTGGCGTGCGCTATTTGACGCGCGAGCGCAACGAACATGCAAAGGCCGGTAATCTCAACAATGGTCTCGACCATTCCAGCGGAGAACTGATCGCCGTCTTCGACGCAGACCACGCTCCGGCCCGCAGCTTTCTCAAGGAAACCGTCGGCTATTTCGGGGATGACCCGCGTCTCTTTCTGGTCCAGACGCCACATTTCTTCATCAACCCGGACCCGGTAGAGCGAAACCTCAACACGTTCAACAAGATGCCGAGCGAGAACGAAATGTTCTACGGCATCATCCAGCGCGGCCTCGACAAATGGAACGCGGCATTTTTCTGCGGATCAGCCGCCGTGCTGCGCCGCGAGGCGCTACTTGAAACCAAAGGTTTCAGCGGCCTTTCCATCACCGAGGATTGCGAAACCGCGCTTGAGCTGCATTCGCGCGGCTGGAACAGTGTTTTCGTCGATATGCCGCTAATCGCCGGGCTGCAACCGGCCACCTTTGCCAGTTTTATCGGCCAGCGCAGCCGCTGGGCGCAGGGCATGATGCAGATCATGCGGTTCCGTTTTCCACCACTCAAGCGCGGCCTGACCCTGCCACAGCGGCTGTGCTACATGTCATCGACGATGTTCTGGCTGTTTCCCTTTCCCCGGGCGATCTTCCTGATGGCGCCGCTGTTCTACCTGTTTTTCGATCTGCAGATTTTCATGGGCTCGGGCGGCGAATTCATGGCCTATACCCTGTCCTACATGCTCGTGAACCTGATGGTTCAGAACTACCTCTATGGTTCCTTCCGCTGGCCATGGATTTCGGAGCTTTACGAATATGTGCAATCGATCCATCTGCTGCCGGCTATCCTCTCGGTAATGTGGGACCCACGGCGACCGACTTTCAAGGTCACCGCCAAGGATGAAAGCGTGACGGAAAGCCGTCTGTCTGAAATCAGTCGGCCGTTTTTCCTGATTTTCTTTATCCTGCTGCTTGCTTTTGCGGTGACGGTCTACAGGCTCTACAGCGATCCCTACAGGTTTGACGTGACACTGGTGGTCGGTGGCTGGAACCTGGTCAATCTGATCATGGCCGGATGCGCACTGGGCGTCGTCTCGGAGCGGGGAGAGCGACAGTCGTCGCGTCGTGTGCAGGTCAGCCGGCGCTGCGAGTTTTCCGTGGGTGGAAAAACCTATCCGGCAATGATCGATGATGTGTCGGTCAACGGTGCCAGCCTGCAAATTTTTACCCGTGACCGCGAAATCTTCAAGCGGGACACTTTGGCCGCCGTGACGTTTCAACCGCATGGTACAAACCAATGGGCCGAACTGCCTGTCAATATCCGTCATTTTCAGTTTAATGGTGACATCGTCTCAATCGGCTGCCGCTATCTCCCGGAAACCGTGCGCCATCATGAATTCATCGCTGATCTGATCTTTGCCAATGCCCAGCAGTGGAGCCTGTTTCAACAGTCGCGGCGGCGCAATCCTGGCCTTTTAGGAGGAGCCTGGATGTTCCTGCGCCTGTCTCTCACACAGACACTGCGTGGCCTGCATTATCTGCTCCTGCTGCTTTCTTCGAAAGCCAAAAACGACGCAAAGCAGGAGGGCGAACAGTGAAAACAGCTTTTGCCCTGATTTTGATGCTTTTGGCCGGCGCTGGGTCAGCACTTGCCCAGATGGCGCCTTTCGACATGAGCCCCGAAAGCAATACAATGCCGGGCGCGCCGATACCTGGCCTGCCCGCGACCAAGGCACCTGTTCCCGTCCCGACTACGCCTATCCCCGGCATTCCCCTGTCCAACCGCCCGGCACAACAGCAAAGCGAGAGCCTGTCACGCCGTTACCTGCTGACGACGCCGGTTCTCAAACTTCAAGGCGAACTGGCCCGGCAGGCGATGTCGATTTATCTGACACCGGAACAAGCCTCAGCCGATGCAAAGCTGGTGCTGAGTTATAGCAACGCGCTGGTGGTTGCGCCGGAAGCCTCCAACATTCTTATCACCATCAATGACACGCCGGTTCTAAACCTGCCGATCAGAGGCGGCCAATCTGCGCAGCAAAATACGATTTCCGTGCCGCGAGGCGTTCTTGTTCCGGGCTTTAACCGGATCGGTTTTGCCGCGGAGCAACGGCACCGCACTGACTGCACCATCCAATCCACCTATGAATTGTGGACGGAAGTGGATGCATCAAAAACCTATCTGACCTTTGCGGACCCTGACGCCAACGGCATGAAACGTCTCGACGATGTGCGCGCACTTGGTGTCGATGAAAAAGGCCGCAGCCATTTCACCATCGTTTCACCGGATCTCGAACAGCCATCTGCCACTCCCGCTTTGCTCCAGTTGGCCCAAGGCCTGTCACTGCTGAGCGGCGTGGCCAACGGCTCCTTCAGCTTCACGAAAACCATGCCAGCACGACCGGCACCCGGGGAGCTTGTGGTCGTGGCGGCCACCACATCGCAAATAGCGGGCCTGATCGGCATCAACAATACCGTAAACACAGACGCCAGAAAGCTCAACGGCACGATGGCCGGCTTCATGGCGCTTCCGGGCCGGCCAGGATTGTCGGTCCTCGCCTTCAGCGGCCCGGATTGGCGCGACATCAAGGCGATTGCCGATAACTTTGTCCAGTTTGCGCAAGACGGCGAGCGGCGGATGTTGAAAACCTCGGCCTGGCGCGGTGTCGATACACCTATTCTGGACAAGGCCGGGGCGCTGTCCTTTGCCGCACTCGGTCTTCCCGACCAGGAATTTTCAGGTCGCCGCTTTTCCACGGATTTCACGGTGGGCATGCCAGCCGATTTCTACGCCAACCATTATGGGACCGCGACCATATTGCTGGACGCCGCCTATTCGAGCAAGGTCTTGCCGGGTAGCCAGATCGTGGTGACGGTCAATGGTCATCTGGCGACCACCGTTCCGATCACGTCCAAGGGAGGCGCGGTTCTCCGGCATTATCCGATCCGAGTTACCCTGCGCCATTTTCATCCGGGCGTAAATGTCATCGGGCTGGAAGCCGTGATGATGACCCAGGAGGACAGCGTCTGCGCACCTGGTGAGACAGCGGACAAAACGGCGCGGTTTGCCTTGTTCGGCTCTTCGCAATTCATCATGCCACCGATCGCGCATCTGACTCAGGCCCCCGATCTTGCTGCAACAGCGGGTCTCGGCTTTCCCTTTGCGGCGGCAAAGACCCCGACAATGGTTGTTTTAGGCCGCAATGACGATGTGACACTGGCCGCCGCCGCAACCGTGCTTGGCAAATTTGCCGCATCGGCCCGGCAAACCCTTGCCCTCGAAATGGCGTCATCGCCCCCACGCTTTGCCGGTCGCAATGCGATTTTCATCGGAGCCGCACCGGACCTTCCTCCCCAGGCATTTGCCAATGTGCACCTGAAAGCCAAAGGCGCCGGAGATGGCGATCTCAGCACCGACGTAAAGCTCAAATCCTGGCGCGACAAAATCGATGCCGGCACGGTCATGGAATTTTTTTCCAGCGTCGACACCTGGATGAAAGAAACCTTCGATCTCAATCTGGCGACCGTCAGCCTGTGGCCGAGTGCCGAGGCCGCCTATACATTGCCCCAGGCATCCAGTGCATTTCTGTCCCAATCCGTCGATGCCGACGGTGCCATCCTGACGACATTCAGCGCCCCTGATCGCGCATTGTTACAAACAGGCGCCATTGATATGGCCGATCTTCGCAACTGGGCCGCGATCTCGGGCCGCGTCAGCGTTTACGATGCAAGGAAACAGGAGATCGTCGTCAATGAGCCAACCAGTGTCAGCCTGTTGTCTATGCAGCCCTTGAGCATCAGCAACATGCGATTGGTCGCGGCAAACTGGCTCTCCGGCAATTTCGTGATCTATGCAGGCGGGCTCGTCCTGTGTGCGATCCTGCTGGGACTTGCCACGAATGCGTTGATGGCGCGGCTGGGGCGCGGCCATGGCTCAGACAGGCATTAAACCTTTCGGAAATTCGTTACCCCCTTCTCGCCGCAATATCTTATGCTATCAATTTAACTGTCACTTCAAATCCACTTTTGCTTAAGGAAACAAGGAGGGAACCAGCAAGATTCTCGCAATGTCCTTGACCAGGCCTGTCCGACAGTTCAATGACATTACCGGACTGTAAACTTGCCACCGCTGTTCAACAGAGGTGCAATTCTGGACAGATGTATTGTCTTGCGTCACAAATCCTAGAGCTGCTGTAATTGCTGGTTGTCTGTCGGGCCTGCTGTTTTCTTTCCATAACAGCCATGCCGCCGACACGAGTGCCGATACGGACAGCCGCTGGACAGTCACGCTTGGAGGCGCGGTCGAACTGGCGCCCAGCTATCCCGGTTCCAAGCAATATACGTTCGGCGTCATTCCCTCCTTCGATATACGCAGGTTCGGAGAGCCCGAGGAAAACTCAGCCCCTGATGACAATCTAGATTATACGGTGTTCAGTGGGCATGGGTTTGAAGTGGGGCCGGTCGTTGGCTTTCGTGACAGCCGCTCCTCCAAATCGACCAATCTCGACGGGCTGAAAAACATCGAATTTGATATCGATGCCGGTGTCTTCGTCCAATACTGGATCAAGCCGGATGTCTGGCGTGTCCGCTCGGAAATCCGCCAGGCGCTGTCAAATGGCAGTGGATTGGTGGTCGATATCGGCTCGGACTGGTTTCAGCCGCTTTCGGAAAAATGGTTGCTGTCCGCCGGGCCGAGAGCCACCTTTGGCGACACATCCTACATGAACAAATATTTCGGCGTCTCCACAGCCGAGGCCAGCCGCAATGGCCGCATCAATGCTTTCGATGCGAGCGCCGGGATCAAATCCGTGGGCTTTACCGTCTCGGCTACCTATACGATTTCGCCAGATATGTCGGTGCAACTCTATAATCGCTTCGAGCGGCTGGTGGGCGATGCCGCCGATTCTCCTGTTACCTCTGAGCTCGGGACCAGAAACCAGAACACCATTGGAATTGCCTTCAACAAATCCTTCGATATTTCATTCTGAACGCAGCCTCAGGTCCCAGACTTCGACGCCGTCGCGATGCACCAGGCACCGGTCAGAATTGCCGCCGTGCCGATCAGTGTCAAGAGCGTGACCGGTTCGTCAAACATGAACCAGGCCATCGCCATGATCAGCACATAGCTGACAGCAGACAAGGGAAATGCCTTGCTGAGCGGCAAATCGGCCAGCACCGACATCCAGACGATAAAACAGACGATTTCCGCGACGACTGCGGCAAGAAACCAGTGCGACAGGAAGACATGTTCGAAAAACGCTGATCCATGCGCGGTATCGGCTTGATCTGCGCCAAGCTTCAAAAACATCTGCTGGGCCGTGTTGAGTAACGGCACGGCCAGCCATGACAGGCGAAGCAGTTTCATGCCTCACCCTCACTCATTTGAATTCCGCTCGCTTCATCTGCGGCGAAATAGGGCGCGATTAGGCGCAACAGACGTTGAACGACGGGATTGCGGTGGCGGAAATACATTTCATTCAGCGTTAGCCTGCTGCCCAGCCGTACCTTGTTGGTATAATAGGCCTGACCGCTTTGATAACGCGTCAATCCGTTCTTCAGGCAGTAGCCGATATTCTCAAACCAACTGAGATAATAGAGATTGTAGGGACGACCCGCCTTTTCATCCATGCAGAAAAACTTGTCGATTAGGGTATGATCGTTATGGACCATCAGGTTGGCGGCCAGTAGCTCGTCTCCGACAAAATAGAGAGTGCAGAACGACCGACCGGGCATAGTCCTCAAAATGCCTTCGAAATAGGCCGGCGTCAGCTCCTCGAACTGCCATTCGCTCCGGGTTCGCGTCTCGTTGTAAAGCTGCATGATCCGTGGCAGATGGTCACCGAATTGCGTGTGGTATTCGACCCTGACCTTTTCGCGCGCGCGCAACTTGCGGCGCATGTCCTTGCGCGTCGATGATGAGAGACGAGCAAAATAACTGTCCATATCGTTGAAATCGATGGCAAGCCAGGCAGTCGGCATACCGCCCAGCGGCGCATAGCCATGGCCCTTGATCACGCGGTCAATCCCGGCATCCACCGGCTGAGGAATGTCCTTCAATGCACCCAACACGCATTTGCGTGTCCGGGCGTAATCCTCAAAGCTGGTCAGCATGGCCTGAAACAGCATTTCATAACGGTCCGGCCTGACCGAGGGGTGAAAACCAAGATTGCCGGTCTCTGTACAAGGCGAGCCCAGGCAGGCGAGCGGCAAGGTCAGAAAACTCGGGAAGATGCGGCGCAGCCTGCCGATCATGGCCCGGACGCGGCCCGCCTCAAGCGTGGTGTCCAAAGCATAACGGGTGATGAAGGCCGGCATGGCCGCGACAAGATAACCGCCTTCATAGACCGTGGCGTAACACCATTCGAAACCCGATATCCCAGCGATTTCGACGGTCAGCAGGTAATCATAGGCTTCCGGCTCGCCCGGAAAGCACTGGTCCCAATCGTCGCGATCAATATCGGCAATAGAGGTTGCAATGCGAGTATCCAAACTGCGAGCCACATCAAGCATGACAGGGTTCGGTGTGACATTGATTGGAGCCGTGGATTTCACCGCCATGTTTTCGGGCATGTTACGCTCTGTTCGGTACATAATGAGCCTCGAAAAAATCAGCTGTCAGATCGGCGACGTGTCGATGCTGTCGGTCCATATGGATCATGTGATAGCTGTCCCGTAGCCAATGCAGTTCATGCGGCCCACCAAGATGGGACGAAATATATTGGGCATGGCTTGGGCTGCTGACATCGTCCTCAAGCGAATGAACGATCAGCGTCGGGGTCTGCATAGACGGCAGCCGGGATTTCAGCACCCGCCCGAGCTTGTCCATTTCCACCAATCCCTTACCAGGAAAACTCTCCAGCACGCCGTCACCACTCATGGCGGCAATCTTGTTGCGCAGCCGGTCGTCCTTGATGCCAAGCGAACGGGTTTCGTGAAACCTCAGCCGGTCCAGGAACGGGATCTTCGCCAGCCAGCGGATGTTGTGGGCCATGAAATTGTAATGGCGGGGAATGTCCCAGCCATCGTAATGAAAACAGGGCGAATAGATGGCCGCCGCCCGAAGGGTCAGCGGCTGGCGATCCGCCGCCATCAGCGCCAGCTTTCCACCGGCGCAGATACCAGCGGCAAACGCCGCATCGACCCGTGAGGCCAGAACCTGTCCGGCCTCCTCGACGCTCTCAAGCCAATCCTGCCAGCGCGTCTTGCGCAAAGCCGCTTCGTCCTTTCCATGCCCTGCCAGCAGCGGGGCATAGACTGAATATCCGCGCCGGTGCAATTGCCGGGCGACCAGCCGCATTTCCGCAGGTGCTCCTGTCAGACCGTGAACAAGAAGGATGCCGCTGCCATTGCTTCCTTCCTGAAAAAACGAGAGCGCATCGGTGCTCATCGCACACCCTCGCCTGGCATGGTCTCTTTGGCCAGGTTCTCCTTGGCAATGAAGCCGAGCGCGTGGCAGGTGCTGATCACATGAGTGCCGGCTTTTTCCTGTTCATCCTTGATCCGGTCATGCAGCAGCGGCAATTGCGTCCAGTGCGTTTTGGGCCGGTAATGATGTTCGGCGTGATAGCCGTTGCCGAACCACAGCCAGTTGTAGAAGCTTTTGTAACTGCTGACGCCCCAGGCAATCGGCTCATCCGGATCGCCATGCAGATGCTCGTAGTAACCATTGAGAGACGACAGGCAATTGCCGAGATAATAGAACGGCACGAGGAACAGCGTCGCCTTCCAATCATAGGCCAGGGCCGCCAGCGCGACGACAATGAAGCTGATCAGTTCGATCCGCCCCCACTTGGCTTCAAACGGTCGCTTGGCAGCGATAGCCCGATGGATTTCGCCCAGATCGTCCCGGAAAAAGCTCAGAAACGTGTAGGAAAACACATTTTCCGGCTCGCCGTTCTTGCCGTGCTTGTAAATCGACAGCAAATCAACGGTCTTGCCGCTCTCATCCGGCCGGTCGCTATTGCCGGAATGATGGCGCATATGGACCCAGTGATAATAGGTCTGAGAAAAGCCGATGGTGATCGATTCCAGCAGGCTGAAGGCATAATTCATCCAGCCCGGCTTGAAATAGGGCGTATGGATGAAGTTATGGGAAATGCTATTGATATTCCAGGAAATCGACAGCGCATAAATGCAGGCAAGCACAAAAGAAAGCCAGAGTGGCCGGCTCTCGAACCCGGCAATCAGATAGATGTTGAAGGCCAGATGCAGCAATGCTGCGGCGACAGACACACTATCCCATTTCGAATAGGCAAAAAGTTTCATAGTCCTGTTGCTCCGACACAGACCACACCGGCAGTCACAAGCGCGACCCCGACGGCATGGCGAAGGTTGATGGATTCCTTGAAGATCACCGCACCGGCAATCGTGATAGTGGCATAGCTCATCGCCATGATCGGAAAGGCGACGGACAGCGAGACACTGGCAAGCACCCGGCTCCAGGCAAGGAGTTCGACGAGCCAGAAGCAGATCCCGGCCCAGACGACGGGCCGCAGAACCATCTGTCTGGCATCGCCCACACCCGCCCCTTTTTTGAAGCAGATCTCACGGCCTGTCTCCGTCAGGATACAGAACAGGATCAGCGCCAGCATCGACAGATCGAGGCCTTGTTTCATCACATCTGCTCCCCGAAGATATCCAGCAACGCGAGGTTTGCGGCGCTGTTGATGGTGCAGATCTGCGGGCTGGGACATGTATGGCGGGGTTGATCGATCAGGATCTCGCCCTTTTTCAACATCCGGGTCCAGAGAGTGCCGCTATAATCGGGACGGGAATAATCCCCCGTTACATCGGCGCCGATAATCCGATGGCGCTCACCAATCGCGCTGATGATCGACAGGACATAGGGCATCTGCATTTGCCCCTGGTCCCAATTGGTCACCGCATCGCCCTGAACCAGAACATCCTTGTCCAGAGTGATGTAGACACAGTCGGTCTGAATACTGGCCAGCAGCCGGTCGATGAAATTCATCTCGCCGATCTCGGCGATGGTCTGCCAATAGAGATCACGGGCATGCTGCCTGTAGGATTGCCCGGAACCGTAACTGGCCTTCACCCGGCTAGGCGGATGCATATAGGGATAAAGCTCCAGCCGTCCGCTGGTCAGCAGGTCGAGATTTGCGCCCTTGCGCTCAGGCGTCTCCAGATCATTGCTACAAACGCCGATGGTGATGACTTTATCGACCTGCGGATTGGCAAGGGTGCGATTTACCCAGGAACCACAATGCATGCCGCCATCGAAATGCACCCAGTCGGGATGATTATCGATGTGAATGACGGTCACGCGCTCGCTGCGGCGTTCCAGGGCCTGGTCAATCAGCAGTGATGTGACATGATGAAAATCGCCCGACCCCATGAAGCAGAGGCGCGGTTCGGCAGACCCCTGCCGTCCCGCTTGGCTGATCTTCCGCCACAGCGTATCGAGCGCGGCTTGCCGCCCCCAAAGACGCACAGCCCTGCCGCTTTGCTGTTCTTTGAGTTCATGCGCGCCTGCCATTTTGCAGGTGCGCATGAACTCGGGCTGCAACTCCAGCGCGTCATCGAGATGAAGAAGCAGGAGTTGCACGGCTCTATCTCCGTGCAGCGCGGGTCAACAGCTGATCGAGCAGGGTGAGGGCCAGATCGATTTCGCTGTTGCTGATCATCAGGTTGGGAGCGAGCGTAATGACGTTCTTATGGTAGCCGCCGACATCGAGCACCAGACCATAGGTCTTGCCATCGACAACCATATCACCCTTCATGCCCTCGTCCGACATCCAGTCGAGCGTTGCCTTGTCGGGGGTAAACCCGTCCTCCTTGCAGACTTCCATCCGCAGGGCGAGGCCGAGACCATCGACGTCTCCGACGATGGCGTGACGCTTTTCGAGAACCTTCAGGCCATCGAGGAAGCGGGCGCCTTTTTCCATGACGCTGGCGCCAAAATCACCCTCGCCGACCATTTTCATGGTTTCCAGCGCAACGGCGGTGCCCATCGGATTGCTGGCGAAGGTCGAATGGGTCGAGCCGGGCGGGAAAATCGTCGGATTGATCATTTCCTCGCGCGCCCAGATGCCGGACAGCGGATTGAGACCATTGGTAATGGCCTTACCGAATACCAGAACATCAGGCGACACGCCGAAATGCTCGATCGACCACAGCTTGCCAGTGCGATAGACGCCCATCTGGATTTCATCGACGACCAGCAGGATGCCGTGGTCATCAAGCACTTTCTTCAATCCGGTGAAGAAATTCATCGGCGGAATGACATAGCCACCGGTACCCTGGATCGGCTCGACATAGAAAGCGGCATATTCGGATTTACCGGCCTTGGGGTCCCAGACGCCGTTATATTCGCTTTCGAACAGGCGGGCGAATTTCTGTACGCAGACCTCACCATATTCTTCCTTCGACATGCCCTTTGGGCCGCGGAAATGATAGGGAAACTCGATGAACTGGGCGCGGTCGCTGAAATGGCCGTAGCGGCGGCGGTAGCGATAGCTTGAGGTAATCGCGCTCGCGCCGAGCGTGCGGCCATGATAGCCGCCCTCAAAGGCGAACATCAGGCTTTTGCCACCGGTGAAATTGCGCACCAGCTTCAGCGAATCCTCGACAGCCTGTGAGCCGCCGACATTGAAATGCACCCGGCCCTTATGGCCAAACTTCTGCTCGGCATCGCGGGCAATCAGCGCGGCAAGCTCGACTTTTTCCCGGTGCAGATATTGAGATGCCACCTGCGGAAGCTGGTCGAGCTGACGATGGGCCGCATTGTTCAGCCGCTCGTTGCGATAGCCGAAATTGACGGCGGAATACCACATTTGCAGGTCGAGAAACGGCGTCTGGCTGGCATCGTAGACGAAGGAGCCTTCGCAGCCTTCGAAGAATTTCGGCTTATCCGTATAATGGACGGTGTCGCCATGAGAACAATAGAGGTTCTCGAGTTCTCTCAATTCGTCTTCCGAAGGTGAGACGACAGGTGGTTCGGCAATCTTGAGCGTTGCACGCATGCTCTTGTTTTCCCTAAGCTATTTTTGATGCAGGAACAGTGGTCACAGCAGCACCAGCCCCAATCGCCAGGGACTTGGTCTTCAAGGTCTTGAGTGCGGCTGTGATATCGGTGAAATCGCGGTAGGCGATGAAGGGGATCCGGTTTTCCTGGCAATGGACCGCCAGTTTGTATTTGGCGAAGATCAGCTTGGCGGCATGGCTGGAGACGCAGAAATCCGAGCGGCCATCGCCGATATAGATGTGATCCGCATCGCCGGAGCGGATGACGTTGCATTTGCAGACACCCGATCCGGTGACGCAGTTTTGGCTGGCAAAGGGATGGTCGAGGTCGAAAACCGTCGGGTTGCCGCAGGAGGGTTCCAGCATGCGGTTGGCAACCACTTCGATATCGTTGATGCCGTGATGGCTGAGAACACGGCGAATGAAATAATCGACACCGTCGCTGACAATGGTCAAACGAATATGGTTCTGGAGGCAGAACCGGCGGAATTCGGGAAAGCCAGCGTCGATTTCGACGTCGCCGAGAAACCGATCAATCTCATGGCGATAGGCTTGCAACAGACGGATCTGAGCCCGCATGCATTCAGCGGAATTGATCTCTCCCGCTTCCCATTGTTGTTCGATATCGGTCCATTCAGGCAGGGCGAACCGCTCCAGGACGAGGTCAGTGACGTCCTGTTTCGATATCGTGCCGTCAAAATCGCAGAAAGCTTGCATGGTGGTTCCTTCAATCTGTGAAAGAACCCTAGAACCGGGACCTGAAAGCTGGATTAGACGAAAATGAAGTGAAACTTAAATGTCGATTTTTTTTGCCAACCAGCCTCGGCGTGTCTTCGTTGACTTAAAAATTATGCTTTATAATCATTTACTTGCATCCTATGACTGCAACCCGCCGATCAAGCCGCAGTGAGCGTCCCCGCTGGCACAAGCAGGTCCATGCGCAAGCCATAGCCCCAGTCCGGCACACCCAATTCGATATCAACCGAAAGGCGGCCCGCAATTGCCGCAGCAATGGCAAGGCCAAGCCCGGTCCCCTCACGCTCTGTTGTCGGCAACCGGTAGAATTGCTGGAAAACCTTGTCGCGATGCTGAACAGGAATGCCCGGTCCGCTGTCATTGACTGAAACGCACCAGCAGTCCTCTTTGGACGTAATCATAACCTCGATTGCACCGGCATCCGGCGAATATTTGATGGCATTGTCAACGACATTGTCGATCATCATTCGCAACAAGGTGCTGTCAGTCGCCACCAATGCCTCTTCATCGCCAGAAAGCTCTACCTGCAAACGTCTGTCGTTGAAGATTGGTCCGAAATCCGCCAGCGCCTTGGCAACCAGATCGAAGAGATTGGTCTGTTGCAGGTTCAGAGGCTGGTGGCTAACGCGGGCCAGATTGAGCATCTGCTCGATCAGATGCATGGCTCGCTCATTGCTGGCGGTCAGATCCTTCATCAACGCCTGTCGCTCTTCTTCTGAATCGGACCGTTCGATCAATTGCAGCAGCAGTTTTATGCCAGCCTGCGGCGTACGCAATTGATGAGCGGCGAGATCGGCAAAGCGGCGCTCGAGCGTCAGGGATATGCGCAGCTTTTCCATGAACTGATTGAGCGAGCCGACCAGAGGAATGAGGTCGCGCGGCAAACCATCGGTGGAAATTGCCGAAAGATCGTCCGGCGTACGCGACCTGATCTGACGGACAAGCACCCGGATATGATTGAGGCCGTTATGAATGACGAACCACACAACAATGGCGATGGCCGGAACCAGGATCATCAATGGAAAGGACAGATTGAGAATGATATTGGCGACCAACCCGTCGCGCAGTGCCATTTTCTCGGCAACTTCAATGGTCACGGGAGAATTGGGAATGGGCAATGTATAAACCCGCCAAGCCTCACCGTTTAGCTTGAAATTGGAAAAGCCGCGTTTGAATTCCGGGACGGACTCGGGAAAGGAATTGCTGCTGACCATGACCAGATGCCCATTTCTCCAAGCCCGAAAGGCGTGAGCATCGGCGTAGTCGTCCGCATCCTCGTTCAGGGACAGCTGGTCGTCCATGTTGAAATCCAGATCTGGGATCTGGACGATCGGCTTGTCCTCATTCTTGGCCAGCGGATGGTTAAGCAGGACCCAAAGCGTGTTGGCGTCGTTGATCAACTCCGCATCATAGATATTTTCGATCTCGCGGTCGGCGCTTCGATATGCAAAGGCGCCGACCAGCGCAATTGTAATGATCAGTGTCGGCAGAATTCTCAGGAACAGTCTTTGACTGAGTGTCACGTGTCACCGCTCGACCATATAGCCGACGCCTCTGATGGATTTGATGAAATCGGCGCCCAATTTTTTGCGCAGACTGTAGATCGTCACTTCTATCGTATTGCTCTCAACCATGGCCGAAATATCGTAAAGAGCGTATTCGATATCGCTTTTGGTGACGTAGCGCCCAGCACGCTCCATCAGCAGCTTGAGCAGATGGAACTCCTTGCCAGCCACATGCAGGGGCGTGCCATTCTGGCGGGCGATCATCGCGGATGGGTCAAGCTCGACATTGCCGCAACGGATCAAGGTCTCGGTGCGCCCTTCATACCGGCGGGCAAGCGCTCGAACACGGGCCAGAAGCTCGTCCAGATCGAAAGGCTTGACCAGATAATCGTCGGCCCCTTCATCCAGCCCCTCGACCCGCGAGCGGATACTGTCGAGCGCCGTCAGCAGCAGAACAGGAACCTTGTTGCCGCTGGCACGCAAGGTTCGAACCACCTCGAAACCGCTGGCCTTCGGCAGGTTTACATCCAGAATAACAACGGCATAGTCATTATCCTGAATGGCCAGCAGCCCGGTTTCGCCATCCCGCATCAGGTCCACGCCATAGGCGTGTTTCTCAAAGGCCTTCTTCAGGGAAGAGCCCAGAATGACGTCGTCTTCGACCACCAGAATCCGCAATGCCGATACTCTCACATATGCTGTGCCCGGCACAGAAACGTCCAAACGTCCACTCCAGGCTAATCGCGCATTCTACTGCACAGTTTGTGCTGCAAATCGAGTCACATTTACGCAAGGAGCTGGATCGGCGCAGGGTCATCGTCTTTCGTGAGCCTTTCAGCGAACACCCGCCAGATCCAGTTCCGCGGCACGATGGCAACGCACGGCATTATCGCTGCCAGCTAGCGCCTCCAGCTGCGGCTCCACCTGGCGGCAAATGTCGGTGGCATAGGGACAGCGGGGATGAAAAACACAGCCGGAGGGCGGCTTGGCGGCATTGGGGATTTCACCCTTGAGGATGATCCGCTTCTTGGCGGCATTGGCGCGGGGATCGGGCTGCGGCACAGACGACAGCAAGGCCTCAGTATAGGGATGGCGCGGCCTGTCAAACAGGCTTGCCGTATCGGCAATTTCCACCAGCCTGCCCAGATACATGACGCCGACGCGGTTGGCGATATGCTCGACCATCGACAGGTCATGGGTGATGAACAGATAGGTCAGGCCGAACTGTTCCTGCAAATCCTGCATCAGGTTGACGACTTGGGCCGCGACCGAAACATCCAGCGCCGAAACTGCTTCGTCGGCGGCGATGAAACTGGGATTGACGGCAAGCGCCCGGGCAATGCCGATACGCTGGCGCTGACCGCCGGAAAAGGCATGCGGATAACGGCTCATGAATTCGGGGCGAAGACCAACGAGCTTTAATAACTCTGCCACCCGGTCCTCGATTTCCGATTTCGCCACCTTCTTGTTGATCAGCGGCTCACCGATAATTTCCAGCAGCCGCAGGCGCGGATTGAGCGATGAATACGGGTCCTGAAAGATCATCTGGACCTCGTCACGCAGCTCGCGCATCTCGGCATTACCCGCCTTGGCGATATCGATCAGCGAACTATTGCGGCGACGGAATGTCACCCGACCCTCCGTGACCGGAAAAGCCCGCAGCAGCAGCCGGGCGACAGTGGATTTGCCCGAGCCGCTTTCGCCGACCAGTCCCAGGGTCTCCCCTCTGCGCAATTGAAAACTGACATTCTCCACCGCACGCACGGCGCCGGTCTGTCGTCCGAGAAAGCCGGAATGGATCGGGAAATGTTTCTTCAGATCGGCGACATCCATCAGGAGGTCAGGTGCCATGGATAGCTCCGTCATCGCGCGGCACTCCCTGCTTGCATCGCTTCCGCAACAACATGACAACGGGCCATCCGCTCGTCATCAATCCGGGTGACGGCTGGGTATATCCGGCGACAGTCCCCATCCCTGGCAAGCCCGCATCTGGGATGAAACACGCAACCGTCGGGCAGGTTGAAGGGATCGGGGATCATGCCGGGAATGGTGTTCAGCCGGTGCTGTTTTGCGGCCCCAAGCCTTGGAATAGAATTGAGCAATGCCCGCGTATAGGGATGTTTCGGATCGTAGAAAATATCCTCCGTCCTGCCCGTCTCCACAACATTGCCGAGATACATCACCGACACCCGGTCAGCGATATCCGCAACCACACCGAAATTATGGGTGATGAAGATGATCGACATGCCAAGCTCTGCCCTCAACTCCTTCAGCAAATCAAGGATTTGCGCCTCGGTGGTGACGTCCAGAGCTGTCGTCGGCTCGTCGGCAATCAGCACCTGCGGGCGGCAGGCGAGCGCAATGGCGATCATGGCGCGCTGGCGCATGCCACCGGAAAGCTGGTGCGGATAGCTGCGCATCATCTCATCGATGCGCGGCAGCCGAACCATATCGAGCACTTCCCTGGCACGCTTTTCGGCATCCGCCTTGCTGCCTTGGCTGTGCAGCAGGATCGGCGTCATCACCTGATGGCCAATGGTATGGACCGGCGACAATGCCGTCATCGGCTCCTGAAAGATCATGCCGATCCGGCCACCGCGCAGGGCGCGCATGTCGCGGCCATTGCGATCCAGCTTGGCGATGTCGGTCGTCTTGCCGGGAACCCCATTGAACAGAATCTGGCCATCGGAGATCTTGCCGACCTTGGGCAGCAATTGCATGATGGCCCGCACCGTAATCGATTTTCCAGAACCACTTTCCCCAACGATGCCAAGCACTTCGCCCGGCATCAGTTTCAAGCTGACGCCATCGACTGCCCTGACCACGCCTTCTCTAACCTGAAAATGAACCTTGAGATTATCGATCTCGATAACAGGCTTTTCGTTCTCTGCGGGCATGTCTTCACTCATTTGCTATAGGGATCGGCTGCGTCGCGCAGGCCGTCACCAAGGAAATTGAAGGCTAGGACGACAATGACGATGGCCGCCCCCGGTGCCAGCAACCAGGGTGCCTGCGAGATTGTCCGCAGGTTTTGCGCCTCTTGCAGCAGCACACCCCAGCTGACCACCGGCGGACGCAGGCCAAGGCCAAGAAAGCTCAATGCCGTCTCCCCAAGGATCATGTCCGGCACGGAAAGGGTCAGCGCGGCGATGATATAGCTGGTCATCGAAGGCAGCATGTGCCGGGTGATGATCTTCGCTTCAGATGTCCCGCAAAACCGGGCGGCCAGCACGAAATCCTCGTTCTTTACCGACAGGAACCGGCCCCGTACGGTGCGGGCCACATAAGTCCAGCCGATCAGCGACAACAGCAGTGTCACGAGGAAATAGACAAACAGCGGGTCCCAGGTGATCGGCAGAGCTGCGGCAAGCCCCATCCACAGCGGGATGGTCGGAATACAGCGCAGAAACTCCATGCTCCGCTGGACGATATTGTCGGTGATCCCGCCGAAATAGCCCGAAATCGACCCCAATGTCAGCCCGAGAACGAAGCTGACGGCAACGCCAATCAACCCGACCGATAGCGAAATGCGCCCGCCATAGATCAGCCGCGACAGCACATCGCGTCCCAGCGTATCGGTGCCGAGCAGGTTGATCTTGTCCTGCCCCGCAGCACCAAACAGACGCAGGTTCCCCTCGATCAGGCCCCAGAATCGATAGGTCTGTCCCCGGACGAAAAATCGGATTGGCACGATCTTCGACGTATCCGGCTTGTACATCGGCTTCAAGGTTACGGGATCGCGGGTGCGGGTCGTCGCATAGACGAAGGGACCGTGGAAATTTCCTTCCTCGTCAAACAGATGCAGTGCCTGGGGCGGCAGCAATGTCGTACGGGCATTGCCCTGGAATGCATCATAGGGCGCCGTGAATTCGGCTAGTCCGGTGACCAGATAGGCCAGGATGAGGATAATCCCCGAAACCATCGCCACTTTATGGCGCTTGAAGCGCCACCACATCAATTGCCGGGGGCTGGCCTGGTAGAGTTTTTCCGCGCGCCCCGCCTCGGGTCGGGCCTCATCCATGTCGTTGAGCGTTACATTGGTCATGGTCTGCTCCTATCGGTAGCGGATGCGCGGATCGGAGATCGCCAGCAGGATATCGGACACAATGGTGCCGAGGATCGTGAAGACGCCGAGAATGAGGATGAAGCTTCCCGACAGATACATATCCTGGCTTTGCAGCGCGCGCAGCAGCAGCGGTCCGGTGGTCGGCAGGTTCAGGACCACGGATGTGATGACATCCCCGGAAATCAGCGCAGGCAGCGCCCAGCCGATTGTGGAAATGAACGGATTGAGCGCCACCCGCACCGGATAGCGCCAGATAACGCTCCATTCCGTCAGGCCCTGCGCCATCGCGGTTTCGACATAGGGCTTGTTCAGTTCGTCCAGCATATTGGCGCGCACAATGCGGATCAGGCCAGCCGCACCGCTGGTCGAAAGCACCAGCAGCGGAATCCACAGATGGCCAAGCATGTCGATGACCTTGGCAAGGCTCCAGGGCGCATCCTGCATCTGTGGCGAAAACAACCCGCCGACATTCATGCCCATCCAGGAATAGGCCAACCACATCAGGATCAGGGCCGAGAGGAATTCCGGAAAGCCTCGGCCGAGAAAGCCGAAAACGGTGAAGAAATAGTCAAGGAACGAGTATTGGCGTGCAGCCGCATAGACACCAATCGGGATGGCGATCACCCAGGTCAGCAACAGCGATGAAAAGGAGATTGCCAGCGTCAAGGCCAACCGGCCCCAAATCAGGTTTGAGACCGGCTGATTGTAGGTCAAGGAGGTGCCGAAATCGCCGTGCAGAACGATATTGCCGATCCACTGCGAATATTGCTCATACATCGGACGATCCAGTCCGAGTTGATGGCGCAACCGTTCCTCGGTGCCGTCAGGCGGGGTGTCGCCATTCGCCCGCATTTCCGCGACAAGCGCTGTGGCGTAATCACCCGGAGGCAGCTGGATGACCGTGAAGGCGGCGATGGAAACCAGGAACAGCATGGGAATGGCCCAGGCAAACCGGTTCAGGATATAGGATGTCATCGCGTCCTCTCGACAGTTGGCACCGTTCGGTCACGCCCCGGCGGAAAAACCCGGCAAGGCAGCGGCCTGCACAGGGCAGGCCACCGCTGCCCGATCACTTCTTGAAGTAGAGTTGGGCGGGAATGGCGTTGCCTTCATTGCGCAGCGCCTCTTCATTGGTCATCACATCGGGGAAATTGCCGATCTTGTTGCTGACCACGAAGGGCGTCACGGATTCGCCGACGATACCGATCATCCAGACATTAGCCTTCATCACATCGATCATCTCTTTCATGTGCTGATTGGCTTCGTCCATGGTCTTGGAGCTTGCCGCCGCCGTCCAGGCTGCAAATAGCTTGCGGATCGGATGGTCCTTCGGCGGTTCCGTGCCGCTCTTGCCATTGGAATTATACCATTCGAAATAGGCGTTGGCGTAGGATTCCCGGCCAAGCAGCAGGGTCGGATCGGCCTGCGGCATTAGCAAGCGGTCGGCATAGGCGGTGATAATGTCGAAATCGCCAGTCTTGATGTGCTGAAGGCTGGCGGTTTCATCGACGGAGCGGATCAGCCCTTCGATACCGATCTGCTGCCAGCCCTGGCGGATCACCTCGACCATCTCAGGCGGGATGTTCTCATCGATGGTCTGGATCACCAGGCTGAGTCGCTTGCCGTCCGGCCCGGTGCGGAACCCGTCGGCACCCTTTTTCAGGCCGATCTCATCCAGCAGCGTATTGGCGCGGTCCACGTCGAGAGCTGTCCATTTGGTCTCGAATTCCGGATCGTAATAGGGAGAGCTTTTGGCAGGCGCCGCTGCCCTTGGCACGGCCAGGCCGGAAAACACGGTTTCGTTGACCGCTTCACGATCGATGGAGATACTGAGCGCTTCACGGAACCGGATATCGTCGAACAGCTTGCGCTTCACCTCGTCCGTATCGTTGATATTGGGAATGATCGCCAGGTTTTCGCCGCTCTTCCAAGGGTGAACGGTGTAATTGCCAGCCTTTTCATTCTCTTTAAGCAGCGGGTAATCCCGCGCCTCGACAAACCGCGACTGGAAGTCGATCTGGCCCTGGACGATCATCAGGCCAACCGCCTGATGATCCTGAAAGAGCTTTGCTTCGATCCGGTCGATATAGGGAAGCTGGTTTCCGGCCTTGTCGGTTGCCCAGTAATAGGGATTACGCTCGAAAACAATGGTGCTGGCCGGTGGCGGCGTCACCACCTTCCAGGCGGTTACGACAGGCAGATCCGGGTTCAGCCACCAGGCCTGGATCACGCCCTTCAGATCCCAGAGCGCCCGCCAGTTGGGAACACCCTTGGCCTTGACGATGGCATCCAGCTCTGCCGGCGTGCTGTATTTCGGCAGAAATTTCTTCAGATAATGGGCTGGCTGGATAAAGCTTGGCTTGTCGAGGCCCGGCCATCCCGTCGATTGAACCGCCAGAACATAGGGAAACAGCGCATAAGGCTGGGCGAAGCTGACCTTGAACGTATGCGCATCGACAATATCAAGCTTCATCGGCTTGCCGCCGGAAAACAGGAAGCCGGGAGGGCTGGGATTGAGATCGGTATTGAGGAACAGATCCTCATACCAGAATTTCACATCTTCCGTTGTGACCGGCACGCCATCGGACCATTTCATGCCATCGAGCAGCGTGAAGGTAAATTCGGTGGAATCGGCATTGGCCGACCAGCTTTCAACGAAACGCTGCACCAGATCGACCTTGCCGTCGGACGATTGCTGCAACTTCAAGGCGCGTTCTTCAATCAGCTTGGTGGAACCCATGCGGTCGCCGATGCCGCTATAGGCGCGCCGGAGCGTGCCGCCATAGGTGCCGATCTCGTTATAAACAGGGATTATGGCGGGCTTCTTGGGAAGGCGCTGTTCGACCGGCGGGAGCTTGCCCGCATCGACCTGGCTCTTCAGCATCGGCGCCTCGCCGAACGCATAGGCATTGCTCAGCGACAGCATGACGCCAAACCCACCGCCAACCCATTTCAAAACGCTTTTCTGCATCGAACTTCCTCCTGATGGCCGCCGGTGAACGCAAGCTTTGGTTCACGCAATTGCACGGGCCGGTTTCACCTTGCTGTTCCCTTGCAGGTGAGACGGCGAATGATGGGAAATACAGCGCCATGCGGTCACCACATCCACAAAATCGCTGTAGCATTTTCTTTCGCCTGCATAATCTCCCGCTCGAATCCTGAAGACCCGACGCAATCATGCAGTATGTCATCGTCTTGTCCGGACACCTCCGCCAGGCAAAACCGGATCACAAACGCCCTGGAACTTCTTAATTGGTTCGTTGACATGACGAACGAAATAGGATTTGCCGTTATGTGTCAAGCGAATTCGTGGAGCGGCGTGAAAGCCCGCCAACCAGCGCGATTGCATTGGTCGGGTCGAGATTTGAGTGGCAACCAGGCGATGTCCTGCCTCTTAGCGAGAGAGACTTGACAGGGCAAATATCACCTCATAATAGTTCGTCAACACACCGAACAAAACAGGAAATGCAATTGTGCCCAACTCGGCGAAGCATTTGCTAACCACCGAAAGCTCCCGCGAAAACGCTAGGGGGCGTGACCGGGTCTCTGGCCGCAGCCTCGGCAATGGGTGGGTTATCGGCATCGACCTTGGCGGCACAAAAATTCTGGCCGGTATTGCCCGTACCCAGGAACAGATCATTGCCACACGCGAAGAGCCCACCCAGCACGGTGAAGATGCACCTGTTCTCGCGCAAATGGCAAGACTGATTACGGCTCTCCTGTCGGACGCCGGTGCGTTGGCGCAAGAGTTGGACAATGTCGTGATTGGCGTTCCGAGCGCCGTCGATCCTCAAACCGGCCTCTCGTCGCTTTCTCCCAATCTGGCTCTGCCGGTTGACCGTCCCCTCGCGGACCTGATGTCGCGCTTCGTTTCCTGCCCGGTGACGGTGGAAAATGATGTCAATCTCGCGGCCTATGGCGAAGCATGGGCAGGTGCGGGTCAAGGGCTTGGCTCACTTGTATTCGTTTCGTTCGGAACCGGCGTTGGCATGGGCATTGTCCTGGATGGAGAGCCCTGGCGTGGGGCGGCTGGCCGGGCTGGCGAAATTGCCTACCTGCCTGTGGGCGCGGCACCTCATGAGACAGCCCCCTTGTCGGAAAACGGACTTTACGAGGATGGCGTCGGCACCAGCGGCATCCGCCAAAGGTTCGCAACAGACGGCGAGACCGTTGCCGAACTGTTTTCGCTGGCACGATCAGGCAATAAACAGGCCCGGTCTGCTATCGATAGCGTGGCAAAACAGGCATCGATCGGTATCGCCGCCGTGCATGCGCTGCTGGACCCGGCAGTCACGGTGATTGGCGGCGGCATCGGCTCCCAGCCAGAATTCTTCACGCTTCTACAGGCGCATCTGCAACCCTTGCTGCCCTTCGAAAGCCCGTTGAAACAAAGCAAGCTCGGTGTGCAGGCAGGGATGATTGGCGCTGTGGCGCTGGCCTTGAAAAACCGCGTCCCGCATCCCGGACAATCCGATGCGAAAAACCTATAACAGACAGGGGAGAGACATGGATAAAGCCAAGGCAAAGGCACGGCCAGACGGACTTGTCGAAAGCGAATTGCCCCTGCAATTGGCGTTCATGGCACCGCGCCTGCAAGGTGATTTTCTGCCGGAAGGACGGCTTGAACTGTCACTCTGGGGTTGCGGCCGGATCGCAAACATCGCCCTTCACCCTTGGACCGGGCCGTTCATCTACGCGCCGAACCAAATGACTGGCAAAGACCATGGCCTCTATGTCGCCCAATCCGCCCCGGTCCTGGTGCTGACCGGCAGCCATTTAAAATCCGCACGCCCGGCCCGCCGCTGCGCCTGGTGGGGCACGCTGACCAAGCCGGAAAAAGTGACGCGCAGCGGGGCAAGGCGGATCATCCGTACACCATGGGGCGTGGCCATTGTCGAAGACAAAGGCGACGGCGTGATCGTCATTGCCGCAGGTGCCAGCGACGCGGAAGCCGAACGGGGCATGGCCCTGCCCGTTGAGACGATCATCGCCGAGAGCAAAGCGCATGTCACGCGCTGCGACCTGCTGCCCCAAGCCCCACCGTTGATGCGCAGCATGGCAATCCAGAGCGCCCACGCCTCGCTCTCCAGCATTCGCCGTGCCGAAGACGGTTCCTTTCTGGGGCTTGCCGCAGGCCAGGCCTATAGCGCCCCGACCCGCACCTATTACCGCGACGGCTACTGGACCTTGCAGGCCCTGCTGCATCTGGAACCGGAGGCCGTCCGTGGCCAGATCGACCTGCTGGCAACCGGTATCCAGCCCGATGGCGAAAGCCCGAGCGGCGTCATTCTGACCGGTCCGAAACAGGGCGAGGAGTGGGAGAAATTCCGCACGACGTCTGATGACTACAAGATGGAACATCTGCGGCGCACCGATTGGTGGAGCGATCATTTCGACAGTCCGCTGTTCTTCATCCTGACGATTGGCGATTATATCCGCACCACCGGCGACACAACCGTCCTTACCCGTCACTGGAAAACCATCGAAGCGATTTTCCGCCGCTATCAGGGCTTCGACACGGCTGGAAACGGCTTGCCCATCAAGCCACGGCACGACCGTGACTGGGCCGACAATGTCTATCGCCATGGCTATGTCGCCTATGATCTCGGGCTCTGGCTCGGCGCGCTGGATGCGATTGCTAAATTCGGCATTCATCAGGACGAGGCTTTGGCCAAAGAGGCAAAGCAGACGGCAATCACCGCCCGCGCATCGCTGGACGAAGCGCTTCTCACCCCCCATGGCTGGTATGCCGATTACGGCCTGAAAAGCGATTTCGTCGAAGATCACCTGACACTCGACAGCCTGACGCTCCTGCGGTTCGATGCCGTTTCGGATCAACGCGCCAAAACCGTGCTTGACCATGTCGCCGCCCTGCTGGAAACCCGCAACAATGCCCGCCAGCCCTATGGCGACTGGGGTGTGATGTGCGCCTGGCCGCCCTTCAAGCGACCCGCTGATACCCGCGCCAAGTCCGCCTTTGCCTATCGCTATCACAATGGGTCCGACTGGCCCTATCTTTCCGGTCTCTATGCCGAACAGCGGCTAAAATATGGGATGGATGGCTGGGATTATCCGATGCTGCGCTGGTGGCAGACCAGCCTTGAAAACGGCTGGATCGGCTCGGTCGAGTATTTCTCACCGCCCTTCGGGCGCGGTTCGCTGCTTCAGGGCTGGACCGGCATGCACGCCGCCGCCATCCTGCAATACAGACCGCAGGTTGAAGCGGCGATTGCCACTGGCCACATCGCCTGAGACGAGGAGCCATTTGCAATGGCTACTCGGGCTTATGGGGCTCCTATTGCCTTCTCCCAGGGCAGCTCTGAATAGCAGGATATATGTCGTCACGATAATATGCCTGCATCTATACGTTGACATCAAGTCGCATACTAACATATCACTATCTTCGGGAGCCCTTTCTGAGGGTGGAAATCTGGGAGGATATGTTGGTGACGATCAATAGAAGAACATTCATGGGCACGGCTGCTGGTGTGGCCGGGCTCGGCCTGTTGCCGCGTCTTGGCATAGCGGCCCCCAAACAACCGGCAAGTCCTGTCACGGTTACCGTCGCTGATGTGGCCGGCAATCTGGCGCTGACCCAGGGCATGTTTGAGAAATATGCCGCGGCAAAGCCGCAATGGGTGTCGCGCTTTGCCTTCACAAAGGCCCCGGCCCCGGAACTGCCATCAAAGCTCAAGGCGCAGCAGGCAGCCGGAAAAGTCGATATCGACCTGGTACTGACCGGTACGGATGCGCTGGCCGCTGGCCTTTCTCAAGGGCTTTGGGTCGATTTGTCCGCCCATAAGGCAGACCTGCCCGATCTTGAGAAAATTCTGCTGCCGCAGGCCTTCAAGATGCAGGCGCTGGCCCAGAACCAGGGCGTCGTCGTCACCTATTATCCGTCTGGGCCGTTGATCGAATATATGCCTGACAGGGTCAAGCAGGTGCCGGGCACTGCCGAGGAACTGCTGGCCTGGACAAAGGCCAATCCCAAGCGCTTCATGTACGCCCGCCCCGCCAATTCCGGCCCAGGCCGGACATTCCTGATGGGCCTTCCTTACCTGCTGGGTGATAAGGACCCGAAAGATCCGGTCAATGGCTGGGCCAAGACCTGGGATTACCTGAAGGCACTCGGCGAAAACGTCGAATATTACGGCACCGGCACCACGCAGGTGATGAAAGAGCTTGGTGAAGGTACCCGCGATATCGTCGTCACCACCACCGGCTGGGATATCAATCCCCGCGTGCTCGGCATTGTGCCGGAAGAAGCCAAGGTGGCGACCCTCAAAGGCTTCCATTGGGTCACCGACGCCCATTACGCCGTCATTCCGAAGGGTGTTTCGGAAGAAAAGCTCGCCGTCCTGCTGGATGTGATCAATTTCATTCTTCAGCCGCAGCAACAAGCGATTGCCTTTGATGATGGCTATTTCTATCCCGGCCCGGCGGTCAAGGATGTGACGATTTCCATGGCGCCCCAGAAGAGCCAGGACGCCATCGCCGAATTTGGCCGCAAGGAATATGACGGCTGGATCGCCAACAACCCGCTTGAAGTCCCGCTCGACCCGTCGAAAATCGTCGATGCCTTCCGCATCTGGGACGAAAAAATCGGCGCCGCCAAGGGCTGAGCTTTTGCCCCGCCGGGCCTTTGCCCCGCAGAGCCTTGGCGCGGCGGGGCCTATACGCAGTCTCTCACATATTTTTCCCTCGGATCTCCGGGTTCGGGGAAGCTTGCCTATGATTTTTCCGCAGACAGGAGAGTAACGTGGTCGCGCCAGCCCCCTTATCGACGCAGGCTGCCCAGCCCAAACAGGGGGCAAAGCTTGAGCTTGTCGCCCTTCGCCGCGCTTTCGGCGCCTACAAGGCGCTGGACGGTATTGATCTCGCCATCGAGCCGGGCGAATTCATCGCGCTGCTCGGCCCTTCCGGCTGCGGAAAATCCACGGCGCTGAACTGTATCGCCGGGCTTCTGCCGCTAACCGGTGGCGAAATCCGGATCGGCGGCCAGCGCATCGACCAGTTGGAGCCGGAAAAGCGCGGGTTTGGCATGGTCTTCCAAAGCTACGCCCTGTTTCCTCATATGACCGTGCGGCGCAATGTTGGCTTCGGCCTGTCCATGCAAGGCATCAAAGGCACGGAAGCCGACCGTCGCATCGAAGCAGCCCTCGATCTGGTGCGTCTCGGTTCGCAGGCGGATAAATTGCCGGGACAACTCTCCGGCGGCCAGCAGCAGCGTGTCGCCATTGCCCGCGCTATCGTCATCCGCCCGCCGGTCGTGCTGATGGATGAGCCGCTTTCCAACCTGGATGCCAAGCTGCGGCTGGAAATGCGCGCCGATATCCGCGCCATTCACGACCAGATCGGCTCCACGACCATCTACGTCACTCATGATCAGGACGAGGCGCTGTCGATGGCCGACCGGATCGTGGTGATGAGCCAGGGCCATATCCGCCAGATCGGCACGCCGGAAGATCTTTACATGCGCCCAAACCATGTCGATGTCGCCGATTTCATGGGCTTTCGCACCCGGATTGCCGGGCGGGTCACAGCCGTATCCGGTGATGAGGCCCAGATCGAAGCGGCGGGCGCAACCACTGTCGGCACCCCCCGCCAGCCGGTTCAGGTCGGCGATGCGGCTGTGCTCAGCGTCAGGCCCGAGGATATGATCGCCGTCCGGGATGGCAGCGGCATTCCAGTGACCGTCAAATCCATGGAATATCGTGGCAGAGCCTATTTTGGTGCCGCAGAAGCCAGCGACGGCGCAGAGGTTCATTTTCGCTCGGATATCTTGCTACCACGCGGCACCGTCACCAGCGTGCGTCCGGCAGAAGGCCGGGCGCTGATCTTTAAGGGGGATGCATGAGCCAGTCTTCCCTTCGTGTCTCGCTTGCAGCCAGGGGAATAGACGGCACGACGCTGCTGGTCCTGCCGGGCCTGCTGGTCATCCTCGCCTTGTTCATCTATCCGTTCATCTATGGTGTGATCGACTCGCTGACACCCACCGACGGCGCATGGTACACCAATTACGTCACCTTCTTCACCGATCCGTTTCAATACAAGACCATTTCCGCCACGCTTTGGCTGGCGCTGCCGGTCACGGTCGTGAATCTGGCGCTTGCCTTGCCGATTGCCTTCCGGGTGCGGCTGATGACACGCCAGCGTTTCCTGACCACCATTCTCGTGCTGCCGGTGACGCTCGGCACCGTCTTCATTGCGGACGGCCTGCTGACCTTTCTCGGCCCCCAAGGCTGGTTCAACCGCAGCCTGATCCTGATCGGCATTCTCGATACGCCAATCAAGCTCACCAACAATTACTGGGGCGTGTTTGCGTCGCTGCTGATTTCAGGCTTCCCCTTCGCCTTCCTGCTGACGCTCTCCTACGTCACCGGCATCGATCCGGCTATTGAACAGGCAGCGGCGACATTGGGGGCCAATGCCCGCAAGCGCTTCATGAGCGTGTTTTTGCCGCTGCTGGTGCCGGGTCTTGCCGTCACCTTCTGCCTGTCCTTCGTGCAGGCCTTCGCGGTGTTTCCGTCCGCCGTTCTGCTTGGCGCACCCGCCGGGCCAACGCGGGTGATCTCGATTGCTGCCTATCAGGCCGCTTTCGAGCAATATAATCATTCGCTGGGCTCGGCCATCGCCATCATCATGGGCGTTATCGAACTGGCAATCGTCGCGGCCATCCTGGCCTTGCGCTCCCTCTTCTATCGCGGCCCCGTCGCCGGAACGAAAGGCTAGATCATGATCCGCGATCAGGGCATCGGCTCAAAACTCTGGCGTATGGCCGTCTGGGCGCTCGCCGGGTTGTTCATTCTCAACCTCGTGGCGGTGATTGCATCCGTGGTGGTCAATTCCTTTGCCCGGCGCTGGCTGGGCACCTGGCTGCCGACCGGCTGGACGACGCGGTGGTATTCCGATGCCTGGAGCGAGTTTCAGCTATCCAGCGTCGTTGCCGTCACCTTCCAGATCACTTTTACGGTGGTGATCATTTCCGGCCTGCTCGGAGTGATGACCGCCTATGCGCTGGCGCGGCGGGATTTTCCCGGCAAAAAGCTGGTCATCCTCACATTCCTGCTGCCGCTTCTGGTGCCGCCGCTTACCTATGGCATTCCATTGGCAACGGTTCTCTATCAGGTCGGCCTTGGCGGGAGCTTCTGGGGCGTGGTGCTGATCAATCTCGTGCCGTCGCTGCCCTTCGTCATTCTAGTGATGATCCCCTTCATCGAGCAGATCGATCCACGCATCGAGGCCGCCGCGAAGGTCTTCGGCGCCGGTACCTGGAGCCTGTTTACCCGCATCCTGCTACCGCTACTGTTGCCGGGCATGCTGGCCGCCCTGCTGCTGGTGCTGGTGCGCACCATCGCCATGTTCGAGCTGACCTTCCTGATTGCCGGGCCGACGACGCAAACGCTGGTCGTCTCGCTCTACTATGCAGTCTTTGCGTCCGGGGTTCGCGCATCGCAATCCATTGATGCGATGGCGGTGGTCTATATGGTCACCACCCTGTTCTGGCTGGTCATTGCCCTGCAATTCGTTAGCCCGACGCAAATCGTCGCCAGAGCAAAACAGCAACCGACGGCGTGAAGCTTTCTACTGCGCCGTGCTAGACAGGCGACGCAGTAGATTAGCCTGTCATCAATCAGACGAAAAATCTTCACGCAAGCGTCATGGAAGCGTAGTCGAGCCATCACAAATGCCCGCTAGAAACCCCTAAATTTCCGGGGGTAAAGCGGAATTGTTTTCCTGAAAACGAGGCATTTGCGATGAAAAACTACGCTTTGAAAACCGTGCTGGCCGGCCTGCTGGCTGCCACGACGCTGGGGGCAGCACCGGCCATGGCCGAAAAGGTCAAGTTCGAATTCTGGCATGGCCTGAGCGGCGACCTTGGCGAGCGCGTCCAGGACGCCTGCCGCAAGTTCAACGACAGCCAGGCCAATTTCGAAATCGTCTGCACCTCTCAGAACGATTACGATACCACGCTGCAAAACACCATTGCCGCCTACCGCGCCAAGAAGCAGCCAGCCATTGCCCAGATCTACGATGCCGGCACGCTGGACCTGATGTTGTCCAAGGCCTTTATTCCAGCCAAGAAGCTGATGGCCGACAATGGCTACAAGATCGACTGGAACAATTATTTCGGCGGCATCGCCAATTACTACGCCACGGCTGGCGGCGAATTGCAGTCCTTCCCGTTCAACTCCTCGACCGCGATGTTCTATTATAATGTCAGCGCGTTTGAGAAGGCTGGCATCACCTTCAAGCCGGATACCTGGGAACATGTCGAGGAAGCAGCCCGCAAACTGAAGGCCGCTGGCTATGAATGCCCGCTGGGCTTCAATTTCGATCCATGGTCGATGCTGGAACAGTTTTCCGCCATCCATAACCAGCCAATCGCCACCAAGGCCAATGGCTATCAGGGTCTCGATTCCGAACTGGTGTTCAACAAGACCAAATTCGTCGATCATGTAAAATTCTTCAAGAAGATGCAGGATGAGAAGCTGTTCGTGGTCAAGACCAAGCAGCTCGGCATGGATGTCGTTCCGGCCTTCACCTCGCAGACTTGCCAGATGATCCAGTCGTCGATTGCCGACCACGGCACCGTCGGCAAGACACTGCCCGCTGACGTCAAATGGGATGTCGCCATGCTGCCGGTCTGGAAGGGTACGGAGCGCCAGAATTCGCTGGTGGGCGGTGCTTCGCTCTGGGTTCTCGCCGGTCGTCCGGAAGCCGAATACAAGGGGGCAGCCGCCTTCCTCAACTTCCTCGGTCAGCCGGATATGGTACAATGGTGGTCAACGGTCACAGGCTATATTCCTGTCACCAAGACCGGTTTCGATGCCATGAAAGCCAATGGTTTCTACGATAAGGCACCTTACAAGGGCCGCGAACTGGCCATTGCCAGCCTGACCTACACGCCGACATCCGATACCAGCCGCGGTATCCGCCTGGGTAGCTTCACCCAGATCCGCAAGGAAGTCTCGACCTCGTTTGAGGCGATCTTCATGCAGAATGCCGATGTGCAAACCCAGCTGGACCAGACGGTCGAGCGCGGCAATGCCATCCTGCGCCGCTTTGAGAAAACCTATGCCGGTCAGAAGCTGAACTAAGCCTCAGCTGCCCTTGCTCCCGGAAGCCTGCCGCATCGGCAGGCTTCCTCCTTCATTCCAGCATATTGGTCACGACATGGAACAACGCGCCGTTTTCAAGAACTGGTGGCTGCCTATCCTGTTTGCGCTGCCGCAGATCATTCTGATCATCCTGTTCTTCTACTGGCCAGTGGCTGCCGTGGTGAACTGGGCCTTCACCCTTGAGCCTCCATTTGGCGGTGCGGCGGAATTCGTTGGCTTTGCCAATTTCAGGGAAGCGCTGACCGATCCCTTTTACTGGAATTCGGTCACTGTCAGCTTGATCTTCGCGACACTCGGTCCTTTCTTCGCCATTCTGATCGGACTTGTGCTGGCGCTTGCCGTTGACCGGCAATTGCCAGGAACCGGCTTCTTTCGGTTTTTCTACATCCTGCCCTTCGCCATTGCCGGACCGGCTGCCGGTATCGCCTTCCGCTTTATCCTGGCGCCCGATCGCGGGCTGGCGGCTATGGTCAATTCCTTTTCTCCAGATCTCTGGAACCCGGCCAAATACGGCAGCCATGCGCTGGCGCTTGTTATCATCGTCTTCATCTGGAAATGGTCGGGCTATACATTCATTTTCCTGCTGGCCGGCCTTCAATCTGTACCGCGCGCGCTTAGTGAAGCGGCCGCCATGGACGGCGCCGGTCCCTTGCGCCGTGCCTTCGATGTGCAGGTGCCGCTGCTTGCGCCCACCCTGTTTTTTCTGCTCGTCACTATGATGACGGAAGGCTTCGTTGGTGCTGACACATTCGGCATCGTCCATTCGATGACCGGCGGCGGACCGAACCACGGCACCGAAGTCATGGTCTACCGGATCGTCGATGAGGCGTTCAAGGGTCTCAACTATTCCGGCGCATCGGCCCAAAGCATCATTCTGATCGGGCTGATCATGATCTGCACCTTCATCCAGTTCCGCTTCATCGAGAAGCGCGTGCATTACAAGTGAGGCCGGAATGATCCAGCGCACACCAATTGCCAATGCCTTCACCTATCTCATCATGGTCCTGGGCTTCCTGCTGCTGATCGGACCATTCATCGTGGTGATCGCTGGCGCCAGCCAGACAATGCCGCAGGTCAATGCCGTTCCCTTCAGCTTCCTGCCGCAAGGCGAGTTCCTGACCAATGCCAAACAGGCCTGGTCGCGGGCCGATCTCGGCACGGCAATGACCAACAGCCTGATTATGGCGGCCCTGGTGACGCTCGGAAAGGTCGCGCTGTCAGCCATGACCGCCTTTGCCATCGTGTTTTTCCGCACGCCGCTGAAACACGTGTTTTTCTGGGGCGTGTTCATCACCCTGATGCTGCCGCTCGAAGTCCGGGTCGTGCCGACCTATGCGGTGGCAGCCGATCTGTTGCAGCCGGTCAAATCCATCCTGTCCACGCTGTTTGGCATCGACATCAAGATCGAGTGGAACCTGCTCAACACCTATGCGGGCCTGACCCTGCCGCTGATCGCCACGGCAACCGGCACCTTTCTCTACCGGCAATTTTTCATGACTCTCCCCAATGAATTGGCCGAGGCGGCGCGCATGGACGGGTCCGGGCCGATCCGCTTCTTCTTTGAAATGCTACTGCCGCTTTCGCGCACCAACATGCTGGCGCTGACCACCATCATGTTCGTCTATGGCTGGAACCAGTATCTCTGGCCGCTGCTGATGGTGACCGATCCGAACTACAAGACGGTGATGATGTCGCTGCGCTCACTGCTGCCGTCCGATAACGGCATCCCCGACTGGAACGTAACCCTCGCTGGTTCCCTGATGATCATGGCCCCGCCGCTGGTTGTGGTTGCCGTGCTGCAACGCTGGTTCGTGCGCGGTCTGGTCTCCACGGAAAAGTGACGCTGAAAAGCGCCTGCAACAACAAGGTTCAAAGACAATGGCTGATATCGACATCCGCGCGGTGCGCAAAAGCTACGGCAAGACGCCAACCCTGCATGGCATAGATCTGCTGTTTGGATCAGGGGAATTCGTGGTCATTCTCGGTCCCTCCGGCTGTGGCAAATCCACGCTGCTGCGAATGATCGCCGGGCTCGAGGACATTACCTCAGGCGAAATCGCCATCGATGGCCGTGTCGTCAACACATTGGAACCACGCGAACGCGGTTGCGCCATGGTGTTTCAGAATTACGCGCTCTACCCGCATATGTCGGTGGCTGGCAATATCGGCTACGCCCTGAAAGTGGCGGGCGTTGCCAAAGCCGAGCGTGACCGGCGCATTACTGAGACCGCAAAAATCGTCGGCTTGCAGGATTATCTTGACCGTCGGCCCGCCGCTCTTTCCGGTGGCCAGCGCCAGCGTGTCGCCATGGCCCGCGCCATCATCCGCGAGCCGAAGGTGTTTCTGTTCGATGAACCACTGTCCAATCTCGACGCCAAGCTGCGCGTCACCATGCGCGCCGAAATCCGCAAACTGCACCAGCGTTTGTCAGCCACATCGGTTTTCGTGACCCATGACCAGGTGGAAGCGATGACACTTGCCGACCGGCTGGTGGTGATGAACCGTGGCCATGTGGAACAGGTCGGCAAACCACTCGACATCTATCATCGCCCGGCCACGACCTTCGTTGCCTCGTTTATCGGTTCACCAGCCATGAACCTCTTCGATGCCCGCGTCGAAGTGGAAACCTCCACCATTCGCATCAGTGGTGCAGCGGTCGAAATCGATCCGGTCGTCGCTCATGCGCTGAGAGGACGAGATGTGATCGTCGGTATCCGCCCGGAACAATGCCGTCTTGCCAGCCACGGCCAGGGCGTCCCGGCACTCATCGAATTCGTCGAAGAACTGGGCGTTGGCCGCGTCGTCCATTGCGAATTGGCTGGCCAGCCCTTTGCCATTGCTGTCCCCGAAGAAGCGCAGGTCTCGGCTGGTGACACGATCGGGCTGTTGCTGCCGCGGCAGCAATTGCACTTCTTTGACGCCGAGAGCCAGAAGCGGATCGACTTTTCTCCCGTGACGGGCGCGGCAAACAGCCTCGCCAACAGCCAAATACCATCGCATCAACCCTCTGGAGTTCTTTCATGACCGACATCATTTCCGCCATCGGCTTTTGCAATCGCACCGGCAAGGGCGACCTGACGACACTGGACGTCTCACTACGCGAAATCGCCGATTCCGGTGCGACGGCCTGCGAAATCGGCATTTATGGCGAAGAAATCATCTCCGGTGGCCGTATTATCGAAGATCGCACCCAGCGCGTCGCTGACATTGTCAGCCAATACAGCTTCAAGAAATTATCCTTGCACGGCCAGGTCAGCTCCAATTTCATGGACCGCGAGCATCTGCATCTGCAAAAGAACGTGGTTCGCGCCATGCTGGAACTGTGCGATCGTCTTGGCGCCGGCATTCTCGTCCATCATTCGGGTGCCGCCCAGCCGGTAGAAGGTGTTGACGGCGCGGATCTCGACAAGATGGAGCGCGAGGCCCTGTTGGAAATGGCCGATATCGCCAAGGGTTATGGCGTGCGCATCGCGCTTGAAAACATCTTCACCACCGAGACCGGCCAATATCGCCAGACGCCGAGCCAAGTGGCTGAAACGGTCAAGGCCATCGGCCATGACCATGTCGTCGCCCTGATTGATTTCTCCCATGCCTATATCGAATCCACCTTCAAGGGACTGGATTTCCGCGAGCAGCTGCGCGCCATGGCACCGGTGACCGGCCATCTTCACGTCCATGACAGCTTTGGCCTGCCCTATACGATGAAGGAATTCTTCCATAACGCGGAAGCAACGGCACTCGGCATCGGCGATCTGCATCTTCCGCTCGGCTGGGGCGATATCGCCTGGGACGAGATCTTTGCCGAACTCACCTTCCTGCCCGACACCATGCTGATCATGGAAATCGGCGCTGAACGCTTCCTCGACCAGCAGCCCCGCTGCCTGGACTGCGCCCGCGACCTGGCAAAGCTGGTGAACCTGCGCTGATCTGGTGACGACTGATAATGGTGCCGCGCTTGTCTAGGGCGCGGCGCTGTCCTCTCAATCCGGCACCGCCAGCCGATCCCATATCCGCACCAGATCGGCGACGGATTTGGCATTGAGTTTGCGCATCAACTGGGCGCGGCGAACCTTGACGGTGATTTCGCTGACACCGAGATCACCGGCAATCTGTTTGTTGAGACGCCCCTGAACAACCAGTTCCATCACCTCCCGCTCACCCGGCGTCAGCGTTTGCCATAACTCCCGCAAGCCGGAGGACAGATGATCCTGCCGTCGCTGCGCACGATCACTTTCGATGCCCTGCTGAATAGCGTCCAGCAGGTCCTGATCGCGGAACGGCTTGGTCAGAAACTCTATGGCACCGTTTTTCATCGCCTTGACCGACATGGGGATATCCCCATGACCGGTAATGAAGATCACCGGCAGCCGTATACCCAGTTTCGCCATCTGCTGGTGAAACTCAAGGCCACTCTGGCCGGGCATCCGCACGTCGAGCACCAGGCAGCCGGGCGCATCGGCAAGCGGCATTGCCATGAATTCCTGGATTGATCCATAGGCGCAAACCGCAAGGCCGACGGAGGCAAGCAGATCCTCCAATGCGGCGCGCACCGAGGCGTCATCATCGATCACATAGACAACCGGCTCATGTTCATCCTGTTGAGGTGGGTTGGCCATCATGCCTTATTCTCTTCGCTTAAGGGCAGACTGAATTGAACGACCGTCCCCATGCGATGCGCAGATGTCACGGAAATACGCCCCCCATGCGCCTCGATGATCGAACGGCTGATGGCAAGGCCGATGCCCATGCCACTTTCCTTGGTGGTCCAGAACGCTTCGAACAGATGATCCAGCGTCGATTGCTTCATGCCGGGACCTGAATCGGCAACGGCAAGCACGATCCTGTCATCGCCATCGACAAAGGTCGAGATTAAAAGCTCCCGCTTGAAACTGGGAACAGCCGCCATGGCTTCGATGGCATTGAGCAGGAGGTTGCCGATCACCTGCTGGATCTGGATACGGTCGGCCAGCACTGGCGGCAGATCTTCCGCAAGCGCCATCTCCAGCGCAATATTGTTGCGCTCGATCTCATGTTCGGCCAAGCCGATGGCTTCGGTCGTTGCCGCATTGAGGTCGAAGCTTTCCCGTTGCGGCGGTTCGCTTCTGGCCAGTCTGCGTACACGCACGATCACATCGCTGGCGCGTTTCACGTCGCTGGTAATTCGCTCCGCCGCCTGACGGGCACGATCCAGATTGGGCGGCGTATGATCAAGCCAGCGGCGACAGGCATCGGCGCTGGTGGCGACGGCAGCCAGCGGCTGATTGACTTCATGGGCGATGGAGGCGGTCAATTCACCCAGCCGCGTCAGCCGCGCCATGCGGGAAAACTGCGCCTGCGCATCGTAAATAGCCGCCTGGGCGGCAACGATTTTCAAGGCGAGATAGGTCGTCACCCCAATGGCGCAGGTGCTGATGCCGCAATTCAGCAGCCCGGATTCGAACGATCCGCGCCGGGTGAGAAACAAGCTTAGTACCGTCAGGCCAATGCAGATCATTGCCAGTGCGACGACGCCGCGCATCGACAGGAAGCCGATGGCGATCAGAATGACCGCGATATAGAAGACAGCAAAAGCGATCTCGAAATTGGTGATCGTATCGGCAGCAAAGATGCAGACCAGCAGGAACAGGATGAACACCGCCCTCAGCTTTGGCCGGTTCTGATGCTGCGAAAACAGAATGTGTTTCATCCTTCGGTGGCCATGGCTGTTTCTTTGCGCAAAAGGTAGACACCCTCTCGCAAAACATCGAGGGCCGGATCGGCCCAAACCAAATTACGCAGGAAAGCGCCGCAGCGACAGTCCCGCAGGGCTGAATATACAAAAGTATATCGAGCCTATGCCTAAGCCGTGCCTGGCTTTCCTTAAGCGCGGTGGCGTCAGATGTTCGGCCATTCTATAGGATTATCAGGCCCTTCGGGGATCTGCGGATCAATCATCCAGCCTGAAACTGGCCAGCCTGAAATTGCCCACCCCTACAATTTCAGCGTCATCCTTCATGGATACGCTTTGCGAAATATAGGCCCGTCCCATGATCCATCCAAAATTCGCTCCGCTTGCCACCCGCCGCTCCCATCTTCCGAACCATTGGGACCTGATGGCGCTGCTGTTGATCATCGGCGTCATCGTGCTGTTTGCCTATGGCGAGCGGGTGACGACTATTCCGCTGTCGGCGCTTGATGCCGCTCCGCTATCGCTCGATCCCACCAATCTGCCGATCTATGCATTGCGCACCATTCTGCGCATGCTGGCAGCCATCGTGTTTTCGCTGATCTTCACCTTGATCTACGCCTCGGTTGCCGCCAAAAGCCGGCGTGCGGAAATGGTGATGATCCCGGTCCTCGACATCCTGCAATCGGTGCCGATTCTCGGCTTTCTGACGTTTACCGTCACCTTCTTCCTCAACCTGTTTCCAGGACGTGTGATCGGTGCGGAACTGGCGGCGGTGTTTGCGATTTTCACCAGCCAGGCCTGGAACATGACCTTCAGCCTCTATCAGTCGATGCGTAGCCAGCCGAAGGACTTGGAAGAGGCGACCCGCAGCTTCCAGCTCAGTGGCTGGCAGCGGTTCTGGCGACTTGACGTGCCCTTCGCCATGCCCGGCCTGGTCTGGAACACCATGATGTCGATGTCCGGCGGCTGGTTCTTCGTCGTCGCCTCCGAGGCCATCACGGTGGGCAATACCACGGTTACTCTGCCGGGCATCGGTTCCTATGTTGCGCTGGCGATCAAGCAGCAAGACATTCTGGCGGTCTTCTATGCCGTCATCGCCATGCTCGCCGTCATCCTTCTCTATGACCAGTTGATGTTCCGTCCGCTGGTGGCCTGGGCCGACAAGTTCCGCTTCGAGACCACCGCCTCGGGCGTGGCTCCCAGTTCCTGGATGCTGGACCTGTTGCGCAAGGCCCGTGTTACCCGCCTGCTGCTCGCGCCTCTGAACTGGGTAGCCCGCCAACTCTGGACCTTACGCCTCCCCAAACTGCGGAGCACCGGTTCAAAAACTGCCAGCCCTGCCACCTCGCGTGTCATCGACGGAATCTGGATTGCCATCATTGCCGGTGCAGCAGCTTGGGCCGCCTATATCAGCTTCGACTACCTGCGGGCCAGCATCGGCTGGTCGGAAATACCGACCGTTATCCTCTATGGCTCTATCACCCTGCTGCGTGTCATCGTACTGATGGCCATCGCAACCGTGGTCTGGGTGCCGGTCGGCGTGTGGATCGGCCTGCGTCCGAAGCTCTCGGAAAAAGTCCAGCCGCTTGCGCAATTTTTGGCCGCCTTTCCAGCCAATATCGCCTTTCCGGTGTTCGTGGTGGTGATCGTGCATTTCGGTCTCGATGCCGATATCTGGCTGAGCCCGCTGATGATCCTTGGGACGCAATGGTACATCCTGTTCAATGTGATCGCCGGTGCCAGCGCCTTTCCAAGCGATCTCAAGGAAGCCGCCCGCAGTTTCCACATCACCGGCTGGCGCTGGTGGTTCAAGGTCATCCTGCCCGGTATCTTTCCCTATTACATCACCGGAGCGATCACGGCTTCGGGCGGCTCCTGGAATGCCAGCATCGTTGCGGAAGTGGCAAGCTGGGGCGATACCCAACTGACCACCCCCGGCCTTGGCTCCTACATCGCCAATGCGACAACGGCAGGCGATTTCCCACGGGTCGTGCTCGGCATCATCGTCATGTGTACCTTCGTGACGCTGTTCAACCGGCTGGTCTGGCGCCCGCTCTATGCCTATGGCGAAAGCCGCCTGCGCCTGGGTTAATGCCGTTCACCATCAATCGGGAATGTTTCGGCATTCCCAAACACCACAGACATAACACCACAGACATGATGTCATCCGACAAAAGGATTGTTCCCATGCTTGATCTTATCACCAAGAACCCGCTGATCGATATCGCCCAGGTCTCCCGTTCCTTTCCCAAGGCCAGCGGCAACGATGTTGTTGTGCTCGAAAATGTCGATCTCGCCATCAAGGAAGGCGAAATCGTCGGCTTGCTCGGCCGCTCTGGCTCCGGAAAATCGACACTGCTGCGCATCATTGCCGGCCTGCTGTCGCCGTCTTCGGGCAGCGCCCGCTATCGCGGCAGCGAAATCGACGGGCCACCGCCCGGCATCTCCATGGTCTTCCAGTCCTTTGCCCTGTTTCCCTGGCTAACAGTGCTCCAGAATGTCGAACTCGGCCTGGAGGCAAAGGGCGTAGACCGCACTGAGCGACGCTCGCTTGCCTTGGCCGCCATCGACCTGATCGGCCTCGATGGGTTTGAAAACGCATATCCGAAAGAGCTGTCCGGCGGCATGCGCCAGCGTGTCGGCTTTGCCCGCGCTCTTGTTGTCCACCCTGATCTGCTGTTGATGGACGAGCCATTTTCCGCCCTCGACGTGCTGACCGCCGAAACCCTGCGCACCGACATGATCGACCTGTGGATCGAAGGACGCCTGCCAATCAAATCCGTGTTGATCGTCACCCACAATATCGAGGAAGCGGTGCTGATGTGCGACCGCATCCTGGTGTTTTCCTCCAATCCGGGCCGGGTGGCGCGCGAATTGAAGGTCGATCTGCCGCATCCGCGCAACCGACTTGACCCGGTGTTCCGCCAGCTTGTCGATAGCATCTACGCGCTGATGACGGCGCGCGCCGAACCGCGCCTACCCAGCATGGACGGCATTCCCGGCACCGGCATGGGCATGGTGCTGGAGCCGGTTTCGACCAATATCCTGTCGGGCCTGATCGAGGCGCTCGCAGGTGCACCCTATCATGGCCGCGCCGATCTTCCGGTACTGGCCGGCCAGTTGCAACTGGAGGCAGATGAGCTGTTTCATCTTGGTGAAGCACTCCAGCTTTTGCGCTTTGCCCATCTGAGCGAAGGCGATCTGGTGCTGACCGAGGCCGGAACCCGCTTCGCCCATCTGGAAACCGATGCCCGCAAAAAACTGTTTGCCGAGCATCTGGTCAGCTACGTGCCTCTGATGGGCCTGATCCGCCGGGTTCTAGATGAGCGCCCAAGCCACACCGCACCGGCAGCGCGGTTCCGCAACGAGTTGGAGGATTACATGAGCGAATCCTACGCCGACGATACGTTGAAAACCATCGTCTCCTGGGCGCGTTATGCCGAATTGTTCGCCTATGACGAACGCACCGAAATGTTCAGCCTGGAAAACCCGGAATAGGCTGAACAGCCACGATTAGACATGCTGCGCCCGTGTCTTTTATGACGGCGGGCGCAGCAGGTTGGCATACGACGAAATTGTCTTACAGTCTGTTCAAGGATTGCTGTTGGCCTGGCGAAAATGGTGATTTCGAGAACCGGCGCGGAGCGTACTTAAAGTACGTGAGCCGAGGTAAGCGCAGAAATTGCCATTTGCAGACGGCCAGCGGCAATTCTTGGATAGACTGTTAACCCTCAGGGAAAATCGCCACGGCACGGCACCAGCCAGCCGACCCGCCCTTGATCTTCACAGGCAGGCAGGAGACGGTGAAGCCGGAACCCGGCAATTCCTCCAGCCGTGTCAGCTTTTCCATATGCAGGAAAATGCCTTCACGGGCGGCTTTATGGCCTTCCCAGATCAATCCTGCATCTCTGGTTTCCGCAAACCGTTTGGCAGTGACCGGAAAGGGCGCATCCCAGGACCAGGCGTCAGTTCCAGCAATATGAACGCCTTGCGCCATCAGCCAATGGGTGGCCTCACGCCCGATACCGCAGCCACGACCCAGGTAATCCGGTCGCCCATAGGCGGCACCAGCGGCGGTGTTGACCAGCACCACATCGAAAGGCTGAAGCGTATGACCGGCCACCGCCAAGGCTGACTGAAGATCGGCTGCCGTTGCGATAGAGCCATCCGGCAGATGGCGCAGATCCAGTTTGACGCCCGGACGGATGCACCAGTCGAGCGGCACTTCATCAATGGTCCAGGCACGCTCGCCATTATTCATCGTCGAGGCGAAATGCCAGGGCGCATCGAGATGTGTACCGGCATGGGCGGTCAGGTTCAACTGTTCGACTGCCCAGCCTTCCCCACCGGGAACATCGCCAATGTCGAGGCCGGGGAAGAAGCGCAAAACCTCTTCCGAGCCTTCCGCATGGTTCGTGTAGGTGATTTTGGGACCAAGGCCCGGCGGATCGGCAGGAATGTCGTTTTCGATAGCAACGGACAGATCGATAATCTTCATCATGACTCTCCTGAAATTGCGGCTTTGGCAAGCGCGTCGAGATCAGCATCGGCCTTGAAGCCCGCCGCCAACGCCGTGGCAGCATCAACCTGCGGCATCGCACCAAACAGGCGGCGAAGCGTCTCGTCCTCGCCCCATTCGACCAATGCGGTTTTGCCCACATGGCGGGCCACCGCAGCAGCCACGTCGCCGGTCGTTGCAAACAACACCGGCGGCTGGACAACGGTTACGGCACTATCCTTCAGCCCTGCGGCATGTAGCAGCATGTCCACCGCCGCCTGACGCGACACCCACCAGCAGGTGCTGCTGGCCGGAACCGGGCAGGCATAAGCCTCTCCGGCAGCGATCCGATGGAAAAGCTGGCTCATAAAGGCCGAACCATGCCCGCTGTCGGTCGCAGGCCGTGCGACAATGCCGGGAAACCGCAGACTGATGGCTGAAAGCGCACCGCGTCGCGTCATGTCGGACAGCAGAATTTCGGTCATCAACTTGTGGGCGCCATAGGTCAGTTGCGGCGCGGCAAGCGTCTGCTCCGTGACGGTTGCCGCTCCAAGCGCACCATAGACCGCGATGGAGGAGGCAAAAACCAGCCTCGCGCCGGGACGCCGAAGGGCTACGCCTTGCGCCAAAGCAATCGGCGCAAGCAGGTTTGCACCATGTCCCAGTGCCTGTTCCCGCTCGGCAAGTCCTCCGGGAACGCTGGCCAGATGGAAGACAAGATCGAAACCGGGTTCCAGCAATGTGTCCAGAAAGCCGGGATCGCCGAGATCGCCGACCAAGGCCTCAATCCCGTCAGGGACAGGTTGAGCAAAGGCTCGGTCGGTGACAACGATCCGCTTTGCCTGGTGAAGAGCGAACGGGAGACGAGCCACAAGCCCGCGCCCCAGAAAGCCATCAGCACCGGTGACAAGAATACGCATCAGGCCTTCACCACCGCCTGATCGATCACCCCGAAAGGCGTGCTTCCATTCGGCAGCCGAGCTTCCATCCGCACCTGATCACCCCAGGTCAGAAAGGGCGTGCGCGCCTTGCCTTCATCGAGAAGCTCGATCACCCGGATTTCGGAAATGCAGGATGAACCGGCGGCCCGATCTGCATTGGACACTGTGCCGGAACCCAGAATGGTTCCAGCCGACAAACGCCGGCTGCGGGCGCAATGAGCGATCAATTCACCGAAGGAGAAATGCATTTCGCCGCCATGAGCATCCCCGACCCGTCGTCCGTTGATCTCCACATGCAAAGCCAGACCCGTCCGACCGTTGGACCAATGCGGCCCGATCTCGTCCGGCGTGATGGCGACCGGTGCAAAGGCCGTCGATGGTTTGGCCTGGAGAAACCCGAAGCCCGCCCGCATTTCCCGCGGCCCAAGGGCGCGCAGCGACCAATCGTTGATCTGCACCAGCAGACGCACATGATCAATGGCATTTTCCGGTGCCACACCCATTGGCACATCGGCAAGAATAACGCCGAACTCGCCTTCCATGTCGATCAGCAGCGCGTCGTCGAGAAACTCCACGCCTGCCAGCGGCCCGCGGAAATCGTCGCTCGCCCCTTGATAGATCAAGGGCACTGTCTCGAAGTCCGGGTTAACCGGATTGTCGAAGGCCTTATCCATCAACCGGCCATGATTGAGGAAAGCCGACGCATCCAGCCATTGCGGCGCACGCGGCAAGGGTGCCAGACACCGTTCCGGCTGGAAGCTGGTGGCAAAAGGTTCGTTCCCTGCATTGAGCCGTTCATACAGCTCGAGAAGGCGGGGAGCGACGGCATCCCAATTCTCCAGCGCAGCAAGCAGGGACACTGCGATGCCAGTGGCCGGGACTGCTCGTTTCAGATCACGCGAAACGATCCAAAGTTGGCCGTCGCGGCTTCCATCGTGATAGGTTGCAAACTTCATGATGACCTCGTTCCTGCTGTTATTGGTGGCACCCGGCTATCATGGTCCGGCAAGACTTGCGGCGATGGCGGGATCGTAGACCCCTGCGACAAGGATGAAGAGCATCCGGCAGGGTTTACCGGACCGATTGGCCCAGGCATGATTGGTGCCACGCTGGATAACGACAGACCCCTGCTTCAAAAGCACGTCGCCATCATCAAGCACCAGGGTCATCTCTCCTTCAATGACAATGCCATAATCGACAGATTCCGTGCGATGCATCAGCGGATGGGGAGAATCTTCCTCCACCGTGGAGGCAGCTTTGTCGCCCAGTTGCTCGAAGGCCACGTTCATTCGTTCTGCACCGGTTTTCAAAAAATCCTCGGTATCCGGCGGAATATCGACGAAACGGATGCGCGTACCGCCAGCTGGAGGGGGAAGGATAAGGGGACCGATGGTTGGATCAGCCCCATTATCGATCCGCACAGGGCTTTCGCCAGTCTGCCAGACTTCGTGAAACAGGGTGCCGGGAATGGCATCGATTTCAACCACTTTGGGCAAAGGCCCGACTTCGCTGAGGATGGAGCGGCCATCACTCGCATGGCCGGTAACGATACGGATAATGTCAGGAAACTGTGTCATGCTGTTTTCGCCTTGGTAAAGAAGCCGATAGAGACCGCGCCGACCGCCACAGCCGTCACACCCAGCGCCGCGAAGCCAAAATTTTCGCCCAATGCGCCGCCGACAATGGGGCCAAGTGCGGCCCCCATCATCAGCATGGCCGGGGTCGCAGCAACGGCACGTCCGGTCGGATCGAGTTTTGCCAGGCGGCCGAACGCAAAGTTATGCGTGAAGATCTGCACGGAGACGAACAGGGAGGCCGCGACCGCCCAGACCGGAAAAACGGTGACCGAGGTCACGATGATTGCCAGAATGACCTGCACCGCCGGTCCAATCTGGGTGACAGTCGTGGCGGAAACGCGGGTCTGCAAAAAAGCCGCCAGTGGAGACGGCAATATGAAGTTGACGCAGCCCAGCGCGATGAGAACGGCCAGCACGCTCTCTGCGGAAAACCCACGCGATTTACCGATGACCTCAACGAAGGAAAATACCATGGATTGGTTGAAGGTCAGGATGCTGATGCCAAAGATTGTGAACCACATTGCCCGGCTAAAGGGCTTTTTCTCCGGCTCAACGGCATGGACGGGATTGCGAAACAAGAACGTAGAGGTAAGGGCGGCAATCACCATGATGCCCGTGAACACATAGAAGAGAACAGAACCGCCATAGACGATCAACAGCTGTGGTATGGCTGCCAGGAGAACAATGGCGAAAAGTCCAAGGGCTATGCCAGCCATGGCGAATAGCCGATGCGGATTGGTTGCCTGGCCGATCGTTCCATGCACCATGGAAAGAGCTGTCCCAACCGCGAAACCGGCAGTCAGATGCAAGAGGGCAAGAGGAAGCAAAGCCGTCTCTCTCGAGGCGCCAAAAAAAGCGGCAGCGGCAACGGCAAAAGCCATGGAGGCCCAGAGCCTCTGGTTCATCTGGTTGAAGCGGGGCGCGACAATGAGGCTCGCAACAACCGCACCAACCAGGAACAATGTGACGATCCCGCCTGCCTGTTGCGGGCTGAACCCGAAGCGTTCGACAAGCGCGCCAACCCAGACGGGAAGAGCAATCAAGTCAAGCATGCCCGAGAAGTGACCGATGACGAGAGCAATCGACCCGGCCACTCCAAATTTCTGTCCTGACATTCCATCTCCTCCGGTTCTTTTCATGCGCCGACAAAAGCATCCAATCTCCCAATCGGAACGCTGTCGAAAATATGTAAATAAAATCAATTATTTAAGTGATTTTAAAATCGAGTATCGACTACCATTTGCAATGATTTCTGGTGTCAGATCGCTTCCGCCAGGGTTTTCATCGAAACTGTCATGATCGAAGCGTGCTCTTCACGGCTGCCGCCATGGATCTCGATATCGGCCAGCCGGCCCGAATTCTCGACCACCATCCGACACCGCTCCCAGCGCCTTGCCTCGAAAGCGGCAAGCGCGCCATCGACATCGCTGCCCTTCACCAGTTCCTCGGCCAGCACCATGGCATCCTCGATACCGATACAGGCACCGGCGGCCAGATGCGGTGTCGTGGCATGAACGGCGTCGCCAATCAGAACCACCCGCCCCTGAAACCAAGGACGCGGCAGCAACATCTGCTCCAGTGGCCGGTAAATGATCCGATGCTCCGCCGACAATTGCTTGGCAATTGCTTGGATGATTGGCGAGCTGAAGCGCTCCATCAAGCCGCGCAGGGTATCGACGAAAAGCTCCGGAGCCACAAAGTCATTGGTGGGGCGATCTTCGGTCAGGAACAGATAGGCTTGGGTTTTGTTGACGCCATTCAAACCGACCTTGAGTTTCGGCCCCATCCACATGGTGATGGTTTCCAGCGCCTCCGGTCTCGGCAAAACTGCGCGCCAGACCGACTGGCCGATGAAGCGGGGCTTTGGCGCATGGGGAAACGTCTTGGAACGGACAGCGGAAAATAGCCCGTCCGCCCCAACGACAAGATCGAACCGGTCTGAACTGCCGTCGCTAAAGCTGACCTGTACTCCGTCTTCGCTCTGGACGATCTCGGTAAATGTCACGCCCAGGCGAACCTTGGTCGTGGAAGCCCGCACCGCCTCCGACAGGATTTTGGCAAGCGCCGGGCGCATGATGCCGCCGCCGCCGGGAATATCGTCGCCCGCCACCCGGGAGGTAGGCAATGTGAACAGCACGGCATCATCCGGCCCGCGCAACTGCACGCCGTCACTGGCATAACCCTCTTCCATGAAGCGATCCAGGAGGCCGAGTTGGCGCAGCACCCTGAGCGTCGAGCCGTGCAGGCTGATGCCTGCCCCATAGGAGCGCCATCCTGCATCGATCTCCACGAGATCGACCTCAAACCCCTCTCGCGACAGCTGAAGTGCCGCAGTCATTCCCGAAAAACCACCGCCAATAATCAGGATCTTCTTGATACCCGAATTCATGTTTACTCCTCCTCCGCAGTTACCAAAGCGAAAACCTCGCCTTCCTCACCCACTGCAATATTCACTCGTGTCAGTCCTTGCCCCAGGCAAGGGCCAAGCACACATTCTCCCGTCTCCAAATCGAACAAGGCGCCATGGGAATGGCAGGCGAGATGAGTTTTCTCGCCGTTGAAATAGGCATCCGTCTTCCAGGCCATCGGCGTTCCGCTGGAATAATGCGGGCAAGCATCGAGCCAGGCGTGGAGCTTGCCGTCACGTCTGACCACGATGATCTTGCGACGGAAGCCTTCAAGCGGGCCGAAGCCTTTAGCCTCGCCCTCGCCAACGGCATCCTGTCGGCAGAGGAACTGTCGGGATGGCATGGCGCTTTTCCATCATCTCAGGATTTAGCGCCGGGCGGTGGTCCGCCGCCGGGCATCCACTTCTCACGCATCTCGAACAACATGATCTGAGACGCCTCTGCACTGATCGGCACGTCGCGGCCCACCCAAGTCTCATCGTGCTTGTCCATGTCGGCGTCGTATTCGAAATGACAGCCTAGTGGACTGTTGAAATACCAGAACCAGTTCGATCCGAACTTATGACGGCCGGGACCCCAGAAACTCTGATAGCCCTTTTTAACGAAGCGCGTTCCCGCAACCATCAGCTCAGTCGGGCCACCCATATGGAAGGCAAGATGCTCACAGCCTTTCATGTAATCCGGCGTGCGAATGAAGAAGAGCGTGTGATGATCGTCATTTGCCTTGGGCCGCAGGAACGGACCTGCCCCGCTCAAGGTATCCGTGACGACGAAGCCGAGGCGATCACAATAAAACTCGGTTGCGATCTCAATATCGGGAACGAACAACACCACATGGCTGAGCGAGCGAGGCAGCGCCGGCATCTCTTCCCAAACGCCGATTTCGTTCGGTTTGCGCTGGGCGGGTGCGCCGGGAGCGTTGATCTTTTCCGCGGGCATATCAAGTTCCCGGCGGATCGACACCTGGAACTTGAGCTCGAAACCATGGGTATCCTTGACTTCGATCGAACCGTCAGACAGCCGCGTGACGCGGCGATCCTTGGACAGCTCGGCTTCGATCGCATCCAGATCTTCGGCTGTGCGCACGCCATAAACCTGCTGGCGCAGCATGTTCGAGGTCGGCAACGGCGGCGGCAAGGACGGATCGGACGTGTGGCGAACAATGACCCCCGTGCCGTCCAACGCTTCGAACATGCCGCCAGCATCCGTCACATCAATCGGCTTCAAGCCAAAAGCCGTGAGATATTCGCAGCTGGCGGCGACATTATCGACACCAAAGACAAGATAATCAGGTCCAATGATATTCATGGGACATTCCTTTCTTTCAGGACGTCTGGTCGTTGTTTTGCGGGGTTGGCTTAACCGGCGTGCAGAACATATTCGCGTGCAATGGTCAGGCTAAAACGGGTATCGTCGGGGCGAAGACTATTGATGGCGTCGCGGCAGGCTGTTGCGAAAGCGATGCCAGCGGCCTCATTCGGCAACCAGTATTCATCGATGGCGCCGAGCGGGCTGGGAAACAACGGTGTGTTGCGGCAATATCCAAGCAATCCGTGAGAGGATGTACCGGTGGCGTCCACAACAGCATTTGCAGCGAGCGTTTCACCGAACCAGGCCAGAAATACCTTGACCGCGCCCTCATGCGGATGCACCGGAATGATTGTCTCTTCAGAACAGGGAGTACCAATGAGGGTGGTATCATCGACCATTTCCGGCTCGTCGGGCTTGAGATTTTGCAGATAGAATGGCGTCTCGCGTGACGCCTTCAAGTCTGCGAGATCCTCAGCCCAGACCTCGGTGACGAAATCCACGCCAATTGCCAGAGCCTTGCCCTGCGGCTCACCGCCAAAATAGACACCATCGAAAGCATGGTTCTGAACATAGCGCTTTGGCGCGTTCACCGGATCATGCGCAATATAATCCAGCACGAGCTTGCCATGATAGTCCTTCATATGCGTGCGGTGTTCGGCGAGGGTCTGGCCCAGCCGCCGGCGGCCACAGATTAACAGTTTGATGGTCATGATTTTTTCCTGACTGCGATGCGTCCACCCAGCACCTCGGCTACCCAATCGGCGATATAAGCACCGGCATTTGCCGAATTGTCGAAGCTGGAATGCTGGATGCCTCCGGTACGCTCGTCGAAAATCTTCAGTTCGCGGTTGGGACTGTTGACCAGCTGGTCATAGGTGGCATGAGCCCATTGCAGGGGAATCTGGCTGTCTTTTTCACCGTGGGTGACCAGGAATGGAACACGAATCCGATCCAGAGTGCCATTGAGATGAACCTTTTCGGCAATCTCCATGAAGTCGTCCATGTCCTTGGCGCCCCAGACCCACATGACGTGGCTCCAGTAATGAGGAACGGGGAGATTACCTTCGCGGGCGAGGCGCTTTTTCTGAACATCGCGCCAATCGTGATTGGCACCCCACACCACGCCGCAGGCAAAGCGTGGTTCGAAGGCGACAGCGCGGGGACAATAGTAACCGCCAAGCGAAACACCTTCCATGCCAATCCGCTTGGCATCGATATCCGGCTGACCTTCCAGCCAATCGACCACACGGCTCGCCCAGTGCTCGCTGTCGTAGCGCGCCGTCAGTCCTTGCAGGCGAAGGGCTTCTCCCGTCCCTGGCTGATCGACGATCAGCGACGCGACACCGCGCTTGGCAAGCCACACCGGCAACCCGACCAAAAACTTCATTTCCTTGGTACTGTCGAGACCATTGACCTGGAGCAGAAGCGGCGCGGCACCTTCGACACCTTCGGCAGGTACGTAAAGAGCGGACAGATGCTTGCCTTCATAGGGAATCTCAACCCGGCGACAGGACGAGCCGGAAAGCTTCAAGCCCTTTTCGAACGCATCCAGAAAGCGCTTGTACAAGGCTACCCGGCCCTCAGAACTATGGGCAAGCAACCGTTCCGCGGTCAGCATGTAATTGGCGGCGCGGATCAGCTTGTCACCCGCAGAAATCAACCGGCCCTTGGCTTCGTCTTCCTCGGCGAGGGAAACCAGCTTGTCCGCCATCTTGATCCAGGTCTCGCGGAAAGCTTGTGTCCCGGCTGCGTCCGGCGCCTTGGCCGCCTCCTGCAACGGGGCGCACATTTCTTCGATCTCGCCCATCCGGGCACCCATCTCGATCGACAGATCGACAGACAGGTTCCAGACATAATTGGTCGGAAAATACTTAAACATCGGGTCTCCTCGAACTCGCCTCCTCGGGCGATTTAGGCGATGGGAGAACCGCGCTGCCAGCGTTAAGGCCAAGCAACGATATTTCCTCCCTGACCCAAGATGTACTGAAGAAAAACTCGTTTACAAAATTGCATTGATGAATGATTTGTATTTTTAAAATAAATACATGAATCGATTGACCCACCGATAATTTGTTTGGTTATTCGAGGGATTCCTTGGGAGGGGGACAATTATGCGCTTCAAGAATCTGGACCTTAATCTGCTGGTGGCGCTCGACACGCTGATCAGGGTTCGCAATGTCAGCCGTGCCGCAGACGAAATGTTCATCACCCAATCGGCGATGAGCAACGCACTTGGGCGCCTGCGCGATTATTTCGACGATCCGCTGCTGATTCAGGTCGGGCGATCCATGGAATTGTCGCCGCTCGCCGCCTCATTGGAATTGCCCTTGCGCGACATTATCGTGCGCATCGAGGCGGCCGTCGTTTCGACGCCGTCCTTCATTCCCCATGAATCGACACGCAGTATCAACCTCATCGTGTCTGACTATACCCTCAATACGATCATGCCGCCGTTTCTTCGGCAGGTGTCGGCGCTGGCCCCGGGTGTGCAAATCCATTTCCAACCACAACAAAATTATCCCCATCTCCTTCTCGAGCGCGGAGAAGCGGATCTATTGGTGGCGCCAAGCGATTTTTGCTCGACCAATCATCCATCGGAACCTTTCCTGGAAGACCAGATCTGTTGCGTGGTGGATGCGGACGGGCCGCTGGCACAAGGGCCTATGACAAAAAAGGATTTTCTTGAGGCCGGTCATGTGGTGATGCAGCCGCCGAATGGCGGAGAAACCTTTGCCCAGCGGGCTTGCGACAGGCTCGGCCTGAAGATCAAGGTGGAGGCTTCAACCTTTTCCTTTTCATCTCTGCCCTTCCTTATCCGTGGCTCGAAACGCATTGCCATGGTTCAGCGCAGCCTGGCGGAATGCATGCTCAATCTGGGCGGTATCCGCATCATGGACCCGCCTTTCCCTCTGCCACCATTACTACAGTGCCTGCAATGGCACAGCTATCGCACCCGCGATCCCGCACTGGTCTGGTTCCGATCCCAGATGCACGAGGCAGCAGCGAGAGTTCGTCAGGAAAAAATGGAGCCCGATCGGCATAAGGAGCATGACATCGTTTCCGGCTGATCGCTGTCGTCGAACCGTAAGAATAGAAGATAAACAGCGACGTGCCGCTGCGCCTCAGAAGCGCAACGGCACATCGTTTGCCTTACTCGGCCGCCATGCGCATCGGCCTGTCATTGTCCTGCTCATGGTCATCGTTGACATGCTGCACCAGCGGTCGATTGCTAGCCAGTTTGCGGATCAGCACGTAAAAGACCGGCGTCATGAAAATGCCGAAGACCGTCACGCCAATCATGCCGGAAAACACCGCAATACCCATGGCCGCACGCATTTCGGCCCCAGCACCGGTTGAGGTGACCAGCGGTACGACGCCCATGATGAAGGCCATGGATGTCATCAGGATCGGGCGCAGACGCAAGCGGCTGGCCTCGATAGCCGCCTGAACCGGGGTCCTGCCTTCAAATTCCAGCTCCCGGGCAAATTCGACGATCAGGATGGCGTTTTTGGCTGAGAGCCCGACAAGCACGATCAGGCCGATCTGGGTGAAGATGTTATTGTCTCCTCCGGTCAGCCAGATACCGGTCAGCGCCGCCAATACGCCCATCGGTACGATCATGATGATCGCCAAAGGCAGAGTCAGGCTTTCATATTGCGCGGCAAGCACGAGATAGACCAGCAGCAAAGCCAGTGGAAACACCAGGAAGCCTGAGCTTCCCGCCAGGATTTGCTGGTATGTCAGATCCGTCCATTCGTAGCCGATACCTTTTGGCAAGACATCCGCTGCGATCTTTTCAATTGCCGCCTGGGCCTGACCGGATGAGAATCCGGGGGCCGGACCCCCATTGATATCAGCAGCCAGAAAGCCGTTATAGCGGTTGGTGCGTTCCGGCCCCGTGGTCGGATCGACCCGCAGCAGCGCAGACAGCGGGATCATCTGGCCCGATGCGGAGCGAACCTTCAACTGACCAATATTGTCGGACGTGGCCCGAAATTTGGCATCGGCCTGGGCGCGAACGCTGTATGTGCGGCCAAAAGCATTGAAGTCATTGACATAGAGTGAACCCAGATAGATTTGCAGGGTCTGGAACACATCGGTAACGGAAACACCGAGCTGTTCGGCCTTGGCGCGATCAAGATCGGCATAGAGCTGCGGCACATTGATCTGGAAGCTGGAAAACAGGCCAGTCAGCGCCGGTGTCTGATAGGCCTTGGCCAGAAACGCTTTGGTGGCCTCGTCCAGCGCCTGATAGCCCAATCCAGCCCGGTCTTCCAATTGCAGCTTGAAACCGCCGGTCGTGCCGAGACCCTGGACGGGTGGCGGCGGGAACATGGCGATGAAAGCATCCTGAATGGAGGAAAACTTCTGGTTCAGCTGCATGGCAATCGCCCCACCGGACAGATCAGGCGTCTTGCGCTCGTCGAAATCCTTCAGGGTGACGAAGACAATGCCGGCATTGGAGGAATTGGTGAAACCATTGATCGACAGGCCCGGAAAGGCAATGGCGTGGGCCACGCCCGGCTGGGCAAGCGCAATGTCGCTCATCCGCTTGATCACATCTTCCGTACGGTCAAGGCTGGCCGCATCCGGCAACTGGGCAAAACCAATCAGATATTGCTTGTCCTGCGCCGGGACGAACCCGCCCGGAACAGCATTGAACAGGCCATAGGTGGCACCGGCCAGGGCCAGATAGACCACCATGACGATGCTTTTGCGTGAGAGAAGACCGCCGACGCTTTTTCCGTAAGCATTGGAGCCTGCGCCGAACACCCGGTTAAACCCTCGGAAAAACCAGCCAAGCATAAAGTCCAGGCCGCGTGTCAGCCGGTCCTTCGGTGCATGATGTCCCTTCAGAAGCAGAGCGGCAAGCGCCGGTGACAGGGTCAGCGAATTCAGCGCCGAGATCACGGTCGAGATGGCGATGGTCAAGGCGAACTGGCGGTAGAACTGGCCCGACAGACCGGAAATGAAGGCCAGCGGCACGAAGACCGCCACCAGAACCAGGGCGATGGCGATAATCGGCCCCGACACTTCCTTCATGGCACGGTAGGTCGCCTGACGGGGTGACAGGCCGTTTTCGATATTGCGCTCGACATTTTCGACAACGACGATGGCATCATCCACGACGATGCCGATGGCCAGAACCAGTCCGAACAGGCTGAGGGCGTTGATAGAAAAGCCGAAGGCATACATCACGGCAAATGTGCCGATGATCGACACCGGAACCGCGATCAGCGGAATGATCGACGCCCGCCAGGTCTGGAGGAAGAGGATGACGACCAGCACGACCAGCGCTACGGCTTCCAGCAGGGTATCGACGACTTTTTCGATGGAAGAGCGGACGAATTTGGTGGTGTCGTAGACGATTTCGTATTTCACGCCTTCTGGCATCGCCAATTGTAACTCATCCATCGTCCTCACCACTTCATCGGAAATGGTGATGGCATTGGAGCCGGGCGCTTGGAAAACAGGAATGGCGACTGCGGCCTTGCTGTCCAGCAGGGAGCGGAGCGCGTAATCGGAAGCGCCAAGCTCGACGCGGGCGACATCGCGCAATCGGGTGATCTGACCGTTTGCGCCACTCTTGACGATGATATTGCCAAAATCCTCTGGCGTTTGTAGCCGCCCCTGGGCGTTGACGTTCAATTGTACATCGACGCCCGGCAGGCTTGGCGAGCCACCGATGATCCCCGCGGCGGCCTGGACATTCTGGGCGCGGATGGCCGTGGTAATATCGCTGGCCGCCAAGCCATGTTCGGCCGCCTGCTGCGGATCGATCCAGATACGCATGGAATAATCGCCGGAGCCGAAGATCTGCACCTGACCGACGCCTGCAATCCGGGCGAGCCGGTCCTTGATGTTCAGGACGCCGTAATTGCGCAGATAGGTAATGTCATAGCGATTGTCTGGGGAGATCAGGTTGACGACCATCATCAGGTCGGGAGAGCTTTTCACCGTGGTCACGCCGAGGCTCTTGACCTCTTCCGGCAGACGCGGTTCGGCCTGAGATACCCGGTTCTGCACCAGTTGCTGGGCCTGATCGGGGTCAGTGCCGAGCTTGAAGGTCACGGTCAGCGTCATCACGCCGTCCGAGGTCGCCTGGCTCGACATGTAAAGCATGCCCTCGACGCCATTGATCTGCTCTTCGAGCGGCGTTGCCACGGTTTCGGCAATCACCTTCGGATTGGCACCGGGATAGGTGGCCCGCACGACAATCGACGGCGGCACGACATCGGGATATTCGGAAATCGGCAGCGACCGCATGCCGATCAACCCGGCCACGACGATCAATACCGACAGCACCCCGGCAAACACCGGTCGGTCAACAAAAAATCGGGAAATGTTCATTTCAAAGCCCTCTCCGGCGTGAAACAACTCCGCCCTCGGACAAAAGCGATGTTTCGTCCGGCAAACGGTGGATATGGATATGACAGTCCTGCCCGGCGGCCTTTGCTGCCGGGAGGATATTGGACCTGATCAGTGCTCGCACCTTGCGGTGCAAGGGCATCAGGTCGATGCAAAGGCTATGACTATTTCGACGCCGCGAGCTTTTCTTCCGGCTGCGGCGCAACAATCGCGCCTGGTTTGATGCGTTGCAGACCGTTGACGACGATCGTATCGCCAGCAGCAAGCCCGCTTTCAACCACACGCTGGCCTTCGGCCACGGCGCCCAACTGGATCTGGCGGTAATTGACCTTGTTATCGGCATCGACAACGAAAACGAATTTCTTGTCCTGATCGGTGCCAATCGCCCGTTCACTGACCAGGATCTTGTTTTCCGGCACAGGCTGGCCCATCCGCACCCGCACGAACTGGCCAGGAATAAGCCTGCCGCCCGGATTGTCGAACACGGCGCGCACGCCAATCGTACCGCTGGCGGCATCGACCTGGTTGTTGATCAATTGTAGCTTGCCTTTGATCGGCATGCCGTCATCGGCCAACGTGCCGATTTCGACAGGGATACGGTCGATGTCGGCCAAGGCGGCTCCAGTTTGTGGGAGCTGCGACAGAGCCTTGGCCACCAACTGCTCGCTGACATTGAAGCTGGCATAGATCGGATCGACAGACACCAGTGTGGTCAAGACGGAAGAAGAAGACCCCGAGGCCACCAGATTGCCTGCCGTAACCTCGAGCTTACCGACGCGACCCGAAACCGGGGCGCGCACCTGGGTATAATCCAGCTCCAGTTGAGCCGATTGCAGCTGGGCTCTGGCGGTTCCCATGGCAGCTTGAGCCTGGGTAAAGCTATTGCGGCGCTGATCCATATCGCTTTGCGAGATCGTGCTATTGCCCGATAGTTTCAAGCCGCGATCCAGTTCGATCCTGGCAAGATCGACCTTGGCTTCGGCTGAAGCGAACTGGCCTTCCGCCTGATCGACAGCGGCCTGATAAGGAGCGGGATCGATAGTGAACAGCAGATCGCCTGCCTTGACCAACGCGCCCTCACGAAAATGGACGGATTGGATGGCTCCGCCGACCCGTGGCCGCACATCGACCCGTTCAACGGCCTCGAGACGGCCGGAAAACAGCTCCCAATGGGTGAAATTCCGGCTGGAAACCTTGGAAACCGTGACCGGCACGGCAGGAGTCGATGCGGCCGCCGAGGCCGCCGTTGCAGCAGCACTCATCGGCAATTGAAGAACCACGGATACGGCTGAAATGGAAACAACAAGGCCCAGGCCGGCGCCCATAAGGGCCCAGCGTTGTTTTCTGGATGACATTGGCAATCTCCTTGCGGCCCCCACAGGCCGCCATTGTTCATTCAGGTTTCACGACATTCTAGCGAATGCTGATCTGTTTAACGAAGTCCTCGAACTGGCTTTCAAGCTCAGGCTCCCATGCCGATGCATGGATCTGTTGACTGCTATAGATGGATGACCAGCCCTTCCCCGAAGACAGGACATGGCGACAGGTTTTAACGCCCGCCTGTTTCAGGCTTTGCGCGAACGCAAGACTTTCATCACGCAGCGGATCGTCCTCTGCGCTCAAAACCAAAGCAGGCGCGACGCCTGCAAGGCGCGAACAGAGACAAGGTGCCGCATAGGGATGGCATCCTCCACCACTGAGATAGCGGCTCCAGCCTTCCGCCCAGCGCTCCCGCATGCCGATGGCTTCCGCTTCACGAATGGAAGCCGTCCCCATGAATGGATCGAGCAGCGGCGACAGCAGGATCTGGCCGTCGAGTTCGTTGGCGAAATGATCCCGTGCCTTCAGCGCGACGCTGGCGGCAATATTACCACCCGCCTCAACGCCTGCCAGCAACAGCAGCGATTTACGGTCGCCAAGCCCGGCACGCTTGTTGGCGAGATAGGAGAAAATCGAAAAGCCCACCTCAAGCGGACTTGGAAAGACCGGCCCAAGCGGCGCATTGTAGTCCGGCACCACCACGATAGCGCCGGTCCTCGCCAGACATGCCGCAACCGAACTGTCCACCACGCCGGATGCCATGAAGGCACCTGCGTGAAAGAACAACACGACCGGCGGCCCCTTGCCATATTCGGCACCCTGATAGACACGTGCGGACACCGGCCCGACGGCCAGTTTGTCCAGCACCATATCTTTCACTTGTACCGACATTGCTTAGACTTTCCTTAAGCCCCAACATTCGGGACCTCTGATTTTGCCTGGTCCGACCAGCGGCACCCGAGACGAGATATGATATGCACGCTTGCAATTTCATGTAAAATCTATTGTTATTCGCTAATTGGAACAAGCGGGCGTTTTCTTACTACACTGTTCGTATTTTCGAATAATAGTGCAACGCACATCAACAAGGCCAACTCCCATGGACCAGCTCTCGGCAATGCGCGCCTTTATTCGCGTGGTGGAAACCGGCAACTTTACCCGTGCGGCTGAGCGGCTTGATATGCCGAAGGCAACGGTCACCAATCTCATCCAGGGGTTGGAAGCCCATTTGCAGACCAAACTGCTCAACCGGACCACCCGTCGCGTCATGGTGACCACAGACGGGGCCTTGTATTATGAGAGAGCCGTCCAGATCGTTTCGGAACTGGCTGAGCTGGACGAAAGTCTTTCCAATGCGCAAAGCACACCCCGCGGACGTTTGCGTGTCGAAATGTCCGGCGCCTTTTCCGACTGGATTGTCGTGCCGTCGCTCTGCGACTTTCATCAGAAATTTCCAGATATGCACATCGATCTCGGCGTCAGCGACCGGATGGTCGATTATCTTGCCGAAAACGTCGATTGCGCCTTGCGGGCCGGGACGCCGTCCGATCAGTCACTGATCGCCAGACGGGTTTGCGACGTCGAAATGATCACCTGCGTCGCACCCCGATATATCGAAAAATTCGGCATCCCGGCCCATCCGCGCGAGCTGGAAAACCACCACTATTGCGTGAACTATTTCAGCAGCAACAATAGCCGGAAAATGCCCTTCAAGTTCAAAAAAGACAAGGAAGAGTTGGAGATCAGCGCCCGCTACATCGTTTCTGTCAACGATAGCCGCACCTACATGACCTGCGCCCAGAACGGCCTCGGTATTGCGCCAATTCCCCGGTTCATGGCCGCCAGCCTCCTTGCATCGGGCGAATTGGTGCAGGTGCTGGCGGATTGGAGGCGTGAGCCGCTTCCTCTCTATATCGTCTATCCGCCGAACCGGCATTTGAGCAACAAGGTCCGGGTCTTCGTTGATTGGCTGGTAAAACTTCTGCTCGAAGCCAGACTCAATGAGGGCTGAAACAACGACGTCATAGACCCCACAACCCTTTGAAAAGGAAACTATACAAAATCTATCGATATGATAATATCGTTTATTGCCCACCTGTTTGGCGGGTTCCGGCTCTCGTGAATCGGGAAGAGACGTCACTAGAGCGTTTCTGCTCTACATGTAATCGCAGTAACGCTCTAACTCTTTGTTTTTACGCATTTCCGAACGGAAAACCGGTCTCCACTTTTCCTGGAAATGCTCTGGTCCTGAATTTCGAAATCGAGACAAAAGGGAGATGCCGTCATGGGAACATTCTCGCCCGTTTTCGACCGACTGGCTAGACCAGTTGCCTTCATCAAAGCCGAAGACGAAGCCCTTGGCTGTGCGCATCTCCTGGCCGAAAGTGCAGTGTCGGCAGATGACGGGTCCTATGAAAAAGCAATCCTCGACCATCTGCTCAGGTCGGGGCTTCTCGGCATTTCCGTCTCGACCGATTATGGCGGGATCGACGTTTCGAATGTGTTGTTATCGACCATTTGCTGTGTTTTGGCAAAGGCTTGTCCCACATTGGGGGCCATGCTTGCGGGCCATTATAGTGCATTGGAGCTGTTGCGCAGCCATGGCAGCGAAGCGCAGAAATCCTATTTCTTTGCTGCCGCACTGGCAGGCATGCGTCTGGCACGCGTCAAAGCACCGTCTGCGGCAAGCCTGAAAGACAGGGGCCTGCACCTTTCCTATAACGGACTTGGCTGGTCATTGAATGGCACCGGCATGGCGTCACCGAACGCTACTTCTGCCGATTGGATCATGGTTTCCGTCCATGACCAGGTTGAAGAGCCAGCTCATCTGTTTTTTCCTGGGGGAACGGCGACGATGACGCCGATTGCCAATTCCCTTTCAGACAAAAGCCAGCCGGATCGAGGTGAGCCCGTGCTGTTTCGCGACCAGAGAGGCGAAAAGGACGCGCAATTGCAGACCCGTCGTCCGGCACAGGGGCCGGATGTGCCTCAGGCCATGGAGCTGCTTTTGCAGGCAGCGGTGGAACTGGGGAGAGGCAAAGCTGCATTCAGCCAATTGTTCGGAAGCCCGGTATTGGCCCCCTCTCATCTGCCTGATGACACGTTCGAACCCGATTTTGACCCATCAAAAACCGGCGCCATCGCCGATGCCGCCCTGCGATTGGCAACAGCCGAAGCCGTAATCGAGAAAGCCGCCAGCGCCATCGATGCCGCCCAGATCGGCACACAGGACCGTCATCGACATACCGCCTTCCTGATCGCATCGGCAGCCAATGCAGCCGCCGTAGAAGCCGCGACAATCGCTCAGTCGGTCGCAGCGGACCCACGCTTTGCACATGCAACCACGCCTCTCGGCGGCGTCGAGTTCCAAAGTGCTGAAGCCGCTATCATCGTTTCGCTTTTGCGCAAGGGCACACTTGGCTTGAGCGGTTTTTCAGATGATGATTCCAACGGATAACTTGCCGATGAATGCTGCCAGCAGTTTGCGTTAGAGCATTTCCGGACGCAACCCCGCTGCGCATTTTTGCTGAAAATGCTCTCGGAAAAGTGGACTCCGGTTTTCGTGAAAAGACAACTGAAACCTAGAGAAGTGAGAGCCCATCTACTTTCAGTCCAAATCTGATAGGCTCTCCCGTTTATAGCACATTATGTCGGCAGCATGTCGGCCTTGAAAGGTTTACGGGTCAAGGAATGCAAAAGACCGCCATTTTTTAGAATTTTCTTCTCATAATTTAATCTATTGAAATTATGGATTACTTTGACAAAAGAGCCGTGAGATTCCATTTTGACCGGCAGGAAAAGACAGCCAATTGGAGATTGCTCATGACGATCCTCACCATGCCGCGCAAGGACGCCAACGCTACGCCTTATCCGCAGCCGTCCGTCGATCCGGGTCTGCTGAAATCGGCCATGCGCCACGTCAGCGGCCAGGTTTCGGTGATCACGGCGGGCCAGGGGCCAGAGCGCACTGGTGCAACCGTGACCTCCGCCACCGCTTTGTCGGTCGATCCTCCAACGGTTATCGTCAATATCAACCGGACCTCTTCCAGCTATCCGGTGATCCGGAAATACGGTCATTTCGGCCTCAACATCCTTGCGAGCCATGACGAGCCTGTCGCCAATCGTTTTGCCGGCGTTGGGGGGCTGAAGGGAGAGGCCCGCTATGACGGGTCAAATTGGCTGGTCGGGCCGAGCGGCGCATCGCTGCTGGTCGGCGCGCTCGCCGCAATCGACTGCGAAGTGGAAGAGATCATCGACCGCCATAGCCATGGAATCATCATTGGCCGGGTCATTTCGATCCAGCTCGGCGAAGGCAGCCCGCTCGCCTACCAGAACGGCCGTTACGGCAATTTCACACCGATTTTGGGCTGACTTTGCGGCCAAGACAAAAAATCAGCCTGCCGGATTATTCAGATCCGGCAGGCTGATTTCTGTATTCGACGGACATGTTTCATACTAGAGGTCTGCCGTAGCGCTTTACATCTGCTGCATAATTTTAGCCATAAATCCAAGCCGATTTAAGGAATTATGCAGTAGCGCGCTTTTCCTGCTGCTCATCCTGCGTCAGTTCATTCAGGCTTGGCGTAGCGACGAATTGTTCCAGTGTCATATTGTCGAGAATAGCCGCGATGGCGTCCCGCACCTGGGTCATCGACCGCCGGACCTGACAGTTGACCGGATCGGCGCAATCGTCGCAAGCTTCAAAAGCGGTGCGGCTGGCACAACGGATCGGCGCAAGCGGCCCATCCAGCAGGCGAATGGCGTGGCCAATACGGATTTCGCTGGCGGGATGCGACAAGGAGTAACCGCCGCCCGGGCCTTTTTTCGACCGCAGGATGCCGCCATTGCGCAATTCGAGCAGAATGGTGTCGAGAAACTTCTTCGGAATGTTGTTTCTGAGCGCAATCTCGCTGATGAACGCTGTTTCACCCGGTCCAAGCTGAGCCAGATCCACCAGCGCTTTCAAACCGTATTTGCCTTTTTTCGTCAGCATGACTGTCTGCTTTCCCAACATTCCGGGCCGACAAATCTCGGCCCCATCCGCATTTCACCATGGCAATAAAGCCAAACTACAGCGTGAACTTTAAAAACATATAAAAATTATGTATTTCATATTCAAGCTTTGCCGCAAGGGATTGTGGCTGGCAAACGTCAGATCGACCGACGTTTCACCGCCGTTCGTTGCATGGAAGCATCAAAAAAGGCAACACCGCCCCGGCTTGAACCGGAGCGGCATGGCGCATGAGCGACAATTAAAGGGTCTCAGGAGCCGGAAACGACCCGGAAACCACCGGAATGGCCTCCGCCGGCAAAAACTTTCGAATCGGCGAAGTCGCTGTGTTTAATGTCGTTTTCATTCGACCTGCCCAGACCAAGCTTCGGAAACAGCAGTTCCGCCACACGGTAAGCTTCTTCGAGGTGCGGATAGCCGGAGCCGATCACCGTATCAATGCCGATGGCCTGATATTCCCGCAGGCGCTCCGCCACCGTTTCCGGCGAGCCGACCAGGGCCGTACCGGCCCCTGCCCGCACCAGCCCCACCCCGGCCCACAGATTGGGCGAGACTTCGAGTTTGTCACGCCGGCCATTGTGCAATTCCGTCATGCGGCGTTGGCCGACAGAATCGGACTCCTTGGCAAAGCGGGCCTGGGTTTCGCGGATGGTTTCATCCGACAGTTTCGAGATCAGCTTGTCTGCGGCGGCCCAGGCCTCTTCATCGGTTTCGCGGACGATAAAGTGCAGACGGATGCCAAAGGAGACATCCCGCCCGCTGCGGGCAGCGGCAGCACGCACGGCCTCGACCTTTTCCTTGACCTGCGCTGGCGGTTCGCCCCAGGTCAGGTATTTATCGACGCGACGGGCGGCAAAGTCGATCCCGGCGTCCGACGAGCCGCCGAAATAGAGCGGCGGACGCGGAGATTGCACCGGCGGGAAGCCCAGGCGCGCCCCTTCGGCGCGAATATATTTGCCATTCAGATCGGCATGGCCCTTGCCCAAAAGATCTTCCCAGACAGTGAAAAACTCGTCGGCATGGGCATAGCGTTCGTCATGGGAGACGAAAATACCGTCACCCGCCAATTCCGTCGGGCTGCCGCCGACAACGATATTCAGCAGCGTGCGGCCGTTCGAGACCCGGTCCAGGGCGACGGCCAACCGCGCGTAATAGGCGGGCGACGCCGTGCCGGGGCGAATGGCGACCAGAAATTTCAGTTTCTGCGTATGGGCAGCCAACGACGCCGCCGTGACGAAGGATTCCTCACAGGCGACCCCGGTTGGCAACAATACGCCGTAATAGCCGAGCCGGTCGACAGCGCTGGCAATCTCACGCAGGTAGCCGTGATCGACCGGGCGGGTCAGATCGTTGGAGCCGAGATAGGTGCCGTCACCCGACGTGGGGATGAACCAGAGAAAATCGATGGGCCGCGCATTTTGCGCATTGGTCGTTTTAGACATGGACAAGTCCTTTCATGGAAATGGTTCAGCTTGCCTTCGGGCGCCAGACGATCTCGGCAATCTTCAAAGGCTTCGGTAGAATTTGCAGGGCGTGAAATTCGTCGGCCAAGGCCTGCTGATAGGCGATGGCTTCATCGTTCAGGGTAGACACGCTGCCGAGATCGGCGCCGGGCCGGGTCAGCACGGTCTTTGTCGTGTCGCGCGGCACGCCAGTGATTTCGGCGAGCGCTGTAATCGTCTCATCCAGATGGCTCTGCGCCCAAACGCCGGTCTTGCGCAATTCATCGATAACATCGGTGATCACCTCCGGGTTTTTACTGGTGAAATCACCATTGCCGAAATAAAAGCTCCAGCTATCGACAATACCGCTGGCGGTCGTCAACACCCTGGCATTTGGATCGGTCTCGGCCACCGCAAAATAAGGGTCCCAGATTGCCCAGGCATCGACATTTCCAGATTTGAATGCCGCCCCCGCATCGGCAGGCGACAGATCCGCTGCCTTGACATCTGATGGCGTCAATCCCGCCGTTTTCAGCGCCTTGACCACGAAATTATGAGCGCTCGAACCGCGCTTGAAGGCAAGCTTCTTGCCCTTGAGATCGGCAATCGACTGGATGGGTGAATCCTTGTGCACAAGCAATGCCGTGCCGGAGGGTGCTCCCTTGTAGGTGCCAACATAAAGAAGATTGCCGCCCGCCGCCTGGGCAAACAGTGGCGGCACATCGCCTGTCGGACCAAAATCGAGCGCACCGGCCCCCAGCGCTTCCAGCAGCGGCGGGCCTGAGGTAAATTCAGCCCAGGTCACCGTGACGCCGCGCGCAGCCAGACGCTTTTCCAGCGCGCCCGTGCGCTTGGCCAGCGCCAGCACACCATTCTTCTGCCAACCGATGCGCAATGTCGTGATTGACGCCTGGGCGGTACGGATTGCCGGCAAGGCGAGGATGGTGCCGGCAGCGCCAAGCAAGCCAAGGGTCTGTCTGCGGTTGATCATCAGCGGTCTCTTTCTTTGGTCGGTCGCAATCGTCAGGCCTATATGATGATTTAGTCTATGGAATTTGTAAGCAATATTTTTCGCTTTATGGGCCGCTGCGGAAATTTCCTGCCGCCATTTCGCCGTCTCAAGGGGTCGGAATTTCGTCTCTTCCGAAGATGCAGAGACTGAAGTCAGCCACGGGGGTCGGTTTTCGCCAGCCCAGGTCCAACCCGCCAGACTAGGTCCAACCCGAATGAGGGCGTCATCGCCGCACGCTGCATCCCGGAAAACTGTCAAATGAGGAAAAATGTTTTCGCAGTTCGGGGAATATTGATCGATTTTATCTCCATTATTTCCATAGACTATATACTCTAACCTAAGGCGCCATCGCCCGGAATTGAGTTTTCAAGAGACGCACCATGACAGAATTGACCCGCCGCCTGTTCACGACCGGTGCCCTTGGCTCCCTTGCTTTATCCCTGACGCTTGGCGCTGCCTTCCGCGCGCGGGCAGAAGAACTGAGCGTCTTGAAAATCGGCTACCAGAAAACCGGCCTGCCGGTCATCGCACGCCAGCAGGGCGTGATCGAAGCCGCCCTCAAGTCGCAAGGAACCTCGGTATCCTGGGTGGAGTTCGCCGCCGGGCCGCCGCTGGTCGAGGCCTTGAATGTCGGCTCCGTCCATGTCGGTTGGACCGGAGATGCGCCACCGATTTTCGGTCAGGCATCCGGGGCAGCCATCGTCTATGCTGCGGCACTGCCGCCGAATGGCAAGGGCGAGGGCATCGTCGTCAAGGCCAGTTCCGGCATCAAGGATCTGGCCGGCCTCAAGGGCCGCAAGGTCGCGGTCGGAAAAGGTACCAGCGCCCATAACCTCGTTGTGGTTGCCCTGGAAAAGGCCGGGATCGGCTTTGACGAGATCACCCCGGTCTATCTGGGTCCGGCGGATGCGGCGGCGGCCTTTGCCAGCGACAAGGTGGACGCCTGGGCCGTCTGGGACCCGTTCCTGGCGATTGCCGAGACCCGATATGATCTGGTGACGCTCGCCCGCTCCAGCGAAGTGCTTGACGTCAAAACCTATTTTCTCGCCAATCGCGACTTTGCAGCAAGCCATCCCGACACATTGGCGACCGTATTGAAGGCGCTCACTGTTGCAGCGGAATGGTCCGCCAACAATCGCGATCAATTGGCCGCCGCCCTGCATGAGATTACCGGCGTGCCGCTCAACGCCCAGACTTTGGCCGCCAACCGGGCCGAGTTCGGCATTTTCAAGATTACCGACGAGATCGTGGCAACCCAGCAAGAGACGGCCGACCGTTTCTTCCGGCTTGGCCTGATCCCGAAGAAAATCAACATCAAAGACGCCGTGTGGGTTGCGCCAACCAATTGAAGACCTGGCCAACTGAAGACCCAGGCAACTGAAGATAATGATCCGGAGTTGAAGCGATGCAGAATTCAAACATCAGACAAGATGCCGGACATGCCCCCTCGCTGGCCCCCTCGCTGGGACTTGCATGGTTTGGGGCTGGCCTGTCACGACTGGCTGGCAACAGCATCGGCTGGGCGCTGCCTTTGCTGATCCTGATTGCCTGGGAAGCATCGTCGCGCGCCGGATTGTTGCAGCAAAACATCTTGCCGGCACCGTCTGCCGTCGCCGAAGCCTTCTGGCGCCTGACATTATCAGGCGAATTGCCAACCAATATCGGCGTCAGCACTGTACGGGCGTTGGCTGGCTTTGCGATTGGCGGCGGCATCGGTTTCGCACTCGGTCTGCTCAACGGCCTGTCGGCCCTTAGCCGGGGCATTACCGATACGACCTTGCAGATGGTGCGCAATATTCCCCATCTGGCACTGATCCCGCTGGTTATTCTTTGGTTCGGGATTGATGAAGAGGCCAAGCTCTTTCTTGTCGCGCTTGGCGTGTTTTTCCCGATCTATGTCAACACCCTGCTGGGCATCCAGAGCGTCGATCCGCAACTGGTGGAAATGGGCCGCCTTTACGGCATGAAGCCATACCGGCTTTTTCGCAAGGTTATCCTGCCGGGCGCCCTGCCCGCGATCTTTGCCGGACTGCGCTATGGTCTTGGCATCATGTGGCTGACGCTGATCGTGGCAGAAACCATCGCCGCATCTTCCGGCCTTGGTTACATGGCCATGCAGGCGCGTGAGTTCCTGCTGATCGACGTGGTTGTTCTTTCCATTCTCATCTATGCGCTGCTCGGCAAACTGGCGGATCTGCTTGCCCGTTTCCTGGAGCGCGTGTTCCTGCAATGGCATCCGGCCTACCAGACAGCGAGGTAAGACCCATGACCGCAACAACAGTGACACGGCTTCGGCCAATTCAGGAAGCACATCCTGCAACAAGACAGGAACAGGCATCCCAACCGGTGCTTGCCAGCGCCCGCCCAGCGTTTTCCTTCCGCAATGTCCGAAAGAGTTTTGGGACACAGACCGTGCTGGATGGCATAAACCTCGATGTCGCCGAAGGTGAGTTTCTGGCGATCATCGGCAAGAGCGGCTGCGGCAAAAGCACCCTGTTGCGGTTGCTGGCTGGGCTGGACAAACCAAGTTCCGGCGAACTTGTCCATCATGCCGACAAGAGCGATGCTGCCCGGGTTCGAATGATGTTTCAGGAGCCGCGCCTTCTTCCCTGGGCAAAGATCGATGACAACGTCGCCGTTGGACTGACCGGAATTGCCAAGGGCAAAGAAGCGCTTTCGGCGGCCCGCGCCCTGTTGGAAGAAGTCGGCCTTGGCGCACGGGCCAGCGAATGGCCCTCCGTTCTCTCAGGCGGCCAGAAACAGCGCGTCGCGCTTGCCCGCGCCTTGGCGGCGCATCCGCATATCCTGGCCCTTGATGAACCGCTGGGCGCGCTCGATGCGCTGACCCGGATCGAAATGCAGCAATTGCTGGAACGGATCTGGCAAAAGCAACGGTTCACCGCAGTGCTGGTCACCCATGACGTGTCGGAAGCCGTCGCCCTCGCCGACCGGATCGTCGTTATCGACGCCGGACGCATTGCGCTCGATCTCAAGGTTTCACTGCCACGCCCAAGGCGGCATGCCACAGCGGAATGCGCGGCAATCGAAGCACAGATATTGGAGAAACTGCTGGGAGACGCGGCCCAAGCGTGAGGAATACGCCAGCCCGGCATCAATGCGACCGGGCTGGCAACACAATGCTATCGCACTTCGACGCTATGGCTTACCATACTGCGGCTCATCATAAGGGTATTGGCGATACGATCTGCCACCAGTTCGGACTGGCGGGAGACTTCCGGAACGCCCATAAGCTCACCAAACGTACCGCGTGCCAGCGGGCCTGCAATAAACAAATCCGCTTGCGGTCGCCCATCAATACCAATGGCCTGACCGGTCTCATCACAGGCAATACCCAGCCCATAAGCATCGGCCTGGAGGTGGCCCGTGCTTTCCAGTGTCAACAACATCGATTGCGATTTCAGGACGCTGGCATGATCGGGACCTGTCGCCAGCACCACCCAGTCGAACAATTTCCGCTCCACCAGCCCGGTCGAGGCCACCACGAGATCAATAGCGATGGTCTCGATACCCCGCTCGATCTTGATCATCCGGCCTGAGGCAAGCGTCAGACTGCCTTCAGCCAACCTCTGCTGCCAAATGGCTTGTGCCTGGGGTGGCAGCCGGTAGCGATGCACGTCCCAAAGACGGCGGGCGTGGCGCAACAGCCGTTTTCTTTCCGTCGCATTGAGCCGCGCCCAGATGGTCTGACCCTGTTTACGCAGGGCGTCGGTCACCGCATGCCAGGTCACGCCATGGGCCTGCGCATCGGCCACCGCGCGCCGCACGGCTCGTAACAACGACCTTACCGAGCCACAATCATCCTCGCTGAACGAACAAGACCAGTCCTGGGGCTGAAGAGTATGGCCGCGAGACGACATGCCGCGCCTTGAAAAGGCGGTGATCTCGCCGCGATGGCCACGGACACTCAAACTGGCGACAATATCCGCTGCCGTCAGACCCATGCCCACGACAAGAACCCGATCCGTCGCACGGACACCGCAAAGGCTCTGGCCCGCGACGGGATTGGTAAGGAAGCGTGGATGGCCTTGCAGGGCTGATTGCAATGCCCGCGGCGCCTTGGGAGCCGGGTGGGTGGCTGCCATGACGACGATATCGGCCTCGATCCAGGCACCCAAATTGCCGGTCACCAACCAGCGGCTCCCGATCCGGGTCACGCTTTCCACCGTCTCCCGGATGTGCTGAATCCTACCCTCTTCAAGATAAGGCGCCATCCGCTCCGCCATGAAACGACCGAAGGCTTCACGGCGGGCAAACACCTGCGGGACATCACTGCCTGTGCATTCGACCTGCGCGTCAGGATCGTCCGCAAGCGCGCCAGATTGCCGTAACCACTCGGCAAAGGCGAGTGGCTCCCTAGCATCGGCTATCATCCGGTTTGCTTCAACATTGAGACGAAGTGCCGGATCTTCCGTGTCATAGGCAAGACCGGCCCCCAGCGTGGCTCTCGGCTCAAATACCAGAATTTGCAGATCCTCGTCCTGCCGCTCCGCCAGAAACCGCGCTACTGACGCGCCGGCAAACCCTCCACCGACAATAACGACTGTCTTGCGGGCGGGCGAAATGCTGCTTTTCGCTTGGTACGCCCCCAAGTGAGAAACCCCTGAAATAAACTGGAGCATGATGCCCTCCATCAAGCGGCCTTCAGGATAGCCATACAGGCATGCCCTGAGTGCCTGTTGAATTTGCCAGTCCTCGACTCCTGCCACTGCATATTGACTATAAAATATATAGATTTAAATTGAAAGATGTCCACTGGACCTATTTGCATCCAGGATAACACGACCTGTCCTTGTGGAAAAAAGAAGGTGTTAAGCGCCTATTTATGCAGCGCTTTTTCAACAACACACCATCTCAGGAGCGTATTGTAAACGGATGCTCCTAACCCTCACCTGCCATTCAGGCGTCATTATGCGGTCGCCCGTTTGGCCACCCTATCACCCCAAAGACCACATATCACGCGCAGAACGGATTTCGTCTGCGATCAGAGACGCGACAGAAGATCGGCCTTTTTGTCCTGATATTCCTTGTCGGTCAGGATGCCTCGGCCATGCAGGGCGGCGAGTTTCTCGATCTTGGCAAAGATCTCATCGTCACTGGCTGCCGGGGAAGCGGCTAGAGGCATGGGAGAAGTCCCTGCCGAAAATGCCTGGATTTCCGACGCAAAAGGCTCACCCGCTGGTTCTGGATCGTCAAAAACAGTGGCGACGGGTGGCATGACCGGCGCAGTCGTGGCCTCGCCTATCCCATTCGTAACGGGCGCAGCCGCACCGGGAGACACGACTTCAAGCTCTGATATCCGCACCAAACCGTATTGGGAGGTGAAGCTCAGCGTCTGGTCGCCGCCCTGTTGCTGGGAAAATCCGCCGATCTGGTGGTCTCTGGTATCATAGACTGTCGTGCGCCCGCCAATATCGATTGCCAGTCTGCGGCTTGACGGGAAAAACGCATAGCGCAAATTGTTCTGGGCACCGGTCGAAGCCGGAAAGCCAAGATCGGCTGGCCACCAGTTTGCCGCCGAAACACTGCCGGGGACGAAAAGACTGACGCCGCTCGAAAAGCTACCGAACCCGCCATTTCCCTGCGACTGTGATTGCGAGGATGAGGCATAGCCGGATGCAGGGCGGTGCAGATCGCTGGTTTGCAGCAACGTGGCGATATCCGAGCAAAGATTATCAACCCGGGCCTTCAGCCCGTTGTTGAACATATCGCCCACCATGGTCATGCCACCTTGCGACCATTGCCCCATGCCACCGAGGTCCGGGTGGTTGAACTGAGCCTGATAGCCATTGCCAGCCATCAGCGCCATCAGCAAATGTTCGACCGCCCCGAAGCTCACCCCATGGCGGGTGGCAATGTCGCTCAGACGCGCTTGGCCCTCGTCACTCAGTGTCGGCATAACGGCGTCCCTCGCGGTTGGCAGCGATCGGTGATTGTCAAGCTGCTGAGTGTGCCTAGCACGTGCCAGCCGGTGATCACAGGGGCTTTAAAGGACGGCGATATCATCTCTTGAAAAAAGCGCAAAAGCCCGGCCTAGCATTCAAGCCAGACCGGACCTAGACCACCCAGGATAACAGGTTATCCCAAGGTAACGCTGGTCGTTATCCCAAGGTAACACTGAGGCTGATTGGCACGGCGGCCAGAGCCTTGGAAACCGGGCATCCCGCCTTAGCCTGATTAGCAATATCCGTAAACCGGGCTTCATCGGCACCGGGCACCTTGCCCTTCAGGACGAGTTCGATGGCCGTGATGGCAAAACCGGCCTCCAGCTTTTCCAGGGTCACGTTGGCTTTGGTTTCGAGGCTTTCGGCGGTCAGTCCAGCCTCGCCCAGCATCATCGACAACGCCATGGTAAAGCAGGCTGCGTGGGCCGCACCGATCAGCTCCTCCGGGTTGCTGCCGGTGACGCCTTCAAAGCGGGTGTTGAACCCGTAAGGATAGGCATCCAAGGCGCCGCTCTGCGTTGAAACCTTGCCTTTTCCGTCTTTCAAACCACCGGACCACTGGGCCGAACCGTATTTTTCGATCTTCATGGCATTCTCCTTGTTCTATGCAAATAGGCCCAACTATGGGACTCCGCCGCTCCATTCATAAGCGGGCCATTGGCCGGGATGATGGGTTAACACCCCGGCGCAAGATCGGTTCCGCTATCCCTGAATGTCGATTGCAGTGAGTGAAGGCGTCACCAGCAGGGCGATATCTTTGCCGTCGAGCAGATCTGACACCAGCATCTGTTCACGATTGAACGACCGGCCCGACAGAATATTGTGCAACGGTCCCTGCACGCTCTCAGGCCAAACAATCCTGGTATCCGCCCAGAACGCCGCAGCAACCCTTGCCGTCTCAGGATCGATCCGGCCAAACACCAATCTTGGCGCGATGGTCAACGCGATATCATTGCCTTGTACCCGAGCGAAAGCGATGACGTTATCCCGGGCATGACCAGTGACCTCCAACGGCACGTAATCACCGTCAGCGAACAGGCTGGCATGGCGGCTGCGAAGGGCAAGCACCTCCCGGATCAGCCTTTGCTTGCGCTGAATGAAAGAGACGGGGCGCTCATTTGCGGGCGCACTCAGCTCGGCTGCCAGCGCATGATAATCGATGATGCGACGATTGTCCGGATCGACCAGACTGTCGTCTTTGCCCTCGGTTCCCTGATAAATATCCGGCACGCCCGGCGCCGTGAGCTTGATCAGCGTCTGGGAAAGACTGTTGACCTCGCCCGCCGCCATGAAGGGCCGAAGCGTATCACTGAAATCCGTCAGGAAGCTTCGGTTTTCCGGTGACACCAACTGTTCGGCATAGGTCCGAACCGCCTGTTCGAAAGCCTCGTTTGGCTCGGCCCAGTCCGTTCGCACCTTGGCCTCCCGAAGCGCTTTTTCAGTATAGGCCAGAAAGCGGTCGGTCAGCGTGGCAGGATCGGTAGCTTCGGTCGGCGCGAGCCAGATCCCCGCCAAAGCCTGGTACAGCATCCACTCCACATTCGGATCGGGCGCGGGACCGTCTAGTAAAGAGGTGAGATTGCCGCGATGCATCTGGCGCCAGCGGCTCACACCGTCGATCCAGGCATCCGCCCCTTCCGACAGAGTGTAGAGACGGGCGCGCGCATCCTCGCCACGCTTGGTATCATGGGTCGAGCTTGCAGTGAGACCATGCTTCTGGGTCTGCAAGCGCTCAGCCATAGCGGCGTGGAAGGCGCTCACACCACCCGGCGGATGGGCTGGTTCACCACCAACCTCGTTTGCGGCAATCAGGCGGTTGTAGCGGTAGAACAGCGTATCTTCCAACGCCTTAGCCATGACAGGACCGCTCAACTGCTGGAAACGGGTGCGGAACTCATCTGCCGCCTCCGCCTCGAACCCGCCGAGCAACAGGCGTTCGATAGCACCAAGCGCTCCCTCGTCCACGCCCCAGAGCCGAGCCTGCGCAACGACCTGTTCCAGGACGATTTTGTCCTGCGCATCAAGGCCACCGTGATAGCCATAAGTCCGGTAGACTGGGAAAGCGATCAGCAATTCCTGTATCGCCTTGCGCAACTCGTCTTCGCCGTGGCCGGTGCCAATCGATTGCGACAGCGCCACCAATCGGGTGACTTCACCCTTGAAATTGCGTTGAACCATCCGGGTCTTGGCATCCCGCAGGCCTTTGACATAGTCCGCAGCGCCTGCGTCGGTGTCGTTATAGGCCTGCTGAAGACGCTCCAGCCCGTCGCCATCGATGTAGAGCTGCGACAGGGCGGTGATGAACTCATAGCCCGTCGTGCCGGACACCGGCCAGCTCGACGCAATCACCTCGCCTGCCCCCAGAATTTTCTCGACAGTGATATAGGTCTGCGGCCCCGCCGCCTCGCGCAGGCGGTCGAGATAACCAGCCGGATCGGCCAACCCATCGACATGATCGATCCGCAATCCTTGAACCTGCCCTGACCGCACCAGATCGAGGATCAGCTGGTGGCTGTCTTCAAACACCTGCGGTTTTTCCACGCAGACACCCACCAGGCCGGTGACTTCGAAAAAGCGGCGATAACTCAGGCTTTCGGCGGCCTGTTTCCAATGTTGAAGCTGCCAATGCTGGGCATCGAGTAAAGCCCTGATTTTTTCAGGCGAGGCGAGCACCTCGGCCAAGGTCGCCCGGTCGGTCTTTTCAGAGACAAGCATCTGCTCAATGCTTTCGTCACTCAAGGGAATATGCGTTTCGAAATAGGCAAGACTAAACCGGTCAGCGTTATCATCCCGTATGATCGTCAGCTCACCATCGCCAAGCGCATCCTCAAGGGTCTTGCCAAGCACCGGTAACGTCAGCTTCCGGCTCCAGTCAATATCGAAATGCCCGGCATAGGCGCTACGGCTGCCATTGCGCAGCACGTCGTACCACCAGGCGTTTTCAACCGAAGCCGCCATATGGTTGGGAACGATATCGAGGATCAGACCGATATCCGCCTTTGCAAGCGCCGCGCACATCCGATCGAAACCGGCTTTCCCGCCAATGACCGGTTCGATCTCGTTGGCGTCCACCACATCATAGCCGTGGGTGGAGCCCGTGATGGCCGTGAAGATCGGGGATGCATAGAGATGGCTGATGCTCATCGATTTCAAATGGGGAATCAGATCGATAGCATGATCGAATGTAATGCCGTTTCGAAATTGCAGGCGGTAGGTCGCTGTTGGGATGGTCATGCTGCCCTCTTGATGGTGTTTGGCAGTAACACGGCTGGCCGCCATCGGTTCCACGCACTACCGACCAATAATGGCGGGGGAATTCCGATAAAGGCAGCATCCAATACCGGGAAGACGGAACACCGGAGCACTTTGGAAGTTAACGCCTCGGTTTGCCCGATCACGGATCGATATGCGCAGGAGACACGATGCAGGACATGACATTTGGCCCGGTTCTTTCCGACAACGGCACGATCTTCAGCCTTTGGGCGCCGCTTCAGGAAAAGGTTCTGCTGAAGATCGAGGAACAGGAGCCTTGTCCCATGACAGCCGGTGAAAATGGGTGGCACAGCGCCGAAGTGTCTGGGGTCGGGGCCGGATGCCGTTATAATTTCATCCTGGCAGATGGTCTTGCCGTTCCTGACCCCGCCTCACGATTCCAGCCCGACGATGTGCATGGGCCAAGCGAGGTCATCGACCCCACCTATGCCTGGCAGCAGACCCAATGGCAGGGACTACCCTGGGAAGAGATCGTCATCTATGAATTGCACGTTGGAAGTTTTACGCCCGCCGGGACGTTTACAGCGATCATCGAACGTCTGGACCACCTGAAAAACCTCGGCGTGACCGCGCTGCAACTCATGCCAATCAGCGACTTTCCAGGATGCTGGAACTGGGGCTATGACGGCGTATTGCCCTATGCGCCCGATAGCAGCTATGGCCGTCCTGAGGATCTGAAGCGGCTGGTGGACGAAGCCCATGCACGCGGCATCTGCATCTTTCTCGATGTGGTCTATAATCACTTCGGTCCTGATGGTAATTATCTGCCCGCCTATGCGCCAATCTTTACCGACAAGCACATCACGCCCTGGGGACCGGGTGTCAATTACGATGGCGACCAGTCGGAAGCCGTGCGTGAATTCGTCGTGCGCAATGCCATGTACTGGGTGGACGAGTTTCGGGTTGACGGACTGCGCTTCGACGCGGTTCACGCCATAGAAGACGAGCGCAAGCCCCATATCCTGCATGATATCGCCAGGCGGACACGCGCTTGCGCACCCGGACGCGCCGTGCATCTGATCGTCGAGAATGAAGACAACAATGTAGCCCTGCTCGAACGTAATGAAAATGGTGCGCCCATCCATTTCACCGCGCAGTGGAATGACGACATTCACCATGTCCTGCACATCACGGCCACCGGTGAAAATTTTGGCTATTATCAGGATTACGCAGACGACACCTCTAAGCTCGGTCGGGCGCTGGCAGAGGGCTTTGTCTACCAAGGCGAGCACATGCCCTATAGCGGGAAGGAAAGGGGCATGCCGAGCACCCACTTGCCACCGACCGCATTCATTTCCTTTATCCAGAACCATGACCAGATCGGCAATCGCGCCATGGGCGACAGGATGGCCGCATCGCAACCATCAGAGGCGTTGAAAGCACTGGCGGCGGTTTATCTGCTGGCCCCGCAGATCCCCATGCTGTTCATGGGAGAGGAATGGGGCGCCAAGACCCCGTTTCCGTTCTTTTGCGATTTCAACGAAGAGCTGAATGAAGCGGTAAGGCAGGGACGGCGCAAGGAATTGTCAAGGTTGCCCGGCTTCGATGCCGATGATGCATCCGACCCAACAGCACAGACAACATTCAACAGCGCCAAACTGTCATGGGAGCCAGACCAGCAAGACGCAGATATTTTGAAATTTTACCGCGAATTGCTGGCGTTGCGTAAACAGAAAATCACTCCTCTGCTTCGTGATACGTACGGCCATGTCGCCAGCCATAGCAGTCAGGGACCCGTGACAACTGTGCGCTGGACGTTCCGTGAACAGAAATTGACACTCACCGCCAATCTGTCTGCCGAGACTGTTAAAACCCCTGTAGTGGCAAGCGGCGAATGCTTCTTCACCTTCGGCCCCCAGCCAGACAACCAGCTCGGTCCCTGGACCGTTGCTTGGCATATCGAGCCTCGCTGAGGCAAAGCGTGTCTATGCCTATCTGGACTACAGCGCCGGGAAAAATATGGACCCGGCGCTGCATCTCAAGAAACCACCTCTCCTGATCGCATAAATATCTCCTTTACGAAGGTATCGAGTACAGAAAGAGTCTGTGCTGACGTCACTTTTCTGCACAATGATATAAGTCCGCAATCTATATTACATGGCGCGGACAGAAGGATTGTTACAGTCACCTCTCTCACCAGCTTCCCACTCCACATGAATTTAACGCATCGACGCGGCAGAACCGAATCTGGCCACCTCCAATTCAGGTCGAATGAAGACGAGGCCGGACGTGAAATGGTGCAGTTCCTTTCGCGCTTGAAACACCCAAACAGAGTGAATCAACATCAATTGATCTTTTGCAAATCATATTGCCTAAGTATGAACTAACTGGTACAAACATATTAACGACGGAGGTTGGGCGCGAGGAGAGAGCGCCACGACCCGCGGAAAATAAAGGGAACGTGCCCGCCTTATCGGCTTGCATGGGGAGCTTTAAAGCCTTGTCAGTCAGGGCTTAGACAATGCCTGGGAGGGAAAATGGGTTACACTCTCGACTTTTCGGTTGTGATCGAGCGTTTGCCGGAATTGATCCTGGCATGCCTCGCAACCATTGGTCTTGCCATCGCAGGCATGTCCATTGCCACCATCATTGGCATTTTCGGGGTTGTTGCGCGCCGGTCACCCTCGCGTATCCTCAGGGGCGCCACGATCGGTTTTGTCGAACTGATCCGAAATACGCCCTTCCTCGTCCAGATCTTCTTCATCTTCTTCGCCCTTCCGCAAATCGGCGTCCGGCTCAACCCGACCGTCACGGCAATTGTCGCTCTCGGCCTGAACGGCGGGGCCTATGCCATTGAGATCATTCGCGGCGGTGTGGACTCCATTGGCAAGGGGCAAGTGGAGGCGGGTCTTGCGCTCGGCCTGCACCGGGCGCAAATCCTGCGCCACATCATTCTCAAGCCAGCTTTACGCGCCGTCTACCCTTCGCTCACCAGCCAGTTCGTCATGCTGACGCTGACAACCTCGGTCTGTACGTCAATTGCAGCTTACGAATTAACGTCCGTTGCCCAGAAAATCGAAGCGGATACGTTCCGGTCCTTCGAGGTCTATTTCTCGATCACCCTGCTTTACCTGGTGATTTCCTCGCTGATGATGGGGGCTTTTGCGCTCATTTCCCGCATTTTCTTCAGTTACCCGGTAAAGTGAGGCAAAGACGATGGCTTCTATCGGACCCAATGAACTGTTCTTCCTGCTGCAAGGTTTGAAATGGACGCTGGCATTGACCGCCATCGGCTTTGTCGGCGGCGGATTCTTCGGTCTTTGCGTCGCTTTGGCCCGGGTGGCCGAGAACGCAGCTCTGCGCAAGGCGACCGCTGGCTATATCGCTGTCTTCCAAGGCACGCCGCTGCTGATGCAACTCTTCGTCGTCTATTACGGCGTTGCGTTGCTCGGTCTGGACGTGGATGCCTGGATCGCCGTCGCCATTGCCTTCACGCTGCATGCCAGCGCCTTCCTGGGCGATATCTGGCGCGGCGGCATTCAGGCGGTTCCCAAGGGACAGACGGAAGCCGCCAAGGCGCTCGGCCTGCATTACGGATCGATCATGAAGGACGTGGTGCTGCCGCAGGCTTTCAAAGTCTCCCTGCCCGCCACCATCGGGTTTCTGGTACAATTGATCAAAGGGACTTCGCTCGCCGCCATTGTCGGCTTCGTGGAACTGTCGCGGGCGGGGCAGATCGTCTCCAACCAGACATTCCGGCCGCTGACGGTCTTTGCCATCGTCGGCATCATCTATTTCCTGATTTGCTGGCCGCTTTCACTCTGGGGCGCCAGAAAAGAGAAACGGCTGCAAGCCGCCGCCCGGTAAGATTTACCAGACGACGTGTAGAAACCGGCTTTCCTCAATACAAAATCGAAAACAAGGAAAGCACAACAAAAGACGACATCAAGTTTGGTGCCAAGCACCACTCTCATCAGCTTTGTAAGGAGGAGCAAATGATGAAATCCACGACAACGACAATCAAGCGCCGCACAGCGCTCGCCCTCATCGCGGCAGCGGCGGCCATGCCGCTCGTCGCCCCCGCCACGGCCTTCGCCGGGACGCTGGAACAGGCCAAGGCCAAAGGCAAAGTGGTGATCGGCATTCAGGGCGACAATTCGCCTTGGGGCTTTGTCAATTCCAGCGGCGTGCAGGACGGTCTGGATGCCGATATCGGCAAGGCCTATGCAGACTATCTCGGCGTCAAGGCCGAATTCGTGCCGCTGGCCGTGGCAAACCGCATTCCAGCCCTGATGACCGGCAAGGTCGATATCCTGTTTGCAACAATGGGTATGACTGCCGACCGCGCCAAGACCATCCAGTTCTCCAAGCCCTATGCTGGCAACGTGCTGTCGGTCTACGGTCCGAAGGACAAGAAGATCGGAAGCTATGACGATCTGACCGGCGTTTCCGTCGGCGTGCCGAAATCCAGTGCCATGGATACCGCCATCACCGCTGGCGCAGGCAGCAAGGCCAGCATCCTGCGTTTCGATGATGACGCAGCAAACATCCAGGCTCTGGTTTCAGGTCAGGTCGAGGCTGTTGGTGGCAACCAGTTCTATGGCGATCGGCTGAACGCTGCCGCTGCGGGCAAGTATGAAACGAAGTTCGACCTCGTCACGCTCTATAACGGCGCGGGCATGCGTCCGGGCGAGAAGGACTGGAACGAAAGCATCAACAGCTTCATCGACAAGATCAAGGCCGATGGCCAACTGGCAAAGATCTACGCCAAGTGGATGAAGCGCGATGTTCCGGCATTCCCGGATTCGCTTCCGGACATCCCGTTCACCGCGAAGTGATGGAGAGGCTTCCATGCAACAATCCACCGCACAGGTTCCACTGATCGCACTTGAAGGCGTTGGAAAGTGGTATGGAGCCTACCACGCGCTGAAAGACATCAACCTGACAGTCCGCAAAGGCGAAAAAATCGTCCTTTGCGGGCCGTCCGGCTCCGGAAAATCGACATTGATCCGCTGCATAAACCATCTGGAGGAAATCCAGGAGGGCAAGATCACCGTCGAAGGCACCACGCTCACCAGCGCGAGCCGCACCATCGACGCAGTACGCCGCGAGGTTGGCATGGTGTTCCAGAGCTTCAACCTGTTTCCGCATATGACGATCCTGGAAAACTGCACCCTTGCCCCAATGCGGGTGAAGGGGCTTCAGAAGCCACAGGCCGAAGAGGTCGCCCGCAAATATCTGGATCGCGTTCACATTCTGGATCAGGCCGACAAATATCCCGCCCAGCTTTCCGGCGGTCAGCAGCAACGCGTCGCTATTGCGCGCGCACTTTGCATGGAACCGAAGGCGATGCTGTTCGATGAACCCACCTCGGCTCTTGACCCTGAAATGGTCAAGGAAGTGCTGGATACGATGATCGGTCTTGCCCGCGACGGTATGACGATGATCTGCGTCACCCATGAAATGGGCTTTGCCCGTCAGGTTGCAGATCGCGTTGTTTTCATGGCCTCCGCGCAGATCATCGAGGAAGGACCACCGGAAGAGTTCTTCCGCAATCCGCAGCATCAGCGCACCCGCACCTTCCTGGGCGAAATTCTCGCCCATCACTGAGCGGGACTGCCGCAGAGATAACGTAACAGGCAGGTAAGAGCTTTCACCAGACCGCCCAAGTGGACGCAATCATGACAGAAAAACCCATTCTTCACGTCGGCCTGATCGGCACCGATATCCAGCTCTCCAAATCCCCTGCCATGCATATGCGCGAAGGAGCGGCCCATGGGCTGGATTATCGCTACGAATTGATCGACATTCATGTGCGCAACCTGCCGGAAAGCGCACTGCCTGACCTGCTGGACGAGTGCCAGACACGCGGATTTGCTGGCACCAATATCACCCATCCCTTCAAACAGGCGGTCATTCCCTTTCTCGATGATCTCTCGGAAGATGCCCGGATGCTGGGCGCCGTGAATACGGTGGTCTTTCGAGATGGCAAGCGGATCGGCCATAATACCGACTGGTCAGGCTTCTACGAAAGCTTCCGGCGCGGCCTGCCGAATGCAGCGCTGAAGCGCGCCTTGCTGATCGGAGCAGGCGGTGCAGGCGTGGCCGTTGCCCATGCCGCGCTGAAATTGGGGATCGAACAGTTGGACATTTTCGACCAGGACCGGACAAGAGCCGAAGGGCTGGCAGCGGCACTCAATGACAGATTCAACGCGGGACGCGCCAATGCTGTCACCGATCCAAGCCAGTCCTTAGCCGAGGCCGATGGCCTTATTCATGCCACCCCGGTCGGCATGCCGGCTCATCCGGGACTGCCGGTCGCCGCGGATCTGATCGAGCCGCGCCATTGGGTTGCCGACATCGTCTATATGCCACTCGTCACCGAACTGATCGCAACGGCGCGCGACAAGGGCTGCCAAACACTGCCCGGCGGCGGGATGGCCGTGTTTCAGGCAGTCGGCGCTTTCCGTCTGTTCTGCGGCTACGAGCCAGATGCCGAGCGGATGAGCGCCCATTTCACTGAACTTTGTGTTTCGGAGGCAGCCGCATGAGCCTGTTTTTCATCCTGAACGGTCCAAACCTCAACCTTCTCGGCCAACGTCAGCCTGAGATTTACGGTCGCGAAACCCTTGTCGATGTCGAGGACAATTGCCGCGCGATTGCCGAGGCGGCAGGACATTCGATCTTTTTCGCGCAGAGCAACCGGGAATACGAGATCATCGACTGGGTCCACGAGGCACGCGGCAAGGCGGCTGGAATCGTCATCAATCCCGGTGCCTTCACCCATACGTCGGTGGCGATCCTCGATGCCCTCAACACCTTTGAGGCACCGGTCATCGAAGTGCATATTTCCAACATCCACAAGCGGGAGGTGTTCCGGCATCACTCCTACGTTTCAACACGGGCGGAGGGCGTCATCGCGGGACTGGGCATCGAGGGCTATGAAATGGCATTGCGCCATCTTATCAGCCGCGTTGCTCGATCGGGCTGATATGCTCGGCACGCAGCACATAGCGCAGCACCATGTCGGCCACGTGGCGCGACAAGGTCTCCTGGCCGTCCGCCGTGAACAGCGCATTGCCGAAAATGACGGAAAAGCTGGCCGCGTTCGACACATTGAAAAACGACAGCGCGCTGATCTGCCAGTGCAATTCAAGCGGGTCGATGCCCTGCCGGAACAGTCCCTGCTCCTGTCCGCGCCGCAAAACGCCGTGCAGGGCCTCGATTGCCGGTTGGTTGAGACCCCTGATCGTCTCGGACAATTGCATATGGCGACCGTGATGAATATTCTCGATGATCACCATACGGATGAAGGCAGGGTTGCGGCGGTGATGGTCGAAGGTAAACCGACAGAGCTTGTCGAGGGCGGCGATGGGATCGAGCCCTTCCAGCTCCAGGTCCATTTCTCCGCCGCGCACTTTGCCATAGGCTTCCTCCAGAACGCGCTGGTAAAGCCCTTCCTTGTCTCCGAAATAATAGTAGATCATCCGCTTGGACGTGCGGGTTCTGGCGGCAATCTCATCAATCCGCGCACCCGACAGGCCGTTTTGCGAAAACTCGTCCATCGCCACCGACAGAATGTCGCGGCGAACGCCTTCGGGATCCCGTTTGGCCGGGTCCCGTTTGCCAGACTCCCCTTTGGCCGGGCGAGCCTCTTTACCGTCTTGCGTGGTTGCGTCCCGTTTCATCATCCATCCGCCGCCAGGCCGCAGCGCCAGGCTCTACTTCTTAACCAAGCAGTACATAAAGCCGGAAAGGAAGCAATATGGCAAGCCCAGACAAAAGCGACCGGACGAGCACCCATGCCAGCACCCATTCACGCCCCGGGACAGTAACCATGCGGACATCGATTGCCACCGTATCGATCAGTGGGGAATTTCCGGAAAAGCTGGCAGCCATTGCCAAGGCTGGCTTTAGCGGCGTCGAAATTTTCGAAAACGACTTCCTGACTTATGACGCCTCGCCCCGGGATGTGGCGAAAATGGTCGCCGACCACGGCCTCGACATCACCCTGTTCCAACCCTTCCGCGATTTCGAAGGCATGCCGGAACTGCACCGCGCCCGCGCTTTCGAGCGGGCCGAGCGCAAATTCGAGATCATGGATGAGCTTGGCACCGACCTGATGCTGATCTGCTCAAATGTCTCGCCAATCTCGCTGGGCGGCATCGACCGGGCCGCCGCCGATTTCCAGGAACTGGGCGAACGCGCCGCAAAGCATGGCGTCCGCGTCGGCTACGAGGCGCTCGCCTGGGGCCGTCACGTCAACGATCACAGGGATGCCTGGGAAGTCGTCCGCCGGGCAAACCATGCCAATGTCGGCCTGATCCTCGACAGTTTTCACACCCTGTCGCGCAAGATCGATCCAAACTCGATCCGTTCGATTCCCGGCGACAAGATCTTCATCGTCCAACTGGCGGATGCGCCGCTTTTCGACATGGATCTGCTCTACTGGAGCCGCCATTTCCGCAATATGCCCTGCGAAGGCGATTTGCCGGTGGTCGATTTCATGCGCGCCGTGGCAGCCACAGGCTATACCGGGCCGCTATCCCTGGAGATTTTCAACGACCAGTTCCGAGGAGGATCACCGCGAGCCATTGCCGAGGACGGCCACCGCTCGCTGGTCTACCTCATGGACCAGGTCCAACGCCTCGAACCCGATATCCGGCTCAGCGCCCCTGCCATGCCAGCCCCTGTCGAAACCCAGGGCGTCGAATTCGTGGAATTTGCGACATCGGTCGAGGAAAAACAGGATCTGGCAGCATTCTTAGCGACGCTCGGCTTTTCGAAAACCGCGACCCATCGCAACAGGGATCTTGACCTCTACACCCAGGGCGACATCCGCATTCTCATCAACACCGATACGACGAACAACAGTTTTGCCGGCGCGTCCTACGCAATCCACGGAACCAGTGCCTACGCCTTCGGCATGAAGGTGGGGCACGCAGAGGACGCCTTGAAACGTGCCACGGCGTTGGGGGCAACCAGCTTCTCCGAACCACGCAAACCGGGCGAAGTACCCGTGCCCGCCATTCAAGGCGTGAGCAATGGCGTCATTTATTTCCTTGATGACACGCCTGCCCTGTCCGGCATCTGGAAACAGGAATTCAAAGACGTAGACGCCGATCAGGCTCCGGCAAATACCCGCCTGACCCGTATCGACCATCTCGCCCAGACAACCCGCTATGACGAGATGCTGACATGCCTGCTGTTTTACGGCTCGATCTTCGCCACGCGGCGCACGCCCATGGTCGATGTGGTCGATCCGGGCGGGCTGGTGCGCAGCCAGGCCATCGAAAGCAAGCCATATCCTCGTTTCAGGGTGACGTTGAACGGCGCGGATAACCGGAAAACCGTCGCCGGAAAGTTTCTCGAAGAAGGCTTCGGCACCAGCATCCAGCATATCGCCCTGGCGACCGACGATATCTTTGCGACGGCGCAGGCACTCTCAGCCTGCGGCTTCCAGGCGCTGACCATCTCGCGCAACTATTATGACGATCTGGAAGCCCGCTTCGGTCTGGAGCCGGATTTTGCCGATGCACTACGTTCGGCCAGCATCCTTTACGACCGCGACGACAATGGCGAGTATTTCCAGATCTACAGCCGCACCTTCGGTGAGGGCTTTTTCTTCGAAATCGTCGAGAGGCGCGGCGCCTATGGTGGTTATGGTGCGATGAACGCCCCGTTCCGTATAGCAGCACAAAGACGGCAACTGCGCCCGGATGGCGTTCCGAGATAACAATGACTGCCGTCATCGCAGACGATTTGTTCGCCTCAATCTGAACCGGACAGATCGTCTTTGCTCTTGTTTTTTTGCCTTTTCGGGAAAATCAGGCCCCGCTTTTCCTAAGGCAAACTTTAATGCGTCACGGCCAGCATATCCTCGATCTCGGTCCAATCCTGGAGCAAGCTTTCACGCGAACCGCTGACGCGGACCTGGCCGCGTTCGATAACCATGCCCTGTTCGGCGATTTCAAGCGCCAGTTTCGCATGCTGTTCAACGATGATCATCGACATTTCGCTTTCCTTGCGAAGCTTGATAAGCGCTTCAAGCAGCATATCGACAATAACCGGCGCTAAGCCCTCAAAAGGTTCATCCAGCAGGAGGCAGGTCGGTTGGCTCATCAACGCACGGCCTATCGCCAACATCTGCTGCTCTCCACCGGAAAGCTGGTTGCCACCATTTTTCCGCCGTTCTGCAAGACGGGGAAAAAGATCGTAGACCCGCTCCATCGTCCATCCTCGGCGAAGATCGGCGATGCGCAGGTTTTCCTCGACGCTCAAGGTGGCAAAAATCTGCCGCTCCTGCGGCACGAAGCCTATGCCAAGCCGGCAGCGTTGGCTGGGAGAAAGCCCGCCGATTTCCGCAGAGTTAAAACGAATGCTGCCTTCCTTGAGCGGCAAGCGCCCGGCAATGGTGCAGAGCAGTGTGGTTTTGCCAGCGCCATTGCGCCCAAGCAGCGCGAGCCCACCCCCCATGGGCAGGGTCAGGTCAATGCCATTGATAATGCGGGTCGGGCCGTAACCGCTGACGACATTTCGGATTTCGAGCAGGTCTGCGGTCATGAACGGTTCCCCAGATAAGCGGCACGGACATTGGCGTCATGGCGAATTTCCTCTGGCGTGCCACGCGCGATGATGGTTCCCTCGGCCAAGACCGTGATGTCCCGTGCAAAGCGGAAAACCAGCGGCATATCGTGCTCGATCAGCAAGACGGCAACATCGGCTGGCAATTCATCGAGAATAGTGAGGATCACCTCATGATCCGCCGCAGGCAGTCCAGCGGCAGGCTCATCCAGCAACAGCACTTTCGGGCGCAGGGCCATGGCGACCGCCAGTTCCACGAGGCGCTGCTGGCCATAGGCCAGATCGCGGACCGGAACATGGGGGACATTGGCAAGGCGCATACGGCTGGCGATCTCTTCTGCTTCCGCGACCACTTTTGCCGGGAAGCCATGATGCCCTGCCATCGAAAACCCAAAGCCTTCACGTTCGCCAATCGCAAGCGCGATATTTTCAAGGGCTGTGAAGGAGGTAAACAGATTGGTGACCTGGAAATTGCGCACCAATCCCAGCCCAACGCGCTTGTGCTGCGCCATGCCCTTGAGGTCGATACCATCGAGAAATATCGCCCCCTTGCGTGGGGTCAGCCTGCCGGTGATGAGATTGATCAGCGTCGTCTTGCCAGCACCGTTTGGCCCGATCAATGCGTGGCGTGCACCCTTCTCAAGCACGAGCGACACATTATTGGTGACCACCAGTCCACCGAATTGCAAGGTAAGGTTTTCAAGCTGCAAAGCGCTCATCGACCGATCCTTCCGCGCAGTTGAGCCAAAATCCGCGTAATGCCCCCTGGTGCGAACAGAACGAGCACCACGAGGATGATCCCCAGCCAGAGCTGCCACATGACAGGATTGTCTTTCGACAAGATGTCCTGGGCGATGAGGTAGACAGCAGGTCCAATAATCGCGCCGTAAAGCCGCCCTGAGCCACCAAGCGCCAACATCACCAGGATGGTTGCCGACAGTTCGAAACTCATATCCTTCAGGCCAACGAATTGATTGACCTGGGCTTGCAGGGCACCGGCGAGCCCGGCCAGCAAGCAGGAAATGACGAAGATCAGCAAGGTGCGCGGCCGGACCGCGATGCCGATGGCAGCGGCGCGACCGGGATTGTCGCGAATCGCCATGATCGACTGCCCGAAAGGCGAATGCACCAATCGGCGCACCCCAAGCCAGACAAGCAGAAAGACCAGGGCCGAGAACCAATAACCGACCTGGCCAAGCAGATCGAATTCGTAAAGGCCGAAAACCGGCCAGGTCTCCATGCCCACCAAGCCATCGACGCCACCGGTCAGCCAGGTCGCCTTGTTGGCGATCTCGCCAAACAGAAACACCGTACAAAGCGTCAGCATCAGCAAGGTGAAGCGTGCCGTGCGTAAAACAATGGCTCCAACGACCGCGCCCATCAGCCCGGCTGCCATTGCGCCGATCAACAGGCCGCTCAATGGCTCACCCCAACCGTATTTGGAGGCAATGCCGGTGGCATAGGCGCCAACCCCGAAAAAGGCGGCGTGGCCTAGGGTGACGATCCCGGCATAGCCGACCAGAAGATCGAGGGACAAGGCGAAGATAACGGTGATCAGGATTTGCGAACCGAGCGCGTAATAATCATCGCCAAGCAACGGCACCAGCACCAACGCAAGGACGATCAGGCCATCAGCCGGGTTGAACCCATGCTTGCGGCGCAAGAAGCCGGCAAACGTCGATGGTGGAGAGACAAAAGTGGAGCGATCTGACATTTTCAACTTTATACCCTTCCAAACAATCCGCGCGGCCTGACCAGCAGCAGAATGAAGACCAGGAGAAACAGCATGACGGTGCCGAAAGCTGGCACATAATAGGCCGAAACGGTTTGGACTGTGCCGACCAGAAGTGCTGCGACGAAAGAGCCCCGCAGCGTGCCAAGGCCAGCGACAGCCACGACGATTTGAACATAGACGAGAATATCAAAGGCATAGGACGGATTGAGCCCGAAGACATCCGCCCCCAGCATGCCGCCTAGGGCCGCGAGCGCGCCCCCAAAGGCGAAGGTCGCCATGAACACATGTTTGGTGCGAATGCCGATCGATTCCGCCATGCCCCGGTTTTCAACGGAGGCCCGGATGATGGCGCCGATCCGGCTGCGCTCAAGCACAAACAGAATGAATGCGGCAGTCATGATACCGATACCGATCACCACCAGCTTGTAGAGATAGAATGAGAAAGGCCCCACCGTCAGATTTTGCGCCAGAAACTCGGGAATGACGACGGGGCGCATCAACGGCCCGAAAAACAACCGCGCCAGCGCACCGACGATGAAGATCAATCCGATGCAGAAGAGAACCTGATCCAGCTCAGACCGACCGTAAAGCCGGGCATAGAGCAGCTTTTCCGCCACCGCCGCCAGGAGCGCAACAACAAGGGGAGCGCAGATCAACATGAGCGGCCAGGGCAGGCCCCAGGCGCTGATGGCGGTGGCCGCTATATAGCCACCGGCCATGGCGAAAACGCCGTGCGCCAGATTGACGAAACCCATCAGACCGAGGGTTACCGACAGGCCGACGGATATGAGGTAAAGCACGCTTGCATAGGCAAGCGACTGGAACGCAACTTCCACCAGTGTCATGACAAGCCTCCTCCCTGTCATCCGGCAATATTGCGGGATGACTCCGAGAGTCCGTCAGGTTCAAATCGAACCAGACGGACTCTCGTTTCCATTGTTTTCATTTGTCTTTTAGGGAAAACGGGTTCCAGTTCCCCAGACAAGCGCTAGCCGGACGTGCTGAGCGACCGGAGATCAGAGAGGATGCTCAACCTTCCAGGGGTCTTTGACGTCTGGAATAGTTTCGAGTTCCACATTGGCAAGCTCGCCGTTCTTCTCGCGCACTTCACGGATGTAGATATTCTGCACAATGTCGCGCGTCTCGGGGTCGATCGAAATTGGCCCACGCGGGCTTTGCTCTGCTTTGAAGGTCTTCATCGCGGCCATGGCACCGGCGGCATCGGAAGCACCCTTGGTGGCGGCAATAGCTGAGCAGATCAGATGCATGCCATCATAAGCGCCGACGGCCATATAATTGGGCCGGACGGGATTGAACGTATAGGCTTTCTTCCAGGCCTCAACAAAAGCGGTATTGGCGGGGCGATCACCGGCCATGCTATATTGGCCAGCGGTGATGACGCCGAGTGCTGCTGCGCCGATATTCGGCAATTCCTCGTCGCTTGTCAGGTCTCCCGGACCAATCAACTGAATGCCCGCGCCGCGCAGATCGGCTTCCTGATAGGCCCGCATGAACGCAGAGGCTTGCACACCGCCGGGATGGAATGCAAAGACCACATCCGGCTTCTCCTGCTTGGCTGCGAGCAGAAAGGGGACGAAATTTGTGCTCTGGATCGGCATTTTCACCGAGGCGACAATGCTTCCTCCCTTGGACGTGAAGCCTTTCGTAAACGCTTCCTCTGCATCGTGGCCAGGGGCAAAATCCGTGGTCAGCAGGTAGGCTCGCTTGAAACCGCGCTTGGCCGCCGCCCATTCGCCCAATGGCTGGTTCACCTGCCAATGGGTAAAGGCCGTGCGCACATACCAGGGCGCAAGCTGTGTGGTATTAGCGCCTGCCGCATTGAACAAGACGCAGGGCATCTTGGCCTTCATCAACAATGGAGCCACAGCATTGGCGTTGGGCGTCCACTGGAAGCCGCCAAGATATTGCACCTTGTCACGCGTCACCAGTTCTTGAACCAGTCGTTTGGCCACATCGGGATTGGCACCGCCGTCGTCGCGGATGACCAGTTCGACCGGAATATCCCCCAACACGGACTTACCCTCAGTCTCCAGGTAGAGTTTCGCCGCATTGGCCATGATTTGTCCGCTCGATGCGAACGGACCGGACATGGTCAGCACCAGCCCGATTTTGATCGGCTGGCTGGCGGCTCGTCCCTGCCCGGCCCAACCGGCCAATGGCGCAGCAGCCAGCAACCCAAGGGCACCTCGGCGTGTAAACTTCAGTTCGGTCATCATAGTGCTCCTCCACCAATGATCGTCAATTGTGCCTCCCCCTTTGGCTAGCCCTCGAAAAACGACAGCGCAAAAGGCACGACGCTGCCGACAAATCCGGAAAACAGACCCGATCGAAGGCAAAATTGTTCAATGAACTGATGATGCTAGATCGCGAGCCCTGCGCTGATAACGGCAAGGCATGTCCTGCAGATTTGGGCGTCGTCTTTTCTTATCGCCGCGAACTTCTTCTGACGTGTCTGACGACATTTCCCGATGTCCCAGGCTCTCCACGACGACAAGAACGATTATTATCAATTCCTGCGCTTTATCAAGTTTATTATCATAAAATCTAATAAAATTTCGTATTTAAAATTTTAATTATCATTTTATGATATTTTATAACTAACTGCGAAGATATGAAGAGCAGTATTCTTATTGCCTGAATTGGCGAACTTCTGCGGCAAACACCATGCTCTCCACACGGGCGCTCAACAACAGGCTGATGCGCCGGTATCTTGCAGATTGGCTCTCGAATAAACGCTAGTGCATCGATCCAAACGGAGGCCTCAGCCGAGTTTGGAAAAATCGATGCATAAACAAAAAATGAGTGCACGAAAGCATGAACGAAGTGAATGCGTCAGTGCACTAGGATGCCGCAGCCAAAGAGTTTTTTACTTCTGCCCGGATCACCGGGCGTGGACCAAGCATCCCCAGCTTTTCCACCAGATGCAGGGCATCAGCGATAGGCGTGGCTGCCGCTATATATCGGTCACGGCGCAGCAAAAGGACATGGCCAAGATAGGATTTCATCGGACCGGCGCTGAACAGTCGCCCAACATCCCGGTGAACCGGGAAAATGCCGTCAATGGGATTCATCCATTCAGGGGTCAAACCGACCACAGTTGCACCCGCCGCCTCCAGAGCCCTGATAACATCGATGGACAAAGCACGGTCAGGGAATTCATCAAAGACCAGAGCAACCGGTCCATCCGGCAAGACGCGGTCAAGCAATACGCGGTGCCGGTGGCTGTCTTCCACCACGGGCTGCGGCACGAGGCGACCCACCATGGTTTCCTTCTCCGGTCTGGAGTCGGGCCATAGAAGTCCCTGGCGAAAGCGTGGCTTTGGCTTGTAGCGCATTTGGGCGAAATAATCACGGACAGGCGGATAGAGCCCAAGGATACGAAAAGCGGCCCTCGTCAAAAGGGCCTTAATGCCATTTTCCGGCATCATCACCTGCCCCATGCGCAGCGCCAATGCTATCATTTCCCAGGCATGCGGACGCCGCTCAATCTCGTAGCTATCCAGGAAATCGGACGGCATATCGCCACGCAATGCTTCCGCCAGTTTCCAGGCCAGATTATGCGCATCACGCAGGCCGCTATTCATTCCCTGCCCCGCAAATGGAGGCGTCAAATGCGCGGCATCGCCGGCGAGAAAGATATTGCCGTCCCGCCAGCGATCAGCCAGACGGGCATGGAATGTATAGACCCGCACGCGGCGAAATTCACAATCCCGGTCAGGTCCAACACGCTCCAGAAGGCCACGGACAAAGGCCTCCTCAGTCGCGTCCTTCTCGTCCTCATTGGTATGCAGCATGAATTCGTAACGACGGATATTGTCCGGGCCGGGCAGCGATATACACGGGCGAGCAGGATCGCAATGGACCTGCGTATGACGAAAACGATTTTCCGTCCGTACCAGATCGACAATCAGCCAACGCTCCACAAAGGTGGAGCCGACAAGATGGACGCCGAGTTTTCCACGTGTTGGGGAACGTCCTCCGTCACTGGCGACCATATAGCGCGCCCGGATGACGCGGGTTCCTTTCGCCGCATGGGCGATTTCCACGGTAACGGAATCCGCAGTCTGGGAAAATGTTTGCATATCCCAGCCAAAAAACTGGATCACATTGGGATAACGGGCTAGCCCCTCGCGCAAAAGCGCTTCCAATTCCGGCTGTTGAAATGCATTGCGCTTGTCGAAACCATAATCGCGCGACGTCGGCTCCACGGTCAGAAACAACTCGCCGGCCGGCGAAAGATAACGTGAGCCATAGCCGCGCACCACGATTTTCTCTACCGCGTCCTCCAACCCGATAGCTTGCATGGTTCGCATCGACTCGTCGTCGATGGATACGGCACGCGGCTCCTGAACCGTGGTCAGGTTGCGCTCGACAAGCGCCACCGACACACCCATGCCGCCCAGAAGATTAGCCAGGGTCAGTCCGGTTGGACCCGCCCCGACAATGACGACCTCGACTTCGGTCTCAAGTTCCTCGGCGTTCATCAGGCCCTCCTCTCCACGCTGAATGTTACAGCGCCCGCATCGTGTTCTGTCTATTAAACTTCACTGCAACACCCTACAAATACAGAGTTTTTCGTCCCTGGGTCCGAATGAACCCAGGGCGCCATGCTGTAGATGGGTGGCGCAGTCCTCCCGCCCCGCGCCCCAGGGCCGTGCTGCTAAGGGCTGCGCTGTTCAGGGCTCCGTGCCGACAGCGTTGACCAGCAAACCAACGCCGGGAATATCCACTTCGAAAACATCCCCCGCCTTCATGAACAGGGGTGGCTCCCGGCGATCTCCAACACCACCTGGCGTGCCCGTGAGGATCACGTCGCCGGGCTGCAACGGCGTGAAGTGCGAGCAATAAGAAATCAGGGTGGCGATGGGGAAGATCAGATCGGCCAGTGTTGCATCCTGCATCACCTGACCATTGAGACGGCCGGTGATTTTCAACTTCGTGTAATCGCCAACTTCATCGGGGGTTACGAGCTGCGGTCCAAATGCACCGGTTGCCGGGAAATTCTTGCCCGGCGTGAATTGGAACGTATGCCGCTGCCAATCCCGGATGGTTGCATCGTTATAGCAGGTATAGCCAGCCACGTGATCGAGAGCATTTTCCTCGGCGATGTAGCGTCCGCCGCGACCGATGACGACAGCAAGTTCGGCTTCATAATCCAGATGATCCGATACACGGGGCTTCAGGATTGGCTGGCGATGAGCGATCTGAGTGTCAGCGAAACGGGTGAAGATCGTCGGATATTTGGCGTCGGGCCGCTTGGTTTCCGCACGATGGGTTTCATAGTTCAAACCGACGCAGAGGATTTTGCCGGCATCCGGCACAACGGGCAGAAGCGCGATATCAGCCTCAGTAAACTCTGCTCGCCGCCCGGAGATATAATCCTGAGCGCTCTCGAGCAGACCGGCTTCGATGGCTTGTTTCAGCGTGACGACATCGGCGGCGAGCCTGCCGGTGAGATCAACGATACCGTTGTCGACGCGAACGCCGAAACCGGCCCGGCCAAGCCGGGTGTAACTTAAAAATTGCATGTCACTAATTCCTAGAATTGGTCTTGGAAGTGAGATCTGACAACCGGATCACGAGCGAAGAATCGCTTCGCCCCATTTGTTGAGCGTGCGCGGATGCTGCGGCCAATCCATCGTGTCGCGATCGTAGATAACTTCCAGTTCAGCCGAGATCTCGATCCAATTGCCATCCGGATCCGTGATGAAAATGAAGAGATTGTTGCCAGGACCATGGCGACCGGGACCCCAGCTGAGCTGGATATCATGAGTTGCCAGATGATCGCACCAATCACGGATATAGTTCCATTCCCCAGCCTCGTAGGAATGGTGATCGACGCCAACGCGGCCCGGCGTATAGAAGCAGGCGATGGTGTGATGCTCGTGATTGGAGGTCGTGAAGGCGGTGGCAAGCCGGCCATCTTCATGCAGCACACGGTCTGTCAGCTGGAAACCCAGCTTGCCGACGTAAAAGTCGACAAACGCGGCCACATCCTCGGATGCATAGGTCAGATGCTGCGTTGGCCCCTGGATACCCTTGGCGCCCGGCTTGTCTGGCTTGGCCACACCGAAGCACACCATACGTCCGTCGGGATCGCGAACCGCGAATGCACCATCTTCAAAATAGGGCGAAGGGCTGGCCAGCACCGCAATGCCTTCGGCATCGACTCGGGCCCGCAGAAGCGCAAGCCCTTCGACATTGCGGCAAGCAAGTCCGGAATAAGCCAGCTTTTTGTCAGCTCCAGCAACGGCGATGAAGCGGCGCTTTGGCCCTTCACAAATCCACTCGTCTCCAACCTTTTCGAGCTTCATGTCCATGGCATCGGCATAGAACCGCGCCAGACGCTCAGGATTGGAGCTTTCGAATGCAACGTGATGCAGGTACGCACCTGCTTGAACGGCTGTGAATGCCATTTGATCCTCCCTGATGATGTTTTTATAAATTATCGTTTTTTGATAATTATTCAATACGGAAAATTGATAAAATAAAAAATTTGATAAATACACACCGTATGGCGCATGAACCCCATTCCTACGGGAATTGACGGAACGCAACCATGCACAGCTATCGGAAGACATCAAAGGAAACGTGCGGACGACAGAGACGTGACATTTGCTGTTCCAAAACGTCAATATCACCATTGATCAATGGGCACCTCAGCTGTTGGCCACAGGCGCCTCATCCATGCCCCGGCAAAGAGGGACATGCGGAAAAGTCATTGCAAAAAATTCACGCGACCAACGTGATCCAAGCCGACCTCCGTCGAACCCCATGTGGATCTTCCGCAAAACCGGCTCCACGTTTCCTAAGGCAAACTCTGGGTTTTCAGAGGCCACGCACCAGGCTATCGGGTGAGATTTCGGCGATAGAACGCGCGCCGGTCAGCGTCATGGCAACCCGCATTTCCTTGGCGAAGAGATCGAGCAGATTCTCCACGCCCGCCTGCCCGGCAGCGGCCAATGCATAGACGAAAGCGCGTCCGATCAACACGCCATCGGCTCCCTGCGCGATCATCCGCACGACATCCAGACCCGAGCGAATGCCGGAATCGGCAAGGATCGTCAGGTCACCTTTGACCGCAGCGGCAATGGCTGGCAAGGCACGGGCGGAAGACAGAACGCCGTCCAGCTGGCGCCCGCCATGGTTCGAGACGATAAGGCCATTAGCGCCGAAGCGCACGGCATCTTTCGCATCCTCCGGATCAAGAATGCCCTTGATGAGCATCGGTCCCTTCCAGAAATCCCGGATCCATTCGAGATCCTTCCAGCCAATCGAGGGGTCGAAATTTTCGCCGAGCCAGCCAACATAGTCGGCCAGATTGGTTTTTTGCTGTCGATAGGCCGAAACATTGCCAAGATCATGCGGCTTTCCCAACAGGCCGACATCGATAGCCCATGTGGGGTGCATGACGGCCTGGATAAGGCGGCGCGCAGAAGCATTCGGGCCGGACATGCCGGAATGGGCATCACGGTAGCGGGCGCCGGGTACAGGCATGTCAACGGTGAACACTAGCTTACGGATACCTGCCGCCCAGGCCCGCTCCAGCGCATTTTTCATAAAACCACGGTCCCGTAGCACGTAGAGCTGGAACCAGATGGGACGGTTGCTGGCCGCCTGCACCTCCTCGATCGGGCAGACGGATACCGTCGAAAGCGTCAGCGGAATGCCTTTTTTCTCCGCTGCGCGGGCTGCCTGCACTTCGCCGCGTCTTGCATACATCCCCGTCAGTCCCACGGGCGCGAGAATAACCGGCATAGACAGCTCTTCATCGAAAAGCGTCGTGGAAATTTCAACTGTGCCCACGCTTTTCAGCACCCGCTGACGCAGAGCCAGATCGGCAAGATCATCAATATTGCGGCGCATCGTGTGCTCGCTATAGGCGCCGCCATCGATGTAATGAAACAGAAAGGGCGGCAGGCGGCGGCGGGCCGCCTCGCGGTAATCAGTCGAGGACGAAATGATCATGATAGGTTTTCCCCTTGAAATTCGGGTCTTTGCAAAGCCTCTGAGGCTCGCTGCTCCCGCGCGCGGTTGTCCTCGATGACACGAAGGTTTTCCTCAACGAAGGCAAGGTGATCTGCCGCTGCCTTGCGGGCCTCATCCGGTCGACCGGCCAGGATGGTGTCCAGAATCAGGCCATGCTGGCGCTCTAACGCTGGCCCAAGGTCCGGCTGGCGATAGAACTGCATCAGGCTTTGCGCGATGCTGTGCTGTAAAAGCTCGGATAGTCCGGCGACAATCTGGCGCAGAACGACATTATGCGAGGCCTCTGCAATCGCCATGTGAAAAGCCGCATCAGCCCGCGCCTGGCTCTGCGGATTGCCGCCTTCCGTAGCGCTCATCGCTGCAAAGGCCACTGTCATCCGCTCCTTGTCCAGGTCCGTGGCCCGCAAGGCCGCGTAATAGGCAGCATCCGTATCGAGCGATTTGCGAATTTCCATCACATCGCGCCAATACCCCGCCTCGCCCTGAACCATCGGCAAAAGCGGTTTCAGCGCCCGTTCCAACGATTGGGCGGCGTCCTCAATGGCGACGAAAGTGCCCCCACCCCGACGGCTGACGACGATTCCACGGCTGATCAACTGCTGGATTGCCTCCCGAAGCCGCGACCGTGAGACGTCAAGCTCCGCCGCCAGGCTGCGCTCCGGCGGCAGACGATCTCCCGGACTGAGCTTGCGCTCAGCAATCATGGCTTCGATGCGCCCGATCAGCGACATTGGTAGAACCTTTTGTTTTATTGGTCGTACCAAAAATCTACGAATTAAGCAATATTCGGATTAATGCTCAAATATCACGATTTTTTCACTAATCGCTCATAAAATTGGTAGGACCAATTTTATGAGCGATCTCTTTAGAGGTCACGACTGCCCAATAAAAAAGCCCCTACAGCGTCATAGTCAAACGCTGTAGGGGCTTTGGCATGATTGGCTTGAAGCCTGGGTTAAAGGCCTTCGGCGATCTCGAAAGCAGCTGTGGTCTTGGCCTGGACATCGGCCACGGTAACCTCAGGCGCCAGTTCCACCAGTCGGAATGCTCCGGCACGATCAGACCGCACGAATACGCAGAGATCGGTAATGATCATGTCCACAACATTCAGCCCGGTCAGCGGCAGTGTGCATTCGGGAATGAACTTGGACTCGCCTGCCTTGGAGCAATGCTCCATGACCACGATGACCTTTTTGACACCGGCCACGAGATCCATCGCGCCGCCCATGCCCTTGACCATCTTGCCGGGAACCATCCAATTGGCAATATCGCCATTGGCCGAGACTTCCATCGCGCCCAGCACCGTCAGGTCGATGTGGCCGCCACGGATCATTGCAAAACTGTCGGCGGACGAAAAATAGCTGGATGACGGCAATTCGCTGATCGTCTGCTTGCCGGCATTGATCAAATCAGCATCCTCTTCACCCTCAAAGGGAAACGGCCCGATCCCCAGCATTCCGTTTTCGGATTGCAGCGTCACCTCGACACCAGGCGGAATATGATTTGCCACCAGCGTCGGAATGCCGATGCCAAGATTAACATAGAAACCGTCCTTGAGCTCTTTTGCGGCGCGTGCCGCCATCTCATCTCTGCTCCAGGACATCAGGCTGCTCCTCTTACTGTAACGGTGCGGAATTCGATCTTCTTGTCATAAGGCGAACCATTGATCATCCGCCGGACATAAATGCCAGGGAGATGGATGGCATCGGGATCAAGGCTTCCGACCGGCACGATCTCCTCGACCTCCGCAACACAGACCTTGCCGGATGTGGCCGCAGGCGCATTGAAATTGCGGGCTGTCTTGCGGAACATCAGATTGCCAGCCTCATCGGCGCGCCACCCCTTGATGATCGACAGATCGGCCCGGATGCCGCGCTCCAGCAGATAGACTTCGCCATCGAAAATATGCGTTTCCTTGCCCTCGGCCACCTGGGTGCCGACGCCGGTTCGCGTATAGAAGCCGGGAATGCCCGCGCCGCCAGCCCGCATGCGCTCGGCCAGCGTTCCCTGCGGGCAAAATTCGACTTCCAGTTCGCCGCTCAGAAATTGCCGCTCGAATTCCTTGTTTTCACCGACATACGAGGAAATCATCTTCTTGACCTGGCGGGTGCGCAGAAGTTTTCCAAGCCCATGCCCATCGACGCCGGCATTGTTTGAAGCAATCGTCAAATCCTTGACCCCGGACGCGACAATCGCATCAATCAGGCGTTCGGGAATGCCGCAAAGCCCGAAACCACCGGCGCAAATCGTCATGCCATCGAACAACAATCCGTCCAAGGCCGCGCTTGCGTCACCATATATTTTCTTCATCTGTATCTCCCGCCTGAATAATCAGTCCTGAAACCTGTTTGAGCTGGCGCCTCCAGAGTAACTTTAAACTGCATCACACTGCGTCCGGCAAGCGCAAAGCGGCGCACGGTGGAAAGAAACATCGTCAACATTGATCTCAAAAGTAGAAAAGCTTTCAACGTTAAATCAACGCACAGACCGTCTTGGTTTCCAAATAATTTTCCAGGCCTGGCGCGCCATTCTCATAACCCCAGCCGGATTGACGGTGTCCACCCTTCGGCAGTTCAGGTGAAAAATAGGAATGGCAATTGATCCAGATCGTCCCCACCTTGACCTGCGCCGCCAATCGGTGGGCCTGGGAAAGATCCCGGGTCCAAACACTACCCGCCAGCCCATAAGGGCTGTCATTCGCAAACGCTATGGCATCCTCGACATCGTCGAAGGGTGTTACCGCAACGACAGGACCGAAAATCTCCTCGCGCATCAACCGCATGTCGGGCCGCACGCCCGTTACCACGGTCGGCGCATAAAACGTGCCTGTTTCCCCTGTCTGGCTGCCACCCGCCGCGATTTCAGCACCCTCTGCCTTCCCCTCCGCCACATAGGCCGCCACACGGTCAGCCTGACGGCGATTGACCAGCGGCCCCAGATCAACGGCGGGATCAAGCCCATGACCCAGACGCAACGTGGAAGCGGCCTTTGCTAACCCTTCCACCACCTGTTCGCAAACCGAGCGATGGGCATAGACACGTGAGGCCGCAACGCAGACCTGACCGGAATTGCTAAAGATGCCGCCCGCAATGCCCTCGACGGTCAGGGCCATGTCGGCATCCGGCATGACGATCGCAGGCGATTTGCCGCCCAGTTCCAGCGTCAGCTTTTTCAGATTACCGGCAGCAGCAGTCACAATCAGCCTGCCGACCTCGGTCGATCCGGTGAAAGCCACCTTGTCAACATCGGGATGGGTGCACAGAGCCGCCCCCACCGTTTCGCCAAAGCCGGTGACGATATTGACCACGCCGTCAGGCAGACCCGCCTCCAGCATCAACTCGCCCAGCCGCAGCGCCGTCAGCGAGGTTTCTTCCGCCGGTTTTAGCACCACCGTGCAACCGGCGGCCAGCGCTGGCGCAAGCTTCATGGCCGCCATCAGCAGGGGCGAATTCCAGGGTGTGATTGCCGCGACCACGCCGACAGGCTCACGGGTGGTATAAGCAAAGATCTGCTTGCCCTGCGGCTGATAGCCGATAGAGGTCGGAATGGTGGTGCCGAGGATCTTGGTGCAGAACCCAGCAAAATAGCGGAACTGTTCGGCGCTGGCCGGAATTTCGGCAAACCGGCTGGTCCTGAAGCTCTTGCCTTGATCAAGGGTTTCGAGTTCCGCCAGTTCCTCCGCATGGGCATCGATCAACTCGGCGATTTTCCACAACAGCCTGCCCCGCTGGGAGGGTGTCAGCCCTTTCCATGCCTGAGAGGTGAGAGCGGCACGGGCGCTGGCCACGGCCTCGTCTACATCGGCAGCCGTTCCTTCGGCAAGCTCGGCAAGAACCTCGCCAGAGGCCGGATCGGCTGTCTCGAACCATTGCCGGGAACTGGCATCACGCCAGATGCCGCCGATCAGGATCTGCTTACGGCGACGGGCCAGAAAGGCTTTGGCGCCCTCGTTCTTCGGGCCGATAGGGTCGAGTGCCAGGGTCATGTCAGTCTCCGGAAATGGCGTGTGCGGCGCGAATGCGGCAAGCGGCGTTCAACGCCCCTCTGATGATCGAATGATAGCCGGTGCAGCGGCAGAGATTGCCCTCCAGATCGGCGCGAATGTCCTTTTCCGCAGCCTGCGGGTTGTCGGCAAACAAGGCCACCAGCGCCAGCGAAAAGCCCGGCGCGCAATAGCCACATTGAAAGGCGTTTTCCTCTGCCAGCCCGGCGCGCACCGCCTGTCCCAGTGGATGTGAGGCCAGCCCTTCCGCCGTCAAAATATCGGCACCGTCGATCTGCCAGGCCATCAGTAGGCAAGCATTGGCAAGCCTGCCATCCAACAGCACACTACAAGCGCCGCAGCGGCCAATGGCGCAGGCTAGCTTGGTGGCGGTCAGATGCAGCTTGTCACGCAGGATTTCGGTGAGCCCCGTCTCCGGCTGGCACTCCACAGCGACCCTCTGGCCATTCAGTGTGAAGCCCAGGTTCATGCCGTCACCGAGAGATGTGCGAGAAGCGTTTCCGGCACGACAGGCATGACCGGTGGCCAATAGCCGGTGGCAGCCGCAATAGCATTGGCAATTGCCGGTGTGACTGCACCGATACCGAGTTCGCCGACCCCGCGCGGACCAAGCGCGTCGCCGGGGTCGAGATCCTCAAGTGCAAAGACATGCAGACCGAGCGGGGCATCCTGAATGCCGGGCAGCATATAAGTGTCGAAATTGCCGGTCAGATAGGCGGCCTCCTGCATCGGGCAATCCTCCGTCAGCGTGAAACCCAGTCCTTGCACCGCACCGCCCTCCAATTGACCGAGATAAGCGGCAAGATCGATGATCGGTCCGGCGGCAGAATGCTGGTGAAGATCAAGCACCCGCACTTCTCCCGTCACCCGGCTGACCGCGACACGCGCCAGCGACGCGCCGAAGGCAAAGACAAAGCGGGCATTGGCATCCATATAATCGGTCTTTGGAAAATCAAACGCCACCGTGACGCTTGGCAAATCCTTCTCCGGCAAGCTTGCGGCGAGATCAGCATAGGACAGCAAAATTGTGCCGCTATGGCTGCCCGGCTCCGCAAATCCGCCGGGTGCCAGAACGAGTTGTGCAGGGTCGCAGCCAAGCAGTCCTGCCGCCGCACGGCACATCCGTGTGCGAAATTCAGGAGCGGCCAGCCGCACCGAGGCCCAAACGACATGGCTGCCACGCGAGGCGGTGGTGGAGCCGGAATCCGGGGCCAGCCGCGTATCGCCAGTCAGCGGGAGCACATCTTGGCGCGCGCAACCTAATTCTGCGGAAATGGCCGCGCAGATTGCCGGTAAAAGCCCCTGCCCCATTTCGTCCAGCCCGAATGCACCTTCGATAAAACCCTGCTTCGTTAGCGCAAGCCTCCCCGCCGCTGGATCGGGAATGACCGATCCGAGGCCATTGCCCTGATAATTCAGCGCCATGCCGGTGCCAATCATCCACTCCTGATCCACACCGCAGCCCTGCGGCTTGCGCCAAAGCACGGAGGCCGTGGCTGCGGCCAGCATTTCTTCCAGTCGTTCGCTGCTCGATACCACCTGTCCCAGAGTGCCGGGAGTACCGGGCTGTCGCAGATTGCGCCTGCGAATCTCCAAAGGCGAAAGGCCGCAAAGAGTTGCCAGCCTGTCCATCTGACACTCGACGGCAAATGTCATCTGGTTGGCGCCAAACCCGCGAAAAGCGCCGCAAAGTCCGTTATTGGTATAGGCGAGACGGCCCCGCGTGGTGATATTGCCCACCACATAAGGGCCGATGGCATGTTCAAGCGCCGTTTCCAGAACGCTCGGGCCAAGCGATGCATACGCCCCCGCATCCGCCACAAGATCAACCTGCTGGGCCAGTAGAATACCTTGCGCGTCGCAGGCGGTTTTCATGCGGATCTTCATCGGGTGGCGCTTCTGTCCTGCAAGCATGGACTCCGCCCGCGACAAATGAAGCCTGACAGGCCGCCTTGCCTTCAGCGCCAGAAGCGCCAGCACCGGCTGGACAGAAAGCTCATCCTTGCCGCCGAAAGCACCGCCGGTCGGCGACGTCACCATCCGGATATCGTCTTCGTCCAAGCCAAGGATACGCGACAATTGCAGCCGGTCACGCCCGCCATGCTGGCCGCCAGCACACATGTTCAGCCGCCCATCCGGCTCGACAAAGGCATAGCCACCCTCGGTCTCCATGAAGCCATGCATCTGGCGGGGCGTGATATAGGTTTCTTCGACGACATGGGCGGCCTTGGCGAAACCCTGGACACTATCGCCACGGGTAAAGAGAATTTCCCGCTGGAGATTACCGCTTTCGTGCACCTGTTCCGCCTGCGGCTCCAGAGCCGCTTCCATATCATCCACCACAGGCAGTGGTTCGTAGTGGACGTCGATCAGCGCCAGCGCCTTTTGCGCCGTCTCGTCATCGACGGCCGCCACCGCTGCGACCGGATCGCCACGATGGCGCACCGTGTCGAAACAGAGCGCTGGCTGGTCCTGCACCACGATGCCAAAAGCATTCAGCCCCGGCACGTCAAGATGGGTGACAACCGCGATAACGCCCGGCAGTGCTTCTGCCGCCGCCGTCTCGATGGACAGGATCCGCGCATGGGCAATTCCGGCGCGCAGGATGCGGCCGACCAGCATGCCCTCCTTCCGATAATCGGTCAGATAGGCCAGTTCGCCCCGGATCTTCTGCTCCACATCCGGGCGAATATGCCAGCGATCTGGCATCCGCAGGCGCTCCAACGCCAGTTCACCTTCGGGCGGGCGGGCAAAGGCAATGGGCGGAGCGAGAGAAGCGGATGGCGCACGACCCGGCAGAAATCCACCAAGCCCGAAACACAGCATATTCGCGGCAATCAAGCGCCGATAGGCACCGGAGCGAAATCCATCGCCCGGGGCCTGGATCGTCTCCATCAAGGCGTGATGAACCCCGACCCAATCGATTCCGTCCTCGGCAACCCCAGCCGCAAGCGCTTCGGCATCATAAAGGCGAGCGGGCGGCACGATGCCGCCGCCGACGGCAAACCGCGCAGCATCGATACCGCGCTGCCCCGCCCGAAGACGACCAGCGACATTGATGACGCTCGGGCTGAAGGCAGCCCTCAAGCCGATCTTGCGAAAAATGAAACGCTCCCCAGCCTCCTGCGGCGCAATCAGGATGGCCGTAAGGATTGCGCCTGGCTGCGGCGGGAGCGCCAACCACTCCACCAAGGATATGGTGATAGGGTCTGACAGGGCGGCAAATTCCAGGATGGCATCAAGCACCAGGAGAGCTGGCAAGAGACAACCAGTGCGCCCAGCGATATTGCCCCCTAGGGTCGCCAAAGTGCGCACCCCAGGACTGGCCACCAGCTTTACGGCAGCGTGCAACAAGGGCAGAGCCGTAACGATCTCCTGCGAAGCCAGGAGATCGGCAAGCCGTGTCATCGCACCGATGCGGACATGCCCCCCGACCTGCGCAATGCCCGACAGCTCTGGAGAAAGCCCCGCAAGGCTGATCATCCGCTCCGGCTTCGCCAGACCCTTTGCCCATTCCAGTTGCAACGCCGTTGCTCCGGCGACGATGCGCGCGCCCGGCTGCTGCGCCTCAGCGATCGCCAGCTCCAACGTCTCCGGGGCCAGTACCTCCATCAGGCGGCTCCTGCGGTCGTGCCGAAGCGAAGGCCTTTTTCCTTCAGCCAGCGGCGATAGGCAATGGAGGAGGAATCGGCCCTTGTCGGAATTTCAGCCCGCGGCTCCAGCGGCAGCAGTAAAGGACGCTGGTTTTCGACAATGATCCGATCCTGAAGGAAGATCACTTGCTCGAAATTGAGCAATGCCGTGTGCGGCGAGACGGCATCGACCAGATACATCACCGGCTGGGCGCGGCAAAGTCCGTCTTCCATCGGCTGGATGAACAGGGCAATCGCATCCAACCGGTTCGGCGATGTGGGACAGACCCGGTAGAGCATCACCACGAAGGGCGATGGCACCCGGTAGGTCAATTGGACGAAATCGCCATCGCTTTCGGTTGCGGCAATACGCGGCTGGAAAAAGGTGCAATTGGTCGCCCAGACCTCATCCACATCGCGGCGGATTTCAGACAGATAGTGCGGCACTTCGGTATGTGGTTCGGAGCCGAGAATATCGGTATGCACGAAGGGAAAATGCGCCATATCGAGGAAATTCTCGACGACGCGCAGGCCCGATGCCCGCATCGTCACCCAACCGCACAGCACGAACCGGCGATCCGCCTCTTCTGCTTCCACGATATCGACAATGTCCTTCCCCGGTGTGCCAAGCGTGGTAAACAGGCAACCGTATTTCACCTGGAACGGTAGGGCCGGTCCATAGCAGCCGTCCGCGCCCACCTCTCGCACCAGCGGCGCACCATTCGCACCCAGCCGGTATTCGATCTCCTGGCCCAGCAGCCTTGTCCTCACCGGCTGGGTCGTGACATCCCCGGCAGTGGCGATCGCATACCAATCGTCAAGCGCGACCCGGTCGGTCGTCTTCATTTGACACCCTCCGCTTCGCTGATCCATTGCTTGGTGCCGCCGCCGTTTTCGGCAAGCCATGCGGCGCGGCGGGCAAAATGTGAAGGTGCCATGCCATGGATATCGGCAATGATCGCCTTGACGTCACCGGTCTTCAGCACGCCATCTTCCACGATCACCTGACCATCCACCATGGTCATGGCGACATCACCGCCGCGCACCGCGTGGACGAGATTGTGCTGCACATTGAAATAGGGACCCTCGGCAAACAGTGGTGTCATGCGCGGCGTATTGGTGCGCACGGCAATGATATCGGCGCGCTTTCCAACTTCGATGGAGCCGATTTCATCCTCAAGACCGATAGCCTTGGCGCCGAGAATGGTCGCCATGCGCAGACATTGCCAGCTATCCATAGCGGCGGCATCGCGGTGGCGCAGTTTGCCGAGCAGGGATGCGGTCTTCATTTCCTCGAACATGTCGAAATTGTTGTTTTCCTTTTCGCCATCCGTGCCAAGACCGACCGGAATGCCAGCGGCCAGCATATCGGCAATCGGTGCAATGCCGGAGGCGAGCTTCATGTTCGACACCGGATTATGGGCGACCGAGACATTGTATCTGGCAATCAATTCGATTTCAGCCTCATCCAGCCAGACGGCATGGGCCAGCATGGTGCGCGGCGTCTCGAAGAAGCCGAGATCCTCCAGAACATGCATGGGGCGCTTGCCATAGGTGTCGATAAAGCCGCCAACCTCGACTTCCGCTTCCGAACAATGGGTGTGAAAGCCGGTGTTATACTGTTTGGCCATGGCGATAGCCCGCTGCTGGCCAGCCGCATCGGCATAAAACAGATGTTCCAGACCGACCCAGACATTGATGCGGCCTCCCGCCTTGCGGTGCCAGGTCTCAATCATCGCCGCATTGTTGTCGAGCGTTTCGAAATAATTGTAATCGGGATGCTCACCAACATACGGAACAGCAACAAGGCGCGTGCCGATGGACTGTGCGGCCCGGGCGCTGCCATCCATATAGCGCCACATATCGACAACAGTCGTCGTGCCAGACAATGCGGATTCGGCGTAGCACAGAAAGGACGCCGCCTCGGCTTCATGCGGCAGAAGCGCGCGGTGCATCGGGTTTATATGGATGGTCAGCCAGTCCCAGACCGGCAGATGTTCCGCCGTGCCGCGCAGGAAGCCGGAATGGGCATGGGCGTTGATCAGCCCCGGCATCAGCAGGGCGTTGTCGATCTTCTTGACCGGCAGAGCCGGATGGCTGGCCTTCACTGTCTCCAGCGAACCGACCGCCAGGATACGACCCTCTTCGATAGCGACCGCGCCATCAGGGATGACGCTGTTTTTCGCATCCATGGTCAACAGAGTGTCGGCGGTGACGATCATTGCGCTCGAAGTCATGCTCATCTCCAGGGTCTTCCTTCTGCCCTTCAGGGCAAGCAAATTTCACGCCGCCTGCATCAGAAAGGCGGCGGCACGCTCACCAATCATCGTCACCGGCGCATGAGTATTGCAGGTTGGAATGATGGGAATGACCGAGGCATCGGCAATCGTCAGCCCGGCAAGGCCATGCACCCGCAACCGGCTATCCACCACCGCCATCTCATCACTGCCCATCTTGGCCGTACCAACAGGATGAAAGAAAGTGGAACAGCCATTGCGGATGAAATCCCGAAGACCGTCTCTTGAAAGTTTTGCGTCCGGCGCGGCAAAGCCATCAAACAGCCCGGCAAAAGCCGGTGTCTGCGCCAGCGCCATCACCGTCTCGACGGCCAGAAGTGTCGCATCCAGATCGTCAGGGTCTGCGAAATAATTCGGCTGGATCTCCAGCGGACCAAGAGGGTCGGCAGACAGTAGGCGCAGATACCCGATGCTTTTCGAGCGCATCAAGCCTGCCCCCATCGAAAACACCGGGCCGGACATGTCGTAGAGCGCGCGTAGCGCAGGCGTAGCGCTATTGCCCTGCACGGGAAAGGCATGCACATCCGGTTGACCAAGATGGGCCGACGATTTCCAGTTCATCATCGTGCCGCCGCCATTGTCGAGCACATCGCCCAGCGGCATTTTCGACCGGCAGACCACGGCCTGCACCAACGGGTGATCCTGAAGATTGCGTCCGACGCCGGGAAGGGCATGGATGAGCGGAATGCCCAGCCGTTTCAATTCCTCGGGATCACCAATGCCCGACAACATCAACAGGCGCGGCGTATCGAAAGCGCCCGCCGCCAGCACCACCTGACTTTGGGCAAGCGTCTCAACTGTCTTGCCTTCCACCAGATGGCGAATGCCCGTGCAGCGACCCTTTTCAACCATCAGGCCGATCACCTGTGAACCGGTCAGCACAGTCAGGCGCGGATGATCGAGGATCGGATAGAGATAACCCTCAGCCGAACTCCAGCGCTTGCCATCGACAATATTGAAATTCGAGGGGCAGGCGCCCTCATTGCTCGGCCCGTTCGGATCGTCAATCACGGGAATGCCGAGATCGGCAGCACCCTCCATCATCGCCCGGGCCACCGGATGGAGTGTCTTGCTGGTCGTGATCTTCAGGGGACCACCAGCACCACGCCAGCGGCTTTCGCCCCCTTCCCAATCCTCGGCCTTCTTGAAGAATGGTAACACATCCTCAAAGGACCAGCACTCGCAACCGGCGGCCTGCCAGGCGTTATAGTCATTAGGATGGCCACGATACCACATCATCGCGTTGATCGCCGAGGAGCCGCCCAGCACTTTGCCACGCGGAATACCAATCGTATGGCCGTTGACGCGAGAGGTGGGCGTATAATCATAGCCCCAATCCCAGCGTCCGCGCCCCAACGGCACCCATTGGCGGGGATCGTCAATCTCGGCCCTGCCGATTCCCGGCTCGCCCGCCTCAATCAGCAGGACGGTCGCATCCGTGCCATCGATCAGGCGGCGCACCACCGGCAAGCCACCGGAGCCAGCGCCGACGACGATATAGTCATAGGCTTTTTGCAGCGAGCGTTGTGGCAAGAGGGGCCGTGCTTCAGTCATCGTATTGGACATGGGGACACCGGCCTCAATTGTGCTCGCTCGGCCCCATGATGACGATGCCTTCTGAGGCCTCGACATGGCGCACGAAAATATATTTGTCCTCGCGTCCATCCGAATGCTTGCGCTTGATGTCCGGCTGCACGGTGCCTGCCACCTTGGCAACCAACACATAGGGAACATCCGCCTTCAGTCCCGCCTCGCAATGGGCCTCGAACTCTTCCAGCGTGCGGGCAGTAAAGGCATTGTCGATCCCGGCGCCGCGAGCAATGGCGGCAATATCCACCCGCCCGAAAGCCGTGTGGGTCGGCGGCCCGCCAATCGACTGGTAGCACTCATTGTCCCAGACGACGATGAACAGGTTTTTCGGTTGTTCATTGCCAAGGGTGGCGAGAATGCCGAGGTTGAACATCATGCCGCCATCGGTATCGAGCGAGATGATCCGGCGATGCGGAAGCCCGGCTGCCAGCCCAAAGGCCTGCGGCGTGACGCAGCCAAGCTGCTGCTGGAACAGGCTGGCCTGGCGCATATGCGGGGCGGCGTTGTACCATTCATCAACGGAGGCCCCGAGCGACAGGATGACAAGCTCGTTTTCCAGCCGTGCGGCCAGCAGCTTCATGCAATCATATCGCTTCATCGGACGATGCTCCCGCCAAGGGCGATGGCCGAGTGGTAGTAGGCATTGTAGGACCAGTTATAGGCATCGATAATCGATTGCTCGATTTCGTCTTCCTCGCGCACCACCCGGTAGGGAATGCGCAACGCATTCAGCACCGGCTCCATGGTGATGCCATGGGGAATGGCCCACCAGTTGTTTTCGCCGAGTTCGCCGCGATAGCTCATCAGCATGACGACCGGAATACCAGCCCCCAGCCCCATGCGGGCCAGCGGTTCAACGGAAGCCCGCAGACCAGAATTTTCCATGACCAGCGCCGCCCGCTTGCCGGAGAGAAACACGCCACCGCAGATTGCCGCCCCCTCACCCTCATTGGTGACACGGATGGTGCGGATCTCAGGATCGGCATCGAGTGCCGGATACAATTCCTTGAACAGCGAGTCGGGCAGGTAGCAAACGACGCTGACCCCGGCTTTCTTGAGGCCGCTGATGACGGCATCGACGGATGATGGTTTCATGGTGATCCCTCGTTTCCGTATGAGGTTCGCAAACCGAAAGTGTTTCGAATAGACGGCATTTTTCGACGTAAGTGATGCGCAAAAGGCAACATGTTACGATAGGTCTCGCGGCACGTGTGCTGCCGCCTGGGCAAGCTGTTCGACCGATTGCTCCAGCAGCCGTCCCAGCGCCGAGGCCGCATCCGACATCTCCTTGGCGGAGCGCGACAGCAACAGCAGCTTGCGGTTCGGCAAGCGGCTATCGGAAAGCGGCACAAACACCAGTGACCCCTCGGCCAGTTCCTGTTCCACGCCGACCCGGGTCTGCAAGACAAGGCCGAGATTGCGCCTCGCCAATTCCACCATCAGGCCGATGGAGTTGGTGCGTGAGCGGTGCGAGAGATCCACCAGCGACCGGTTTAAAGCCTCCTCTACCGAAGCGCCCAGCGTCAGGCTGGCATCCGAGAGGATCACCCGCAGATTGGCGAGATCAAACAGCTTGATTTCCGTGCGCTTGGCCATGTCACTGTCCGGCAAGGCCAGAACACCGATTGGCAGCGAGACGCTGGCAATACGACGCACGGTGCGCGGTACGCGCACGTCGAAAAGAACGGCGAGATCGCATTCGCCCTCGGCCACGGCATTGGCCGCCTGCTGCGAGGCCATGACCTTGACATCAACGGTTATGGCCGGATGCCTACTCCAGAATGCCTCCAGCGCCGCTGGCAAAAGGCCCCGCGCCACGCTTTCCACCACAGCCACCGAGACGGTGCCTCGATGCAGCCCGTGCAGATCGTTGATTTCGGCGCAGGCGCGGCTGAGTTCCGACAGCGACGCTTTGGCGTGATACAGCAGCAGCTCACCGGCGCTGGTCAGTTTCAGGCGCTGGCGCACCCGGTCAAACAGCGGCGTGCCGATTTCCTCTTCCAATTGACGCAGGATGCGGCTGACGGAAGAGGGTGCCACATTGAGGGCAAGGGCTGCCTGGCGGATCGAGCCCAGCCGCGCCACCAGCTGGAAATAATGGATGCGCGTTGCAACCAGGCCCAGCCGGTAGGCATCCATCACGCAACCTCAAAGGGCGGCACGATCACCATTTGCGGCACCGTCACCAGCCCCTTGTCGGTCATGCGGATTTCCGGGATTACCGACAGCGGGATCAGGTTGAACCCCATATAGGGAATGGTGCAGCCTGCCTTTTCCCACTCCACTTTCAGCGCCTGGACTTCGGCTGCCACTTCATGCACCCGCTTGTCGGACATCAGGCCCGCCACCGGCAGCGGCACCATGGCCGTCACCGTGCCGTCCTGCACCACACAGACCCCGCCCTGATGCGATTCAATGGCGCGCAAAGCCACCTGCATATCGGCCTCATTGGTACCGGCGATGATGATATTGTGGCTGTCATGACCGACGGAAGAGGCAACGGCACCGCTTTTCAGCGCGAAATTGGAAAGAAGCGCATGCGCCACATTGCCCGGCGATTTGCCGTGCCGTTCGATCACCGTCACGAAGCACAGGCCGTGGCGGGCAAAATGCGTTTCCCAGTCATTGGCTGGTTCCAGCTCGATCTTTTCATGTCCCAGGATAATACCCGGCAATTCGGTGCGGATCGTGTTGGCGATGACTTTGCTACTTGGCAGGTCCGGGGTCAGCTTCACAACCTCTGGCAGCTTGACCGTGTGATAAGCAGCATCGGGATAGCGCCAGCGGTTGGAAAGGGCGGCATCGAGAACAGGAGTTATCTTTTTGTGGTCAACCACCAGTTCGCCGCCATACCAGGTGCTGACCGGTTCAAGATCGTCATTCAGGAGCACCAGATCGGCCCGGCGACCGCCGCCCAACCCGCCGATCTCCCCGTCCATGCCAAATCGCGTTGCGCCATGCAGTGAGCCCATGGCCCAGGCCTGCTCCCGGCTCATGCCCGCACGCCGTGCCTCGCGCACCACCCAGTCGAGGCCGAAGGCCAGCAGGTCCTCGGCGTCGCGGTCGTCGGTGCACACAGCGATGCGCTTATGCGAAGCGCCAAGCTCCGTCACCGTGCGGATCGCCTCCGGCAGCGAATGCCAGGGCGTGGTTGGCGGGCCACCGCGCAGGAAAAGCCAGATCCCCGCCTCCAGCAGATCATCGGCAATGTCGCGGTCGATGGCTTCATGCGTATCCGTGACGCCGGATGCGGCATAGGCCGAGACGAATTCACGGCCATAGACATGGCCCGAAACCGGCCTGCCCCGGGAAAGCGCTGCGGCCAGAATGGCATGGGCGCGCTCATCCCCCATGGTGACGGGGACGAAATCCATCTTCTCACCCAGCGCCACCGCTTCCGGCCATGTGTCGAACAGGGCGGCGATCTTTTCCGCTGTCAGATCCCCGCCTGCCGTTTCCAGCTCCGGCGAGGTTGCAGGCACGGTCGAGGGAACGGTGAGGAAAATCGATAGCGGCGCATGGCGGGCGTCTTCCAACATCGCCTCGACACCGGCGACATCCATGACATTGCCGATTTCGTGGCTGTCGCAGAAAATCGTCGTTGTGCCGTTGAGAAGGGCTGCCTCGGCATAGGCGCAGGCTGTGACCATGCTGGATTCAATATGGATATGCGGATCGACCAGACCCGGTGCAAGAATACCGCCCTGCGCGTCGTAGCGTGGCACGCCCGAAGATTTCGAGCTGCCAGCCGGTTTGACGGCAGCGATCCGTCCGCCTGTGAGCCAGATTTCCCTGTTCGGCAAAATACGCTCGGAATAGGTAGAGAGAACGCGGGCACCGGTTATCACCAGATCCGGCGCGGCTCGCCCGGACGCCACATCAGCCAAGTGCCGTGTCATGCCCGCCAGCGGGGCAATGGAAAATCGGGTTAAAGCCATCGGCATAAACTCCTCTGATGGACAGAATGGCTAAGACCCTGCTTGCGTCCTGCCGTCACAGTCTGTTCAAGAATTGCTGCTGGCCTGGCGAAAATGGTGATTTCGAGAACCGGAACGGAGCGTACTTAATGTACGTGAGTAGCGGAAGCGAAGAAATTGCCATTTGCAGACGGCCAGCGGCGATTATTGGATAGACTGTTAGTGGTAATCAGGTATGCCCGGCATGGTCCGAAAGCCAGCAACGGTGCGAAATCGCCTTATCCATCGCCGCAACGCTGGAAATTCATCGTGATCGATGCCGTAGTCGCGGCTGAGGGCAAAGCTTGGAAACAAGGCGAGATCGGCAATGGTCGGCCCTGCCCCAGCGAACCATTCGCAGCCATCCATCTGGCGCAGCGTCATATGGTCGTCCATGATCCGGAACGCGGCGCGCGAGGACGCTTTCAACACCTCAAAATCACCCGGTCCGCCAAACAGCGCCACCCGCCGGGCCGTGACAGCACAGCCGAGCGGCGCGGCTGAAAACAGCGTCCATTGCATGACGCCGCCAAAGATAGCCGGATCGAGCGGCAGCCATGTGCCGGAGGGATCATAGACCCTGGCCAGATGGGCAAGAATGGCCTGCGTGCCGTAAAGCACCTGCTCGCCATCCTTCAGCACCGGAAGCTCCCCCAGCGGATTGAGCGCCAGCATTGCCGGGGACTGTTCCTCCCGGCCCGGCACCATATCGATGGCGAGGGTTTCATAGGCTACATCAAGACAGGACAGCAGCAGACGCACCCGGTAGCAGTTCTCGTCCAGATCGTAATTGTAAAGCGTGATCGCAGACATCAGGCCACCTGTGCCAAGGCGGAAGGTGCCTCAAGTGTCAGGCGTAGCGCCTCTGCCCAGCGGGCAAGCGCCGGTCTCAATGCCGCAGACCCTGCATCTGTCACCAGATGGAGGGCAAGCCTTCCGGCGGAGATCACTTGAACTGCAATCGCAACACGTAGATCACCAGCCACAAGCCGCCAGGCGTTGGCAGTAAGAATCTCGAAACTTGCAGGCAGAATTCCTTCTTTGGTGGGGAGTTGCGCTTCCTTCAGCACATTCATGGCCTGTTGCATGGTACAATCGGCATAAAGGCTACGCACGCTTAAGCCCACACCAAGATCCGGGATGATGGTCACGTCGGCACGATCGGCAAGCGCTGCCCAGATCACGCCATTGCGCTCCTCGGCGGCATAGGTCGTCACCCGGATGGTCTTCGGTACATCCAGATCGGGATGGGCCGGGATATGGGTGCATTGTCCCGCCGTATCATAGGACCATCCGTGGTAGAGACAGGCAATATGGTCGCCCCGCACGAAGCCAAAGCTCATCCGCATGCCGCGATGCGGACAGCGGTCTTCCCAGACATGCACGGTCCCCTTGGCATCGCGCCAGACGACGATTTCCGCACCATCAACGACAGCACCAGCCGAGGTTCCCGGCTCGATAGATGAAGACAGTGCCACTGGCACCCATGCTGTTTCAATGCTCATGACCCCTTCACCTTTCAAAAACTCCCTGTCTCGCACTCTCAAACCTGTGCCGTCATGAAAGCCGCCGGACATCGCGCACGATGCAGTCGGTCGGGCCAAGGCTACAGGCCATTTCAAACATATCGACCAAGGCCTCCTGCCCGATGACGCAAACCGCAACGCGGCTTTCGCTGCAAGCCTCGACATCAATGCCGATATCGAGCCTGCCAGCGCGATGGCGGGCAAAGTTCAGGAAACTGTGGCAGTTAAAATCTCCCTCGAACACCAGATTAACCGTCAGGCTCATCGCGGATCCACCATTGCTGGCACAGCATGTATTGACTCAACCTCAGGCTCAATCCTGCGCAATATTTCGTCTCCGATTGACCGTTTCAAACGCATAAGATTAAATCTTGTGCATGCCTGATTTTTATTCAGTCTAACGTCAGGAGAAGCAGGCTTACAAGCATTTTTTTCAGCCAAGATGTTGCCTTTGACGCATCATCTTGATCGATTTTTTTCGACTATGCGGAACACCAGCGATTTGAAAAGGTCAAAGCCGATTGGAATGGGGTTGAACATCAGCGCGATGAACAACCCAGCATGGATGACCGCGTCCGACCAAGACCGATGCTGATATGGATACCGAAGTGTCGGTCGTTGAATTTCGCCATCTGGCACGGTTGTTGCGTCAGAAAGCACGGCAGGTGGATGCGGATCGCCGCGTTCCAACCGGTAGAGTTCGACAAAACCAGTTCAACAAAAACATATGGGGGTTCCAATGATCGACCTGCGCAGCCTTTCCCGTCGCGGTTTTCTCAACATGGCGGCAGCCGGCAGCGCCTCGCTGGCGCTTCCCGGCATGGTGCGCTCTGCCGCAGCCGCAAGTGCCCTGCCTGCTATAAAGGAAGAGAATGCTGTGATCGGCTTCGGCCATGTCGGCCCGGTGACGGATGAAGGCTGGACCTGGTCGCACCATCAGGGTGTTCTCGCCGTCAAGGAAAAGTTCCCTAAGCTGAAGAAGATCCTCGAAGTCGAGAACGTGCCCTATTCGGCGGATGCCACCCGCACCTATCGGCAATTCGTGTCGGAAGGCGCGAACATGATTTTCGATACGTCGTCTACCGGCGACTTCCTGCATGACGTGGTGCGCCGCGCCAAGGACACCGCCTTCATGGAATGCAATGGCCATGTGACGATGGACAATCTCGGCTGGTATTATATGGCCCATTGGTATCCAACCTATGTGGTCGGCGTTGCCGCCGGGCATCTGTCGAAAACCGGCAAGCTCGGTTACGTCGCCTCCTTCCCGGTTGCCTCGGTCTATGCCTCGACCAATGCCTTCCTGATGGGCGCACGCACCGTCAACCCCAATGCCACCTGCCAGACCATCACCATCAATTCCTGGTTCGATCCGCAGGCCGCCGCCCAGGCTGGCACCGCGCTGATCGACAATGGCTGTGATTTCCTGTTCGGCATCATGGATGAAGCCGCCTATCTCCAAGTGGCCGAAAAACGCGGCGTCTGGGCTGCGATGTGGAACACCGACATCCGCCGCTATGGCCCCAATTCCTACGTGTCCTCGATCATTATCGACTTCAAGGAGTTCTATATCGATCAGGTCCGCAAGCGGCTGGCAGGCGAATGGTCGCCTTCGGAAAGCATCTTCGCCATGGGCGCAGGCGTTGACCGCGATAGCTGGGGCGCCAAGGTTCCCGCCGAAGTCGGCAAGGCGGCAGACGATATACGCACGAAAATCCTCGGCGGCTGGTCGCCGTTTGTCGGCGAATTGAAGGACGCCAAGGGTGCGGTGCGGGTGGCCAAGGGCCAGAAGATGACCGAACTCGAGCTTTATAATTGGGATTGGTCGGTGGAAGGCGTCACGGGGCTTTAAGGCACCCGACGAAATATAGAGGCCGGGCGATGATGCCCGGCCCTTCGCAGTCTCTCATGCCGGTGTGCCGAGAATGAATGAACATCCTGCGAAATTTGCAGTGCCGACGGGGGCAGCCCCTATCGTCCAGTTGAAAGGCATTGCCAAATATTTCCCCGGCGTCATCGCCAATCGCGATGTCGATCTTGAGGTCATGCCTGGTGAGATCCATGCGCTGCTGGGGGAAAATGGCGCTGGCAAATCGACGCTGATGAATATCCTGACCGGCATTTATCAGCCGGATGCGGGCGAGATCATCATCGAGGGCTATGCAAGGCAATTTACCGGACCGCAACAGGCGATTGCCGCAGGCATTGGCATGATCCATCAGCATTTCAAGCTGGTGAATGCCTTCACCGTTGCGGAAAACATTCATCTCGGCTGGAGTGAGACACCCCGCCGTGCCTCGGCCCTAGTTCTGGAGGAACGCACCGCAGAGCTCGCAGCCAGGTTCAACCTTCAGGTCAAGCCTTCGGCGCGGATAACAGAGCTTTCGACCGGCGAACAGCAGCGAGTGGAAATCCTGCGGGTACTGGCCCGCAAGGCCCGTGTGCTGATCCTCGATGAGCCGACTGCCGTGCTCACACCGCTTGAGGCGCGTGAACTGTTCAAGGCCTTGCGCGATTTCGCCTCCACCGGCAATGCGGTGATCTTCATCTCCCATAAGCTGGATGAAGTGCTGGAAATTTCCGACCGGGTGACGATCCTGCGCGGCGGGCAAAAGGTCGGCACCGAGCTTTCCGCCGATTGCAGCCCGGCCAAGCTGGCACGGCTGATGGTTGGGCGCGATATCGTGCTGGCCGATATGCGGGGCCGTCCGCAAGGGGGCGCCGCGCTATCGTCTGCTCCTGTCATGCGGGTCAGCACAGTGACGGCGCTGGACGATAGCGGACGGCAGGCCTTGCACGATATTTCCCTTGATCTGCGTGCAGGCGAAATCCTCGGGATTGCCGGGGTGGCAGGCAATGGTCAGCGTGAACTGTCGCAGGTCCTGACCGGCACGCGGCCCATTGCCTCCGGCATGATCGAGATCGACGGCGAAGCGGTTGGCCACGCGAATGCCGCCGATTTCGTGCGGCGCGGCATCGGTCATATCCCGGAAGACCGGCTCCAAAGCGGCTTGGCACCGGGGCTGTCGATCACCGTCAATGCTGTGATGCGCGAATATGGCAAACCGCCAGTCACCGTTGGCGGGCTGTTTCGTCCCTCCGCCGCCAAGGCACTGGCCCGCAGCATCGCCAGCGTCGCAGAGGTCGCCATCCCGGATTTCGCCATGCCGATCCGCAATCTGTCCGGTGGCAACCAGCAAAGGCTGGTGGCGCGGCGTGAAATACGGATCGCCACGAAAATCCTGGTCGCCGCCTATCCGAGCCGAGGGCTGGATGTCGGGGCGATCAATACCATGCTGCGCTATATCGTTGACCTGCGCAATGCAGGCGCAGGTATCCTGCTGATCTCGGAGGAGCTTGAAGAATTGCTGAACCTCTCCGACCGCATCGCCGTGCTCTATGAGGGGCGGATCATGGGCATCGTCGAGAATGACAGCACCGATATCGAGCAGATCGGCCTGATGATGGGCGGGCGACAGCTTCAGCCGGGCCAGTTGGCAGGAGGCACGCAGCATGGCTAGTCTTCGCCTGCAACGCTTCCCTTCAGCAACGCCCACTGCCGCCCTTGGCGCACGCGTGGCGGCTATCGCGCTGGCGCTGTTGATCGCGGGCGTCATTCTGGCTATCGCGGGCAAAAGCCCTGTTAACCTTGGCATTCAGGTGGTTTCGTCCTCGCTCGGCTCCAGCTTCGGCCTGGAAGATCTCGGCCTTCTGGTTATCCCGCTGATCCTGACCGGCCTTTCCGTCACGGTCGCGCAACAGATCGGCGCCTGGAATATCGGGGCGGAAGGGCAATTTTACGCAGGTGCCTTCGCCGCAAGCGCCGTAGGCCTTTTTGTACCGCTGCCGGAAGGCTGGAGCCTGGTGGCGATGTTTTTCGCCGGAGCGGTTGGCGGAAGCGTCTGGATCGTCATTCCCGCCCTTGCCCGTGCCTATGCCAATGTCAACGAGCTGATCACCACGCTGCTGCTGAATTTCGTTGCTATCCTGATGGTCTATTACGTCTCCACGGATGCCTGGCGCGAACGCGGCGGCGTCGCCAATTCTGCCACGCCGCGCATCAAGGCCGAAATGCCGGAATTCTGGGGCCTCGTGCATTGGGGCCTGCCGATTGCCGTGCTTCTCGCGCTGGCCATGGCGGCGCTGCTGGCCTTTACCCGCTGGGGTTATGAGGTGCGGCTGATCGGCTCCAATCCGCACGCCGGAGACTATGCGGGCATTGCCGCCCGCCGCCATCTGATCACCGTCATGCTGCTATCGGGGGCAATCGCCGGTCTGGCGGGCATGTTGGAAGTGGCCGGAACAGTGCATCGTCTTCAAGGCGGTATTTCCAACAATTACGGTTATCTCGGTATCATGGTCGCGGTGCTGGCGCGGGGTTCGTGTATCGGGGTTATCTTTGCGGGCGCGCTGATGGCCTTCATTCTCAATTCGGGCATTATCCTGCAAACGCAGGGACTGACCACTTCGACCGTACTGGCAATCACCGGCCTCATCCTCTTCCTGACGGCCATCGGCGACGAGATCTCCCATTACCGCATCGTCCGCGACAAGACCTGAAAGGACCCGCAATGGAACTGTTGACCGGACTTCTGACCACCGCCTTTCTGGCTGGCGGCGTCTTGGCGCTGGCGGCCATGGGCGAAGTGCTGGCCGAGCGGGTCGGTGTCGTCAATCTCGGTGTCGAAGGGCTGATCGCCATGGGAGCGATCACCGCTGTTGCCACCGTCACCGCCTTTCCGTCGCCCATCCTCGGCTTTTTGGCGGCGCTTGCCGTCGGTGCCTTGTTCGGCGTGGTGTTTGCCTTGGCGACGGTAACGATCAGGGCCAATCAGGTGCTTTGCGGGCTGGCATTGACCTTGATCGGCACCGGCCTTGCCCAGACGATTGGTAAATCCTATTCCGGCATGCCGGTCCCGGCGACATTCCAGGGCATCAAGATGCCGATCCTCTCGGAGATCCCCATCCTCGGACCGGCCTTTTTCAGCCAGAATATTCTCGTCTACCTGATCTACATCATCCTGCCGCTGGGCCTGTCCTTTCTGATGTTTCGCACCCGCCACGGGCTCAACATGCGCGCCGTTGGCGAAAATCCGGCGGCTGCCGATGCGGCGGGCATTCCGGTCCATCGCATCCGCTTTGCCTATGTCTGCGCGGGCGCGGCGCTTGCCTCAGGTGCGGGCGCCTATCTGGTTCTGGCTTTCGTGCCATCCTGGTCGGATGGCGTGGTGGCCGGGCGTGGCTGGATCGCCGTGGCGCTGGTGATCTTTGCCGGATACCGGCCCATTCCAGCCGCTCTATCCGGCCTGCTGTTCGGCTTTATCACCGCGCTTGGCTTCGTTGGACAGGCGCGCGGCTGGCCGATTGCTCCGGCCTTTTTGTCGATGCTTCCCTATGCCGGAACCATCGCCTTCATTATCGTGCCTGTGATCGCCTGGCAGCGCATGCGCCGGTTGATGGCGGCACCCGCCGCCCTTGGCCTGCCCTATTACCGCAGCCTTCGTTGACCAAGGATGCAGGGAGAAACCCAATGATGGCAATCGACAAAACAAGCCTCGATCAATGGTATCCCATCGATACCGAAACGCTCATTCCCTATGGCACATCCGCAAACCGGCTGCTGGGCATCGACCTCGTCGTAACCCGCACCCAGAACGGTGACGTGACTGTGAAAGCGCAAGAAAACAAGCTGCCAATCCGGCGGCGCTACGGCTATATCTGGACAACGCTCGGCACCCCGGACAAGGAGATTTTCCCCATTGAGGAAGCCGATGAACCGGACCGCCGCATCGTGCCCTGCGGTGCTGTCACCGTGAAGGCATCAGGCCTGCGGATTGTTGAAAACTTTCTCGACATGGCGCATTTTCCCTTCGTCCATACCGATATTCTCGGCTCCGAACCGCATACGGAAGTCGAGCATTATAATGTGGAAATCCGCCGCGATGTCGATGAGGTCTGGGCGACCAACTGCCAATTCTTCCAGCCACAGGCCGCCCTTTCCGCCACGGACGGGTTGATGACCCACTATATCTACCGGGTGATGACGCCGTTCACGACGCTGCTCTACAAGACCTGTCCGAATTCCGACAGCCGGTGGGATGTGATCTGCCTGTTCGTGCAACCCCTTGACCCGGATCGCTGCCGCGCCCATCCGATCATGTATCTGATCGACGACCAATCAACCACTGCCTCGCTGATCCAGTTCCAGCAGCTGATTTTCCTGCAAGACCGGATCATCCTTGAAAACCAGCGCCCGGTTCTCTTGCCGATGGAGCCACGCTCGGAAATTCCCACCCGGGCTGACGCCACCTCCATCGCCTATCGCCGATGGCTGAAGGAAAAGGGCGTGACCTATGGCACCTCGCTAAAGGCCGTTGCATGACCAATACCACGCACCAGCCATGAGCGATTTCAGGAACAGGGTGCTGATCGCCAGCGGTTTTCATGCGCCGGTGGCTGACGAAATCGATGTATTGACGGATTGCCTGATCGCTATTGATGCGGAGGGCATGATCCTCTCTGTGCAGCGCCCCGGCGATGAAGGATACGGATTGGTAAAAGCCGAAGCCGACCGCCAGGGCCGGCTTTCACGCCTGCCCGCGGGTTGTCTGCTCCTGCCGGGGCTAGTGGATTGCCATGTGCATGCGCCACAATATCCGCAGCTTGGCACAGCGCTGGATGTGCCGCTCGAAACCTGGCTGCATGCCCATACCTTCCCGCTGGAAGCCCGCTATGCGGATTTGGCCTATGCAAGGCGCGTCTATGGCCTGCTGGTCGATGATCTGCTGGCCAATGGAACGACGACGGCGCTGTATTTCGCCACCATTCACCAGGATGCGACCCGCGTGCTGGTCGATACCTGCCTTGAAAAAGGCCAGCGCGCCCTGATCGGCAAGGTCGCCATGGACAATGCAGAGCAATGCCCGGACTATTACCGGGACGCCTCACCGGACGCGGCTTTGCAGGGGACACAAGCGCTGATTGACTATGTCAGCACTCATCCCGACAACACGGCCTCCCGTGTCTGGCCGGTGGTGACGCCACGGTTCATTCCGGCCTGCACGGATGCGACGCTGGAAGGCTTGGGTGCGATGGCGCGGGACTGCGGCTGCCATGTGCAGACCCATTGCTCGGAAAGCGATTGGGAACACGCCTATGTGCTATCGCGCCACGGCATGACGGATGCGATGAGCCTTGATCGCTTCGGCCTTCTCACCCGCCGCAGCATGCTTGCCCATGCCAATCTGCTGACTGCTGATGATATGGACCTGATCAAGCTGCGACAGGCAGCGGTTGCGCATTGCCCGCTCTCCAACGGCTATTTCGCCGGAGCGGTCTTTCCCCTGCGGGCTGCCCTGGAAAAGGGCCTGAATGTCGGGCTGGGCAGCGATATTTCCGGCGGACCGAGCGCCTCGCTTCTGGACAATATGCGCGCCGCCATTCTCGTTTCCCGCATGCTGGAAACCGGCGTCGATCCGGGCCTCCTGCCGGAAAAGCGCGCAAGCGGTGCCAAGGCCCGCATCGACTTTTGCCACGCCTTCCATATCGCCACCGCAGGCGGCGGCAAGGCATTGGATTTGCCTATCGGCCAATTTGCCCCGGGTTATCGCTTCGATGCAATCATTGTTGATCCGCAGGCCGCCCAAGGCACGCTGCGGTTCTGCGAGAGTGATGAAATGACTGAGACCCTGCTCCAGAAAATCGTCTTTACTGCATCGCGTGCCAATATCTCTGCCGTGTTTATCGACGGATGCAAGGTGGCCTGATCAGCACGGAAAAGCGGCGACATAGCTGCTGCTGGAACCGAATGGGTTCTCGATAGTTTAGCCTGCCGTGCGAGCGTCCACCCCTATTCAATCAGGGATGATGAGAGAGCACGCTCGGCAGTTTTACCCCGGAAAGACAAGAATGCCTGATATCGCCGAACAGGAAGCCGCCCAGGAGGCGCAGCCGTCCAACGCCATGTCGGAGGAAGACAAGCAGGATATCGGCGAGCGAGGGTCCGGGTCGGCCAAGGTGGTTCATGAAGTCGTTCGCCTGCAAGGCGACGAGGAACTGGGCCGCCCGCTTCAGTCCCTGCTTTTTTCAGGCTTCGCTGCCGGTGTGGCAATCTGTACATCGCTGCTGGCGGAGGCCTTTCTGCACGTGCGGCTTCCCGACATGCCTTGGCGGGAGCTGATCGTTTCCCTTGGCTATACGGTCGGCTTCGTGATCGTCATTCTGGGCAATCTGCAACTGTTTACCGAAACGACCGTTACCGCCGTGCTTCCTATCGCCGCCCACCCGACACGTCGCAACTTTTATCGGCTTCTTCGCCTATGGGTGACGGTCCTCGCGGCCAATCTGCTCGGAACATTTTTCATAGCAGTGCTCATGGAAAAACAACTGATAATCGGCGCTGAACAGCGGGAGGCGATACTGGATATTTCCAGAGCGATCCTTGGGCATGATTTTGCAACGACATTGCTGCTTGCCACGCCTGCGGGCTTTCTGATTGCCTCTATCGCGTGGATTCTCCCCAATGCCAAAGGCAATGAGTTCTGGGTCATCGTGATGATTACCTATACAGTCGCGCTCGGCGGATTCAGCCATGTCGTCGCCGGGTCCGGGGAGGCGTGGCTGCTGATGCTGGCGGGCGAAACAAGCGTCTGGGGTGCAATTGGCGGCTTTATCCTACCCACACTGATCGGCAATATCATCGGCGGCACCGGACTGTTCGCCGTTGTTGCCCATTGCCAGGTCCGCGATGAACTCAAGCCGGATTGATGTGGAAATCCGTTTTCAGGCAGGCAGGCGCATTTCGCTTGGAAGATCCTGCGGGGAAAACAGCGCATTGTGAAGCTGGTTGAGCGCGATGGCCACCGCGCCAACCAAGGTGGCGCGGGACGCAAGCGTGCTCGCCTCAAGCGAGATATTGCTGCGGGTCGAGGTTGCCAGCGCCTCCTTGACCATGCGCACCATCAACGGATTGCGACCGACATTGCCGCCGAGAATGATCTTACCCGGATCGAGCATGGCGTGAACCGAAACCACCAGCAAAGCGGCCAGCCGAGCGGTTTCCTGCACGGTCGCCAGCGCCTTTGCTTCACCGTTTTCGGCAGATTCGAGAATGTCACGCACAGTGAGACCCACGTCTCCGGGGTTGCCATAGCGCTCCAGAATGCCGCGGGCACCAATGGCGCATTCGAGTGCGCCGCGCTCCAGACTTTCCGAGTTGTACGGATCGGCTCCGAACGGTAGATAGCCGATTTCGCCTGCCGCTCCTTTAGCCCCGCGCATCAACTTGCCATTGAAGAGGACGCCAAGGCCAATACCGGTTCCCAGCGACACGAACGCAACCGAATCCAGACCGACGCCGCTGCCTTTCCAGCTTTCGCCAATCACCGCCGCATTGACATCGTTTTCGATGATCACATCGCAGCGGAAAATGCCCTGCAAGGCCTTGATCACATCGAGACTGCCAATTTCTGACAGGTTCGGCGCCAGCGAAAGCCGACCGGTTTCAGGATCGATGACGCCAGGCATGGCCACGGCGGCCAACAGAACCTTGCTGCGGGAAACCCTCGCCTTTTTAAGCGACGCTTCGACAATCCCGCTGACATGCGACAGAAGGGCCTCCCCACCACGCTCTCCGGCCGGCTTCTCGGCCTCCTGCACAATTGTCCCTGCAATATCGGCAATCGCCACCCGAATGGTCGTTGCACCGATATCCATACCGATGACAAAACCTGCATCCGGTGCGACTTCATAGGTCACGGCACTGCGCCCGACCTTGCCGGACACGATTCCCTTGACCCGGACCCAGCCCGCCGTCTCAAGTGTGCGGATAACCTCGGACATGGTCTGTTTCGACAATCCGGTCTTTTTTGCCAGATCGGCCCGCGAGGTCGGGCCTTGGTGCAGAAGGATGTCCATGGCGGCGCGAACGGAGATCTGGCGTAACATCGGCGGTGTGCTTGTCCACAGATTCATCCGCAATCACCTCATCCTATCGACAACAGACATGTTGAAATATTGATGGCACGTATCGCACGACCGGGTCACGGACGCAAATAGTTCGTCCCCATGACGAATTATCTCGCCCTGCCACAATTCGTCCTCACCCCGTTGATACGCGAGAACAGGAGCACGATCAATGCCACCGCAAATTGCCGGAGGAAAATGCAACCTGCACCAGCATAGGATTTTTTTATCGCCGCGATCGAGTTCCCCGTGTTCAAGACTTTTCTTGTCTTTCAAGCTTCTTTTGCGCGCAAAAAAATCGATAACACTTTATAGATGTTGGATATTTTGCCACTATCCGATTCCGGTTTCGCTTGTAATATGATAAGAGACACTGGTATTATGAGTTATAATAGACGTCCGGGAGGGACATGTGACGACCAATACTCTGCCTGCTAAAGCACATCTCGATTGGCTTTCCGATCCCAAGGTCTTTGCCGTCGGGCGGCTGCCTGCCCATTCCGACCATATCGTCTATCCCGATGAAGCCTCCGCCACGGCGGGCTCTGCCTCTCCGCTTCGCCAGAGCCTTGATGGCACCTGGAAGTTCCTCTCCGCCATATCAGCCGCTGAGCGCCCGGAAGGCTTCCACCATCCGGATTTCGACCGCAGCGGCTTCGGCGACATCACCGTACCCGGTGCCATGCAATTGCAGGGCCATGGCCGCCCGCAATATGTCAACACCCAATATCCCTGGGACGGCCATGAGGCGCTGGCGCTTGGGCAAGCTGCCGAGGCCAACCGGGTCGGCTGCTATGCCCGGACCTTCCAGCTTGACCCCGCCCTTGCCGGACAGCGGATCATTTTGACCTTCGAGGGCGTAGAGACCGCCTTCTATGTCTGGCTGAATGGCCGTTTTATCGGCTATGCCGAAGACAGTTTCACGCCCTCACGCTTCGATATTACCGACGCGCTGATTGACGGCGATAACCTGCTGGCCGTTGAGGTCTATCATCGGTCTTCCGGCGCCTGGCTTGAGGATCAGGATTTCTGGCGTCTGTCGGGCATCATGCGGCCTGTCCGGTTGGAAGCCTGGCGGAGCCTGCATATCCGCGATCTATTCGTCACCACAGATCTTGCCGATGATTTCAACAGTGGCTCCCTGCGCTTGCGGCTGGCCCTCGACCTGCCTGGTGCAGAGACGGCCAGCCTTGGCGTGACGCTGTACGATCCAAACGGCGAAACCGTGCTGTCCGCTGCCTTCGATGCCGCAGCCGAAATGGATATAGCGCTGCCCATCACCGCCCCGGATTTGTGGAGCGCCGAGACGCCGCATCTCTATCGCCTGCTGCTGGTCGTAAAGGACAGCAACGGCGCGACGGTCGAGGCCGTACCGCAACCGGTCGGCTTCCGCCGATTTGAAATGCGCGACGGGGTGATGCGTCTCAATGGCCAGCGCATCGTTTTCCGTGGTATCAACAGGCATGATTTCCATCCGCGCCGTGGACGCGCGTTGACGGTTGAGGACATGCTCTGGGATGTGCTGTTCTTCAAGCGCAACAATATCAATGCGGTGCGCACCAGCCATTATCCAAACCGCAGCGAGTTCTACGCGCTCTGCGACCAGAACGGCCTCTATGTCATCGATGAGGCCAATCTGGAAACCCATGGCACATGGTCGGTTGAGACCCTGGACCTGGACAAAGTCCTGCCCGGCGACCGCGACGAATGGCGACCCGCCGTGCTCGACCGCGCCGCCAATATGCTGGAACGCGACAAGAACCATCCTTGCGTGCTGATCTGGTCCTGCGGCAATGAGAGCTATGGCGGCAGCGTGATTGCCGATATGGCCGATTGGTTTAGGGACCGCGATCCCTCCCGCCTCGTCCATTACGAAGGCGTGTTCCACGACCGCCGCTTCGATGCGCGCTCCAGCGACATGGAAAGCCGGATGTATGCGCGCCCGCAGGACATCGAGGATTATCTGCGCAGCAATCCATCCAAGCCTTTTGTGTCCTGCGAATACACCCATGCGATGGGCAATTCCTGCGGTGGCATGCATCTCTATACCGACCTCACCTATCGTTATGATCAGTGCCAGGGCGGCTTTATCTGGGAATATATCGAACAGGCTCTCTACGGCACCCGCCCGGATGGCAGCGAAGGCCTGCTGTTTGGCGGCGATTTTGGCGACCGGCCAACCGATTACAGCTTCTGCTGCGACGGCATTATCACCGCTGACCGGCAATTGACCCCGAAAGTCCAGGAAATCAAGGCGCTTTACCAGCCTGTCCGGCTGGTGCCGGACGCGCACGGCGTCAAAGTCATCAACGACAACCTGTTCTTGAGCCTCGACGCTTTCTATCTCTCTTACAACCTGCTGAAGGATGGTGTTGCGGTGGCCGAAGGGCGGGCCGATATTGCGCTTGCGGCCCAGGAACAAACCTATCTGCGTCTGTCCGTGCCTGTCACACAGCAGCCGGGCGAATATGCCTTGCAATGCTCCCTGCGTGAACGCCATGACCGCGCCTGGGCGCCGGCTGACCACGAAGTGGCGTTTGGCGAACACATCTGGACGGTGGCAGGCGAAAAATCGAGCCCGGTTTCCCGCCCCCTCACCCGCGCCGAAGGCAGCTACAATCTCGGCATTTCCGATGGCCACAGCCGCACCTTGTTCTGCCGGCGCTTTGGCGGGCCGGTGTCGCTGGTCAATGCGGCGGGCGTGGAATTCCTGGAACGGCCACCCCTGCCGATCTTCTGGCGCGCGCCGACCGACAATGACCGGGGTGCAGGCTTCGGCTTCAAATTCGGCAGTTGGCGTCGCGCTAGCCTCGACCAGAAGCAGGCTTCCTATGCCTATCGTGACAGCGGGGCCGATTATCGCTTTGCCCTGCCTGATAGCAGCATGCAGGCCACGGTGTCCTACCGCTATGAAGAGGATGGCGCGATTGCCGTCACCGCCCATTGGCCGGGCGATGCCAGCCTGCCGTCGCTGCCGCTGTTCGGCCTGACGATTCCCATGCCCGCACGCTTCGACCGCTTCCGTTATTATGGCCTTGGACCGGAGGAAAATCACATCGACCGCGCCCATGGCGCACGTCTGGGCATTTACGAGCGCGCGGTGGCCGACAATGTCACGCCCTATGTCATCCCGCAGGAATCCGGCAACCGAACCGGCGTGCGCTGGACCGATCTGTTTGACGCTGAAGGCAACACACTGCGCTTCGAGGCGGTGGATATGCCGTTCGAGCTGGGCGTTTCGCCTTATACGGCTTTCCAGCTGGAAGCCGCGGCCCGGCCCTATGACCTGCCGCCAGCCAACCGCACCATCGTCACGCTGATGGCGAGGCAGATGGGTGTCGGCGGTGACGATAGCTGGGGCGCGCTGCCTCATCCTCAATACATGATCGAGCCGGGCGAGCCTTTGACGCTCACCTTCCGGATCAGAGTGATGGGGTGAGAAAGGGCAATTCGAGCTCCCGATAGGATGGCAACACTGCCTCGCTTAACCTGCCTGCCCGCACGATCACCCGATCGGTTTGCGGGCGGGCAATGACCTGGTCCATGCTCCAGGCCTCAAAGATCATCAGATCCGCAGGACGCCCGGCACCGATGGTTCCAGCGGAAAAACCGGTCATCGCGGCGGGTTGGGTGGTCGCCAGTGCCACGGCATCGTCATAGGGATGGTCGAGATGCAGAATGCGCACTGATTGGCGCCAGGTATCGACCATATCATGGTCGCCATAGGCAAAAAACGGATCGCGGCAATTGTCACCGGCAACCGCGACGCGGATACCGGCGGCGCGTAGCTCCTTGACCGGCGTGACACCCCGCCAGCGCGGGGTTATACCCTGCGCCCGGCCCTGCAAATACATGTTGACGGTTGGAAGCGTGACGATGGACATTCCGGCATCGACCAGAAGTGCGATCCGCTCGCGGATTTCCGCCTCACTGAACAAAGCCAGCGAACAGCAATGGCCGCAGGTGACGCGGCCCCCATAGCCGTGACGGATGGCGGCGCGGGCCACATGCGGCAGGGCGTCGGCCTTTTCGGCTTCGTCCACATGCAGGTCGATATCGAGATCACGCTCGCGGGCCAGCAGAAAAAGACTGTCGAGCAAAGCATCGATGTCATCGAGACCTCGACCATGAGTTCCGCCCGAGGCGCGGGTCACCCCGCCCAATAGCCCGCCCTGACGGGCAATCAAGTCGGCAAGCTGCTTTCCATGGTCGGTGCGATAGGCATCCAGCGGCACAAGGCCGACCGCCTGTAACGCGATACGCCCCGCCCAACGCGCCTGCACCTCATCAAATGCCGCCCAGGTGGTTTCCGCCTGCCCCGCATGGCTATCAAGATGGGTGCGGAGTGCGGCAACGCCATGCGCATCCGCGCAGGCGAGGCCGAATTCCATGCGCCGGACCAGGTCGTCGTGACGCCAATGGGCCTGCCGGTCGGCTGTCGTCGCCGCGCGGGCGCTGGGATGCGTGCCATCGGAGGCTGGCGCCCGGCTGATCGTATGGCCCTTGTCGAGATGCACATGCATGTCGATCATCAACGGCCAGAGATGGCGGCCTTCCAGATCGATACCATCGCCGGTCACGCCGCTTGCCGCGGGCAGCACGGCTGCAACACGTCCGTCGTCCAGCAGAATATCGACCAGAGCACAGCCGTCGCGGTCGAGAGCGCTGCCCGGCGGCAGGCCGTCCGCAAGACAGGCCGTTGGCACGCGGGCCTGACGGATAATAATGCGGCCATGGCCGGTGAAGCTGGAACGCGCCAGCGCGCGCGCGGAACTGTCAATCATGATCGATCTCGATAGGGCATAAGTCGAATTTCAAGGTGTAGGGGACGGCAACATCGTCGAACACCGCCGTCAGCGGCTGTCTTCCACCATGCGCAGCCGTTCCTGGGCGTAGTGCATGAAATGGCTGGCAGCAGGCGAGAGCGAACCGCGCGCCCGGTGAAGAATGTTCAGCCTTTGCAGTCCGGCAGACCCGGTCAGCGGAAGAAAGACCAGTTCTCCGCTTTGCAGTTCGCGGTCCACATCGACGCGGTTGAGAAAAGTGACATGCGGTGCGCCATGCACCAGCCGCTTCATCAATTCCATGGAATTGGTCTCGACAACAGGCGTCAATTGGGCCTGGGTTGGTGTCAGGTTTTCAACCACCTCCCGCAGCGACAGGCTCTTGTCAGCCAGCACCAGCGGATAGATCAGACAATCGGCGATCCGCACCGTCTTGCGCACCGCCAACGGATGGTCCGGCGCAACCACAGCGCCGAGCGGATGCATAAATTCCGCCGCGCGCTGCAAGCGATTATCCTCCGGCAGATTATAGGCCAGTGCCAGATCGGCCGCCCCTGAAGCGACCATGTCGCAAACCGCGGCGCGATCTCCGACCTTGATGCGCAGGCTGACCTGCGGAATATCGGCACGGTAAGCGGCAATGATGTCGGCAAGCCTGCCCGCCGCCAGCGTTGCCATGGTGGCGATCACCACCTCGCCTCGGCTGAGGCCACGCAGGGCCTTGATCTGCACCCGCATCGTGTCATGCGCTTTCAGCGTCTCGCGGATATGGGCAATCAGGATTTCCCCGGAACTGGTCAGCTTCAACCCACGCGACAACCGCTCGAAAATCGGTGCATCCAGTTCCTGCTCCAGGTCAAGGATATAGCGATTGATGGCAGAGGCAGCGACATTCAGTGTCTTTGCCGCCTTGCGGATCGAGCCCTGCCGGGCGACTTCGTCGATATAGCGCAAAGCGCGGCCATGAAGCATCAGCGTTCCCGTCGCAGAACAGGGGCGTTTGCCCCTGTCCGCTGTCTGTCTGGCCACGATGGCATCATGGCTCGCCGGGTTCAACATCATTTCCGGGCGAAGTTGGCGTTGATGCGCTGCGTCAGGTAATCTCCAGCGGTGATCGCCTCATATTTGCCGAGCGGACCCTGCATGACCGCATCGCGATTGGCCTGGCAGAAGAAGGGAAGCGACAGACGCCGGCCCAGATATTCGCCTGGACGCGGCATGCGGACGCGGTGAAGCGTCGATTGTAGCTGATCATCAGACCAGCGCATCAGCATGTCACCGATATTGCAGGTGATGTAGCCATTTTTCGGCGGTACATCTGTCCACTCGCCGGAGGCCGCATCCTTGCCGGGGCAGACCTGCAAGCCGCCCTCGCCTTCCTTCTGGTGCAGGATGGTCAGGCAATCGAAATCGGAATGGGCACCAGCCCGCCAGAACTCGAAATCCTCCGGCTTGGCATGTTCCATCGACATGTAATGGATCAGCCGCTGCGTCGATTGGTACTCACTGGAGGCCGGATCATGCGCCTTGGTGAAGAAGTCCTCGGCAAAACCCATCTTCAGGGCAAAGCAGGAGAGAATGCGCATGCCGAGTTCCCAATTCTGCCGCTCGAAGCGCAGCATTTTCTCCTTGAAATCAGGCAGTTCTTCTTCACTCGGCCACAGTCCGCCCATCATCGGGCGGGTAATCTGATAACTTTCCTTGTTATCCGGCGTGCCGGTGGAAGGACGCACCTGCGCCTTGAATTCCCATCCGGCATTGGTTCCCTTGGGCATCGGATACTGGGCTTTGACCTCGGCTGGCAATTCAAAGAAGGACCAGGCGGTCTCAAAAGCCGCGTCGATATCCTGCTGCGGGATACCGTGGTTATAGACCTGGAAAAACCCGATACCAACCGAGGCCTCCCACAATTGATCGGCGATCTCAGCCTTGCGATTGTCGAAATCGGCGAGATCAATGACAGGCACATCGCGCTCGACGGTCTTGCCGACGCCGCCAATGGTGGTTTCCTTGTTCAATTCGGCAAGGCTGTAGCTTTGCATGGTCATGGCAGTCTCCTTGAGGTTGGGCCGGATACCGGCCGTTGAGGAGCAATGTCCGGGCATGCCCGACTGCTTCTACTCCGAAAAGAACGGGGAATTTTCCCCCGGCAAAAGGCTTCAGCTGTTCTTCGGCAGGCTCCAGGGAAACAATAGTTTCTGTACGAGCAGCACCGCCTGAAACAGAATGAGCGACAGCGCCGCCAGCACGAACAATCCGGCCCAGGCCTGGGGCAGTTTGAACAGCGATGTCGAAAACTGGATGAAATAGCCGACACCCGCTTCGGACGCGCAGAATTCCGCAACCACCGCCCCGATGACCGCCAGCGTGATCGAGATTTTCAGCGCCGAGAAGATGTAAGGCACGGCAAAGGGCAGCCTGATCTGGGTGATTTCCCGAAAGGCGGGTGCCCGCAAGCTTCTGGAAAGCTCGATCAATTCCGGCGGTGTCGCGGCAAGCCCGGTCGCCGTCGAGACGACCAGCGGAAAGAAGGTGATGAGACAGGTGATCACCACCCGTGGCGCATCGCCCGCCCCCAGCACGACGATGATGATCGGTGCCACCGCCACAACCGGCGTTGACTGAATAACCACCAATAGCGGGTAGAGCGTCTTTGACAGAAGCGGTGAGCGCATCATGACGATGGCCAGCGGAATGGCGATGGCAATCGACAAGACATAGCCGATCATCGCCACCCGCAGCGTCGCCCACAGATGCAGGCCCCAGCGGTCGATTCCGATGGACGAAAACGCATTGAAAATCGAGGACGGCGATGGCAGCAGATAGGACGGAACAGCAAATAGCCGCACGGCCAATTCCCAAAACAGAATAACACCCACCAGCGAGACAAGGGCTGCAAGGCCCGGCAGGCCCATGAGCTTGGAGACAGTACTGCGCAACAGCAGACGTTGGCGAGTTCCAGCCACCGGCTCAGGCCGCCTGTCGCTTGAGGAGGAGGTCGCGGAGATAAGCGGTAAGGTCATGAATGGCTCTCTCGTTGGCTGTTTCGGGACCACGCGGACGGCCGACTGGCACGGCAATATCGGTCAGCACCGTGCCGGGACGGCCAGTCATCACCAGCACGCGGTCGGCCAGTAGTGCCGCCTCGTTGACGGAATGGGTGATGAACACCACCGTCTTTGGACGTTCGGTGAAAATTCGCAGCAGATCAAAGCCCATCACCTCGCGGGTCAGCGCATCGAGCGCCGAAAACGGCTCGTCCATCAAAAGGATATCCGGGTCCATCAGCAAGGCCCGCGCAATACCAACCCGTTGCTGCATGCCGCCGGACAATTCATCTGGAAGCCGGGAGGCAAAGCCCCCCAGGCCGACCATCCGCAACAACTCGCCTGCCCGCTGCCGCTCCTCGGCGCTCACCCTGCCGCGCTTGTGGCGGGCCGGAAACAGCACATTGTCCTCGACTGTCGCCCAGGGCAGCAGTGTCGGCTTCTGGAAAACGATGCCGATATCGTCGCGTGGTTCGGTCACCGGATGACCGAACACCTGGAGCGAACCGCTGCTGGGCGCTAAAAGCCCGGCGATCATCCGCAGCAAAGTGGACTTGCCGCAACCGGAGGGGCCAAGAATGGCTAGGAATTCGTGCCGCGCCACCTCGAAGCTGACATCGCGCAGCGCTTCCGTTTGTCCTGAGCGGGTCGAAAAGACCTGACCAAGCCGGTCAAAGCGGATTGCGGGTATCGTCATGCTCTTCACTCCGTTGGAATGAAGCTGCGGTTGACCACAGTTTCCGGGTCAAGCTTGGCCGGATCAATGGCTTGGGCGGCGGCAACCCGGCGCCAGGTTTCCGTCAGGCGCTTGGGCTCGAACACGCCCAAGCCATCCTTGTCCGTGACCTCGTTGAAGATCAGCGGCAGCGTGTCATTGATCGATCCCTTGACGTCTTCCGACCCCAGTTCCGGCACGACACTGGTGACGGAGGTGACGGCGGCATCAGGATTGGCGCGGGTGAATTGCACCGACTTCTTGTAGGCGTCGATGAAACGTTTGGCGACATCCGGGCGCTTGGCAAGGAAATCCTCGCTGGCGATCAAAGAGGCCGAATAAAGCTCCAGCCCGGCAGCCGACCACGGCAGCGCGACGATTTCCTTGCCCGCTTGGCGGGCCTGATTGGAATAGCGGGTGAAATCCGTCATCCAGGCAATGATCCCATCAGCATTGCCGGTCATCAGCATCGGACCGAGCGCGCCGGGATCGGCCTTGATCAGCTTGATCGCGGACGGATCGATGGACTGGTCCTTCAACACCAGCGGCAGATAGACATTGGACGAGGTAAACGGCGATGTGGCAATGGTCTTGCCCTTGACGTCGGCAACACTGGCGATAGAGCCACCCTTGATGACATAGAAGGCGTGCGGTCCCTTGTTGAACACCGACAGAACGCCAACAACCTTCACGCCTTCATTGGCACGGGCTGCCATTAAGGCGCCGATATCCGAAACACCAATATCGGAAGACCCCGCCGCCAGTTTCGAAATCGCCTCGGTCGAGCCTCGGCCAGAGGCAATGGTGACATCCAGCCCCGCGTCTCGACAGAAGCCCTGATGAATACAGACATAAATCGGCGCCTTGTCGCCACCCGGCAGCCAGTCCAGCTGAAACGTAACCTTGTCGGCGGCAAGGGCAGTCCCGGAGAAAAGGCCAAGAGTGAACAGCGTGGACGCAAGCTTACGACGAAACATGGGACATTTCTCCAAGGCTCAGTGTTCGATTTTCAAGGACGGCAGACAGGGGGAAGCATTGAACATGGCGGACGTGCGATGGCGCGCCCCGCGTCCAAAAGACAGGGTTGTGACGGTGGATTTTCGACAATTGATGACAAGAACAGCGACATGGAGGCATCTCTTCGACAGGGTTCACCGTCGAGCAATGCCCAGAGCCTCAGGCTCAGACCGCTTCTACTCGCGTCCAAACCATTTCATGCAAGCACGTATTCTGCAAGAGTTTTAAACAATGCATAAAGCTGCATATAAAATAGGCGAAACCCGCCTGTGTCGCTGACAGCCTCTCGGTTCGCAGACCCCGATCCTTATATTTCAACAGGCTGCGGCACGAACTTGCCACACGCGAAAAACCGGCATCGGTCAAAAAATAAGCGCTCTAATAAATAGAACACAACAAGCGGAAAATTCTTATCACACGCCCTCGAAATCCAGCCGCAAACCGGTCTGCGCATCATAAAGATGCACGGTCTGCGGATCGATCCGGACACCCAGCCGGTCGCCGGAGCGCAGGCCGCGCCCGCCCGAAACGACAATGGTTAATTCCGGCTCGGTTCTGGTCGTCACATAGGTTGACGATCCCGTCGATTCGACCAGCGCCACCTCGACGTCGAAAGCCCCTTCGCCAGGAGCCGTCAGCGACAGGTGTTCCGGCCGGAGGCCAAGCGTTAGTGGCTGGCCTGGCGCAAGGCCATCAGTCATTCCGGCGGCAAATGTCAGAATCTCCGCCTTCCCAACGAAATCAAGTTCCAGACCAAGCCCATCCGGCGAGACCCGCGCAGGAATGAAATTCATCGCCGGGGAACCGATGAAACCGGCAACGAAGCGGTTTGCAGGCCGGTCGTAAAGGTCCAGAGGACGCCCCTGCTGCTCGATCACGCCGTCGCGCATCACCACGACATGATCGGCCATGGTCATCGCCTCGACCTGATCGTGGGTGACATAGACAGAGGTGGCCTTCAACCGGTCATGCAGCAACCGGATCTCCTTGCGCATATGCACTCGGAGGGAGGCGTCGAGATTGGACAGCGGCTCATCGAACAGGAAGGCCTTGGGATTGCGGATGATCGCCCGGCTCATGGCAACGCGCTGGCGCTGACCGCCGGACAATTCACGCGGATAGCGTTTCAACAGCGGCATCAGCCCTGTTGTTGTCGCCACCGCCTCGGCGGCCTGGCGCGCCTCCGCCTTGCCCACCCCCTTGATGCGCAGGCTATAGGTCAGATTTTCCTCAACCGTCATATGCGGATAGAGCGCGTAGGACTGGAACACCATGGCAATGTCGCGCTTGCGCGGCGGCACATTGGTCATCAGGTTTCCAGCAATCTTCATTTCACCGGCGGAAATCTTTTCCAATCCGGCCAGTGACCGCAACAGTGTGGACTTGCCGCAGCCGGATGGGCCGACCAGGGCGACGAAACTGCCCTTTTCGATGGCGAGATTGATGTTCTTCAGGGCATGGAAAGCGCCATAATGCTTGTTGACGCCGTTCAATTCGATCTGGATGGTCATTTCAGGGCTCCCGAAGTGAGGCCGGAGACGATGCGGCGCTGTAAAAGAACGAAAATGGCGAGGATCGGCGTCACATAGATCGAGGCATAGGCCATGATCCCGTTCCATTCATTGGTATTGGGGCCCATGAAACTGTTCAGCCCGACGCTGGCCGGTTGCAGGTCCACCGATTGGATCATTGATTTGGAATAGACGAATTCCCCAAAGGCCTGCATGAAGATCAGGATGGCGCTGACGAGAATACCATTGCGGGCCAGCGGAAGGACGATGCTGAAAAACGCCCCGATCCGCGAATTGCCATCGACCATGGCTGCTTCCTCCAGCTCGATCGGCACCGTCATGAAGCTGGAACGCACCAGAACCACGAAGAACGGCATGCTTTTCGCCGCCACCGCCAGCATCACGGCAAAGCGCGGCGTGTTCAGCAGGCCAAGCTGCGAAAAGCCGACGAAAATCGGGGTAATCATCAGCGAGGCCGGTAGAACCTGGAGCATCAGGATCAGGAACAGCCCGGCATCGACCCAGCCATTGCGATAGCGTGCCAACACATAGGCGCAGCCGGTGCCGAGAACGCAGATAATGCTGACCGAACCCAGCGCAATCACGGTCGAATTCCACAGATAGCGGCCCATATTGCGGCTTTGCCAGACATCAGCATAGACGCCCCATTGCGGATCGTCCGGCCAGAAATGCGGCGGGGTGGCAAACATCGCCGAGCCGGTTTTCAGTGCTGTGACATACATCCAGTAGAGCGGAAAGAGATAGATCGCCGCCATGATGAGGGCGATGGCAAGCATCAGGCGGTTACGAACTGTTTCGCTCATCCTCGCACCTCATGACGTGTGGAGCGGACATAGACGAGCGATGCCAGAAGCACGAAGACGGTCATGATCACCGACACGGTCGCACCCTTGGCGAAGTCATATTGCCGGAAAGACAGGTCCCAGGCCCAATATTGCGCCACATTCGAGGCATTGGCCGGTCCGCCGGAGGTAATGGCGGCAAACAGGTCAAATTGCTGCAAGGTAAAGATCAACCCCAGCGACACCAGCGCACCGATAGACGAGCGCATCATCGGCAGGGTGATGGTAAAGAACCGTTGGAACACGGTCGCGCCATCCAGTTGCGCCGCTTCATAGAGATCCTTGGGAATGCCTGATAGCCCGACCGACAGCAGGATCATGTTGAAGGACGTGCCAAGCCAGATATTGGCGATAATCACCGCCCACAGCGCATAAGCCGGATCGGACCGCCAGAAGATATTGGCGCTGATCAGCCCGGTTTCGCGCAGCATATAATTGAACACGCCGAAATCGCCTGAGAGTATCCAGTTCCAAGTCGCGCCGACGACGAGGCCGGGCATGATCCATGACACCAGAAACAGACCGCGCAGCCAGGAGGAACCGGGAAATCCCACCCCGAAAAACAGCGCCAGACCAAAGCCCAGAAGGAATTGCCCGGCAATCGACGCCACGACGAAAATCGCCGTATTGGTGAAAATAGGCAGGGTTTCCGGCTGCGCCATCAGGTCGATATAGTTCTGAAAACCGACAAAGGGACGGGAGAAGGTTCCAAGGCTGAACATGTCAACCTCCTGAAAGCTCATCACAATATTATAGAGCAGCGGCAGACCCGACATGACCACAAGAAAGGCCAGCGGCACCCCGGCAAGACCGAAGTCAAAGCCACGCCCATCGACAATACTCGACATGATCCGTTTCATGAGACCTATTTCTCCATTCGGAGCGCCGTCCAGGAACCGCATTCTCACAGGAGAAATGCAGCCCCGGCCGGGAGGAAGGGATAGTCATGCCACCGCATTGACGGCGCATGGCATGATCGCTGGGTGGTCTTCACGCTCAACCCAAGGCGGCTTTGATCTTTTTCTGCGCCTGATCCAGCGCATCCTTGGGCGTCATCTGGCCGGTCAGTGCCGCCTGGATGGCATCCTGGATCGCCTTGGATATTTTTGGCCAGGCCGGATGCGGCCCGCGCGGCTTGGCATATTTCATCTGCTCCAGAAACACTTGCAGCGCCGCATCCTTCAAAGGCGAACCCGATGGCGGAATGGCGATGTCGGACCGGGCTGGCAACTGTCCGAAATTCTTGAACATATCCTTGTCCTGCGAGGCGAAGAATTCCAGAGCCTTGAAGGCTTCCGCCGGATGCTTGGTGCTGGAAAAGATTGCCCAGTTGAAGTCACCCATGCCGGAAGACCGTTCAGCGCCCGGGCTCGGCACCGGCAAGAGCGCGACGCCCCAGTCGAATTTGGCCTCTTTCAGCATCCGGTCCAGCTCCCAGGGACCCGAAATCGCCATGGCGGCATTGCCGGAATTAAACGTGCCGGTCGAATCCCACTGGCCGCGCGTTAGCGTATCCGGCGAGGCCAGTTTTTCGGTCATGATGGTTTTCCAGGTCTCCAGCGCCTTTACCGCGCCCGGAGCATTGATATGGTCATAACCGCCGCCACCCATCTGCGCCCAGGGCAGGAATTGGAACGTTCCCTCTTCACTTGCCTTGGCGGAAAACGCGAGGCCGTAGACATTCTTGGCCGGGTCGTTCAGCTTGCGGGCAGCGGCCAGAAGTTCGTCCCAGGTCTGCGGTGGCTTCAGTGGATCGAGACCCTTAGCCTTGAACATATCGCGGTTATAGTAGAGCGCGATGGTGTTGGTGGCTTTCGGCACGCCGAAATAGCGGTCTTTCCAGGTCACAGACGCCAACGGCCCCGGAAAATAGTTCGCGGGCTTGATCACATCCGACTTGGCGATCATGTCGGTTAGATCAAGGAACGCGCCGCGCGAGGCAAACAGCGCATGTTCCGGATTATCGACGGCGATGATGTCAGGTGCCTGTCCGGTTGAATAGGCGCGCATCGCTTCCGTCACGACATCGTCGAACTGAAGGAGCCGATACTCGATCTTGATGCCATTGTTGAGCGCGTTGAATTGCTTGACCAGATTGGGTGCCGGCTGGATATCCTTGTCGAGCGACCAGAGATTGAGTGTCACGTCGTCCGCCCGGGCGGTCGATGCAAGCGGACAAGCCGTGGCAAGAGCCAGCACAGCGATCAAGGCACGTCTGTTGATGATCATGGGTTTCCTCCTCCGTTTCTATCCCGGCCTCCAATCTCGCCCGGCACCTCCATGCCAGACGAAACCAAGACCTTATTCTATTTCAGCGAGGGATCGCCTCCGCCATAAGCCGCCATCTCGTCGATAAAATCGCCGCCACGCGCCTGTTTCAGATGGTTGAGGGCGTGAACCTGACCGGTCATTTCCAAGGCATCGCGGTAGACCGGATCATGCCAACCTTCGATATCGATAGAGCCGCTATAGCCAGCCAGCCGTAATTCGCTGATCACATTGGTCCAATTGCTGTCGCCAAAGCCCGGTGTGCGCATGAACACGAACGGCTCCCTGCCGAAAATGCCGTGTTCACGAATAACGTCCCAGCGAATGGTGGCGTCCTTGCCATGCACGTGAAAAATCTTGGATGCCCATTTGCGGATCTGCGGCAGGGGATCGATCAGATAAACCATCTGATGGCAGGGCTCCCATTCAAGGCCGATATTGTCATCCGGGGTCTCGTTGAACATCAACTCCCAGGCGTCAGGATTATGGGCGATATTCCAGTCGCCGCTCTGCCAGTTGCCGTCCATGGCGCAGTTTTCAAAGGCGATGCGAATGCCCTTGTCGGCAGCGCGCTTGGCCAACTCGCTCCAGATTTCGCGGTAGCGTGGCAGGCTGTCGGTCAACACCTTGCCTCGCAGCCGCCCGGTAAAGCCTGCAACGCAACTCGCACCGAAATGATGGGCATTATCGATACACTGTTTCCAACCTTCCAGCGTCTCAAAGTCGATGTCGGTTTCCTCAAGCGGATTGCCGAACATGCCGAGCGTTGAAATGGTAATATCGCGGTCGCCGATGGCATCGACGCAGCGCTTGCCAAGTTCGGCAAGGTTCTGACCTTTGGTCGTCTGCCAGAAAAACGGTTCGAAGCTTTCAAAGCCAAGACCAGCAATTTCCCGGATGCGGGTGGCCGCATCGCCGTTATTGCCGCTGATCATGGTGCCGATACGAATGGATTTTGCAGGATTGCTCACAGTCATGGTCCTTATAGCGAAGCTGAAATGTCGATACGCTTGCCGCTCTGCGCGCTTTCGATGGCGGCAAACACCATGGCAAGACTGTTGATATTGTCGAAACCGGCGGTCTCGGGCGGCTCGCCACCGGCAACCGCCGCAATGAAGCTTTCCAGCACGCTGGCATGGCCGTGCGTCTCGCCAGGTACAACATCATCGGAAACGTTTACGGTCGTATATCCACGCAACAGGCCGGGTTCGTCTGCGGCAATGGAGGCCTCAAACATCTCTTCCCCGTCCCAGGTCAACATGCCCCTGCTGCCGACCAGCCGCCACGCACTTTCCCAACTGGTCCTGCGCCCTTCAGCGCACCAGGAGCCGCGATAGGTGAAAACCACGTCGTCAGTGAACTCGAAGATCGCATTGGCGCTGGCGCCATGGGCATACCAGGAGCCATGCGGATTGCGCTCCACGCAATAGGCCGCCAGCGGCTGACGATTGGCAATGAAGCGCGCCGCATCGAAGGTGTGAATTGCCATGTCGAGCAGCAGGACATGCTCCATCTCATCCCGGAACCCGCCGAAATGCGGTGCCAGAAAGAAATCGCAATGCACCGCCGTCAACTCGCCGATCACACCGCTGTCCAGGAATTGCCGCATCCGGCGGACCCCTTGAATGAAGCGGCGGTTCTGCACGACGGCATGGATACGTCCGGTCTCAGCGGCCAGTTTAATCAGGGCCTTCGCCTCTTGCAGCGTATTGGCCATGGGCTTTTCGCTGAGCACGTGGCATCCGGCCTTCAGCGCGGTGGAGACGATATCGAAGCGGGCAGCCGGAATGACGACATCGAAGACCAGATCGGGGGCCGTCTGTTCGAGAACATCGGCAAGACTATTACCCGTCACCGCACCTTCCAGGCAGAATTCCTCTGCCAAGGCCTCGGCTGCCGAAACGTTCACGTCAACGAGCCCGACAACAGAAATTCGCTCGGCAAGCGAAGGCGTGTCGGCAATGGCCCGGAGCCAGCCCTTGGCCATAGCTCCGCACCCGCATAAAACGGCTTTGAATTGCAAGATATCCTCCCTTGCATCCCATCCGGTCGCTATCGCGCCAGACATGGTTCCAGTTTCCGGTAGGCCGAACCAGCAAACGCTCTTCCGGAAACCTCCCGCCGCGCAAACTCCTCTTTGCATCGGCTTCCGTAAACGTTTACGATACTAATCGTGGTTTTCGTCTCATGTCAATACGCGACGCTGTTATTGCACTCGGCAGCACGATAAACCGCATCAGGATCAAGGGAAAAACCGATTCCTGCTTGCGAAATTTTGCAGTACACCGGACAAGGCAGAGCATGAAATTTACAACCCGCTTGCTATTCATAGCGTCACTTGGTGACGTCGCTTCTGGGAGAGATTATCTGACATGAAGGGCATACATCAGCTTGCAAAACATCTCGACATCTCCATCGGGACGGTGTCGCGCGCGCTGAATGGACGCCCCGACGTCAACGCGGAAACGCGACGGCGGGTGCTGGAGGCCGCCGAGCAGCTGGGCTATGTCGCAAATCAGTCGGGTCGCAGCCTGCGTAAAGGAACGACTAATGTCATCGGACTGATGATCGAGTCCGGCAAGGACAATGTGGACAACAGCGACAACTTCTTTTTCGGTGTCATGGACGGTTTGCAGACGGTGTTTGCCCGGCACAATCTCGACCTCGTCCTGCTCCCCTGCCCCGCCGACGAAGACCCCCTGGAATATCTTCAGCGCATGGTCGCCCGCCGCCTGGTTGATGCGATGATCATTTCGGCTACGCAGCGGGTCGATAAGCGTATCGATCTGCTGATCAAGACGAAGATACCCTTTGTAAGCCTGGGCCGCAGCACATCCGGCGGCAGCCATACCTGGATCGACCTGGATTTTGCCGGTGTCGCCAATTCCGCCGTGGATCGACTGGTGTCGAAAGGTCACCGTCGCATCGCCATCGCCGCCCCCTGCACCGATATTAACCTCGGCACCGTGTTTACCGACGCCTATCAGGCCGCGCTGGAGCGCAATGACCTGACCTTCGATCCGGCCTTGGTCCTGCGGGCGAAATCCAGCGAAAGCGGTGGTTATAGCGTGGGCAGCGAGTTGCTGGCGCTCGATCCGCGCCCGACCGCAATCATCCTGATTTACGAACTCATGGCAATCGGCCTGTACCGGCGGCTGGCTGAGGCTGGCGTCATCCCTGGCCGGGACATCGCCGTTATCGGGTTTCGTGAAGCGCCCCGCGCCCGGTTTCTGCAACCCACTCTGACCTGCTACCGCCTTTCCCTGGAGGATCTTGGGGTGGAACTGGCCGAAACCTTGCTCGCCTCAATGCCGGATTATGCGGAAACATACAGAACCCATGCCCGCAATAGCCTCTGGCCGCTAGAACTGGTGCCGGGCGAAAGCGATGCCTTCGACCTGCTGACATAGGCGGGAAGACCATGCTTGGAGATCATCCTTGACCGGCGCCGCAAAAATCCTCCCCGCCTCGCTGGAATTACGCTTGAAATTGCTAAGTTAGCAGCGGCCAGAGGCAAGTTCTCTCTCGAACTGGCCTTGGTCGTTGACATACTCTACAACCTCAATAGATTTTGAAGTCTTAGGGGTTAAGGAGATCGCAATGTCCCGTTTTAGAACCGTGAAGATCATTGCCACGCTGGCGATAGCCGCAAGCCTCGCCATGCCCGCTGTTGCGGCCAATGTGACATTGCTGAACGTCAGCTACGACCCGACGCGCGAGTTGTACAAGGATTTCAATCCAGCCTTCGCCGCCTATTGGAAGCAGAAAACCGGCGATAGCGTTTCTGTGAGAATGTCGCATGGCGGTTCGGGCGCTCAGGCCCGCTCGGTTATCGACGGTCTTGAGGCCGACGTGGTGACGCTGGCGTTGGAAGCGGATATTTCCGCCATTGCCGAAAAGACCGGCAAGATCCCCGCCGACTGGAAAACCAAACTGCCAAGCAGCAGTTCGCCCTATACATCCACCATCGTCTTTCTGGTGCGCAAGGGCAATCCGAAAGGCATCAAGGACTGGGCCGACCTCACCAAGGACGGGATTGAGGTGATCACCCCCAATCCGAAAACCTCTGGCGGTGCCCGCTGGAACGTGCTGGCCGCCTGGGGCTGGGCGCTGAAGGCCAATAATGGCGATCAGCAGAAGGCCAAGGAATACCTCAGCGCTCTGTTCAAGCATGTGCCGGTGCTGGATACCGGTGCGCGCGGCTCTACCACCACCTTCGTGCAGCGCGGCATTGGCGATGTTCTGCTCGCCTGGGAAAACGAAGCCTTCCTGTCGATCGATGAACTCGGCCCCGACAAATTCGACATCATCGTGCCGTCCGTTTCGGTCAAGGCAGAACCGCCGGTCGCCGTCGTCGAGGGCAATGCCAAAGCCCATGGGACCGAAGAAGTCGCCAAGGCCTATCTCGATTATCTCTATTCCGACGCCGGGCAAAAGATCGCTGCAAAGCATTACTATCGCCCTGCAAAGCCGGAGCTGGCCGATCCTGCCGATTTGAAGCGGTTCCCGTCGGTTGATCTCGTCACCATCGAGGATTTCGGTGGCTGGGCAAAAGTACAACCGCAATTCTTCGCTGATGGTGGCCTGTTCGACCAGATCTACCAGCCCGGAAAATAAGTCAGCCAAGAAAGTAAGAAAAACAGAATGGCCCATAGTCCTGTTCAAGGCAGGTGGCAATTCCGTCAGCCGAGCGTTCTTCCCGGATTTGGGTTGACGTTCGGCTTTACGGTGTTTTACCTCGCCCTCATCGTTCTCATTCCCCTGTCCGGTCTGGTCTGGCGTTCCGCCGAATTGGGCTGGGCGGATTTCTGGCATATCGCGTCTGACCGCAGAACGCTTGGCGCCCTGAAGGTCAGCTTCGGCTCGGCCATCCTGGCGGCGATGCTCAATGTCGTATTCGGCGTGCTGGTCGCCTGGGTGCTGGTGCGCTACAATTTCTGGGGACGGCGGATCATCGACGCGATGGTCGATCTGCCTTTCGCGCTGCCAACCGCCGTTGCCGGTATCGCGCTTGCCTCGCTCTACGCGCCGAACGGTTGGATCGGCTCGCTTCTTGCACCGCTTGGTCTTAAAGTCGCCTATACCCAGGCTGGCATCGTCGTTGCCATGGTGTTTATCGGTCTGCCCTTCGTGGTGCGCACCGTGCAGCCGGTCATGGAAGAAATCGACCGCGACGTGGAGGAGGCCGCCGCCACGCTGGGTGCCAGTCGCTTCGCAACGATTTTCAAAGTGCTGCTGCCAGGCCTGGCACCGGCCATCATGACCGGCTTTGCCCTTGCACTGGCGCGTGGGGTCGGGGAATATGGATCGGTGATCTTCGTGGCCGGCAATGTCCCTTATGTATCTGAAATCGCACCGCTTCTCATCGTCATCCGGCTGGAGGAGTTCAACTATGCGGGCGCAACAGCCGTCGGTGCGGTGATGCTGGCGATTTCCTTCGCCATGCTTCTGTTGATCAATCTCATTCAGGCTGCAAGCCGGAGAAAATATGGCAATGACTGACCGCCGCTCCCCTACCTTTCATCGAGCGACGACCGAAACGCCCGTCGTCCAATGTCTGCTCATCCTCGTCTCGCTGCTATTCCTATTGCTGTTTCTCATGCTTCCGCTGGTGGCGGTGTTTTCCGAGGCATTCCGCAATGGCGCCAGCGCCTGGCTGGAAGCGCTTGTCGAACCAGATGCCCTCTCGGCCATGCGGTTGACGTTGCTGGTTGCGGTAATCGCCGTTCCCGCCAACGTGATCTTCGGGGTCGCGGCCGCGTGGGCGATTGCGAAATTCGAATTTCGCGGCAAGGCCTTCCTGATCACCCTGATCGACCTGCCATTTTCGGTGTCGCCGGTGATTTCAGGTCTGGTCTACGTGCTGCTGTTCGGCTCCAATAGTCTGCTTGGTCCATGGCTGCGCACGCATGGCGTCGAGATCCTGTTTGCCGTGCCGGGCATCGTACTGGCGACGATTTTTGTCACCTTCCCTTTCGTGGCGCGCGAACTGATCCCCGTCATGCAGGAACAAGGCACTGGTGATGAAGAGGCCGCGATCAGCCTCGGCGCCAGTGGCTGGCAGACCTTCTGGCGGGTCACTCTGCCGAATATCCGCTGGGGATTGCTCTACGGCGTGCTGCTGTGCAACGCCCGGGCCATGGGCGAATTCGGCGCGGTTTCGGTGGTATCAGGCCATATCCGGGGCGTGACCAATACCATGCCGCTGCATATTGAAATTCTCTATAACGAATATAACTTCGCCGCCGCCTTCGCGGTCGCTTCACTGCTGGCAGGGCTGGCATTGGTCACCCTCGTCCTCAAGACAACCATTGAACTGCGCTATGCCGACCAATTGTCGGCTGCCCGTGGGCATTGATCGGGAATTCGCTCATGGAACTCAATATTCGCAATATCCGCAAGGACTTCAACGCGACCGCCGCCCTCCACGAACTGTCGCTGGACATCCGTTCCGGCGAGTTGATCGCGCTTGTCGGCCCCTCCGGTTCGGGAAAAACCACCTTGCTGCGGCTGATCGCCGGGCTTGAACGGCCAAGCGCCGGCCAGATTTTCTTCGGCGACGACGATGCGTCGCGCAAGACCGTGCAGGAACGGCAAGTCGGCTTCGTGTTCCAGCACTATGCGCTGTTCAAGCATATGACCGTGCTGGAAAATGTCGGCTTCGGCCTCACCGTTCGGCCAAAGGCGTCGCGTCCGCCCAAGGCGGAAATCCGCAAACGGGCCTTGGAGCTGCTCGATTTCGTGCAGCTGTCGGGCCTTGAAAAGCGCTATCCCGCCCAACTTTCCGGTGGTCAGCGTCAGCGCGTCGCGTTGGCCCGCGCCATGGCAATCGAGCCAAAGGTGCTGCTGCTGGACGAGCCTTTCGGCGCTCTCGACGCCCAGGTCCGCAAGGATTTGCGGCGCTGGCTGCGGGAAATTCATGATCGCACCGGCCATACCACCGTATTCGTCACCCACGATCAGGAAGAGGCACTGGAACTTGCCGACCGCGTCGTGGTGATGAGCCAGGGCCGCATCGAGCAGGTCGGCACCGCCGACGACGTCTATGACAATCCGGCGGCCCCCTTCGTTCACCGCTTCATCGGTGAATCCTCGGCGCTGCCGGTGCGCATCGAATCCGGCGAGATCTGGCTTGATGACCGGCCGACCGGGCTTAAATCCGAAGGCAACGGCAATGCGACGCTGTTCTTCAGGCCGCAGGAAGTCGAGATTGTCGATGGGTGTGGCGGTTGCTTTGCCGGAACGGTGATCAGCAGCCGAAGACTGTCGGGAACCCGCCGTCTGGAACTGGAGCTTGGCGGCGCACGGCATCTGGCGGAAATCGACGTTCCCGTCGATCATCCCGCCGCCACCCGAACCGGGATATCCTTCCGCCCCAAACGCTGGAAAGTCTATCCGGCAAGCGCCTGACCCAGGCGTCACAAGGCATCAGCATCGTGCGGCAAACTGGAAACCGCACGATGCTGGAGGATGTTTACACATCTTCGCCTTGTATAAATTATCAATATCTCAAACACATGGAGAAAACCGGGCCGAAAGGCTCGGTCCCTCAAATTGCACGGGATTACACCCTGCATCTTCTTGCGGTGCCCTATCAGGAGCGATAAGCCAACAGGGCTTACAACTGATCGTCCTCCCAAGCGGACAGTTGTCAGTCGCGGTTGCCCGCAGCCAACACGCCGAAATTACGGTCAGGCTTTTTTGCGGAACAATCACGTTCTCCTCCGCGTTGCGGGCCGGCACTTGCGTATTCAAGCCGCAGCCACGGCCATCGCTCCGCCAGATCGTTAATCCATGCCGCAGTATTCCCGCTGCGCCGCATCAAGAAAAAAGAACCGAAAATGGCAGGAATTCAAACAGGCGCGTCGCAAACCGCGCACGCAGGAGCCAGCCGCTCCTATACCGGTCCGCTGATCGCGCTGACCTCTCTTTTCTTCCTCTGGGGCTTCATCACCTGCCTCAACGATATTCTCATACCGCATCTGAAAAACGTCTTTCAGCTGAATTACACACAGACCATGTTGATCCAGCTGTGCTTCTTCGGCGCTTATTTTATCGTTTCCTTGTCCGCAGGGGCCCTGGTCAAGCGCATCAGCTATAAATGGGGCATCGTCACGGGTCTCCTCGTTGCCGCCATCGGCTGCGCTTTGTTCATCCCCGCGGCAAGCCTGCGGGTCTATGGCCTGTTTCTCGGCGCGTTGTTCGTGCTGGCGGCAGGCGTCACCATTCTCCAGGTGGCGGCAAACCCCTATGTCACCGTGCTGGGCGCCCCTGAAACCGCTTCCAGCCGTCTCACCCTGACCCAGGCCTTCAATTCGCTGGGCACCACCGTTGCACCGATTTTCGGTGCCTTCCTAATTCTGTCTTCGGCAACGGCTGCCGTTGAAAACGCCACACCGGAGCAGATGGACGCCCTGCGCATGGCGGAAGCCGCAGCGGTCAAATTTCCGTATCTGATGCTGGCCATCGCCTTCCTCGTTCTTGCTGCCATTTTCGCGGCGCTGAAACTTCCGGCTGTAGAGGCCGAGGAAGATGCCAAATCCGGCGATGTTTCCGGCTCAGCCTGGGGCTATCGCCACCTGGTTCTCGGCGCAGTCGGCATTTTTCTTTATGTCGGCGCGGAAGTCAGCATTGGCAGCTTCCTGGTCAATTTCATGGCCGAACCCAGCATTGCCGGGCTGCCTGAACAGACGGCTGCCCATTACGTCTCCTATTTCTGGGGTGGCGCCATGATTGGGCGTTTCATCGGTTCCGCCGTGATGCGCTATATGGATGACGGCAAGGTTCTGGCCTTCAATGCGGTCGCCGCAGGCATCCTGCTGCTAGTGACAGTGCTGACAACAGGCCATGTCGCCATGTGGTGCGTGTTGTCGATTGGTTTCTTCAACTCGATCATGTTCCCGACCATTTTCAGCCTGGCGCTGAAGGGCCTGGGTCGCCATACCAGCCAGGGTTCCGGCATTCTTTGCCTCGCCATTGTCGGCGGCGCTTTGTTGCCCCTGGTACAGGGCGGGCTTGCCGATACGGTCGGCATCCACCTCGCCTTCCTGATGCCGATCCTCTGCTACGTCTATATCGCCTATTATGGCGCTTTAGGCTCCAGAACAGCTGCATAAACTGATGAGCCATTGCATGTCGCCGCGCGTCCCAGCGCGGCGACATGCCCATAAATTGCCTTTACGACGTGCGTTCCGGCATTGCCGAAGAGTGATGGGAGGAGATCAACCATTTTCCGCCATCATAGTCATAGGTGAAGGTGTAGCGGGCCGGAACCTTTGTGCCATCCCCCAGGGTGAACGTGTAGACGCCGGTATCGATGGCCGCGTTGCAGCCCAGCTTGATCGTCCGGTTATCGACCACGCCCTGAGGCTTCTTTTTCAGAAAATCGACAAAATACGCGCGGCGCTCTTCCTGCGTCAGCCTCGGCTGGTTCGACAGGGTCGCGAGGAGAACTGCGTCATCCTCATAATTCGCGACAACTTTATCCGGATCGAGCGTCGCAAGGGATGCATTCCAACGGTCAAACAACTTTTCCACCTGCTGCTGGGTCACTGGCGCGCATTCCTGTGCCATCGCGGGTGCGGCAAAAGACGATACCGCAAGACCGGCGGTTACACCGAATGCCAAAAGAATTTTCTGCATGAGACAGCTCCTTTATCAAGCCCGAGCCAAGCCCAACGCCGGTCGGTTGCTTAGAAAAGTGGCTATGAAGAAGAGCCGTTACGTCTGCCGCATGGTGTCGAAAGGATATGCCGAATGGCCTATGTAAACTGGTCCCATGATTTCTTATCTCTCCCCTCGGATACCTGAACGCGCCTTGATACAGGAGCATGATGACGAATGACGACCGCGACGGACCCGGAACACATTGCCTCTCCCATCCAGGAATTGCGGAAACTTTACCGGGAGGCGGAAGCCCGGGCCAGCCGGTTGCGTCTCATCGTCGAAACACGCGCCAGCCTTGATCAGTACCCTCTCCCCCGGGCGATCACTGATATCACCAGATTGATCGGCAGCTTTTGCGGCGGTGCGGCAATTCATTTGCGCGACCCAACAGATCAACACCAGACGATTGCCGATAACGCCATGGCCAGTAAGGATGGCCGGGTGCTCGTCATCTTCGAGGATCAGGCCATCGCAAGGATGGGCGACGAGGATAAAACCAGCCTTCAGATCGTCGCCGACCTTGTCGCCGCAGCCGTTTTCGCCGATGACAGAGAACAGGAGCGGGAAGCGCTGCTCCTGATGCTTGCCGAGCGCGAAAAGCAGCTTGCGCAATTGGTCGCCGCCATTCTCACCACACAGGAACGGGAGCGCGCCCATATTGCCTATGACCTGCATGATGGCGTGGCCCAGACCCTTGTCAGTCTGCTGCATCACTTACAGGCATTGGAAGCTGATCCGGGCTTGACAACGGTCCTTGCAAAAAGGGTCGATCAATGCAGCGAGATTGCCCGCATGGCGATCCAGGATATCCGCCACGCGATTGCCGACTTGCGGCCCGCCGAACTCGATGACCTTGGCCTGCCAGCCGCCATCAGTGGAAAGCTCGACACCGTCGATGAAATCGCCTGTCGGCTGGACAACCGGCTACCGGATGGCCGTCTGCCTCAAGCCATTGAGATCGTTCTTTATCGTGTCGCGCAGGAAGCGATCACCAATGCCAGGAAGCATGCGGGCTGCCAAAACCTGCGTCTGCAATTGCGGATCGATGCCGACCACCTCATCCTTGAGGCGAATGACGATGGCTGCGGTTTTCCCCTTTCCGCAGGGCAAGGCGAAAACAAACCCGTCCGTGGCTTCGGGATCGGTCTGTCGGCAATGCAAGAGCGACTATCGCTTGTCAATGGCACACTGGATATCATCAGCGCCCCCAATCAAGGCACAAGGCTGATTGCCCGGGTTCCTCTGACCGGCAAAGGCGAAAGCCGATGACCAAAGCGCGTATTCTGATTGCTGATGACCATGATCTGGCCCGATCCGGCATTATTTCGGTGCTGTCGGGTGCGCCGGACGTGGAGGTCGTGGCCGAAGCACGGGACGGCCTGGAAGCGATCGCGCTTGCCGCACAGTTTTTGCCTGACATCGCCTTGCTCGATGTCCGGATGACACCGATGGACGGGTTGGCGGCAGCGACAGAAATCCGCCGCGTATCTCCCTCGACGCGGATTATGATGCTGACGATGCATGACAGCCTTGACTATCTGGAGGCGGCGGTCAAGGCCGGAGCCAGTGGCTACGCGCTGAAGGATGTGCGGCGTGATACATTGCTGCGGATGATCCGGGCCGTTCTGGACGGCCAGGAATTTTTCGATACCGGATTGGTGCGGCGGATGCTGACCCGCGTATCGCGTACATCGCCAGCCGAGGACGCTATTTCTCAACTGACCACCCGTGAGCGGGAAATTTTACAGGAAGTGGCGCGGGGCGCGACCAACAAGGAAATCGCCCGCAGACTGTCCATCGCTCCGGGCACGGTCAAGGTTCATGTCGAGCGCATCATTGCGAAATTGCGGGTGGGCGATCGAACCCAGGCAGCGGTGCTGGCAGCCCAGGCCGGATTGGTTGAGGGTGAGGCATGATGACGGAGTTCCCGGCAAAGACGATGATCTCCGCCAACAGTCGCTTTCGCTTTCTCAACCAGCCTTTGGCCGTCAAAGGCCTGATCGTAATCGCATTGCCTCTGGCCTGTCTTCTCATTGCCCTCGGCTCCGTCTTTCTCGCTGACCGTGAAAGCCGAAAGGCAGAAAATTACGTGCGCGTCACCTTCGCCATTCAACAGGACATTCTGGAGCTGCACGCTTTGCTGGCCGAAGGTGCCTCCGGCGTGCGAGGATATCTTCTCACCCGCGATGAGACGTTTCTGGCCCCCTACAAGAAAGCCGTAACGGAATTGCCTGCGGTGTTTGCCGCAATGCGGCCACTGATCATTGATGCGGAACAGCTTGAGCGGCTGAACCGGATGGAGCCTCTGGTTGACAAAAAGCTGAAGGGTCTTGCCTCCCTGATGCAAGGTTCGGTTTCGAATAACCAGATTCCGGAAGCTTTGCGGCAGACATTGATTTCCAACAAAGCCTTCCTGGACGAATTGCGTCTTCAGATTGCCGAGATGCGGCTAAGGGAGGACGCCCTTCTGGCGCAACGAACGGCAAAGGCCGATGAAATCCGGGCGCTGTCGCAAAGAATTACCCTATTGGGCGCGATCGCTGGTGTCATCGGATGCATCGGTGCCATCGTCCTGATGTCGAAAGGCATTGTCCGGCGGGTCGATAGGCTGAAACAGGCCGCCAACCGCCTCGCCCAGGGCCAAAGCCTGAGACTGGCAGAACATGCAACGGACGAAATTGGCGAATTGTCGAGCGCCCTCGAAGAGGCAAGCCGCCTGCTGACGGCGCGCGAAGAGGCCCTGCGGGAAAGCGAGGAACGCTTCCGGCTGCTCGTCGATGGCGTCCATGACTATGGTATTTTCGGGCTGGATACCGATGGCACTGTGGTGAGCTGGAATGCCGGTGCAGAGCGTATCAAGGGGTATCGTGCGGACGAAATCATCGGCCAGCACTTTTCTCGCTTCTACCCTCTCGAGCATCGAGACACACGGCCGCTTCAGGAAATGGCGCAAGCCGCCGCTTTTGGCCGCGTCGAAGACGAAGGATGGCGGTTGCGCAAGGATGGCAGCCGCTTCTGGGCCAATGTGGTGATGACAGCTCTGCGCGATAAACAGGGCCAATTGCGGGGCTTTTCCAAGATTACCCGCGATGTAACGGACCGGAAACGAACCGAAGAGGCACTGCTGACGGCACGGCGCGACGCAGAACGGGCCAGCCAAGCCAAAAGCGAGTTTCTGTCGCGCATGAGCCATGAATTGCGCACGCCGCTGAATTCCGTTCTGGGCTTTGCACAGATCCTCGATATGGACATCGAAGATCGGGACATGCGCGAAAGTCTGGCGCAAATCCTCAGAGCTGGACGGCATCTGCTCAGCCTGATCGATGAAGTTCTCGATATCGCCCGGATCGAGGCGGGCCGCATGGAACTGTTGATAGAGCCGGTCGGATTGGACGATATCGTCACGGAAGCCATTGCCCTGGCGGCTCCCTTGGCCGAACCGAAGCGATTGACGATCAGAGTGGAGATAGAGGGAGCGGGCCAAACCATTGTCGCGGTGGATCGTCGCCGTTTTTTGCAAGTGCTACTGAACCTGCTTTCAAATGCGGTGAAATTCAACAGGGATGGTGGTGAGATCCGATTATCCGCTCAATTACTGACTAACACCATGATCGCAATTGATATTGCCGACACGGGCTGCGGAATTGCGGATGTGGATAGAGACCGGCTCTTCAAGCCGTTCGAGCGGCTCGGTGCCGACCGAAATGCAACGACCGGCACAGGCCTTGGCCTTGCCCTGTCGGTCAATCTGATGCAGGCCATGGATGGCGATCTTTTCTTGACCGAGAGTGACGCGACCGGCTCGGTGTTCTCCATCCATATTCCCGTGTCACACGCCCCTTACGCCGTAGCAGAGGCGGTGAAAACGGACGAGAAACGGGCAGTGGCAAGCGGACCGACAGGCAAAGCCACGGTCCTTTGCATTGAGGACAATCTTGTCAATCTCAACCTGATCGAGAACCTCGTAAGCCGCCGTTTAAAGACCAGGATCATTCCGGCCATGTTGGGTGGTCTCGGTCTGACGCTTGCCTTTGAGCACCGTCCCGATCTTGTTTTGCTCGATGTCGATCTGCCTGACATGAATGGGCTATCGGTGCTTGCCGCCTTGCGTTCAGATCCTCGGACGCAAACCACCCCGGTCGTTGTGATAAGCGCGGATGCCACGGAAAAAACACGCATGCTGGCGATGGAAAAAGGCGCAACGCATTACATGACCAAACCGCTGGATGTGCGTCGCCTGATGAAAACCCTGGATGAGGTTCTGACGTGAATTTTCCCTTCGACCTTGCCTCAGCGGCGCAGATACTGATCATCGATGACGAACCCGCCAATATTGCCCTGTTGGAAAGGCTTTTGCGGCGCGAGCGTTTCGACCGGATTGCATCGACCACCGACCCGCGCGAGGCCACCGCTCTTTTTACAAGGCACAAAGCCGATATTATCCTGCTCGATCTTCTGATGCCGCATCTGGATGGTTTTGCCCTGCTTGACCAATTCACGCGGCTGATCGGACCGGATGATTTCATCCCCATCCTTGTGCTGACAGCCGACGTGACAACAGAAACACGCCGCCGCGCCCTCTCCCTGGGCGCAAAGGACTTCCTGGTCAAGCCGATCGATACGGTGGAGACGGTTTTGCGTATCGTCAATCTTTTGGAAACGCGCTTTCTGTTCAAGGCGTTGAAGACGGCAACCCTGGAAAATCCGGCTACCCAGCCTAACGATTTTCCAGGGTTGAAATAGTCGCAAACAGACCCCGGATTATTTGGCCGGGCACGTCCATGTCAGATTGTGAAAATTATAATCCCAGCTTTGCATTGGCACAAATTTATAGCCAGAGATGCACTTGCTGAAGGCCACCTTCTGCACTTTCGTCAGCAAATTCACGTCCGGTGCCTTATCAGAAATCGCCTGCTGAATCTCCTTGTAGATCGCATTCTGCTTGGCACTGTCGGTGGTGGAGCGGGCCTCATCGATCAATTTATCGACCTCGGCATCCTGCAACCATTCCATTGAGGCCCATGTTCCCGCTGATTTGGAGTGATATTGCACGTAGAACACGCTATCCGGCGACGGATAGGTTGGGCCATAGAACACTTGCGTGGCCGCAGGCGTGGTTTCCGGCTTGGCGGCCAGTTCGGTGATGCGATTCCAGGGTTCGGGTTTGATGTCCACATCCACGCCGATCTGCTGTAAATTGGACTGCATCAGAAGTGCGATATCCTCTTCAAACGACAGGCCTGCCACGTAGGTCAGCGTCAGCTTGATCGGCTTTCCCGCGTATTTGGATTGGGCAAGTTCCTCCTTGGCCTTTTCAAGATCAAATTCGGGCGCTTTCAGCGTATCGAGATAGGCATCCTTGAACACCGGAGCCAGCGGCCCCGCCAGCGTGTCACCGGTCATGATCTGCGTCTGGATGGTTTTGTAATCGGTGGCATATTGCAAGGCGCGACGCACATGCACATCGTCTGTCGGCGTGGCTTTGGTGTTGAGTTTCAAATAAAAACCGGTGGCCGTTGGCGTGGTCTGCACCACATAACCGTCGGTTTTGGCCAAAGCATCATAGGTCTCGTTGGCTTGTGTGGTGGACGAAATACCCAATTGGCCTGATGTGGCAAGCGCCTTGACGGTTGCCTCGTCATTGGTCTGCACAAAGCGCACTTCATCAATCGGGTTTGTTGGCCAGCCCGCGTAATATTTTTCATAGCGGCTGATGACCATTTCCGAGCCGCGCTGCCAGCTGGACAGCACATAAGGCCCTGCCCCCATGGATTTTTCGCCAACAACATTCTCTCCCCAGGGCTGCTTGGAAGCGGCCTTGACGGCATCCTCGTTGATGACAAGCAGAAGCGGTGTGGTGGTCAGGAATGGCGCATAGACCTTATTGAGGGTGATGGTCACGGTGTGGGCATCCACCGCTTTCACATTGTCGGGGTTGATCAGCGTTGCAAATAGATAGGCCGGTCCCTTGTTGATCGCCAGCAGGCGCTGGACAGTATAGACGACATCCTTGGCCTCAACCGGAGAGCCATCCTGAAAACTTGCGTCCTTGCGCAGATGGAAGGTGTAGGTCAGGTTATCGCTGGACACATCCCAGCTCTCGGCCAGTTCCGGGATGATCTTGCCGGTGCTGTCCACGGTGGTCAGACCATCGTAAAGGTTAACAGCGGCCAGATACTGGGTGTAATCGGTGATCTTGGCCGGATCGATGGTGCCAAACACCTGCGTTACATTCATCACGGTGGAGGTTTTTGCCATGGCCACGTGTGGCGCGACAATGGCGGTTCCCATCGCCAAAACCACAGCAAGGTGCCTTAAAGTCTGTGTTGCGTTCATCTCATTCCCCTTTTTTTGACAGTTCGCTGTATTTTAAAAAATCATGCAGAGAGTGGCTTTGCGCTGTCGCCGTAGCCAAAATAGCCCGGCCCCGCGAGCGCCAGTCCTTCTGGCGTATGCCATTGCGGATCGGCGGGGATGCCGGTGAATTCCACCATCAAGCCGTAGCGCATCTGTTCGGTGGTGACAGGCAGGCCCATATCGGCATCAAGGGCGCAGATCAGGTCGGGCGTTGCCCAGACGGTTTCGCCATTTTCACCCTCGGCCAACAGAAACTCGTTTTGAAAATGCACGGCAAAACGCTGGCCTGCAAAGCGATCCACACCGCGCAAGATCAGCTTTCCACGGGCAAAGCCACCCGTTGTGGCGCGCTCCACATCCACCACGCGTCCGGTGAAGAGATGGGTTCCACCGAGTTTTTCCCGAAGCGCCGCTCCGGCATGGCGGGAGCGGGCACGTTCATTCAAAATGGTCTCGCCTATAGTACGGATCTGCGTCATCGTGCCATGCAACAGCGCCTGCTTCATCTGCTTGCCACTCATGGCATAGGCGGCAACCAACGCGGCACCACCCATTTGAATGGTCACGGCGCGGGCCATTTTCTCAGTCCACAAATTGGAAACGGCGGAAAACAACGAGGAATTGCCCTTGTCATCGGCCAAAACCAGCGGGCTTGCCGAGATCCCATGCAGGGTAAAACTCACCATCTGCAATTCCGGAAAAGCCCGGCCCATGCCATCACCATCCACCAAGGGGAGACCAGTCACAGCCGCGACCATATAGGGAATGGTGGAGTTCAACCCGCCCGCCTCAACGCAAAGAATGGCTCCGGCTTTGCGGCCTAAAAACTGCTCCAGCTCATGCAGGGCTTTCAGCACTTCCGCACCAGATGGCAGTTTTTCCAGCATCACGGTGGGCGCACCCATCATGAAGACGGAAATGCATAGGGTGTCGTCATCCACTTCATCTGCGGCAACCACTGTGACTGGCCCATGCTCGCGAAGGGCCGCTTGTGCCATCAGCTTGCCAATATAGGGATCGCCGCCGCCGCCCGTGCCGAGATAGGCACCGCCAAGGGCAATGGCCTCCAGATCATGTTCTTGCACCTGATAGGCCATGATCACGATCCTTTCATCGGGGTGTAGACAATGCCATCCAGCCCAAAAGCTTTGGGGCCAACCACATCCAGTGCTTCGCGTGAGCGCAACAGCCCATGGCACGGCAAGGCAACGATGGCGACGCGCTGGCCATAGCGCAGCATTTCGGTGGTGATGGCTTCGCCGCTATCCACATCCAGCACCAGGATCAGGTCCGGCACGCAGCATTCCATCTCACCATCGTGGAAGAACACCAGATTTTCATTCTGGATCAGCACCGAACCGGTTTCGCCATTGTGGGCATCAATGCCGGAAAGCTGCACTTCGCCGCGCACAAAACCGCCGCGCAAATGGCGTTTCAAATCGCTGATTTTACCGGTGAACAGCTTTTTGCCGTTCTCCTTTTTGCAAATGGCTTCAATCGGGTCATCATGGTTTTTCTGCGCAAGCCTGACCACCTGCCCAAGGCTGACGGCTTGCGTGTAGGAATTGGGAATGCCGAATTGCTTGACGAAAGCCCCGGTCATCGGCGCGGACGCCAATGTGGATGCCCCCCCTTGGGCCACCACGCAGGCCCGAGCCATGCGCTCGTGCCAAAGCTCTGACACCGCATGCTGGAACAGCACAACATTGCCATGCACATCGCACATGGCCGATGGCGTAGAGCTGTGGCCGTAGATGGAAAACGTGGTCATCTGCATTTCCGGGAAGGCCCGGCCCATGCCGTCGCAATCAATGACAGGAACACCGGTAAGAGCGGCCACGACCAATGGCTCCATGGAATTAGACCCACCGATTTCCTCGCAAGCGATGGCGTCAATGGTCATATCCAGATGCGCTTCCAGCGCGCGGATGCAGCGCAGACCCTCGCGGCCTTCACGCAAGCGCTCAATACCAACGACAGGCGCACCAATGCCACCCACGGAAACGCAAAGCGCATCATCATGGATTTTCTGATGTGGCAGAACCGAGAGTGTATAGCCCTCATCCAGCAATTGGCGGGCACGCAGCTTGCCAATATAGGGATTGCCACCGCCGCCTGTGCCCAGAATGCCAGCGCCGATTTCCAGCGAGGTCAGATCATCGCGGTCGAAAATCCAGAGGTCTTTCGGGTCAAAATAGTCTTTCGGGGAAATGATCGCGCTCATGCTTGCCCTCCCATCTCGCCCACGACTTTCACGTGGATGCGGGTGGCATTACCGGGCAGATAGGCCAGCGGCACATCTTCACGCTCAATCACCTGAATGGTGGTGGGATCAGCGCCCGCGGCAACGGCGTTTTTCGTGGCTTCCTCTTCGGCCTGCTTCAGGCACAACTCGCGAGTGAGGCCATTTTCAAGCGCAAAAACCCGGTCTACTTCGCCAGAAATCTGGGCAATGGCAGCACCAACGGCATTGGCAACGGAGAAGTTTTCTGGCCGGATGATCTGAAAATCACCCAGCTTATCCGGCATCAGAATAGAGCCGCCGCCAACGGCGATGACAGGGATTGGCTCTGGCGAGACCCGGCTGCGCTCAATGGCATTTTCCAGCATCTGATGGATACGGGCAAGCGCTGCCTTGGCAAGCTCTGGTGAGACATCAGCCACCTTGCTCTTATCGCCCACATCGGCGTGGCCAGCGGCCACAGCAATATCGGTGGCCGTCAGCGTTGCGCCGCCAAACACCTTGGCCTCAGAAGTGATGCGATAGCCCACCGATTGCGGACCAACCGTAACCGTTTCCGCTTCACCACGCACCAGCGAACCGCCGCCCAGACCAATGGAAAACACATCCGGCATACGGAAATTGGTGCGCACGCCGCCGACATCCACCACCGTTGCCGCCTGACGCGGAAAGCCCAGATGCAGCGCGCCGACATCCGAGGTCGTGCCGCCAATATCAACCACAATGGCTTCCTGCACCCCGGTGAGGAAGGCCGCACCGCGCATGGAATTGGTGGGGCCGGAGGCAAAGGTCAGAACCGGGAAATCCTTCACCGTCTCAGCCGCCATCAGCGTGCCGTCGTTCTGGGTGATGTGGAAGGGGCAAGTGAGACCAGCACTTTTCAGCGCTTCGCCAAAGGCCCGCACGGTTTTGTAAGCCAGTTCCAACAGGCTGGCGTTCATGATCGCCGCACTTTCGCGCTCCAGCAACCCGATGCGGCCAATGTCGGTGGACATGACCACGGGCAGGCCCGGGCAATGTTCCTGCAAGATCGCTTTGGTCCGCTGCTCCATCGCCGCATTGATCGGGCCGAACACGCAGGTGACGGCTGCGGCTTTGAGGTTGTTGGCGCGGATTTCACCGGCAATACGCTTGATCTCATCTTCATCCAGCGGCGAAATTTCGCGGCCATCAAATTCATAGCCGCCGCGCACCATATAGCCGTGCTTGCCCACCACGGGCTTCAGGTCTTCCGGCCAATCAATGGCAGGCGGCAAGCAGGCGGTGGCGGGCAGGCCGAGGCGGATGGCGGCAACCGGGGTCATATGCTTGCGCTCAATCACCGCATTGGTGAAATGGGTGGTGCCGATCATCACATTGGTCACAAGGCTGCGGTCAATGCCTGCGGCCTTGATGGCCCCTTCCATGGCCTCGACCACGCCGGTTGTAACGTCCTCCGACGTTGGAGCCTTGATACCGGACAGAACCTTGCCGCCCTGCATGACAACGGCATCCGTATTGGTGCCGCCCACATCTATTCCCAATCGGTACACGTGTGTTTTCCTTTCAACAACGGGTTCACAGTCCGGTGCTTTGCACCAGAAAGCGGCCTCGTTCCTCTTCACTAATGGTGGGTTTCAACGCCTCTTGCGTATCGGTCAGAACCGGAATGGCGGCAATCAGGGCGCGGGTGTAAGCGTGGTGGGCTGTCGTGAACACTTCGGCAGGCGTGCCCTGTTCAACGATTTCGCCCTTGTACATGATGACAATGCGCGAGCAGAAATTGCGCATCAAAGACAGATCATGAGAAATGATCACATAGGTCAGGCCAAGCTTTGCCCGCAGGTCTAACAGCAGCTCAATCACGGTTTTCTGCACCGAGACATCCAGCGCCGAGGTTGGCTCATCCAGAATGATGATCTGCGGATTGGCGGCCAAGGCGCGGGCAATCGCCACCCGTTGCTTTTGCCCGCCTGAGAGTTCATGCGGGTATTTTGAGACGAAATTGGCGGGCAGACGCACGAGGTCCAAAAGCTCGACCATGCGCGCTTTGCACTGGCCTTTATCAAGGCCCACATGGGCCAGCGGCACAGCCAAAATCTGCTCCACCGTGCGCTTCGGGTTAAGCGATGTGCCGGGATTTTGATAGACGATCTGGCTGAGGCGCAAAGCGCCATCTCTGGGCGTGCCGCGCACAACAATCTCGCCATCGCTGGGCTGCAACAGGTTCATCATCATCCGCGCCAGCGTGGTTTTGCCAGAGCCACTTTCTCCGGCAAGGCCAAAAATTTCGCCCTCATTGACCTGAAGATTGATGTTGTTGACCGCCAGATGGCCGCGCTTTGCGCCAAACAGCGCCCGCTTGGCATAGAGTTTACGCACATTGCTCAGGGTAATGATCGGGGCCTTGTCGCTGACCGGCTGATCAACCACACCCTCGCCATAGAGCGGCGGCACCGCCGCCATCAACTCACGCGTATAGGCTTGCTGCGGGGCCTGAAACACGGATTTCAACACCCCCTGTTCGACAATGCGGCCATGCTGCATAACGATCACCCGGTCCGCCGTCTGGCGCACCACGCCGAGATTGTGGGTGATCATCAGCAGCGACAGACCTTCTTCCGACACCAGCCGATTGATCAGCCGCAAGATTTCATCCTGCGTGGTCACATCCAGTGCCGTGCCCGGCTCGTCGGCAATCAACAGATCCGGCTGATGCAAAAGCGCCAGCGCGATCAACACCCTTTGACGCATGCCGCCCGACAGCTCAAATGGCCAGGCGTTGAACACCCGCTCCACATCGCCCAATTGCACCTTGCGCAACACCTCGAAAATCCGCTGTTTGCGGCCCTTCGGCGTGTCATAGATGCCCTGATTGCGATCGGCATAATGCATCACGTCTTCCAGATGCCGACCAATGCGAAACACCGGGTTGAAGGAGGACAGCGGGTCCTGCATGATGATGGAAAAGGCAGTACCTTTCAGCTTGTTGCGTTCACCGGATGGCAGGCTCAACAATTGCCGCCCGCGATAGGCTATCGAGCCCGCCTCCACCTTGGCATTGCTAGGCAACGTGCCAAGAATGGCCTTGGAGGTTACGGATTTGCCCGATCCGGTTTCGCCAATCAGCGCAACCCGCTCTCCGGCATCGATGGTGAAAGAGATGTCGTGCAACACACGGTTCACCCGGCCATAGCCAGAGAAGGCAACGGTCAAATCCTGCACGCGCAGCAAGGGATCAGCCATGGTCACGCCTCCACATCAAACATGTCGCGCAAGCCATCGCCCAGCAGGTTGAAGCCAAGGGTGGCGTAGAAAATCGCGCCACCAGGGGCCAGCACTTCCCACCATTTTTCCGGCAAAAACTGACGGCCATCGGCCACCATCGAGCCAAGGTCTGGCGTTGGCGGCTTCACCCCAAAACCGAGGAAGGACAGCGTTGCGCCAAAAAGGATGACAAAAGCCGCATCCAGTGTGGTCTTCACCGAAATCACGGCAATGCAATTGGGCAGGATTTCCCGAAACAGGATATGAATGGGGCCAGCACCGGCGAGACGCGCCGCCTCGATAAAATCTTCACCGGCAATGGACACCGTGACGCGGTAGACAAGCCGCGCATGCCAGGTCCACCACAAAAGCGTAATCGCAATCATCGCATTGATCAGGTTTGGCTCCAGCACGTTGCCAATCGCCAGCGCCATCACCAGCGGCGGAATGGCCAGCATGATATTGGTAAATCCGGTGATCAACCGCTCGGTCCAGCCGCCGAAATAGCCAGCGCACAGACCCAGTACCGCTCCAACAGGCACCGAAATTCCCAACACGCCAAACACCAGCAGCAATGAGACACGAAAGCCAAAAATGGTGCGGGTGAACAGATCGCGGCCCACCTTGTCGGTCCCAAACCAGTTGGTGAGGTTTGGCGGATTGTGGCGATGACGAAAATCGACAATAGAACCGATGTGACTGGGAAAGAGTGTGATCAGTGGTGCAACTACGGCCATCACGACCACTGAAATCACAATCAACGCGCCGATCAAGGCGGCAGGATTGCGGGAAAAGCGGTACCAGCTCATGTAACCGGCGGAGAGATCTTGTTCGCTCATCATTGGCCTCCCCGAAAACGCAGACGCGGATCAATCAGGCTGACAACCAGATCGATGACAAGATTGGCGAGGATGAAAAACAGGCCGGAAATCAGCACCACGGCCATCAGGGCGTTCAGGTCTTTTTGCAAAATGGCGTTGAGACCGTAAGACGCAAACCCGCCCCAGCCAAACACCATTTCCACCACAAAGGCATTGCCAATCAGCGAGGCAAATTCCAGCCCCATGATGGTCAGGGGCGCAACAGACGACAGCTTGAGCAGGTAACGAAAGGTCACAACATAATCCGGCACGCCAAAACTCAGCAGTGTCAACACATGGTCCTTGCGCTGATTTTCAATCATCGCCGAGCGCATGATGCGGGTAATCTGGCCAATGCCAGCCATGGCCAGTGCCAATGCGGGAAAAACCAGATGCTGAAGGGCATCGGTGAACACATCAAACCGGCCATGGATCAGGCTATCGACCAGTAGAAAGCCGGTTGGCCCGGCGGGGGCGTGTAGATCGAAATTCACCTGCCCCAACAAAGGCCAGCCCGGTAGAAAATTCGCGGCAAACAATTGCAGGCCGATGGCAAACAGAAAGGACGGCACCGTGACGCCAATCATCGAAAATAACCGCCCGATATTATCGATCCAGGTGTTGCGGTGGCGTGCGGTGATGACGCCAAGGGGAATGGCAATCAGCAGATCGAGAATGACCGTCACCACCACAAGCTCCAGCGTGGCGGGGAGAAATTCAACAACATCATGAATGACGGGACGATGTGACGACAGCGATTGGCCAAGATCACCTTGCAGGGCATTCGTGATGTAGCGGCCATATTGCACGAGGACAGGCTGATCGAGCCCCATTTCACGGGCAAGCGCCGTGACCTGTTCCAGCGATGCCGATGGCCCCAGCGCCATGCGGGCCGGATCGCCCGGCACCACGCGGGCCAGCGCAAAAATCATCAAAGACAGCACGAACAGCACCATGACAACGGAAAATACCCGCCTCACGATCTGCTCGACAATATGCAAAATCATCCCGCCATTCCCTCTTTGCGCCATGGTGGCTCGGAAGGACTGGCAAGAGCAATGTGGGCGAAGGATAGGTTTTTACAAAATAAGGATAGGTTTTAGGGCATTTCAAGCCATGATCGGAACCGCTTTGCGGGCGGTGCGCAAGACAAGGAGCTAAAGTATTTCAGCAGGGAACGATTAGCGCACCCAACCCAGCGCCCTCGCCGCCGCAATCGCCTCATGACGCCGGGAACAGCCAAGTTTGCGATAGAGATTTTTCAGATGAAATTTCACCGTAGGCTCCGAAATGCCGCTGTTGCGGGCAATCAGCTTGTTGGAGGCACCTTCCGCCAACATGGTCAGGATTTTCAGCTCCTGCTGGGTCAGCCGGGTTCGGGCCGCAGCAAGACTGTTGTGACGCCCCTTGTCCAGCCGCCTTAGGATGGCCCGCGCCGGGGTCGCCGCCATCACGAACTCGGACATGCGCTTGTCTTGCAGCAGGTGATCGAGAAACAGCCATTCCTCTGAAAGGGCCGTCAGTCCGCCATGGCTTGCGCAGCGTTCAAACACCTGTCGCAGCAGAGTGCGGGCTCTGGAATTTTGCTGCGTTTGCCGCAAGACGAAGGCCAGCCAGAGGGAAACCGCAATTTCCTGCCTGACCAGCAGATGCGGGTTGGTCAGCATCACCTCAAGCTTGCGGTCGAGATGGGGAAAGGCCGGACGCTCGTAGGAGATTTGCCGCAGCCAGCTCAAGGCCAGCGTAATCTCGTCTCTACCCGCCAGGCGGGCCAGAGCCTCCTGCGCACTTTCAATCCACACCCGATCAAACCCGGCCCGCAACGGCGCAAGCAGACGGGTCGCATCGCCCCAGCAATTGCCGCTTTGCAGGATCTGCGCCTTACGCACATCCAGCGAGAGACGAAACTGCCGATTCATCGGTTGGTAAACGCTCCAGCCATCGAGAAAGCGAAGAGCGACGCGGGTGGACATGTGGACGCTCAAGGCGTGGCTGCCGTAGTAGATGGCGACATCGGCCAGACTTGGCCATAACTCGCCCGCAATCATTGCGGCCATCTCTTCCTGCAAAAAGCCAAGCAGCACCGCTGGCTCGCCGTTTTCATAGGCCATGCAAGCTGTCACCAGGTCAAGAAAGCGACGATCTCCGGGACTGTCAAAGTCTGTTTTTGCCAGCATGTCCTCGGCAAGCCGCAGAGACTGGCCCATCCGGTTGAAATCAGAGGTCAAAAGGCTGAGCACCGATTGATGCAGCGCTATATAGAAGCACAGAATGGGACAATCCGCCTGCCGATAGGCCTTCATGGCCTTTGCGGCCATGCCATTTGCCTCTTCATAGCGCCGGAGCCGAAGGAAAAACTCCAGCATGGCATTGTAAAACGATCCACGCTGCTCCGGCTCGTCCAGGGGCAACTCCCCACCAATCTCAAACAGCGCTTCCAGCAATCTGTCGGTCGGCGTAACATCCTCGTAAATCAGCACCGTGATACGAAACAGCCTGACACGCAGGGAAAGCACGCTATCGCCCGAGAAAACGGCCATGACATTGCGCATTTCAACCCCGAAGCGCTGGACCAGAAATTGCATTGCCCATGCGACATCACCGGCTTTGATCATCAGAAAGGCGTGACTGATGGCCAGTTCTTCCGGCAGATCATCACAGCCCGCCTCAAGACCTGTCACCACCCGCAAGAACGCATCATGGCCCAGCCGATAATAGAGAAACCAGCCGCCTGCCTTGCAAAACAGGGACAGTGCGTCCTTGCCCTGACCGCACGCCAGCAACCGCAGGATCACCGCCTCCAGATTTCGCGGGTTGCAGCGTAAAGCCTGCGCCAGAACCCCGGATGGATCGGCAGCCCGTGACGGATCGGCAAGACGTCGGAGCATTTCTTGCTCCAGCGCGCCGGGCAAAGCGCTCTTGATTCTTTGGCAGGCTGCGGTGGCGGGATGGGCAAGCGGAGGCAGACGCATGGCAAGCCAGGACGGCCAACTCTCTCCACAGACCAGAAGCGCCGACATATCAGCATCATCCAGGCCAGCCAGACAGTCTTCGGCCAGAAACGTCGAAAGCCGGCTCTGTCCAGCAAGCGCATCCTGACACTCTATCCCCGGCGACAACAGGACCGGCCAGCCGGCACATCTGTCCCAATCACGTCTGCTCAATCCGCCCTGCGGCAGCAGAAGATCCTCACCATCAAGATCCAGCACCTGACCATAGAGGCGCAGCCGGTCCAGCCCGGGCAAGCTCTCGCCGGGGCGCAGGGCAATGGCATAGCGGTTTCCTTGCTCAAGCCGCGAAAGGTCAGGAGAGATGGTTGGGCGATCATAGACCGTCCACCGGGCGGCATCAGCCCCAAGCGCCGCGATCAGTGCCTGGAAAAGCCAGGTCTTGCCAAAGCCTGGGGGCGCAGTCACGACGATAACAGGGCAGATGTCATGGACAATGCGCGCGATCAGATCGCTTCGCGCAATCGGCGCATTGAGTGGTTGGGTCATGAATTTCGCATCATACTTCAACATCAGCGCTTACAGTCTGCCCAAGAGACCAAAACGCCATTATGACATTCTAATCACAGTATGACATATCAATCACCGGGCGGCCATGTTGGCAACGAGGTCGCTGAACCTTTCACCCTGAACGGCCACATGCATTCCGAGCAACCGTCTTGTCTCCTCGACATCGCCTTTGAAAAGCGCCTCGACAATCGCCCCATGTTCGGAAAATGACGTCGACAGGCGGTTGCGCACCCGCAATTGCAGCCGCCTGTAGGGTCGCAGGCGACGATGCAACTGGTTGCACTGCTCCTCCAGAAATTCGCTCCGGCTTGCCGCATAGATCGCCTTGTGAAAGGCTTCGTTGTCATAATAATAGCTATCGCTGTCGCCAGCGCCCGCGGAGATTTCACACCGCTTATGGGCCTCAAGAATGGCCTCTTTGGACTGCTCATCCAGCCGGCGGGCAGCAAGCGAACCAGCCAGACCTTCCAGTTCGGCCATGACCTCGAACATTTGATAGATACGGTGCGGCCCCGGATCGATGACGACGGCCCCACGGCGCGGACGGATCTCGATAAGGCCAATGGCGTTCAGCTGTATCAGCGCCTCGCGCACGGGTGTGCGCGACACGCCGAACCGGTTGGCCAGCAAGGTCTCATCCAAGCGGAGACCGGGCGCAAATTCATGAGACAAAATCGCATTTTCAATTTCGTCTCGCAGCCAACGCCCCGCGTTTTCAGACATGCATCTGGCCTCCATAATGCAATTTTTCCATTCTTGTATACAAGACTGTTGACACCGTGCACATTCTGGGCCAGCTTACATACCATATTGCGGTGGATATTGAATAGACAATGATAATAAAAGGGGCAGCGCGGGGGGCGCCGTCCTGATGATCGGAGGAATTTTGGATGGCCGGAACCTCTTTTCTCAGTGACCTGCTTTCGGGCGTCACCGAACGCGGTCGCGCGCTGTTGTTTTCGGGATCGAAGGCGCGCGACAGGGTCGTCGATACCGACATCGAAACCCTGTGCGAAATGCTGCTTTCAAGTCGCGGCGAAGCTTCAGGCATGGCAATCGCGGCGGAAATCCTGGATCGCTGGAGCCGTTTCAATGCCGCAGAGGCCGTCCAGTTTCTGCACATGCTGTCTGACCGTTTCGGCGCGGAAGCCGCAGCGCTCGACAAGGCGATAGACGCCTATCGGACCGACAAAAGCCCCATGGCCGTCATCGCGCTGCACAATGCAGCCGAACCGCGTCGGCAGGAGCTTTTACGCCGCCTCAACCTTGCGCCCAACGGCACGCAAAAGCTTGTCCGCATGCGCGAACGCCTGCTGGAAACCAAGGAGGATCGCGCCGATCTTGGCGCTGTCGATACCGATTTCGCCCATCTTTTCAGTTCTTGGTTCAACCGTGGCTTTCTGACGCTGCAACCCATAGACTGGACGACACCGGCGCATATCCTGGAAAAGATCATCAAATACGAGGCCGTACACGAGATTGCCGGCTGGGAAGAATTGCGGCGGCGGCTCGCACCGGCAGATCGGCGCTGCTTTGCCTTTTTCCATCCGCGCCTGCGGGATGACCCGCTCGTTTTCGTGGAAGTCGCGCTGACCCGTTCGATACCAAGCGCCATCGCCGATGTGCTGGACGAAAGCCGGGATCATATCGGCGCCGATACCGCAACGACTGCGGTCTTCTATTCGATTTCCAACTGCCAGGACGGGCTTCGCGGCATTTCCTTCGGAAACTTTCTCATCAAGCAGGTGGTGGAAGACCTGCGGCGGGATCTGCCCGGCCTCAAGGAATTCGTCACGCTCTCGCCGGTTCCGGGGTTTGCCCGCTGGATTTCGAAGATCAGGGATCCGAAATCCAGCTTCCCATTGTCGCAAGACGACCGCAACACGCTGGCTTTGCTGGATGATCCGACATGGCCTGAAGATAAGGCCAGAGCGGACGCTGTAGAGCGGATCTTGCTGCCACTCGCGGCGCGGTATTTTATCACGGAGAGAACGCCAGACAATCGTCCGGTGGATCCCGTTGCCCGCTTCCATCTTGGCAACGGCGCCAGACTGGAGCGGCTAAACTTTCTAGGCGACCGGTCAGTGAAGGCGATGCGGCAGGCGCATGGGCTGATGGTCAACTACCTCTACAAGCTGGAGGACATCGAGACCAATCATGAGGCCTTGGCACAGCGCGGAGAAGTGGCAGCATCGCCAGCCGTTAAAGCCTTGCAGGGAAAAATCGAGCTAGGCCTTCCTGAAAAAACCAAGGATATCAAAAAAGCGGAGAGCCTGTCCGGTTCTTAAACAAACTGGAGAGAGACCCGCACGCTGCTTGGAGCCAGGACGGATTTACGGTCCACGGCACAGACGGCGATCACCATGATCGGAGGAGTAGAGTCATATGAGCAACCATCTTTTTGATGCCATCAAAGCCGCAGCACGGCCCAGTTCACCATTCATTCTGATCAATGGCGGAAGGATCTGGACGTATGACGATGCGATTGCGCTTTCCGGACAGATTGCTGGCGCTATTGCCAAGCTCGGCATTCAGCCCGGCGACCGGATTGCCGTGCAGATCGAGAAAAGCCCGGAAGCGCTGATCCTTTACCTGGCGTGCCTTCGCGCCGGTGCGGTCTACCTGCCGCTGAACACGGCCTATACGCTTGCCGAACTGGACTATTTCATTGGCGATGCCGAGCCGAAGCTGGTGGTTGTCTCCTCCTCCGCGCTGGAACCCATCAGAAAAGTGGCTGCCCCCTATGGAGCGCATGTCGAAACGCTGAATGCGGACGGCTCAGGCTCGCTGATCGATCTTGCCCGCATAGAACCGACCGATTTCGCCAATGTCGCCCGCGCGCCCGACGATCTCGCCGCCATCCTTTATACGTCGGGAACGACCGGTCGCTCCAAGGGCGCGATGCTGACCCATGACAATCTCCTGTCGAATGCCTTGACCCTGCGCGATTTCTGGCGCGTCACAAGCGATGACCGGCTGATCCACGCCCTGCCGATTTTCCATACGCACGGGCTATTCGTCGCAACCAATGTGACCCTGCTGTCTGGCGCATCAATGATCCTGTTGCCAAAATTCGATCCCGACGAAGTGCTGTCATTGATGCCGAATGCCACACTTCTCATGGGCGTTCCGACCTTTTACGTGCGCCTCCTCCACAGCCAGAAGCTGGACCGGGAGATCACGGCCAATATACGCCTTTTCATCTCCGGTTCTGCACCGCTGCTGGCCGAGACCCATGTCGAATTCGGCAAGCGCACAGGCAAAGCGATCCTTGAGCGCTACGGCATGACCGAAACCAACATGAATACGTCCAACCCCTATGACGGAGACCGGGTTCCAGGCACAGTCGGCCTGCCGCTGCCGGGCGTGACCGTGCGCATCACCGATCCCGCAAATGGCACAATTTTGCCAGCGGGTGAAACAGGGTCCATCGAAATCAAGGGGCCGAATGTCTTCAAGGGCTATTGGCGGATGCCTGAAAAGACCGCTGCTGAATTCACCGCCGACGGTTTCTTCATCAGCGGAGATCTCGGCAAGATCGACGAGAACGGCTATGTCCATATTGTTGGACGTGGCAAGGATCTTGTGATCTCAGGCGGATACAATATCTATCCCAAGGAAGTCGAAAGCGAGATCGACCAGCTTGAGGGCGTCGTCGAAAGTGCTGTTATCGGCGTACCCCACCCGGATTTTGGCGAGGGCGTAACCGCCATTGTCATCTGCAAGCCGGGCGTCTCGCTGGATGAGAAGGCAATTCTCAATGCGCTTCAGGATCGGCTTGCCCGCTATAAGCAGCCCAAGCGCATTATTTTCCTGGAAGACCTTCCGCGCAATACGATGGGCAAGGTCCAGAAGAATGTTCTACGCCAGCAATATGCCGATCTTTACGCGGCAGCCTGATTAAACCTGGGAGCGCGCTCCAATTGCTCCCAGGTTAAGCCGCGTCATTTGGGAGGGGCGCGTGCAGAGATATCCAATCTGAATACACACACGCTGCCGGCGCTCATCACGCCGCAGGGAGGGGACCTATGAATATTGAAATCCTATCTATAGGGCTGTTGGTTGCGATCTTCATTATCGCTACGATTCAGCCAATCAATATGGGTGTTCTGGCCTTTGGCTGCACCTTCGTGCTGGGCTCGCTGATTATCGGCATGAAGCCCGCCGACATTTTTGCGGGTTTTCCCGCCGACCTGTTCCTCACACTGGTGGCCGTCACCTATCTCTTTGCTATCGCTCAGATTAACGGAACCATCGATTGGCTTGTGGAACGGTCTGTCCGGATGGTTCGCGGGCGGGTCGGGTGGATTCCCTGGGTGATGTTCCTCGTTGCTGCGATCATCACCGGATTCGGTGCGCTGGGTCCAGCCGCCGTTGCCATCCTCGCGCCTGTGGCACTCAGCTTTGCCGTTCAATACAGGATACATCCGGTTTTGATGGGCTTGATGGTCATTCACGGCGCACAGGCCGGTGGCTTCTCGCCGATCAGCATCTATGGCGGCATTACCAACCAGATCGTTGCCAAGGCAGGTCTTCCTTTTGCGCCGACCTCGCTGTTTCTCTCCAGCTTCTTCTTCAACCTGGCGATTGCCGTTCTCATCTTCTTCATTTTCGGCGGCCTTTCCATCCTGAAACAGAGATCCTCTGTCAAAGGCCCCCTGCCCGAACTTCATCCTGAAGGCATCTCGGCCTCTATAAAAGGCCACGGCGGCACGCCTGCAAAGCCGTTCCGTGAACATGCCTATGGTACCGCCGCAGACACGCAGTCAAAGGTGCGGCTGACGACCGAGAAGGTGACGACGCTTATTGGCCTTACCGCGCTCGGCGTCGGAGCCCTGGTCTTCAAGTTCAATGTTGGTCTGGTGGCAATCACCGTTGCGGTGCTGCTGGCTCTGCTTTCGCCCACAACGCAAAAGGCCGCCATCGACAAGGTCAGTTGGTCAACCGTGCTGCTGATTTCCGGCATCATCACCTATGTCGGCGTGATGGAAAAGGCAGGCACGATCGATTACGTCGCCCATGGCATCTCCAGCCTTGGCATGCCGCTGCTGGTAGCCTTGCTGCTGTGCTTCACCGGCGCCATCGTGTCGGCCTTCGCCTCATCGACAGCTTTGCTTGGGGCGATTATCCCGCTCGCCGTTCCCTTCCTGCTGCAAGGGCATATCAGCGCTGTCGGCGTGGTGGCGGCCATTGCGATCTCGACGACGATTGTCGATACCAGCCCGTTCTCCACCAATGGAGCCCTGGTCGTTGCCAATGCGCCAGATGACCAACGCGACAAGGTCATGCGCCAGATGCTGATCTACAGCGCACTTATCGCGCTGATCGGACCGGTCATCGCCTGGCTTGTCTTCGTCGTACCGGGTATTATTTAATGCAAAAACCGGGTGGAACGTATCAGCGTCCACCCGGATTGTTTTGGATTCTCTCGACTTGATTTCTTTGCCAGAAGGCAGGAGTCCTCCCTAGCGATCAACCTTCTCAGTGGGCGCAGGCAGAAGAACCTGGGCACTGGAACCGCTGGGGGCCATCAACTGCTTCAGCACATCGTCCGCCGATTGGCTGGAGCCACCGATGCCTGCTTCCCGCAGTTGGCGATCAAGATCGCTGCCATTTTCCAGCGCCGCCAGTTCCGCACCGGCCTCGATACGGCCTGCGGTGATTTCCTGGCGCTTCTTGATCCGTTCAAGGCTTTCCACCGCGCTGCCAAGACGGGTATTGATGCCCGACTGGCTATGTGAAATCGCCGATTGCGCCCGCAGCAGCGATTCATTTGCCTTCACATTTTCCACTTCGCGCTTCATCTGGGTAATGCGCGCCTCGGTGTCCTGGATGGTGCGCAGCATCTGTTGCTGGCGCGGCAGCAGACGGTTCAGTTCCTCTTCGTCGCGCTGGATCTCGCCGCGGATAGTGGCGATGCGCTGCGCAAGACCTTGAGCAAGGTCCATACGGCCGGCGTTGACGGCGGCGCGCGCGCTGTCGCTATCCTTCAGCTCTTTGGCGCGTGCCTCTTCCAGCCGGCGCATGACACTTTTGTTGGATGCCATGATCCCGGCCAAATCCGAACGTGCCCGGCGCAAGGACTGCTCGGCGTCCCGAAGTTCCTGATCCAGAATACGCATGGACTGACTATCGGCAGCAGCCTCTGCCACTTCGTTGACGCCGCCGCGAATGGCGGTGAAAATCTTTGCCCAGGTGCTCATGCCGCCATCTCCCCGTTCTTCCATTCGTCGATCATGACAGCTGCGTCCACCGCATTGGCAGCCAGAATAGCCACTTCCTCAACGACCGTTTCGGCCCGTGAGCGGGTCGAGAGCGAACCGAAAAGCTCATACCATTCCTCACCATCGATAATGGTAATGCCAAAACTGGACAGCGGCACGAATTTATGGGTTTTCAGAACCATGCGCTCGAAATCCGCGCGGTTCGGCACGTCATCACATGGCACCAAAACGATGCTGGCGAGAATATCGCGCTCGCCGCTGACGGCGACGAAGACATCCATGTCTCCCTTTTCCTTTAGCGTTACGCAGATCACGTCGCCGCTCTGGGGAACGGTCACATCGACATCGCCCAGCGCCTCGGGATCGGCTGCAAACAGACGGGTCAAGCTCGTCAAAGTCCAGGGTTCCAAACATTCCTCCATCGGTTGAAATTCTGAGCATTATCTGGGTATTCCGGCAGGCAGTTAAAAGCCTGTTATGCTAAATAGTTTGCGTGGAAAACGCCGTAAAGACAGGGGCTAAGTGATGACGTCTGTGCCCTTGCTGGTCTTTCCCTCTCCTTGTTTTCAAGGGCCGGTCTCCATCTTGCCGCTCAATCCTGCCGGTTTTCCACGACGATAGAATGATGGTCAAGGTTGCTCTTTTCAATCTTGATGCGATATTCACCGCAGCTATCGATTGTGCCTTATAGGAGATGCTTGATGTTGGGCTGGTTCAGCGGACGCAAGACGGAAAAGCCGATGCAAAAGGAACTCGGCCCGCTGGGTGCCGTGATCGGTGGTGCGCTCGATCTTGATTTCCTGTCACTGGAAGCCGACGCGCTGGGGGCTCAACCCGCGATGCCGCTACCTCAAAGCGGCGCTTTCATCATTGCCGCTTATGGCGAAGTCCGGCTCGATGCAGCATCGGTGCTGTCGCGCTATTACGATGAAAATCACCATATGATTCAGGTCATGTCCCCATCCGGCATGCCGGGCGATGGCATAGAAGATATCAGTTTCTACCGGCCCTGGGATAGCGTCGTGCCGGTCAGCCAGAGCGAATGGAACCGCTGGACAGGGCCATCAGGTATGATTGGCGCACCCTCTTACGATGCTGACGGTATCCTGTTTAACCGCTTCTGGGGCGAAGGTCCAGAGCGGGCCGAGACCGTTCAATTCGTCGAAGAGGTAGAGGATGGCGAGACCAGTCGCTCGATCCACCAATCCTGCATGCTGTATTACCGCCCCCTTGGGACCACACAGGAAATGCTGTTGATCAATGTGGAGCGGGATCTCGATCCCTCCCAGGCCCAGGCGGGCCGCTCTGTCGAATTTCTGATTGGCTATGGTATCGGTGCCGCCGATGTCCGTCGCGTCTGACCAAAATCTTTACCAAGGGGCATATGAATGCTGAATTACATGGCGGGACTTCCGGCTTTTCTGGGCTATTTCTTCATCGGCATTGCCGCCTATGGTGTTTTTGCCGCGATTTACACGCGCCTGACGCCTCATAAGGAAGTCGAATTGATCCGGGCAGGCAATCTGGCCGCCGTCACCGCATTTCTGGGCGCTCTCATGGGGTTCAGCCTGCCGCTTGCCTCGGCAGCCGCCAACTCCGTCAGCATCATCGACTATATTCTCTGGGCATTTATCGGCATTCTCGTGCAGATTTTCGCGTTTTTTATCGCCAATTTCACCATGAAGGATCTGCATGAGAAAATCACCGCCGGTGATATTGCCGCAGGCCTTTGGGGCGGTGGCATCGCGCTGATCATCGGCATTCTCAATGCTGCCTGCATGACCTATTGAGGAGGCCAGGATGCGCAGACGTTTAAGCGGGCGAACGCCCCCGATCCTCGCCCTTGGCACGATCGCCGCCTCCAGCCTGCTGCTCTCCGGCTGCGGCGAGGATGCGCCCACCGAGCGCACCTTCACCTCCGTCGATCAATGCATCTCTCAAGGGATGGACAGGCAAGTCTGCCAGACGGCTTATGACGACGCCGTCAAGGCCCATATGGCCAACGCACCGCGCTTTGATGGCATGGCCGCCTGCGAGGCCGAATTTGGCGCAAAACAATGCGTGCAGCAGACAGCGCCCAATACCGGTGGCACAGGTGGTGGGGGCAGCTTTTTCATGCCCTTCATGGCCGGATACCTGCTGTCTTCGACCATTAACAATATTGGCGACTATTATCGATACCAGCGGGAAGCGACGCAAGGCAGCAGCTATGGCGGAGGAGGCTATGGTGGAGGCAGCACGCCGATTTATCGCAACCGCAGCGGCCAGACCGTGACCATCAACAAAGGCCGCGACACGATCCTTGCTCCGTCAAGCCAAGGCTCCAAGCCCGCCAATGTTAATACCCGGACAGTAAGCCGCCAGGGCTTCGGGGGACGGTCCTCTTTCAGTTTCGGCGGCTGACATGAAGCGCATCACCATTGCGGAACGTTCCGATTGGCGCGATAAGGCGCGCGCCGTCGGTTTTGGTTTTCATGAAATGTATGGCGAGCCCTATTGGGTGGACGGTGCCGCCTATGTGTTTTCCCTGGAAGAGATTGAAACCCGCATAGAGACGCCAAGTCAGGAGCTGCACGATATGTGCATCGACCTGATCGGCGATATCGTCGGCAACGAGGAGGTCCTCGACCGGATGGCCATTCCAGACGATCTCCGCGACGTGGTCCGCAGATCTTGGCAACGCCAGGACCGACATCTCTATGGGCGTTTCGATCTTGCCTATGATGGCGAAGGCCCCGCCAAGCTGCTGGAATATAACGCCGATACGCCTACATCCGTCTTTGAGACCGCCTATTTCCAGTTCAATTGGCTCACCGATCAGCAGGCGCTTGGCGCGCTTCCAGCCGATGCCGACCAGTATAACCTGTTGCAGGAAAGCCTTGTGGAGGCATTCGAGCAGTTTCCGAAAAAGCCGATTTTCCATTTCGCGGCGATGACCGAGAATGAGGAAGATCGCGGCACCACGGTCTATCTGATGGATTGCGCCCTCCAGGCCGGGCACCGCGTCGAGCTTCTCGATATCGGCGATATCGGCATCGATGCAGAAGGGCGCTTTACGGATCTACAAGACCGGGTGATCGACCAGTGTTTCAAGCTCTACCCCTGGGAATTTATGCTGCGCGAGCCGTTTTCCCGGCAATTGGCACGGTCCGGCGATGTGTTTGTCGAACCCGCCTGGAAATCAATCTTGTCCAACAAGGGGCTGCTGCCGCTGCTGTGGCAGCGCCACCCCAACCACCCCAATCTATTGCCTAGCTTTTTTGCCGACGATCCCGCCGCCTCAAGTCTTGGCGACTACGTGCGAAAGCCGCTTCTGTCGCGCGAGGGCGAAAACGTCACGCTTTTCCAAGGTGGCACAGAATCTCTTGTCTCCCCAGGTGGTTACGGCGAGGAAGGATTTATCGTTCAAGCCTATGCGCCTCTGTTTAAGAGCGAGGCGGGCTTTGCCGTGCTCGGCAGCTGGATTGTCGGTGACAGAGCCTGCGCCCTTGGCATCCGCGAGGACAGATCCCGCATCACCGCCAATCTCTCGCGCTTTGTGCCGCATGTGATTGTCTGACATTTTCAGCGGATTTGTCCGAAATCCTATCATACCCTCGCTTCATCCCGCATAACCATGTGCCCAGGAGACACCAATTCATAGCGTCTTTTGGGCGGTTGATAGCCGAGCGGGCGCACCGGGCTTTTCAGCTCTTCGCTGTCCAGATCGCGCCGGATATTTCGGCGGGAAGGATCGGGCACCGGCACGGCTTTCATCAGCTTTCGGGTATAGGGATGTTGCGGATTGGAGAAGACAGCAGCTCTCGGGCCGATCTCGACGATTTCGCCGAGATACATCACAGCGACCCTATGGCTGACCCGCTCCACCACTGCCATGTCGTGGGAAATGAACAGAAAGGCGATTTTCAGGCTGGCTTGCAGATCCATTAGTAGATTGCAGACCTGCGCCTTGATGGACACGTCAAGCGCCGACACACTTTCATCGGCGACGATGACTTTCGGGTTCAGCGCCAGCGCCCTGGCAATGGCAATGCGCTGGCGCTGCCCGCCGGAAAATTCATGCGGATAGCGGTTGGCCATATCGGCGCTGAGGCCCACCCGCTCCATCAGGTCGGCAGCTTTGTCGCGCGCCTGCCGGTGCGTGGCAAGCCGGTGAGTGGTGATCGGCTCGGCCACCGAAGCACCCACCGTCATGCGTGGATTGAGGCTGGCGAAAGGGTCTTGAAAAATCATCTGAATGGAGCGGCGCATCCGGTTGATATCGGGGCCTCGCAGCGACAGAACATCGTAACCATCCAGTTGGACCGAGCCGCTGAGTGGATCGATCAACCGCATGACGGAACGTCCGGTGGTCGATTTTCCGCAGCCCGACTCTCCTACAAGCGATAGTGTTTCGCCCTGGAAAAGATCGAAGGAGACATTCTCCACGGCATGGATCACGCCGGTTTTTCTGCCGAACAACCCACCCTTGATGTCGAACCGCGTCACCAGATCCCGCACCTGGAGAACCGGCGTCAAGCCCCGCTCGACAGTATCGGCGACGACTGTGGGCTCCACCCGTTCGCCGGTCGCCATATCGACGACCGGAAAGCGCCGTGGCCAGGCGGCATCGCCCATTTCCCCCAGGCGTGGAACAGCAGAGAGCAGGGCGCGGGTATAGGGATGCCGGCCCTTGTGAAAAACATCGCTCGTCGTGCCGGTTTCCACCACATCACCGCGAAACATCACCATGGTGCGGTCAGCAATTTCGGCCACCACGCCCATGTCATGGGTGATGAACAGCACCGACATGCCCTCTTCCGCCTGCAATTGCTTGATGAGATCAAGGATCTGGCCCTGGATCGTCACGTCAAGGGCCGTGGTCGGCTCGTCGGCGATCAGGATTTTCGGTTTCAGCGCCAGCGCCATGGCGATCATCACCCGCTGGCGCATTCCGCCCGAAAATTGATGCGGATAATCATCAAACCGCGCCTTGGCATTGGGAATGCGAACCTTGTCCAGCAGGTGGATGGTCTGCGCCCGCGCCTCGCCTTTGGACAGACCTCCATGGGCAATCAAGGCCTCGGAAATCTGCCGGCCGATGGTGAAAATCGGATTGAGGCTGGTCATCGGCTCCTGAAAGATCATCGCCATGTCCCTGCCCCTCACAGCCTGCATGGCCTTGCGCGACACGGTCAGAAGATCGCGGCCCTCAAGAAGAACCTTGCCCGTCATCCGGCTGCTCTGTTCAGCCAGCAGCCGCATGATCGATAGCGATGTCACGCTTTTGCCCGAACCGCTCTCGCCGACAATGGCGAGCGTCTCGCCCGCCATCACATCGAAGGACACATCGCGGACCACGGTTTTCCAGCGTCCATCCACCAGAAACGCGGTATTCAGCCCCTGTACGGACAAGATCGGTGCAGGTGTTTGCGTTTTCATGACAGGTCCTCATTGGTGATCGGGTCTACAGCCCCAGGCGTGACTTATCGTCCAACCGCATAGGCCTGCATCAATCTGGGCGTGGCCGCTGCCCGCAACAGTCCATCGGCATCGCGCCGCGCAGCCGTCAACCGGCCAATAGACCATGGTTCGGCAACGGTCAGGGCATGGCCTCGTCTGGCCAGTTCGGCAATCGTCGCGTCCGGAAAATTCTTCTCCACCATCAGGCTGCCCGGCTCACGGGTGCGCGGATAAAACGATCCGGGGAAATGCGAAGTATGGAACAGCGGCTGATCGATGGCAGCCTGGAGATTGAAGCCATGATGAACATAGCGCAGGAAGAACGACAGCTGCCATTGGTCCTGCTGGTCGCCGCCCGGCGTGCCAAACGACAGGGTGGGACGGCCCTCATGCAACGCGATCGATGGCGTCAGTGTCGTGCGCGGGCGCTTGCCAGGTTGCAGTGAGGTGGGCAGTCCGGGTTTGAGCCAGAACATCTGCGCCCGTGAATTGAGACAGAAGCCCAGCCCCGGCACGATGGGCGAGGATTGCAGCCAGCCGCCGGATGGCGTGACGGAAACCATATTGCCGTCGCGGTCGATCACATCGATATGCACGGTGTCGCCGCGCTTTTCGCTCAAATGCGCCATGGTCGGTTCGAACACCGCCCCGGTTTTCGACGTGGCACCCAACATCTCCATGGTGCGGGTATATTGATCTTCAAAGCCCGCAACCCGGCCCGGCACCAGATCGAAAGACGCCGTCTCACCGATCAATGCGCGACGCTCAGCGGCATAGGCCTCGCTCAGCAAATGCTGCATCGGCACCGTGGCGAAGGCCGGATCGCCATAATAAATCTCCCGGTCGGCATAGGCCAGCTTCATGGCCTCGGTGACGGTGTGAACAAAATCCGGGCCATCGGAGGCCATGGCCGCAATATCGAAGCCTTTCAGGAGAGAAAGAGCCTGCAACAGCACCGGCCCCTGCCCCCATGGTCCGGTCTTGGCCACGGTCCAGCCATGATAGTCAAAGGTTTGCGGCTCCTCTATGGTCGCAGACCACTGCGCCATATCGTCAGCCGTCAGCACGCCTTTGTGGCACGCGCCACTCGCATCCATCACCGCCGTGGATTGGACATAGGCATCAATGCGTTCGGCGACGAAACCACGGTAGAAGGCGTCGCGCGCTGCTTCAATCTGCGCCTCGCGACCGGATTTGGCCTCAGCTTCCGCAATGATCCGCTTCCAGGTCTCGGCCAGAACCGGATTGGTAAACAGGCTATTCGGCTCCGGGGCGAAGCCGCCCGGCAACCAGGTCTGGTGCGAGGTTGGCCAATGCTGTTCGAAGAAGCTGCCAAGTCCCTTGATGGTGGCCGAAACTCTGGCCAGAACCGGATGGCCCTTTTCGGCATAATAAATGGCTGGTTCCAGCACGTCGCGCACGCTCATCGTGCCATAATCGCGCAGCATCAGCATCCAGCCGTCGAAGGCGCCGGGGATAACGGTTGCCAGCAGGCCATCGCCGGGAATGAGATCCAGCCCTTCCACCGTGTAATGCTGGATGGTGGCGCCCGCCGGTGCTGTCCCCTGGGCGCAAATGACCTCCACCTTGTCCTTGTTTTTCGAATAAATCACGGCTGGCATATCGCCGCCCGGACCGCACAGATGCGGCTCGACAACTTGCAGCACGAAACCGGTGGCGACGGCAGCATCGAAGGCGTTGCCGCCCTTTTCAAGTACGGCCATGCCGACGGCAGAGGCAATCCAGTGGGTGGAGGTAACAACGCCAAAGGTGCCGAGAATTTCAGGCCGGGTGGTAAAGTCAGTCATAGCATATATCCCAGAATTGAAATGATGATGTATCTTAGCTGTTTGCGTCAGGACGAGCGCGGATCGAGAACGTCACGCAGCCCGTCCCCCAGGAGATTGAACCCAATGACGACGAGAAAAATCGCACCGCCCGGCCAAATGGCCATCCACGGCGCCTGACTGAGAAAATTCTTGGCGACATTCAGCATCGAGCCCCAGCTGGGCGCTGGCGGCTGCTGTCCAAGCCCCAGAAAAGACAGGCTGGCTTCAGCGATGATCGCAGTGGCGACCGTCAGCGTTGCCTGCACCAGAACCGGCGCCAGGATATTGGGAAAGATGTAACGGCTCATGATCGCAACATGCCCAAGGCCAATGGAGCGGGCGCCCTCCACGTAATCTTCCGTCTTGACGGCCAAAACCTGACCTCGGCTCAACCGGATGAAAGTTGGCAGTGCCGAAAGCCCGATGGCGATCATCGCATTGGTCAGGCTTGGCCCAAGAAAGGCGGCAAGAGCGATGGCCATGATCAGAAAAGGCATTGCCAGGAAGGCCTCGGTGACGCGGGAAATCACCATATCGATCCAGCCGCCGAAATAACCGGAGAGGATGCCAAGCGGAACACCGAGGATGGTGGCAATCGCCACGGAGAAAATTCCTGCGGCCAGCGAAGCACGCGCCCCCCAGATCATCCTGGACATGATATCGCGGCCAAGGTCATCCGTGCCGAACGGGTGGGCCAGCGACGGTGCCTTGCGAATGGCTGACCAGCTCGACGCCAAGGGATCGGCAATGGGCAGCAACGGCGCCAGCAGCGCCACCGTAAGAAAGAACAGGATGATGCCAAGGCCAACCAATGCCGCCTTATTGGCTTTCAGTTTTCGCCAGCCTCTTCCGGATTGGTAGGACGGGGCGGTTGCGGCCTCACTCATGGCTGTCATAGGCTGGCCCTCATGCGAGGATTGAGAAGAAGATAGAGACAATCGGCCATCAGGTTCATGAGGATAAAGCCGATGGCAGTGCAGAGCACGACGCCCTGCACGACGGCATAGTCGCGATTGAACACCGCATCGACGATCAGCTTGCCAAAGCCGGGAATGGTGAAAATCTGCTCCGTCAACACCGCACCGGCCAGCAATTCGCCAAACAACAAGGCCGTCAGCGTGACAATGGGCAAAACGGCATTGCGAAAACTGTGCGACAGGATGACCGAACGTTCGGCCATGCCCTTGGCGCGGGCGGTGCGCACATAATCCGAACTGAGAACCCCCAGCATGGCGGATCGCGTGTGACGCATGATCGATGCCGCCAAGGCATTGCCCAGCACGAAAGACGGCATCAGCATGGTTTTCATCGACATCCATGGGTCGGAGAAGAACGGTTGATAGCCGGAGGCCGGCAGCCAACCAAGCCGGACCGAAACCAGAAGAATGAGCATGATGCCAAGCCAGAAATTCGGGATCGACAGACCAGACAGCGCCACCACGCTTGCCAGGTAATCGATCAGCGTATTCTTCTTGACCGCCGCCAGAATGCCGAGGGCGAGAGCAAAGATCATCGACATGATGGCCAGCTGGCAGGTGACGGGCAATTTCTCGCCGATCAATTCCAGCACGGGCTGGTTGGTTCGCAACGACATGCCGAGATCACCCTTCAGCGCGGCGCCAAGCCACATTACATATTGAACGGGCATCGCATCATTCAGGTGGTATTTCTCGCGCAGGCTTTCCATCACAGCGGGATCGCGGTCTTCTCCCGCCATGATCAGCACCGGATCTCCCGGCAGAAGCTTTTGCAGCGAAAAAACGAAGACAGAAATGATCAGCAGCGTCGGTATGGCCAGCAACAGACGCCGGGCAAGGAAAGTGGGCATGACGGTCTCCGCATGAATGAGGCGTTTGTGTCAGGCGGCGCAGCTGCCGCCTGACAAACATCGCTTCCGGGACAGGATCATCAGAGCGACAAGAAAGACTTCAATTGGCCTTATGCAGGTCCGTCAGGCGGATCATTCCATCCGGTGAAGGCACAAAGCCGGTGATCTTCTTGCTGGACGCCCAGAGCCAGGATTGATGACCGAGATAGATGATCGGCAGATCGTCGTTCAGGATTTCATCGGCCGCATCGTATTTCTGCTTGCGCACGGCTTCATCGGTGGACTGACGTGCTTCGTTCAACAGCGTATCGACGGCGGGATTGCAATATTTGGTATCGTTGATGCCACCCTTGCAGGTGACGAACTGATACAGATTGCCATCCGGGTCCACGCGCCCGGACCAATCCGAACGGCTGATCTGGTAATTTCCAGCCGTCTGCTCGTTAAGCATGGTGGCAAATTCCATCGTCTTCAGTGTCACGTCAAAACCTGCCTCAGCGACCATCGATTGCACGACCTGCATCATCTGTAACACCGTCGCGCTGTTGGAAACCTGCAACTCAATCGGCACCCGGTCAAATCCAGCGGCTTTGACCAGGGCTTTCGCCTTTTCGACATCGCGGGCAGGCACGGGAATCCGCTTATCATACCAAGGGCTAACCGGTGGAAAGGGCTGATTGCCCGCCAGAGCCGTCCCCTCAAAGACGATCTGGTTCAATGCTTCGCGATCAATGGCCAGCGAAAAGGCCTGCCGCAGGCGCTTGTCCTTGCCAAGCGGGTTATTGGCGCGAGGACCATTGCCGATATTAACATACATCGCCATGTAACCGACGCCGACCGCCTGTTCAAAGTCCAGCTTCCCATCGGACTTGATGGAGGCGGCATCGGTCGGCGCCACCCGCTCGATCATGTCGAGATCGCCGGAGCGCAGATTGGCGAGACGCACCGTGCTATCGACAATCGGCAGATAGGTGAGCTTGTTGATGAAGATCTGATCCTTGTTCCAGTAATCGGCAAATTTCTCCAGCACGATCCGGTCCTGCTGCACCCGCTCGACGAATTTGAACGGCCCGGCGCAGACCGGATGGCTTCCGAAATTAGCGCCCAGTTCCTTGGCGGCCTTGGGCGAGACGATCATCCCGGCCCGGTCGGACAATTGTGCCAGCAGGGTCGAATCGGGGGCCTTGAGGGTGAATTTCACCGTATCGCTGCCGATAGCCTCGACCTTTTCAACCGAGGCAAGCTCGCTCTTGCGGCGCGATTCCGGCATGGTCATGTTGCGCTGGATGGTGGCGACAACCGCTTCGGCATTGAAGGGTGTTTCGTCGTGAAATTTCACGCCCTGGCGCAGCGTCATGGTCAAAACCTTGCCGCCTTCGCTCCAGGCCCAGCCGGTGGCAAGCTGCGGGATGATTTTCAAGTCGGGCGAGACATCGACCAGTTTATCGCACATCGCCGTGTAGACAATACGCCCCACGAACGTGCGCGACTGCGCCGGATCGAGCACGTCAGGGTCTTCCGACAAGCCGATCTTCAGGTCAGCGGCCATCACAGGTGCGGCAAAAGCGGCGGTGACTAGCAGCGCGGTCAAAACTCTGTTCAGTTTCATGCCATTCCCCTCATTGTTGTTTTTATGCTGATGATAGGCAGTTCTTGGCCGTCATGCCTCTGCGACGTGGACGGCGGTATCGATCGAGGTAATGCGGATCAGGCTCTCTTGCAGGGTGAGAAGGTGGGTCCGCATGGCTTCGCCCGCTCCGATCGGGTCGCGCGATGCAATCCGGTCGATAATGGCGAGATGCTGGCCATGGGTGACTGGGCGGGTTTGGGCAAAAGCCCGCGCCTGTTCACGAATATTCTGCCAGGCCGGGTCCTGCCGCGTCCGGTTCATCACATCGAACAGCGCCAGGAAAAGGCTGTTGCCAGCGCATTGGGCAATCTTTCGATGCAGCGCCCCATCCCAAAGCTCCCGCCCATCGGCATCCTTGCTGGCGCCGATCTTTGCCACCAGATCATACATGGCCTGCACATCCACGGCATTGGCCCGCATAGCCGCCAACTGCGCCAGTTGCGGCTCAAGCCGGAGACGCACTTCCATGACTTCCAACGGATCGGTTCCAGCAACCAGGGCACCGACATAGTCATCAAATGCGTCAGGGCGCGCACCGGCAAACGTACCAGACCCCTGCCGCCGCCAGATAAGCCCTTCTGCTTCCAGAACCTCCAGGGCCCCGCGAACGGAACGGCGGCCCAGGCAAAGTTCCTCGCACAATGACCGCTCCGTCGGCAGTTTTTCCCCTGCACTGAACCGGCCGGAGCTCAGCAGTTCACGCAATTTGTTCAGCGCGAGATTGGAATTGTCGTGATCGTCAATCATGCATTGGTTCGAACCAATTGATAATTGGTTCATACTCAGACGAACAAAGAGATGAGTCAATCCGACTCTGCATATTTTTTCATGCTGCTTTTATTTTAGGCAGACAGATACTGTCCTTATCCCGGGCAAGGCTCCGTCGGCCCCTTGGCGGGTTGGGTAAACCATTTCGGCCCATCCGAGGTCATGTAAACGATGTCTTCCAGACGCAGGCCGAATTGTCCGGGCAGGACAATCATCGGCTCGCAGGAAAAGCACATTCCCGCTTCAAGACGAACAGTGTTGCCGCGCACGATATAGGGCTCCTCATGTCCCTCAAGGCCAAGACCATGGCCAGCGCGGTGGGGCAGTCCGGGAAGCTGGTAATCCGGGCCGAGGCCATAGCGGGTCAGCACCTCGCGGGCAGCATCATCCAGGCTACCACAGGTCACGCCAATCCGGGCCGCATCGAAAACAGCCTGCTGCGCTGCCCGCTCGATCTCCCAGATGCGAACAAACTCGGCAGTTGGCTCCTCCAGCATATAGGTGCGGGTGATGTCGGAGTTATAGCCATCAATGCGGCAGCCGGTATCCACCAGCACCACATCGCCCGGCTGGTAATATTGCTCACCATCCGCCCCATGCGGCAGGGACGTGGTCTCGCCAAAGGAGACGATGCAGAAGGTGGAGCCGTTGCTGGCGCCCAGCCGCCTGTGTTCGTCATCAATAAAGCGCACGACCTCCGAGGCGGCAATGCCGGGGCGGATCATGGCATGGGCTTTGCGCTGAACATCCAGCGTCAGGTTCATCGCATATTGGATGATGGCGATCTCGGTTGCGGACTTTCGAAGCCGCTGACCGCGCAGCAACGGCCCGCCATCGGTCAGCCGGTCTGCCGCGATTTCGCGCTTGAGCGCATTGTAGACGAAAAGCGGCACGGAATCGTCCACGGCAAGCGTGCTGCCGTGTGGCAGGAAAGACGCCACCAGCGCCGCACTGCTCTCGTCCTCTTCCCAGACCCTGATCTCGCCGGGAAGATGCGGCAATGTCTCCACCCGGCTGCGCTCAAAGCCCGGCACCACATAAACGAGATCGGATGCTGTAATCACCGCACCCACAAGCCGTTCGCTGCCATGCCAGACCAGCCCGGTGAAATAGCGCAGGCTCTCGGTGGAGCCGATCAGCACCGCGCCGATATCCTTTTCCGCCATGGTTTTCCGAAGGGTCTCCAGCCGGAGAACCCGCTCCTCCATGGATATTTTCGGGGCTGACAGGGGTGAGGACATGGTCTGTTTCCTTGGTATAATTTAAGCCCGGCCTTCTTCAACCGCATGACAGGCCACCTGGACGGTATCCGTCATGGTCATCAGTGGCATTTCCGCCTTGCAGCGATCATTGGCCAAGGCGCAGCGGGGATGAAAGGGACAGCCGGTTGGCGGATTGAGCGGGGACGGCATTTCACCAACCAGCTTGATCCGCTCGCCGCGTCGGTCAGGATCGGCAATCAGCGTCGCTGAGAGAAGGGCCTTGGTATAGGGATGGCGCGGATTGGTAAACAGCGCTTCCACCGGACCAAGTTCCACCGCATGGCCAAGATACATCACCACCACATCATCGGCAATGTGGCGCACCACGGCCAGATTGTGGGAAATGAACATCATGGTCAGGTTGAGCTGAGTTTTCAACCGCTTCAAAAGATTGAGGATTTGCGCCTGCACCGACACGTCGAGCGCCGAGGTTGGCTCATCACAGACCAGAAATTCCGGCTGGAGAATGAGGGCGCGGGCGATGCCAATGCGCTGGCGCTGGCCTCCGGAAAACTCATGCGGATAGCGGTCAGCGGCCTGCGGTGGAAGGCCTACCAGTTCCAGCATGTCGGCAACGGCCTTGCGGCGGCTGGCCTTGTCACCAATGCCATGGATGACAAGGCCTTCGGCAATGGAATCGCCAATCGGCAGCCGTGGATCAAGTGAGGAATAGGGGTCTTGAAAGACAATCTGGATGCGGCGGGAAGAAGCGAAGTCAACGCCCATGCCGGGTCCGGCAATCTGCTTGCCATCAAAGATGATTTCGCCTGCGGTCGGGGCAAACAGGCCCACCACGATACGGGCCAGCGTGGATTTTCCGCAGCCGCTTTCACCGACCACACCCAGCGTGCGCCCGCGCTCAATGGTCAGGCTCACATCGTTGACGGCGTTGACATAGCCTTTCACCCGCTGGAACGCCCCGCCAGTCACGGCGAAAGCCATTTTGATGCCGTTCATTTCGATCAGGGCGCTCATGCGGGCTGAACCTCTTGTTCGCCGGCAAGCGTGGCCGGTTCGGTCAGCCAGCATCGACAGTGATGGGCCTGGTTGATTTCAGTCAGTGCTGGAACATCGGTCAGACAGCGCGGCTCGTTGGCCTCGCGCCGTGCTGTGCAGCGCGGCGCGAACAGACAGCCCTGCGGCAGATGGGTCAATTGCGGCACGCGGCCCTCAATGACTTCCAGCATCTCAGGAGATTCGCCCAGCACTGGCACCGAGCGCAGCAAGGCTTGCGTATAGGGATGCTTTGGCGATTTGAACAGAGTTCTGACATCGGCAAGCTCCACCACCTGCCCTGCATACATCACGGCGACATGATCGGCCATTTCGGCGACAACGCCAAGATCATGGGTGATCAGAATGATGGCGGTGCCGAAATCACGCTGCAAATCCCGCATCAAATCCAATATTTGCGCCTGAATGGTCACATCCAGCGCGGTGGTCGGCTCATCGGCGATCAGCACTTCCGGCTGGCAGGCCAGCGCCATGGCAATCATCACCCGCTGCGCCATGCCACCAGACATTTCATGCGGATAGGCCTTCATGCGTCGCTGGGGATCGGGAATGCCAACGGCTTTCAGCATGGCGATTGCCGCCGCTTCGGCCTCCTGCTTGCCCATGTTTTTATGCAGGCGGTAGGCCTCGGCAATCTGCCGCCCCACGGTGTGGACCGGATTGAGCGAGGAGGACGGATCCTGAAAAATCATCGAAATCCGGTTGCCGCGCACCTTGCTGAGGTCCATCGGTGACATGCTGCGCAGATCAGTTCCATCCAGCAGCACTTCACCGCCGATGATCGTACCGGGATAAGGTACCAATCCCATGATGCTAAGGGACGTGATGGATTTGCCGCAGCCGCTTTCGCCAACAATACAAAGCGTTTGTCCGGCTTCCAGCTTGAGAGAAACCTTGTCCACCGCACGCGCAGTGCCGGATCGGGTTTGGAAATGGGTGGTGAGATCGCGGATCTCCAGAATAGGCCGGGTCATGCTGTCCTCACGTATGGAGCCGCGGATCGAGGGCATCGCGCAGCCCGTCTCCGAGAAGGTTGAAGCCAAGCACGGTCAGCATGATGGCAAGGCCGGGAAAGAACACCAGATGCGGCGCGGAGAAGATCTCGTTGCGGGCAGCCCCCAGCATCGTCCCCCATTCCGGCGTTGGCGGCTGTGCGCCAAGGCCAAGGAAGCTGAGACCGGCGGCATCGAGAATGGCGGTGGCGACCCCAAGCGTTGCCAGCACGACAATTGGCGTAATGGCATTGGGCAGCACTCTTTGAAACAGGATGCGCCATTTGCTGCCGCCCAGCACCCGTGTGGCGGCTACGAAATCAAAGGTTTTCACCGACAGCACACTGGCGCGGGTGACGCGGGCATAGGCAGGAACCGAGACGATGGAAATGGCCAGCAATGCATTACGAATGCCCGGCCCCAGAACCGCAACAATGGCAATGGCCAGCAGCAAAGACGGAAAACCGAGGATCACATCCATGATCCGCATGATGATATTGTCCACCCAGCCCCGGAAATACCCGGCAATCGCCCCCAGCAGCACGCCAAAGAACAGCGCGCAGGTAACGGTGGTGAGGCCAATAACCAGACTGACGCGCGTGCCATAGAGAATACGCGAGAAGGAATCGCGGGCATTGCCATCGATACCCATGATGTGCTGCGGACGGCTGGCGTCACATCCAAGCAGATGCACACAGGGCGGCTCGCGGCGCTTGACCTGCTCGACACCGATCAACACCTGATCGGGATCATAAGGAGCAAGCACTGGTGCGAAAATGGCAATCAGGATCAGCATGCCAATGATGAACAACCCGACCTGCCCGGAGCGCAGTCTGAGCAGCCGTCCCCAGGTTCGCCGCCATTGGGCGACCGGTTCACCAATCAGGCCATCTTCGAGAATGGCCTCTGCTGCACTGGCCGATACACTATTCAAGCGCGTCATGAACTGTCCTATTGTGGGCGAATGCGGGGATCGAGATAGGTGTAGGAAAGGTCCACCAGCAGGTTGATGGCCACGTAAGACACGGCAATCATCACCGTGAAGGCCTGCACGACAGGATAGTCCCGCGCAAAAATCGCCTCAACCAGCATACGCCCCACGCCGGACAGGCCAAAAACTGTTTCGGTCAACACGGCGCCACTGAGCAGGGCGCCCATTTGCAAGCCCAGAATGGTGACCACAGGCAACAACGCATTGCCCAGCGCATGTTCGCTGACCACACGTTTTTCCGGCACGCCCTTGGCGCGGGCGGTGCGGACATAATCACGCCCCAGCACATCCAGCAGCGAGGAGCGGGTCATGCGGGCAATCACCGCCATCGGAATGGTAGACAGCGCCATGACCGGCAAGATCATATGGCGTATGGCATCCCAGAACACCGTCCAATTGCCGGTGATCAAGGCGTTCAGAATATAAAAGTTGGAGAAGAATTCGAGCACCTTGCTCCAGCCGCTATCGGCCGCCAATTGCCAGTGCCAGACCTCGTAAAAGGGAATGGAATTGACCCCGGCGGAAAGCCGCCCGGATGGCGGCAGCCAGAAGGGCGTGCCGCGCAGCATCACCCCGAACAGATAGGCCAGCATCAGCCCCAGCCAGAACACCGGCATGGAAATACCGGCATTGGCAACGATCATCGTGCCGACATCGGCTGCTGAATTATGACGACGGGCAGCAATAACGCCAAGCCCGACACCGAGAATGGTCGCGGTGATCAGCGCCAGCATGGCAAGCTCGGCGGTCATCGGCAGGCGCTCGATAATGATCTGCGTCACAGGCCGCGAGAAGCGCACCGATGTGCCGAAATCACCCCGCAGCATATCGCCCATATAAATGAAAAACTGCGTTGGCAGCGGCTTATCGAAGCCATAGCGCGTGATGAAGGCGGCGCAGGTCTCGGCGGTGGCTTTTTCTCCCAGCATAGCCTTGCAGGGATCGCCAGGGATTAACCGGGCAAGCGCGAAGGTCACGATCAGAATGCCGAAAATCACCGGGATGGAAATCAGCAGGCGTTTGGCTGCATATCCAAGCATCGCAGGTCCTTATTACCAGATTTTACAGCGCCGTTTGGCTTGGTCAGGTGTCATCAACAGGCGGCTGCGCCAGGATACCCCCTCTGGCTTGCCGGGCATCTCCCCCTCAAGGGGGGATGCCCGGCAAGCCAGAGGGGGTAAGCGGCATATAAAAACGATCAAGCAAGGCGCCACAGGCCAGACATTTACGCCTAGCCCGAAGCGTCGAAATCCTCAGATTACTTCTTGGCGTTCATCAACCCGCCCCAGAGGGAGGAGAAATAGTCGAAGGAGCCGGTATTGCCGACATGGGCCGGATTGGATGCATCAATGCCCGCCGCCCAGGATACCACCACATCATTGGCGGTAAAATCAGAGCCGTCGGTGAATTTCACGCCGGTCCGCAGCTTGCAGGTCCAAACGGTCGAATCCCCATTGGCATCACAGCTGGTGGCCAGAGCGGGAACAATATCGCCGCTGTCTTTCGCGTAATCCAGCAGAGTTTCGGTGATTGGCGTGCAGGCGTTCAACGTTTCGCCATCCGTTTCATCGCCGCAATAGAGGCTGATCGGTTCGGCATTCTGCATGAAGACCAGCGTATCCTTGCCCGGATCAGAATCTTGCAGCCGTGGCGAGCCGAAGGGACGGACGATGGCATTCTTCAAGGTCGCACGCGCGGCATAGGCGGCAGCGCCATGGACAATCGGCACCATCGGCACATGCTGGCGAATTGCATCGTTGACAGCCGCATAGATTGGTTCCGCGGTCTTTGTCTCAGCAATCGTTCCGCCCTTGGTCAGCCCCTCGGTAATTTCCGGGAAGGTGGTGCCGAACATTTTCGATGTCTTGCCGAAGTGATAATCGAGGAAGTTGGTGACATGCGGATAGTCAGCCCCCCAACCCAGCAGATAGAGCCCATCGATCCGGCCAGCGGAGGTATCATCAATGAATTTACCCGATTCAATCGGAACCACTTCCGCGTCGATGCCGAGATTTTTCTTCAGCTGCGTCTGGAACTCGACGGCCACAACGCTTGGTTCCGGCAGATAAGCGCGGAACACATCTCGGTAGTAGATCTTGGTCTTGAACCCATTCGGGAATCCGGCATCGGCCAGCAGTTTTTTGGCCGCACTGGCATCAAACCCATACCAATCCTTGCCAGCGCAACCATTGGGCAGCGAACAGGGGGTGAAATGCGTGGCGACGACCGAACCCTTTGGATAGAAATTATCGACGATGCGCTGGCGATCGATGCCCATGGCAATCGCCTGACGCACCTTCTCATTCTCGAAGGGCTTGGCGGTGTTGACCATGCCGAGATAGAGAATGTTCGGGCTTTCCTGCGGCAGGAATTGCAGGTCCGCGTCGTTCTTGACGCTGTCGAAATCATCAGGGCTGATATTGGTGATTTCATCGACGGTGCCGGAGCGCAATTCGTTCAGGCGGCCCGCGCCGGACTGGTTCCAGCGAAACACCAGCTTGTCATAGGCTGGCTTGGCGCCCCAGTAGTTCTCGTTGCGGGTCATGGTGATGGAATCGCCGCGATTCCAACTTTCCAGCTTGAACGGCCCGGTGCCGATCGGATTTTCGAGCAGCTTTTTCTTCGGACCAGCCTCTTCGATATGCTTGGCGGGCTGGATGCCGAAGGGCACGAAGGCTGCCTTGGCTTTGAAGGCCGGATCAGGCGAGCACATGGAGAAGGTCACCGTGTGCTCGTCGGTCGCAATGATGGACTTGATCTTGCCACCATAGTTGCAATCAGGCGCCACAACGCTTCTGCCTTCAAAAGCAACAGCCGGGCTGGTGAGCAAAGCGGCAACCGACACGGCCACAGCTCCGCCGAATAGACGAAATTTCATGCCTTTAATCCCCAGTTTGTTTGTTCGCGCCTTTGCGGCACCCTCATTTTTTATGTGTGCGGATAAATTATTGTTTTCATTTCTTCCGCCGTATCCGCGACGATGAAATTCAGTTTTTGGAGTAGACCAAATGCCCCTTCGGTCGCCTTGACATTGTTCGTGGGCGGCATACTGCTAAGATGTCAGACCAATTGTCAAGCGGTCGGCAGGAGGAAGAAATATCAATGACGATGCGCACCGGAAACGCGCTGAACGACACCCAGCATATCGCCGCGCTGCCACCGCTGGACCGTGTCCAGCAGGTGAGTGGGGCCATGGTCGGCTATATCAACAAGGCCGGTCTCAAGCGTGGAGATCGCCTGCCAACGGAACGCGAACTGATGAACGCGCTCGGTGTTGGCCGTTCAACAGTGCGTGAAGTGATCGGGCGGTTTCAGGCCTTGGGCGTGGTGGAGACCCGAAAAGGCAGCGGAACCTATCTTTTGCAGCCCGTGAGTGCTGCCACGGTCCACATGCCCTTGATGCTGGAGACGGTGAATTTACGCGACGCTCTTTTGCAAACGCTGGAAGTGCGACGCGGCATTGAAGTCGAGGCCGGAGCCTTGGCTGCGATGCGCCGAACGGAAGAGGATTTGCGGATCATCGAGGAAAAGCTCGATGAAATGGAGCGGGTGCATCTGGCCAAGGGAACATCCGGCAAGGAAGATCTGGCTTTCCATGTGGCGATCTACGATGCCACGCATAACCCACTGTTCAAACAGCTTCTGGAGCAGATGCGCGAAGCCTTCGAGCGCTTCTGGACAAAGCCTTTCGACAGGCCGGACTTTGCCCGCCGCTCCTTCCCCTATCATCGCACCTTGTTCAGCGCCATTGCTGACCAGGACAGTGAAGGTGCGCGCCGTGAAACCCTCAAAATTCTTGCCGTGGTGGAAGAAGACATCAAGGAAATGTCCAAATGAGCGACGCTCTCGATTATCTGCAACAGGCATCGCTGATCACGGCGCATGATGAGGCCAATGCTTATGATGCGGTGGTGCCGCCGATTGTGCAGACGTCGCTGTTCACCTTCAGCGACTATGACGAGATGGTCGCGACCTATCGCGGTGAAAAACTTCGACCGGTTTATTCACGCGGGCTAAACCCCACCGTGCGGATTTTCGAGGAGATGCTAGCCAAACTGGAAGGCGCGGAAGATGCGCTGGCCTTTGCCAGTGGCATGGCGACGATATCCTCGACCGTCCTCAGCTTTGTCGAGCCGGGAGATCGGGTCGTTGCCGTTCGCCACCTCTATCCCGATGCCTACAGGTTCTTTGAGACCATGCTGAAGCGCATGCGCATCGAGGTGACTTATGTCGATGGCCGCGATGAGGATGCCGTGGCCAAGGCGCTTCCGGGCGCAAAGCTTCTCTATCTGGAAAGCCCCACCAGCTGGGTGATGGACGTCCATGATGTCGGCGCGCTGGCCGCTCTTGCCAAACAGCACGGCGTGTTGTCGGTGATTGACAACAGCTGGGCAAGCCCGGTTTTCCAGAAGCCATTATCGCTCGGCGTCGATCTCGTCCTGCATTCGGCCTCGAAATATCTCGGCGGTCACAGCGATGTTGTCGCCGGTGTGGTGGCGGGTCCCAAGGAACTGATCAATCGTATTCGCAATGAAACGCTGCCATATCTCGGCGGAAAACTATCTCCCTTCGATGCCTGGCTGCTGATCCGGGGTATGCGCACATTGCCGATCCGCATGAAGGCGCATGAGGCCTCGGCGCTGGAGATTGCCCATCGCTTGCAGGCGCTCGATATCGTCGAAAAAGTCTGCCATCCGGCGCTGAACAATGGTTTGCCGCCGGGCCTGCATGGCACGTCCGGGCTGTTTTCCTTCATCTTCAAGGATGTCATCCATATTCAAACCTTCTGCGATCATTTGCAGCTGTTCAAACTGGGCGTCAGTTGGGGTGGTCATGAAAGTCTCGTCGTCCCCGGCGATGTGGTGGCCAACCAGAAAGCGCCGCCGAGTTTCGCGGATGCCTTCGGCGTCGATCCGCTGTCTGTGCGTCTCCATGTCGGGCTTGAGGGGACCGAGGCACTGTGGAGCGATTTGCAGGCGGCGATGGCGGCGGCTCGAACAGACTGATCTTTTGCAAACACCCATCCCATAACCGACTGGAAATCTGCCCATGACCGATCTTGAAACCGTCCTCGCCCGGGTCGATGACAATCTGCCTTCCAGTCTGGAAACACTGTTCGATCTGGTGCGTATCCCCTCGATTTCCACCGATCCGGCCTACAGCCGGCATTGCCGCAAGGCTGCGGATTTCCTAGCGACCTATCTGACCGGACTGGGCTTTGCAGCATCCGTGCGCGACACGTCAGGCCATCCGATGGTGGTTGCTCATCATGAGGGCCAAACCGCGGATTGCCCGCATGTTCTGTTCTACGGCCATTACGATGTTCAGCCGGTCGACCCGCTCGCTTTGTGGCAGCACGACCCGTTCGACCCAGCCATTCGTGACGGTTCAACCGGAGAAAAGATCATCACCGGACGCGGTACTTCGGATGACAAGGGACAGCTCCTGACCTTCATCGAGGCTCTACGCGCCTTCAAGGAAACCAAGGGCGGACTGCCGGTGCGTGTGACCATTCTCTTCGAAGGCGAGGAGGAATCGGGATCGCCGTCGCTTCAGCCTTTTCTCGAGGCCAATGCCCAGGAGTTGAAGGCTGATTTTGCCATGGTCTGCGACACCGGCATGTGGGACACGCAAACACCGGCGATCTGCGCCAGCCTCCGCGGTCTGGTTGGCGAGGAAATCACCATCAAGGCCGCCAACCGTGACCTCCATTCGGGCGGATATGGTGGCGTCGCAGCCAATCCGTTGCATGTGCTGAGCGATATCATGGCTGGCCTGCATGATGAAACCGGTGCCGTGACCCTGCCCGGCTTTTACGATGGCGTTGAAGAAACACCGCCCGATATCAAGGCCGTCTGGGCAGATCTGGAGAAGACCCAACCCGCGTTCCTAACGGATATCGGTCTTTCCGTACCCTCCGGCGAAAAGGGCCGTAGCGTTCTGGAATTGCTCTGGGCCCGCCCGACCGCCGAGATCAACGGCATGTCCGGCGGCTATACTGGCAAGGGCTTCAAGACCGTGATTGCTGCCGAGGCCATGACCAAGGTATCCTTCCGTCTGGTGGGAAAACAGGACCCGCAAAAAATCCGCGACAGTTTTCGCGCCTATGTAACCTCAAAGTTACCTAGGGATTGCCGGGTTGAATTTCACGCCGAAGGAGCCTCGCCTGCCATTCAATTGCCCTATGACTCGCCGATCCTCGCTACGGCCAAGGCGGCTCTTTCACAGGAATGGCCAAAGCCCGCCATTGTTGTCGGCGGCGGCGGATCGATCCCGATTGTCGGCAGCTTTCAGTCCATGCTCGGCATGGACTCCTTGTTGGTAGGCTTTTCGCTGGACGATGACTGCGTTCACTCGCCCAATGAAAAATACAACCTCACCTCTTTTCACAAAGGCACCAGATCCTGGGTGCGGATCTTGCACGGCCTGAGCGATGAGGCGATCAACAGGCTGTAAAGCCACCGTCAATTGGGAGAGAGACACCGGTGATCATTGACGCCTCCTCACTCAACAAGAAGCGGATCGGCTTTGCGATGTCATCGACGGTCGCCCATCGTCCCAACGGCATTTTTTGCAGGAAGGGTTCGCCGATCTCCGGGCGGCCCCAATAAAATGCGGACATCTCCGTCATGACCACCGTGGGATTGACGCTATTGACCCGAATTTTGTATTTGCCAAGTTCAAGCGCGCTGACACGCGTGATACTATCCAGTGCCGCTTTGGAAGACGCATAGGAGACATGGCCCGGCAATGCCGCCAGTGCTGCCTGGCTCGAGACATTGACGATCGAGCCACCCTTGCCTTCTTTGATCATCGAGCGCGATGCGTATTTGGTGACGAGAAGCGCGCCTCTCACATTGATGGCAATGGCTTTGTCGAAGATAGAGATGTCGGTTTCCTGCGGGGTGGCGATTTCGCCACCAAAGCCACCACAGTTCACCACGCCCCACAACGGCAAATCCTCTACTGCCCTGCGAATTTCGTCCTCCGAAGTGAGATCGAAAATCAACGTCTCACAACCGGTCTGCGCGGCCAGCTTGTGAAGCTCGTCTCGTGACCTTCCGGTCGCATAGACCTTGGCCCCGGCGTCTTTCAGCTTCGTCACCGTCGCGCCGCCGATTCCACCGCTGGCACCGGTGACGAGGATTGCTTTCCCATCAAGTTCCCACATGAGTATAATCCCGCGTTGATTTGCTTGCTGACTTCTAGGATTACCCACCAATCATCAGCTTGACGATTTCGTCGTGGTTGGTATCGGCAATATTGCGCGTTCCAGCGACAACACCCCGTCTCAGGACAACGATACGGTCCGATACCGCGAATATGTCCTGCAAATTATGGGAGATGAAAATAACGCCCCGCCCTTGGGCTTTCAGCGACTTGATCAGCGCAACAACCTTACGCTGCTCCGGCACGCCCAGCGCTGCTGTCGGTTCGTCCATGATCAGGATCTTGGCATTCCAGTAAACGGCCCGACCGATTGCCACCGCCTGGCGCTGTCCGCCCGAAAAATTGCTGACCGGGGCATCCAATCGCTTCACGTGGAAGTCGAGGAGAGCCATCGTATCGGCTGCGGCCTTGGCCATCGCCTTGCGGTCGAGGACTGGAATAAAACCAAAAGCGCGTTTCATTGGCTCACGGCCGAGAAAAATATTGGCGCCAATGGACAGATTATCGGCAAGAGCCAAGTCCTGATAGATCGTCTCAATCCCTTTTTCCCGCGCATCCTGCGGCGAGGAAAAGGCAACCGGGGAGCCATCGATCAGAATTTCGCCCGACGTGGGCGAATAGACCCCGGAGATCGCCTTGATCATGGTGGTCTTTCCGGCGCCATTGTCTCCGGCCAAGGCCACGACTTCACCGGCACCGACAGTCAGCGAGCAATTATCAAGAGCTTTCACAGCGCCGAAATGCCGGGAAAAATTGCGGACTTCAAGAAGGGGTGCGACATTACTCAGCATGTTTGACTCCACTGAAGCGGCGTTGCGCCTGGTCGATAAGAACGGAAATGATGATGACGACGCCAACGGCAATGAATTGCCAGAATGGCTCAACATTCATGAAGACCAGGCCATACTGGATGACCGCGATGACCAGGGCTCCCGCCACCGTTCCGATGATTGTTCCCGAGCCTCCAAACAGGCTGGCACCGCCAATCACGACAGCGGCCACGCTGTCGAGAAGCAAGGGTTCCCCGGCCTGGGCAGCGCCTGCCGTGAAGCGCGCCGCATATAATGCGCCGCCAAGGCCCGCGCAGACCGAGGACAGGATATAAAGCCGCAAAATATGGCCTTTGATATCTATACCTGCCCGGCGAGAGGCCTGGGCATTGGCACCGATTGCATAATTATGCTGCCCAAACCGCGTCTGGCTGAGAATATAATGCATCAGCAACACGAAAACGGCGGTCACCAGAACGAGATAAGGGATACCTTCTATCCGTCCATTCCCAAGCGCTGCGAAATAGGAGTTTTTGACGGGTACCGTTGTTCCTCCGGCAAGAAGGAAAGCCGCTCCTCGGGCAACGCCAAACATGCCGAGCGTGCCGATAAAAGGAGGTACGTTGAGCCTGGAGATCAGCAGCCCGTTGATGATGCCTGGAATAGTCGCGGCGAGGATGGCGACGAGGATGCCGCATACCATCGCAGCCGGCAAGGGCATGAAAACCCCGAAATAATTGGTGGCGTGGGCAGCGACGACCGCCGCAAGCCCCATGATGAAACCCGCAGAAAGATCGATGCCGCCAGAGATGATGACGAAGGTCTGGCCGATTGCCAAAAGAAGGGGCGCAACGGCAAAGACCGCAACCGATTGCCAATTGAAGGGTGAACCAACGAACGTCCCTCCAAAATCTGTCTGCGCCCAAATCTCGAAGATCACAATAAGGGCAGCCAGAAAGACCCACGCCCGCAACTGAGCGATACGCTGCACGATCGTCTTGGTAACGTCGGCGTGGTCTGCCTGAGGTGCGACGGCGTGGGTGTTCTCGGGCGCCATGGTCTGGTTTTCCAGCATGAATTCCATCCTGAGTTCTGGTCAGCTATCAATGAAGGGACCTAGTGCACTGACGCATTCACTTCGTTCATGCTTGCGTGCACTAGACTTTTGTTTATGCAGCGATTTATCCAAACTCGCCTGAAGCCTCCGTTTGGATCGATGCACTAGCAAGCCTTATCCTGGCGTCCGATCAGCCGTGGCTGACGTTTTAACGAGGCCGTGGAGGTCTATTCAGCGTAGATGAACCGAGCGACGGCTGGATCCGTCACGTTGCTTTTGTTGATGACAGTAAAGCCAGTCCCAATCTTGGTTGGGATGGACTGCCCGGTCAGGTGCGCATAGGCGGAGATCACCCCGTAATACCCGATTTCCGCAGGATGCTGGGCGATTGCAAAATCGATAAGGCCGGATTTCAGATTATCCACCACTGACCCTGGCGCATCGAAAGCCACAACCTTGATTGTGCCGGATTGGCCAGCCTGCTGGACACCGTTCGCCGATCCAAGCCCGGAAAAGAGATTGGCACCAAATACCCCGGCCAAATCGGAATTGCGGGCGTAGACCGCCTGGAGCTGAGATGCAGCTTTGTTAGCGTCATTGTCATTGAACTGCGTTTCGAGAACCGTAATGCCGGGATGTTTGGCCATCTCGGATTTGAACCCTTGCTCTCGCTGGTCCGTCGTCGAAACTCCTGGCTTTACATTGGAGACGTAGACCTTGCCTTTGTCCCCAATGGCCGACGCCAGAGAGCGCGCTGCAATTTCGCCGCCTAGAACATTGTCCGATGCGATATAGGACAACGGAAAGTCCCCGTCCCCTGCGCCCGTTTGATAGTCACCGGTCCCGATGAATGTATCGACCGTGATCAGCGGAATGCCCGCATCCGCAGCCTTTTTCAACGGCTGCACCAGCTGTGTGGTATCGGTGGGTGCGATGAGAATGGCATCCGGCTTTTTCGCAATGACCGCATCAAGAACCGGAACCTGTGTCACAGGGTTGAAATCTGGAGCGCCTTGAAAAATAATTTGCGCGCCGATGGCAGCGGCGGCGGCTTCTGCGCCCTTATGCATCGTGATATAAAACGCATCGGTCGTCAGACCTGGAATCAGCGCAATTCTGAATTTTTTATTTTCGGCCTGAGCACGCGTAACCGCCAAAACAGCCGGTGCGGACAAGGCAAGCGCGGTCGCAGATTGAAGAAAACGCCGACGTTCCATGTTTCTCTCCTCCCAAATCGAAACAGTCATCTCCCGTGAATTAAGCACTCAATTCACGACAGCATCATCACGCCGTTTTCAGTCTGCCGTCAAGAAATTTTTTTCAGAAACTTATTTCTTTTTCGCTTTCGTTTGTTTTTCCTCGCCCTGAGAAGGCCCGTTCTGTTGGAGAAGATTGAGAATTGCGATGCAGGTATTGGCGTCGGTGACCAGGGAATTGATCATTCCGGAACGGACGGCGCCGATGATTCCAGCCGCTTTTTCAACGGTCGCGGCCACACCGATAGACAGTTTGGCCTTGCAAAGCTGCTGGCTGGATGCCGCAATCATTCGCTCCTCCCCATCCCAGGACAAAAGCTTGCCGTTGATATCGACATAGTGCCTGATAACGTCACCAACCGCGCCTCCAATGGCGCGCTCATTCACTGTCGCGGCACTCGCCTCAGGCGGATTGATAGCATGCGGCAACCCTATGCCGACAATCGCGCAATCCAGGCGATCCCAAAGTTTCGTCGTTTCCTGCACAAAGGCATCGGCAAGAAAGGCATCCTTCAATTCGGCGGAGGAGAGATAAGGCGCGTGCAGGAAATGGGCGCTTCCACCCAACTGATCGGCGGCCTGGCGGACAAATTCGCTAATCTGGAAATGCGGCGCTGATTGCTGGAGACCACCGTTCAACGCAACGGCGATAATGCCAGGAATACGCGGCAAGCCAGCGGCAATAACTTCACGTATGGCACGACCCCAACCGATACCGATGACCGACCCTGCGGCCAAGCCTTCTTCCTTGAGCAGATCGCCCAACGGTTTTGCCAGCGCACCCAGAACACCTGTCGATGGCGTATCGATCACCGCCGCCCTCTTCAGGGACAGCGCCTCAATCAATTCCTGGGTCAAACCGGCGGGCGAGACAAGGTCAAGCACCTCGATCTTGACGATCCCAAGCACCCTGGCCCGTTGAAGCAAACGGGAGACGGTCGCAGTCGAGATTCCAAGCTTGCGCGCGATCTCAACCTGAGACATGTCAGCTTCATAATGCAGCTTTGCGACCATATGCAATGTCGCCCGGGACGCCGTATCCTGTGAAGTTTGCGGAAGCAGCTTGCAATTCCTTTCTGAAATGTGTTACACGAAGCGGGAAGGCTACACTGAAACGGCTCCGGACTCAATGCAATACGGCGCCCTTCCCTGTGACTTCCCAGGCCCTATGACGTCCAAGGCCCTGCGACTTTCAAGGCATCATCAAATCACCTGACGCAGGAGGGCTCGCGCATGGCTAAAGCTTTGCGCTGTCCGCTTTTGCCTGCAATTTCTTTCGGAGTGGACACATGACGGCAATGACAACGGCAGAAAGACGCGGATACCATCAGATTTGCAACGGTAGCGGATCCATGATGGTTATTGCATGCGACCAGCGCGGCGGTATGCGATCCATTCTTGCCACGACCCCGGAAGAACAAGCGAAAATCGGCAATGATATTCTTGGAGAAACCAAGGCTGACATTGCACGCTATCTGGCCTCTCATGCCGGCTGCGTGCTTGTCGATCCGGTCTGCGCGGTGCCGGGGTTGATCGATAACGATATTCTTCCAAGGGATACAGCTCTTCTGATCGGCATCGATGCCTCCGGATGGGACACGTCGCCAGAAGGCTATCGCATTTCCAAGATGGTGGAAGGTGTCGATGCGCGGCGCGTTCGCGCTCTTGGCGCCACCGGTGGCAAAATCATGGTCTATCTGCGGATGGATACCCCGGCAGCCAATGTTGCAAACCTTGAAACCTTGAAGAGGACCATTGAGGATTTCGCCCGCGAGGACTTTCTTCTGGTCGTTGAATTCCTGACCTACCAGCTTGAAGGCGAAAGCCGTGAAGACTATCAGGCCAAGATTCCGCAGCTTATCGTCGAAGGTTCACGTGCCTGCCTGGAACTGGGCTCCAAAGTTCTGAAAATCCCTTATCCCGGCTCCGAAGAAGCCTGCGCCGAGGTCACGAAGGTGGCAGGCGATGTGCCTTGGGCCGTGCTATCGGCTGGCGTCGATCATGATACCTTCCTTCGCCAGGTCGAGGCTGCCATGAAGAACGGGGCCTCCGGCGTCATCGCTGGCCGCTCCCTTTGGAAAGACTGCATCGACCTCGACCGAAATATCTCGAAAGAGAAACTTTCGACAATTGCCGTGTCCCGATTGCATGATATTCAAGACATTATCGGGCGCTATCGCAACAAGCAGAGAGTTGCGGCGTAAGATCGGCGGATGTCATGTCTCTTCCATTGTTTTCTATCGGCATCGACGTCGGCGGAACCAACATGCGTGCGGCACAGATTTCGCCCGAAGGCGAAATCATCCGTAAGACGTCGGTTACAGGCAGCCGCGACCCCTCCAAGGCTGTCACTCTTATAAAGAGCCTGATCCATCAGATGGACGGCGACCGCGCCGCGGCGATTGGAATAGGAATACCCGGCCGTGTCGATGGCTGGACAGGAGAGATCATATCGGGTGGATTTCTGAATTTATCCGGCTGTGATCTCCAGTCTGAAATGTCAGCGACATCAGGTCGTCCGGTGACCGTTGCAAACGATTGCAGCATGGCCCTGATTGGCGAGGCCCGCGTGGGTGCTGCGCGGGGCATGAACAGTTCTGTCATGCTGACCATCGGAACCGGGATTGGCGGCGCCGTCATGGAAAATGGCCGGATCGTCAATGGCAGACGATGCGCTGGCCAATTGGGCCATCTTGTCGTCAATCTCCATGGCCAGCCATGTCCCTGCGGTCAACGCGGCTGTATTGAAACGGAATCCTCAGGAACCGCCTTGCAACGTCATCTCCGCGAGGCAGGCTACGCACCTGAAACACGATTTGAAGCCATCCTGGCTCTTGCGGAATCAGGAGATAAGGTTGCATTGCAGGTGATGACGGCATGGGCCGCCCCTCTGAAATCAGCCATAAACACGCTCTCCGCCGCCTTCGACCCGGACGTAGTTCTGCTAGGGGGAGGCATGGGTAAGGCAGCGTTAGCCGCCCTCAATTTTCTGCCTCGCAGCGAGACCTGGTATGAAGCGGATATAAGGGGAGCGCGCCTCGATGACGATGCCGGTGTCATCGGTTGCGGGCTGGCGGCCTTCGATCTCCTCAACGCCGATCATCATGGCAAACCTGCCCATGGCAAGAGACTGGTCATGGTAAACGGCGTACCCGCCTCCGGCAAAAGCGCGATCTCCCATAAAATCGCCGGTGAAACCGGCTGGCAGGTGTTGAGCCTGGATGAGATCAAAAACCCTTTTCTGGAATTGATTGACGATGTCGATCGCCCCTTCAATCGCCTCCTGGGACGCGCGAGCTACAAGTCGATTTTTTCCATCATCCGCGATGCCGCTCCGGGAACCACCTTCATCGTCGATGCCTGGTTTGGATTTCAGCCAGCAGATGTTCTGAAAGAGCATATCGCGATGGCTGGCATCACGCAGATCGTTGAACTCTGGTGCCACGCCCCCGCAGAAACGATAGGAGAGCGCTATAGATCAAGACTTGAAAACCGCCTTCCCGGACATCCCGGCGCCTCCTATATCCCGGAACTTATCGAACTCGCGCAGCGTGCGAAACCCATCGGGCTCGGTCCGGCTTTGAATATCGACACGACACAACCAAAGGACGCCAAAACCATCCTGGATTGGGTGGAGAATGCCTTTGAAAACCCCGAGGAACTATCCAGAACCGATTTCCTCTAAGGAACGGAAAAGCGCCCAAGCTATGAGCCTCTAAAAAGCGAGAGCATAAGAGACAATGGACTGAGCGCTTTATAAAATCATTTATTGATACAATAAAAATTATGAATTACCATTTTTATCATAAATCAATAATTGATATTGATTGACTGACGCTTTCGCCGTATTCTTCCCGCCGCAAAGAGATAGACCGCCTTCGTTTACCGCCATCCTATGCTGGCGGCATTGGCGTGGCGAAGGCGCGTAAAACCGGCAAGAGGAGGAGACGTCTTGCAACAGAATATTGGTCAGTCCGCATTCCAACCACAGGCCTATGAAGGGTTTTCCGGGCAGTATATTGCCGGTCGCTGGGTGGAAGGCACCGAGGGAAAGACCGCCGTTGATCGTAATCCTTACGATGATACGGTTGTGGCGGAAATCGCTCAGGCAAGTCTTGATGACCTCGATCGTGCCTTCGGTGCAGCCAAGGCTGCCCAAACCGAGTGGGCGCGGGTATTGCCGAGCGAGCGCGCAGCGGTGTTTCTGAGAGCGGTCTCGATTCTTGACGCCCGCAAGGAAGAAATCATTAGCTGGATTATTCGTGAATCCGGCAGTACACGCATCAAGGCTGGCATAGAATGGGGCGCAGTGCGCGCTGGCATGCTGGAAGCCGTCACCTTGCCCGCTGCCGCCCAGGGACATATCATTCCCGTCGATAAGCCCGGCAAGGAAGCACGGGTCTACAAAAAGCCCGTCGGCGTCGTCGGTGTTATCAGCCCGTGGAATTTTCCGCTGCATCTGTCGAACCGTTCTGTCGCGCCGGCGCTTGCACTTGGAAACGCCGTCGTTTTGAAACCGTCGAACGACACGCCGGTCACAGGCGGCCTTCTGTTGGCCAAGATCTATGAGGAAGCTGGCCTGCCAGCAGGCTTGGTCAATGTCGTGGTCGGTAGCTCGAGCGTGATCGGCGACGCTTTCTCGCGTCATCCGGTTCCTCGCGTCCTCACCTTTACCGGCTCCACGCCCGTCGGACGCCATATCGCCCAGGTGGCGGGTGAATCCTCCCTGCTGAAGCGTGTCGGCCTTGAGCTTGGCGGCAATGCACCGCTGGTGGTTCTCGATGATGCCGATCTGGAAAAGGCTGTTGGAGCAGCCCTGATCGGTCGCTTCATGCATCAGGGGCAAATCTGCATGAGCACGAACCGCATCATCGTCGATGCCTCGATTTATGACAACTTCGTCGAGGCTTTTACTGCTGCGGTAAAGACGATCAAATTCGGAAACCCGAACGAGCCGGATACCTTGATCGGCCCGCTTTGCAACGACAGCCAGCTGCGCAGCGTGACCGCAAGCATTGCGCGGGCGCGCGACAGCGGCTTCCGCGAATGCGTATCCGGTCCGATTGAGGGACGGGTGGTGGCACCGCATGTCTTTGCCGACGTGACCAACGATTCCGACTTCGCCCGCAATGAGATCTTCGGCCCGGTCGCACCGATCATCCGCGCTCAAGACGAAGCCCAGGCTTTGGCCTTCGCCAATGATACCGAATTTGGCCTTTCCAGCGCCGTCTTCACCCGTGACGAGGCCCGTGGATTGGCCTTTGCTCAGCAGATTGAAGCTGGAATGTCTCATATCAACGACATCACCATCCATGACTATCCGCATGTGATGTTTGGTGGAGAGAAAAACTCCGGTCTCGGACGCTTTAACGGCAAATGGGCCGTTGAAGAGTTCACAACGGATCATTTCATCTCGGTACAGCGTTAAGACGATAACGAAAACCGCACCGCTGGAGACAGCGGTGCGGTTTTCGGATTTAAAAAATGCGCGCAGAGAAAAACGACGATCCGCGATTTATCCTGGCCCGTGATTTATCCTGGAATGAGTGGCAGGAATTCGATCACGGTCCTTCGCAAATGGATGCTTGTCCGAGGATAGCCTCACCCACTTCGGCGCTATAGGCACGCAGTCCGTGATCATCGAGGCAGATGATCCGGTAGCAGGGATTGCCGCCGGTCCAGAGCGGGTCGGGCGCATCGAGATCGGTGATGAAGCGGTGCGCGCAGGCCTGGCCGGAACTGTAGCTGATACCCTCGGCGCTTGTGCCGGCAAGCGGCACGTGGATATGGCCGAACACAATATGACGTATCCCTGCGCTGTGAGCGCTGAGGCGGCGCATCAGCGCGCCATCGTCATGCAGACCGATCTTTTCGAAATGCCGGATACCGCAGTCCATCGGGCGATGATGGATGAAAACCGTGACGGACAAATCGCCAGCGCTTTCCAAGGTGGCATCGAGCCATGCAAGGCGGTCGGCACCATACATGCCGCCGATCACCCCTGCTTCGTGACTGTCGAGGAACAGGAGCCGTCCGAATTCCGTATCCCAAAAGGACTGGACATAACCATTGCTATCGGATGGCTGCCCCGGAAAAGCAGCCTGGAATTCCGGCCTGCGGTCATGGTTGCCCAGCATCAGGCGGATGTCGAAGGACACCGGCGCCAGAATGTCGCGCAGAAGTTCATAGGCCTCGGGATCACCGTGATTGCAGAGATCACCGGTCATCACCAGAAGATCTGCATCGGCATGCTTTTCAACAATGTCGCCCACTGCCGCACGCAGCTGCTTTTCAGGATCGACGCCGTTGACGACGATGCCCGAGGGCATAAGATGGGTATCGGTGATCTGAATGATCTTCATTATCCGTCTTTCTGGAAAATGGCTGCGGAGAACATTCCCCGCAGCCTTGCCGGTCTTCAAAGAGGACGATGCGCGAGCATCGTCAATGTCCTGAACGATTGGCCTATTTCAACAAGGCATTGGTCTGATCGACCATCTGCTTCAGGCCAACCTCCGGCGTCACTTCACCGCGCATGACCGTGCCGATAATGTCGCGCTGGGTGCGCCAGACGCGAACGGAATCGCCGCCTGGATAACCGGCCCAAGGCAAGGACCGATCTGCCTGGAGCGAGGCGGTCTTTACATTCGGATGCTCGGCATAATAGGGCGCCAGATAGTCGGCACCGGTGGCAAGCTTGTTGGTCGGCAGATAGCCGGTGATCCGCACGATGGTGTTCTGCGCCTCAGGACCGGTGATCCATTTCAGATATTTCCAGGCGGCGTCCTGCTTGGCCTTGTCCTGCGTCAGGATCACGGCTGAGTTGCCGCCCGTTGGCACGCCACCCTTTTCCGGGTTGTCCAGAGGGAAGGTGGCCGTCTTCAGCTTGAAACGGTCGCCCACCAGTCCTTCGATTGTTTGAACATGGGCCGGTGTCGAGAAGATGAAACCGGTGAGACCAGCACCGAATTGCTGGCGGGACTGGTCCCAGTCAAGCAGGGTCTGGCCGCCTTCGGTCACGAACTGGCGAACCATTTTCAGAGCATTGAGGCCAATCTCGTTGTCAAAAGCCACAGTCTTGGTCTTTTCGTTGACCAATGTGCCGCCCTGCTCGAGAACCAATGCCTGCCAAAGCCAGTCATCCGGCCAGCCATTGATGTCGTAGCCCATGCCGGAGATTTTCGGATCGAGCGCGTGGATCTTCTTGGCCAGCGCGATCAGTCCGGGAAAGGTTTTCGGCATATTGTCCGGATCGCCACCAGCCTTCTTTACCAGATCAGCATTGATATAGATGATTGGCGAGGAGGCATTGACCGGCAGGCCGTATTGCTTGCCATCGATCTGGCCGAGAGCGGCCATTTTCGGGCTGTAGTTCTTGTCGAGAAAGGCCTGGCCGCCTTCCGCCGCGATGAAGGGCGCCAGCTCAGTGATCTGGTTGCGGGGTGCCAGTGTGTGAACCAGCTCCGCGGTCAGGTTGAAGCCTGAGAAATAAACATCCGGCAGATTGCCGGTCACGGCGGCGCGAAGGACCTGTTGCTGACCCTCGTTATAGCCTGGAGCGGGCGCCAGAAAATTGATCTTTACATTGGGATTGTTCTTCATGAACGCATCGGCCAGCGGCTGATGGAATTTCGTGAAGCCCGGCAGATTGTAAAGCACGTTGAGCGTGACTTCGTCGGCAGCCAGCACGGGCGTGGAAAGCCCGGCAGCAGCCAGGCCCAAAGCCAGACCGCTCACCACGGTGCGTCGGTTGATTTTCATTGTCGTCTCCGAAAAGGTTGGGAGGAGGAGCATGTGAACGCCGTCACTTGACGCCGGTCATTGTGATACCCGCGATGAAGTGCCGTCGTGCCAGGAGGAAGCACAGCACCATCGGCGCGGTAATCAGTGTGGCGCCAGCCATCAGCGCACCGTAATTCGCGCCGGATTCAACATCCGCGAACAACAGCATGCCCAGAGGCGGCGGAGCCAGATTGGTGTCGGAAATCACGATCATCGGCCAATAGAGATCGTTCCAATGGGCAACCAGCGAAAAGACCGCAAAAGCGGCAAGCGACGGCAACGAGCCGCGCAAGACCAGGCCCCAGCAGATTTCCATCTCGGAAAAACCATCCATCCGCGCCGCCTCGATGATTTCATCGGGATAGCTGCGGAAGGATTGGTGGAACAGGAAGATTGCGAAAACCGACAGGAAGAAGGGCGCCATCATGGCGAAATAGGTGTTGAGGAGCTGGGCCTTCGCCAGTCCGACAAACAGCGGCAGAGCCAGCGCCTGGATCGGCACGCAGAGCGCGGCAATCACCAGCGTCAACAACAGTTTTCGCCCCGGAAAGCGAAGTTTAGCCAAAGCATAGGCTGCGGGAACCGCGGTTACGACCTGGACGAACAGGATGCCAAAACAGACGATGACCCCATTCAGCATGAAGCGGGCCATCGGCACCTGACTGGCGGCCCTTGCGTAGTTTTCCACGCCCTCGAATTTTTCCGGGATCGGCCAGAGGGAAACATTGAATATTTCCGATGGCGAACGGATCGAGGTCAAAACCATCCAGTAGAACGGCAAGAGCATAACGAAAGCGCCAGCGGCCAGGACAACATGCGGAAGATAGGTACGAAACCGGGTCATCAATAATGTACCTTCCGGTCCATATGCAGAGTCTGGCCAATCGACAGGATCAGGACGATGGCGAGGAAGAGCAGTGTCAAAGCTGCGGCGTAGCCGGTATTGGAATACTCGAACCCTTCGAGATAGAGATCGAACAGCAGGGTTTCCGAGCCGGACCGGCCCTTGGTCAGTACCGCCACTGTCTCGAAAACTTTGAAAGCCGAGATCGATGTTGTGACGACCACGAACAAGGTCGTTGGTCCCAGCATTGGCCAGGTGACGGTGAAAAACCGGTCGATGGAATTTTTGGCGCCGTCCAACCGCACCGCCTCATGTAGATCTTTAGGAATGGCCGTCAGCCCGGCAAGGAACAGCACCATGTTGAAGCCGAGAACCTGCCAGACACCAATCCATGCCATGGTTGGAATGAGCAGCATCGGATTGGACAGGAAGGCGACGGGCTCGAAGCCCAGCCATTTGATTGCCGCATTCACCGGCCCGAGTGAGGGGTGCAGTAGGAATTGCCAGACGGTTGCCATCGCCACGAGCGTCGCGGTAACCGGAAGGAAATAGGCGACTTCCCAGAAGGCCCGGCTGCGCTTGCGATTGTGCACCAACAGCGCCACGCCAAGCGCCAGGAACACGCCGAGAGGAATGACAATCACGGCATAGATCGCCGTATTGATCACCGCCCGAATAAAGACGGGATCGTGAAACGCCTTGATGAAATTGCCGAGCCCGACAAAGTGAATGGTGAGAGCACCGAGTTGGTAATCCGTGACAGAAAAGGCGGCCAGCACGAGCATCGGAACGATATAAATCGCCAGCAACAGCAAAACGGCCGGGGCCGCAAACAACAGACCACGGCGAACCATCCGGCGCTCGGCTGTTTGCCGGCTCGCACGAGGCTTAGCCGTAGGCACCATTGAGGGCGAGCCAGCAGTCATGCCGCCACCCGTTCACGAACAGAAACGGCGCAGCGCGTGCCATCTGCGCCAAACAGATGAGCCCGCTCAGGTGCAAAGCCAATGGTCATCAGACCATGTGCATCAGCACCAATAGCCTCTCTCGCGCCTTGCCGCATGGTCACCACGACCGTTTCATCATCAACAAGGCGGCAGGTTACGAACCGGTCGGCGCCATGGGTCTCGCTGCGCTGGACGCGCACGGCAAAGCCGTTGCCGCTTGCACGCAGATCTTGCGCCCTAAGATCTTGGACGCGCAGGTCTTCTGCCCGAAGCCCAAGCGTTGCCGGTCCGTCATCCTGCTCTGACGCCCGCAGGTCGAGGTCTTTTCCGAAAGCGGTAACCTGTCCCTGCATGCCGATCATGACAGGCAGAAGGTTGATCGATGGGGTGCCGATGAAGCGCGCCACCGTCAATGTCGCTGGGCGGTGGTACAGTTCATCGGGTGTACCCAATTGCTCGATCCGGCCCTCATGCATCAGCGCGACACGATCCGACATGGTCATGGCCTCGATCTGATCATGGGTGACATAGATGAAGGTAGCGCCAAGGCGGCGATGCAGGCCGACAAGTTCTTCGCGCATATGGGCACGAAGCTTGGCATCGAGATTGGAAAGTGGCTCATCCATCAAGAAGGCAGCAGGCGAACGCACCAGCGCCCGCGCCAATGCTACACGCTGCCGCTGACCACCCGAGAGCTGGGCCGGTCTGCGGTCCAGAAGATGCGCAATCTGCAATGTCTCCGCAGCCTCTTCAACGCTGCGCTTGATGTCCTTGACAATCTCGGAAGGCGCGACCAGACGCCCGATCAGCGGCAATCGACCCGCAAGCGACAAGCACCGCATCCGCAACGGCGTGGCGATGTTCTGCCGCACGGTCATGTGAGGATAGAGCGCATAGGACTGGAACACCATCGCCAGATTGCGGTCGCTCGGATCCATGTCGGTCACATCCGAATTATCGATCAGAACCTGACCGCGATCGGGCCGCTCCAATCCAGCGATGATCCGCAACAGGGTCGACTTGCCACAGCCGGACATGCCCACAAGCGACAGGAACTCGCCGGGATGCACCTCGAGATCAATATTCTTCAGAATATCATCAGCCGCGAAGCTTTTTCCAATTCCAGCCAGCTTTAGAGAATGTTGCATCATTATGCGCTCCTTCGACGGAGCGTGTAATGGGGCGGCATTATGACAGCCAAACAACGGATCTGCGAATGTTTAGTGAAAGGTCACGGCGCAATGACAATAAATATACTTATTGCTCACTCACGCTTTGAAACAGAAGAAACAAGCCGCCTGTATGACTTTGGGCAACCACAAATTAAATAATCGCTTAAATTGTATCCATCTCAACCACTCAAATTTCCGGAAAGGGTTTTGCTTACCCAACGCCTAGAATAAATGCGCTTTTGTAGTCACTTCTTTCATTGAAGAGAAAGCCTGTGGCGAGGTGGGTGTCATGAAAGGTTCACTCAAAGCCGCCAAAACTCCTTAACAAATATCAAATGTGAGGACCTTGAATGGCTGAATTAGCGCCTTCGAATTCGCCGCTCAACAGCGCGGGTCATCCCCTTGATCGGGCGCATGGATCGGGCAAGTGGTTCATGCCGGTGTTCGGCGTGGTACTGTTGGTCGGACTAGGCTATATCGGCTACGCTCTTGGCCAGGATCTGACCAGCACCGTCGCGGTTCCCTGGATATTTTTGGGGCTTGCGCTTCTGATCGCGCTCGGGTTTGAGTTCGTCAACGGCTTCCACGATACGGCCAATGCAGTCGCCACCGTGATCTACACACGCTCGATGCCCGCTGAATTTGCTGTCATGTGGTCAGGATTCTTCAATTTTCTCGGCGTTCTGACATCCAGCGGCGCCGTTGCCTTTGGCATCCTTTCCCTTTTGCCCGTAGAGTTGATCCTTCAGGTCGGCTCCGGCTCCGGCCTTGCCATGGTGTTTGCCCTGTTGATCGCTGCCATCGTCTGGAACCTTGGCACTTGGTATCTGGGCCTGCCCTCCTCCAGCTCACACACCCTGGTCGGCTCGATTATCGGCGTCGGTCTCGCCAATCAGTTTCTGGCACCAGCCGGTTCGGCAACGAGCGGGGTAGACTGGTCGCAAGCGACCAATATCGGCCTGTCCCTACTGGTCTCGCCTCTGATCGGCTTTGGCTTTTCCGCGATCCTGCTTTTGGCCATGAAGCTGTTCGTGAAGAACAAGGCGCTCTACCAGGAGCCGAAAACCAATCAGCCGCCGCCGCTCTGGATACGGGGCCTGCTGATCTTCACCTGTACCGGCGTCAGTTTTGCGCATGGATCGAACGACGGCCAGAAAGGCATGGGCCTGATCATGCTGATCCTGATCGGCCTGGTGCCGACGGCTTTCGCGCTCAATCGCACGCCGGATGTGAATTATCTCGAAGCCTATAAATCTTCCTCGGCGCAGGTTGAGACCGCGCTCGGCAAATATATCAAGCCGGGGGTGTCGTTCGTGGATGCAAAAGCAACCGTCGCGGAGGCTGTCAAATCCAAAACCTGGAGCGATGCCACCACGCTCGCGCTCCAACAATATATCCATGCGACCAGCGCGGAAGTCGCCGCTTTCCCAACGCTGGAAGCCGTTCCAAACCATCTGGTGCAAAATATCAGAAACGATATTTACCTGATCGGTGAGGCCTTGAAGCTGATCGACAAGCAGAAGCTGCTGCCGATGGAGGCAAGCGATCTTGCTGCCGTCAGCGCCTATCATAAGGCGGTCGATAATGCGACGAAGTTCATTCCGACCTGGGTGAAGGTTGCTGTCGCACTGGCGCTCGGCCTGGGAACGATGATCGGCTGGCGGCGCATCGTTGTCACGGTCGGTGAAAAGATCGGCAAGACCCATCTTACCTACGGCCAGGGAGCTGCGGCTGAAATCGTCGCCATGGTGACGATCGGAGCAGCCGACCATTTCGGCCTTCCGGTATCAACAACCCATGTCCTGTCATCAGGTGTCGCCGGTACAATGACCGCCAACGGTTCGGGCCTGCAATGGTCCACGGTCCGCAATATGCTGATGGCCTGGGTCTTGACACTCCCTGCCTCGATTGCCATCGCCTTTGTGCTTTACGTAGTCCTGCGCCAAGTGTTTTGAAGCCATCCCAAACAGAGAGAGCCAGGCACCATTTCTGGTGGTGACGGAATGCGACGCGGCAGATGTCCGCGTCGCATTGTGACCGGTTGCGGGCGAAAATAATGGAACCAACAGCTGCGTATTCAGTTCGCTTTTGTACATCAACAAAATCGCGGAGAGAATATGCCAAAGCAACGGTCCCAAAACCAAGGCAAGAATGCGGCTGCAATCTCGAATGAGGCCACCATCCACGATCAGAAACTCGTGCGCGGCAAGGGCGGCGAACTTCACCAGGTCGCTGACGGCGAACAGGTTTTGACGACGGCCCAGGGCGGGCCTGTCGCAGACGATCAGAACTCCCTTCGCATCGGGGATCGCGGTCCACTTGTCGTTGACGACTTCCATTTCAGAGAAAAGATTTTCCACTTCGACCATGAGCGCATTCCAGAGCGCGTCGTTCATGCGCGTGGCTACGGTGCCCACGGTTTCTTTGAAACCTACGAATCCCTGGCAGATTATACGCGAGCCGACGTGTTTCAGCGCCCCGGTGAAAAAACCCCTGTTTTCGTTCGGTTTTCGACGGTGGCGGGAAACAAGGGCTCAGCCGACCTTGCTCGCGACGTGCGCGGCTTTGCGGTGAAAATGTACACGAAGGAAGGCAACTGGGATCTGGTCGGTAACAATATCCCGGTTTTCTTCATCCAGGATGCCATCAAGTTTCCTGATCTTATCCACGCCGCAAAACAGGAGCCGGACCGGGCATTTCCCCAGGCACAAACCGCCCATGACAATTTCTGGGACTTCATTTCTCTGACGCCCGAGAGCATGAACATGATCATGTGGATCATGTCGGATCGGACAATCCCAAGATCATTGCGCTTTATGGAAGGTTTCGGCGTCCATACGTTCCGCTTCGCCAATGCCAATGACGAATCCACCTTCGTCAAGTTTCACTGGAAACCGAAGCTCGGCCTTCAATCGGTGGCCTGGAACGAAGCGGTCAAAATCAATGGCGCCGATCCGGATTACCATCGACGTGATCTGTGGCATTCAATCAAGTCTGGAAACTTTCCCGAATGGGAACTTCAGGTACAGCTGTTCGACCAGGAATTTGCCGACAGCTTTGATTTCGACGTGCTCGATCCGACAAAAATCATCCCGGAAGAAATCCTGCCGCCGAAGGCAATCGGTCGTCTGGTGCTGGATAGGATGCCGGACAATTTCTTTGCAGAGACCGAGCAAGTGGCATTCATGACCCAGAATGTTCCGCCGGGGATCGACTTCAGCAACGACCCTTTGTTGCAAGGCCGCAACTTCTCCTATCTCGACACCCAGCTGAAACGTCTGGGCGGACCGAATTTCACCCATCTGCCGATCAACGCACCAAAGTGTCCCTTCGCGCATTTCCAGCAGGATGGCCATATGGCGATGCGCAATCCGGTCGGCCGTGCGAATTATCAGCCGAACTCATTTGGCGAGGGACCGCGGGAATCGCCAACGCGCGGCTATCGTCACTTTCCTGCGGAAGAACAGGGTGCCAAGGCCCGCCTGCGCCCGGAAAGCTTCGCCGATCATTACAGCCAGGCCCGGCAATTCTATATAAGCCAAACGCCCCCGGAACAGCGCCACATTGCAGCCGCTCTTACTTTCGAGCTAAGCAAGGTGGAAATGTCTGTTATCCGGGAACGGATGGTGGCGCATCTGATGAATATCGATGAAACGCTCGCCAATACCGTGGCAGAAAAACTGGGCTTCAAAAGCATGCCCAAGCCGGCTGATGCTGCTGTGCCGACACGCGACGACCTTGAGCCGTCCCCTGCACTCAGCATCATCAAGCGAGGCCCCAAGCGCTTCGAAGGCCGCAAACTCGGCATCCTGATCACCGATGGCGTCGATGTGAAGCTCCTTAAGGCACTGACGGACGCTGTCACCGCGGCACAAGCCGAATTCGAGTTGATCGCACCAAAGGTCGGCGGCGTGACGGGTTCCGACGGCACCTGGATCGAAGCGCATCATATGATCGATGGAGGACCATCCGTCCTGTTTGACGCCGTGGCGCTTCTGACCTCTGATGCGGGCATGGCAGATCTTGTGAAGGAAGCAACGGCACGGGATTTCGTTGCCGACGCCTTCCAGCACTGCAAATTCATCGGTTATACCCAAAGCGCCATGCCCCTTTTGGAGAAGGCTGGCATAACCGAAGACCTCGATGAAGGCACCATTGGTCTTCCCGGTGAAGATGGTATTGCCGATTTCATCGAAAAGGTGGGCAAGCTTCGCGTCTGGGCGCGGGAGCCTTCTGTAAAACTCGGGAAAGCATCCGTGCCTCTGGACGATTGATCGGAAAAGTCCCATCTCCGCTCCCAAAATGAGCGTAACCGCTGATGTCAGCGGTTACGCCAAGCGAGAAACGGGTAGAATAACTTGGAAACCCATGATGGAGGGATGTGCCACGAGATAAATCACAATCGCGCCTTGCAATCTCGACGCAGAACCCCACTTCTATCCTGATGTCAGCCATTGTAAGGGCACTGTCATTTTCTGGGCGGCACGCACCCTGGCCCCAATAAAGGAGGACAACATGTCTTCCGACACACCTTTCAAGTCAATCGACCCTTTCAAGCCAATTGGCAACGTGCGCCTCGGCCTGACACCAACGGCTTCACAAAGCGCTTGCCTAAAATCTCTCACGACTAAACCGGGTCTGTGCCGAAACGTCACTCGCTTTATGTTGGCTCCATCTGCGCAAGGCGTTCGCTTTGTCGGTCATGATGGCATTCGATAAAACAGTTTCAGCCGCGCTACGGAACGGCCGGATTTCAGCTCCCAGATTGCAGCACACAGTCTATAGATGCGGCGCCTCCATTGTTGGAATTGCGCAACACGGTTCATGCCGTGCCGAACCCGCTGTGCCAGCTTGCTATTCTGTCAAGCCAGTTCAAGGAAGCCAGATCGATGTTTACCAGAACCAAGACACGCATCGTGCATTTCAAATGTCCCTTCACCTTTCCTGGCCTTGAGGGTACGCAGCCCGCCGGTGACTATCAGGTCAAGGATGATGAGGAACAGATTACTGGCATTTTTTGGCTCGCCTATCGGCGGGTGGCAACGCTGATCGAAATTGCCAAGGGATCGACAACAAGCCTTGTCGCCATCGACAATTTGGATCTGGACGCAACCATCGAGAAGGATCGGGCGACATCCATCACCGCAACTGGATATCCACGCCAAGTTCAAGAGGAACCGGAAAGATACTTACTGTTAACACCATCGCAGGCTCCCAGTCCAGGGACGAGCCGGCAGTCAACCCACCGGCGACGGCGTTCTGAAGGGAAACTCTGATGATCAAGACCAAGCGTATCGCATTTATCGGTAATTCGCTTCCAAGGCAGTGCGGGATCGCCACGTTCACCACCGACCTCAGCCACGCCATGTCCAATCCGGCAGAGGGTATAGAGACCAGCATCATCGCGATGACCGATGACAAGTTGAACTACGCCTATCCGGCCAACGTGGTGTTTGACGTCCGCGATGGTGAGATTGAGGACTATGTGACTGCGGCCCGTATCCTCAATAATGGAGATTACCGGGCCGTTTCCTTACAGCACGAGTTCGGCATCTTCGGTGGCCCGGACGGCGACTACATTCTCGCCCTGCTGTCCCATCTGCGAATTCCCGTCATCACGACATTTCACACCATCCTTGCCGAGCCGACGCCATCCCAGAAACGGGTGTTGCAGCAAGTCGCCGGGGCATCGAGCCGTGTCGTGGTCATGGCAGACAAGGGACGGGAGTTTCTCGAAAATGTCTATGGCGTGGATTCCGGCAAGATTGATGTCATCGCCCACGGCATTCCCGACAAAGCCTTCCACGACCCGGAGCTTGCCAAAGGCAAGATGGGCTATAGCGGACGGCAGGTCATTCTGACCTTTGGACTTCTTTCCCCCAACAAGGGTATCGAGGTGGTCATCGATGCCATGCCAGCCATTCTGAAAATGCAGCCCGACGCGCTGTATATCGTCCTTGGCGCAACGCATCCCACTCTGCTGCGCCGGGAGAAGGAGGCGTATCGCGACAGCCTGCGCATCCGCGCTGAACAGCTCGGCGTCGAACGATCCGTCGTGTTTCTCAATCAGTTCGTCGATGTGCCGACGCTCCTCGATTTCATCGCCATGTGCGATGTGTATGTCACGCCCTATCGTGATGAAGCGCAAATGACGTCGGGAACGCTCGCCTACAGTTTCGGCATGGGCAGCGCCGTGGTTTCGACCCCTTATTGGCACGCCCGTGAGCTTCTAGACGACCATCGCGGCATTCTTGTCCCGTTCAGCGATGCGCAGGCGACTGGCGAGGCAATTGCACGATTGCTGGGTGACGATCAGGCGCGTCAGGCGATGCGCAAGGCTGCTTATGAGACGGGCCGGTCGATGATCTGGCCGCAGATCGCATCGCTCTATCTGAAAAGCATCGAGACGGCCCGCGCAGCCTACCGACCGCGCCTGATCCGCGATCTCATAACGCAAAGCATGACCCGCCCGCAGCACGGCACCAATTTGAAACTCGGTCATTTCAATACCATGTGCGACGACACTGGCATCTTTCAGCATGCGGTCTTCTCCGTGCCGGACCGTGCGCATGGCTACTGCGTCGATGACAATGCGCGCGCGCTGATCCTTGCTTGCCATCTGGCGGGAGCCGGAGAAACCGGCATCCATGACGGCAGAACCGCCTCTTTCGCCAGCTTCATCCAGCATGCCTGGAATCCTGACCTGAAACAGTTTCGCAACTTCATGAGCTTTGACCGCCGGTGGCTGGAAGACAAAGGCTCCGAAGACAGCCATGGCCGAACGCTCTGGTCGCTCGGCATCTGCGCCTCCTCCGACAGCGACCGGCCGCGCCGTCGCTGGGCAGCGGCCCTGTTTGCCAAAGCGGCCCCTGTGGTCGAACATTTCCATTCGCCACGGGCCTGGGCCTTCACTCTGATCGGCCTCGATGCCTATTGCAGGGTCACGCCAGAGGACGACGCGGCAGCACAGCTGCGCACAGTACTTGCTGAGCGTCTGATGAGGCTAGAACGCCAGGTATCGACAGCCGACCGCCATTGGTTTGAAGAGGGGCTTTCCTATGAAAACGCCCGAATTCCGCAAGCCCTGATCGCCACAGGCATGGCAACCGGCTCGGACGAACTCATGGATACCGGCCTCAGAACGCTAGGCTGGCTCATGCAGCAGCAGACGGCTTCCGGTGGCCAGTTCAGGCCGGTCGGCACCGCTGGCTTTTTCGATGTGGGCGAAGCGCCCAAGCTCTTCGACCAGCAGCCGGTGGAAGCGACAGCCACAATTTCCGCCTGCCTTGCCGCCTATGATGCTACCCGCGACAAAACATGGCTAGAGGCCGCCACACGTACCTTTACCTGGTTTACCGGCAGCAACGATCACGGGGTTTCCCTTGTCGATCCGGAAACCGGCAGTTGCCGGGACGGACTGCATCCGGATCGAGCCAACGAAAACCGCGGAGCGGAATCCGTGCTCTGCTACTTGATCTCCTGCTTTGAAGTTGGCCGGGCATCCCGCCTGACGCATGCCGCACCGAAGCTGGCAGAGCTCCAGCAGCTTTCTTAAGCACTCTTCCAGCGCCAATCAAAAAAGGATCAGCCTTGCCCAATTCAAGTCTCCTCAATCGGCAGGCCCTCTATCTCCGGCCTGATCCCACCCGTGTCATCGTCCGGCCATTCAAGCCATCGACGGAACCACGACACCTGAACCCGCGCGATAAAAACCGGGCCAATGAAATTGTTGACCGTGTCCTGTCTCTCGATCCGACCGGTACGACTAACCAGTTGCGAGACATTCTCGATAATTTCGAAGGCCGGCACCGTAACCTATTACGGCAGTTCGAACTGCGCGCCGATGCGATGGAGGATGCTTTCTCCCAGCATGAAAGCTTCAGCCAGCAACAGAGACAATTGGTCGGCGCGTATTTCATGAACGAGTATTCGTTCGAATCCGCGGCCCTCTTCAATCCAAGCATCGTTGCGCATCCCGACCAGACCGGCATGACGCAAGGATGCTGCCGGGTGATCATCAGCCTGCGGGCGGTTGGCGAAGGACACATTTCCTCACTGACTTTCCGAACTGGTATGATTGATGATGAAGGAGCCGTCACCATCGATCCCCCGGTTCGTTTGGCGGGGCTGCCCCAGGTCCATGCCCATGACGGCTTGTCACCGGCAGGCTGCATCGGCATCAGCTTTGACAGCGAAAGCGATCTTAGCGAACGCGTGATCTTTCCGGTGACAGAAGCACAATCGAACGGGATAGAGGATGCCCGGTTCGTGGCTTTCGATGACGGCGGCAAGACCGTCTATTTTGCCACCTACACGGCCTATAGTGGTTCCTCGATCCGCTCAGAACTTCTGGAAACCCAGGATTTTCTGAATTTCACACTGACGCCACTGCGCGGTCCGGCAGCCCGCAACAAGGGCATGGCGCTTTTTCCTCGGCGCATCAACGGGCGCTTTGCGATGATTGCACGTCAGGACAGCGAAAATCTTTTTCTGCTGTATTCAGACGACCTGCATCACTGGGACGAGGGTCTTGTTCTGATGAAACCGGAATTCTCCTGGCAGTTCGTTCAGATCGGCAATTGCGGATCGCCCGTCGAAATCGATGAGGGATGGTTGCTCTTTACCCATGGGGTCGGCCCGATGCGCAGATATTCTATCGGCGTCACCCTTCTCGACAAGGAGGACCCCAGCATTATCTTAGCGCGCACAGTCGAGCCTTTGTTGCAACCGGAACCGACCGAACGTGAAGGCTATGTGCCCAATGTCGTCTATTCCTGCGGCGCCATGCGTCACGGCGATCTCATCGCCCTGCCTTATGCCGTATCGGACACCTACTCAAACTTCAGCACCGTGCAGATCAGCGCGCTCCTGAGTTCAATGCAGACCGTCGGGCAAACCGGGTGACGATCACCAATAATTCTTCACCCTTTGACGGGCGTCAAACGCAATAGGCGCCCCTCACTATCATCTTCGATAACCCACACCGCCCCATCAGGGGCGACCGCGACATCGCGGATGCGCGCCTCCATATCGAAGCGATCCGCCTCTTCTGCTCCACCAGCACCGTTGAATGTCACCCTGACCAAAGCCATGGATGCAAGGCCACCAATCAGGGCCGAGCCGCGCCATTGCGGAAACATCTGACCATTGTAGATCGCAAGCCCAGCCGGAGCGATCACCGGGTTCCAGTAAAGAGCCGGGGCGATAAACTCCGGCCTCGTCGAATGGCGCGGTATCCGCGTGCCGCTGTAATTGTCGCCATTCGACACCAGCGGCCAGCCATAATTGCCATTGGCTTTTATCAGATTGAGTTCATCGCCGCCCCGTGGTCCCATTTCATGCAGCCACAGTTTTCCATCAAGCCCGAAAGCAAGACCGTAGGGATTGCGATGACCAGTCGTAAAGGTTTGGGCTTTCACGCCGCCTTGATCCGCTTGTGGGTTATCCGCAGGCGTTGAGCCATCCAGATTAAGCCGCAGAATCTTGCCGCGCGCCTGGTTGGGGTCCTGTGCCGTATCCGGACGCATCCGGTCGCCGACCGTCAGGTAAAGATGCGTGCCATCAGGATCGAAAGCGATGATGCCGCCGGATTGCCCGCCACCGCCAGCTGGCGTCTGGCGCCAAATCACCGTCATGTCTTCCAGCGATGCACTTGTACCGGATGCGGCCAGCTTGGCGCGGGAGAGAACAAGGCTGCTGCCGGACGCTCCCGGTTCCGAATAGGTAAAATAGACCTCGCGGTTCTTTTGAAAACCGGGTGAAATGGCAATGTCGAGAAGACCGTTCTGGCCTTCGGCGGCCACGGCGGGGACATTTGCCACCGGGGTTTTCCGCCCGTTTTGAAGCACAAGAAAGATCAGGCCCGGCTTTTCTGTCACCAGCATTCGACCATCCGGCAGAAAGGCAATCGCCCATGGGGTGTCGAAGCGTGCGACCTCTTTGGCAGTGAAGGGTTTGGTCGAGGAGACAGGGTGATTGCCGGCATTGATGCTTTGTGCGTGAGCCGATGTGACCCATGCAGCCCAGACGATCATCACAGATAGAAACTTCATATCTCCTCCCCCTACAAAAGCGAAGATGCCAACGCATCCTCGCCTTGAAGAAGGCATTGCAAATATCTCAATTGCATCAGAAGCTTGAGATATTTGCAAAAAGAATACGAAATGCCATCTTTAATGACTCTTCGTAGGATGTAGTGCGTTATGGTTTGGATTAAACCAGACGGGTCCTAGTTTTCCGCAACGCAACGGTTTTCAATGCCCCCTAAGCCCTCCACCTCAACGCGGAGGACGTCGCCGGGCTTCAGAAATGTCTGGGTCGCAATTCCGACGTTTGATGGTGTCCCTGTGATAATGACGTCGCCGGGCTCCAATGTCATGACCGTCGATAAATAGACGATCTGGTCATAGATGTCGTAAATCATGTCGCCTGTCGATGAGCGCTGGCGCTCCTCTCCATTCAATGACAAGGTCAACGTGAGGTCATGCGGATCGGCAATTTCGTCATCCGTGGTGATCCAGGGGCCGATGGGGCCATGGGTATCGAATGATTTGCCCAATGTGTAGGTGGGCGAACGAAATTGCCAGTCGCGGGCAGTCACATCGTTTGCGACAAGATAGCCGGCGATCACACTCCGAGCATTGTCACGGCTCACATGGCGGCAACGTTTACCGATCACGAAACCAAGTTCTGCCTCGTAATCCACCATCTTTGAAACACCGGGCACGACGATGTCACCGTAAGGTCCGTTTATACAACTGACCTGTTTGTTGAACCACAATTGGCTTTCAGGGGTCTTGATACCCGCCGCAGCCGCTTCTTCGGCATGGGCCTGATAATTCATGCCGATGGCCAGGAATTTTTGTGGATCGGCAATCGGCGCTTCCAGCCGCACATCCGCAAGCAGGTAAGACGGATCTGTGACCGCTTCCAGCGCTGGCCGTAGTCTCGGATAGGCCTCCAAAAGCAGGCGCATCGAATGGCCATATTCTGGAACAACGGCCGTCAGATCGACGATACGCTGATTATCGATCTTGCCCAGACGGGTGACGCCGTCGATTGTGAATCTTGCCAATTTCATAAAAATATTCCCTGTCTAAGACGGATCGACTGCGCGCATTGAATTGACTGAAACTGCGATACCGGGGCCGGAAAAGGCCACCATTTGCACTTTCGTGACTTCAAGAATATCCAGATCGGCCATTCCATTGACGACATGCGCACTGAGCGGTAATTGTTCAAATGTCGCCCGGTGCCAAGCCACGCTGCCTTTTGCCGTCCAGCGTTTGAAATCGAAGCCATCGAAATTGATATTGCTGACCCTGCCGCCAGTCTCGGGCGGTGCTGCTGCGGTGGTCACATAAGCAATATCGGCACCCTCCCGTCCGCCGGGACTGGTGCGTGGTACATATTTATAATACATCGACGGACCATTATCCGCTCCGGGAAGTGCTGGCTCATTGCCAGCCTCAACCAGATCCGTCAGGGCGATATCGAAGAATTTAAAGCCCATCCAGGACGCAGAGCAGGTGGCGGTGCCTTGTGCCTTGTCGTGCTCGATTTCCGGAATGTCGGCAAACATCTTGGGAAAGCCAAGCTCATCTCGCCCGGTCATGATGGCGTCAGGCGCGCCTTCCCACAGGACGGGGCAGAAGGTGCCTTCAAGAGTCTCGGTCTTTCCGCGATAGGTAACGGGAAAATCAACCACGACAATCCCGTAGCCGCGACCCGCAAGCCAGTAGAGATTTTTGAACCATGCGCAGGATACCGTCACCAGGGGTTCGCCGCGCAGTTCCATGCCTGGCGGAAGCAATGCCTCCAGCTTTTCAGGCAAGGTTCTGTAGGTAACGGCCATCCATTCGGCGTTCATTCGGCCTGTCTCCTCGGCCGCCCACATGCCCCCGCCGGGCTTTTGGCGCGGTCCAGGAGCTGGTCCGAAGGACAGTGGCATTCGATACCGGAATGCAGGATTTAATGTAAAACTCATTTTTTAACCTCTCCCAGCCAGCCAGGACGCCGGCACGCCGTTAAATACCAAGTCTCGACGATATTGACCACATCCAGACCCTGAGAAAACTTCGAATATCTCAAATCTATCAAAGCCTTGAGATATTCAAGAGCGAAATACGAACTACCATTTTCAGTGATACTTCGCATAAATCTCAGCCAGAAAGCGCCGAAACGGCCTTCCCTGAAAAAATCTAGATGGTCGGATCGAAAGCGATCCCCGGACGCAGGAACGAAGGCGTGGGTGGCGTGCCCCAGAGATTGAGCCAGCGACCCGCCAACCCCTCCGAAATATCCCAGCTCCGCGGTTCATAGGTTGCATCATTGTCGATCCGATCGAGTTCGATGGAGTTCTCGACCAGGCATCCATGCGGATCGGCATAATAGGTGAAGACATTGCCACCCGCCCCGTGACGGCCCGGACCCCAGACCAGAGCGCGCTCTTTTCCGGCAAGATTGTCGGCGATCGTCTGAAGATCCTGGAGCGAATGCAAGTCGAAGGCATAGTGATGCAATCCGCTTTCGCCCGGCCCCATGGCGATGGTGTGATGGTAGCCGTCTTCGGCGCGGTACCAGCGCAAGGCACCGTCTTCCGTCATATCCGACAGCTTCAGACCCAGAACTTTGACGCAGAAATCCCCGTAGGCCGCAGTATCAGGTGCGAAGGAATTGATGTGCTCGATCCGGCGCGGACGGGCGCCCGGTGTGGAATAACTGTAGTGACGGGGCTGGTTGCGAGTGATTGGCGTATGGACTTCGAAAATCGTCCCGCCGGGTGCAACCAGACGAACAGCGCGGTCATAATGCTTGCCCAAAGGCCTGTCCGACAATATCTCCAGTCCATCGGATTTTGCGCGGCGATAGACCTCGTCTACGGCATCCGCATTGACAGCCTCCAGCCCGCAGGCAACTGCCTTTCCGTCGCCCTTGATATAGGTGACTTCGTGGTGGCGGTCGTTGCTGGAAAGATAGACGGTCTCGCCTTCGACTTCCGTGATCCTCAAGCCAACGACATCGCAAAGATCCTGTGCCGCGCCCAGAGGATCCGGCGAGGAGATGATCACGTGGCCCATTTGTCTGATAAGATAGGTCATGGCTTTCTCCACTTACTGTAGTGATTGGACGGATGGACGGCTCTCTATCCGCTTGAGATAGGCCTGGATGTTCGGCCAGGCCGCCAGATCGATGGCCTGTAGCTTTGCCCATCCGAGAATGACGAACGCATAGGCATCCGCGATCGAAAATGTTGCCCCGGCAAGATAATCGCTTAGCCCCAGACGGCGATCGAGAGTGCCGAAAACCCGCGGCAACAACGCCGTTTTGGTGATTTCGGCAAAGTCCGCTGGCGTATTCGGCCGCATCAGGGGGGTGAAGGTCTTGTGCAATTCGGTTGCCACGTAATTGGTCCATTCCAGCACGCGGTAGCGGGCAAGATCGCCGGGCGGTGGCAAAAGGCCGCTTTCCGGGGCCTGATCAGCCAGATATTGCAGGATGATCGCGCCTTCCGTCAGCACGTCGCCATCGTCGAGCACAAGGGCGGGAACCTGGCCCTTCGGGTTCACCTGAAGATAGCTCGTTCCATCCGGAAGCGTTTTCTCCCGAAGATTGACTGGAATGGAGGAGGCGGCGATACCGGTTTCCTGCAGAACGATGCGAGATGCCGTGGAGCAGGTGCCGGGCGTATGGTAGAGTTGCATGCTTTAATCCTGATGAATGGTGATCGATAGTTGCCGGTATGCTGCCTGCGATGACAGCATACCGCTATGCCGTCAGGGCTGTTTTGGGGGCGCGATCTTGTTCACGCCGCTCCAATGCTCCGCCAGACGCTCGTCTCGAAGCCGATAGGCATCGAAAACGAAATAGTCGTAGGTTTCGCCCGGCTTGTCGGGGTCTGGCTGCGGCAGATAGGCAGCGACCACGACCATGTCGCCTTCGGCCACCATGAAGGCGGGAGGGATGCGCATCTCCGCTGGCTCGGGGACTGGCCCGTTTGGAAATACTGATTGCACAAACCGTTCCAAACCTTCGCGACCGGTCGGAATATGGCGGCTATGCTGCTTATAATCCTCTGTGACGAAATCCTTGACGGCTGCCGGGTTTTGGCCATCGAACACCCGGCGGTAGAACTCCCGGACCAGATGTTTGTGGCGCTCAAGCTTGGCGTGGTCATGGCTCTTCGTGTCGTGCATGACGTCGATCTCCTGTCGATAAAGTGATTGTGAAAGGCCGCCGGTTCAGATCGAACCAGGCTCAAGGACCCTTGCGGGGGGAAAGACCGAGGCTGCCGCCCAGGTCGAAAGCCAATGCCGCGTAAATAACGACACCGTTCTTTTCTCTTCCGGTTGAGTAATCAGCCAGAATGGAATTGTTTGGATTGATGATATAGGCGGCACCAAAATCGAGAATCCCGTTGCCAAAGAAGCCTGTGCTCGCATGGACGTCGACCATGAACGTATCCTGCGGCTGTTTCTGATTAACACCAGAAAAGAACCGCCTGGCATTCTGTTCATACTGCGCGCGCTCTTCACTCAAGCGAATGTAGTGAACGGACGCACCGAGTGTTGCGAGCGGGTTTTCCTTCCAGAAGCCTGAATATTCGACACCGGCATAGGCCTCCCAGGGATAAGCCTGGCCATCGCCGAACGTATGGAACAGGCCGCCATAGACGGCGAGGTTTTCGGGAATAGGGCTACCGGACGGCTCACTCCACACCACCTTGCGAACCTGCCCGTAAACGCCGCTCGTTCCGCCGTCATGATTGACAATCCTGGTGTTGGCTCCAAAGGTCGGATTGCCCCAACCGCTATTGTAAAGTGCGTCTTCATACGAGGTGGACCGATGATAAGCGCCAACCTCGTATTTCAAAGGATTGGAATTCTGCATGAAGGTTTCGTCATGGCTGATATTGGCAATGGCGATATAGCCTTTGGCATCGCCGGTTCCCCAATCCCATCCATCACCATTCTGCCAATTGTCAGAATTGTCCTCGATGGCTCCAAACCCCAGCGTCGTGGTCTGATCGAGCCGATAGGCCAGTCTCCCTCCCCAGACAGACAGTGCTTCGCCTGGCATGTTGAGGGTGATTGCCGGCGTAGAGGGCACGCAGCCAATGCCGCCACAGAAGCCTTTTTTCATGAAATCGCGGTTCAGACCCATCCGCCCCGCTTCAACAGTCAGCCGATCGTTGAAAAGGTCGCCTTCAATGGTGAAACGGGTCAGATCGGTGTCCGAATTCACGATCGGGACGGGGAAAAAGGCATTCGAAAGATCAAACAGATAATTGTCGACATTTTGAGTCGGGGCGTTGATTGTCTCGACCAGATTGACCCGAAGATCCGGTGTCAGATTGCCGGTAACACCCAAGATGAACATCCCGTAATTGGCTGATGAGCCACCCGCAGCCCCAAAAGACGGCGCATTCTGATAGAAATCGACAAAATCGAGTTGAAGGTCGATACCGTTGTCATGCAGCGTTCTACCCACGCTGGCCAAGGGGCCGGAATAGACCGGACCGGGCATGCCTCCCTCGCCAGGTGGTGTGTCGCTTGACGGCAGCGCCGTATCGGCTGCTGCGGCCGGCAGCAAGGATGCAAGCAGCAAAGGCACTGCCAGCAGATTTAAAGTTCGCATTGTCACCCTCCCATTTTTATCATTTGTTATTCCGCTGCGATTGGACTGCCGGAGACCTCCTCTTTGTTTCCCCGGTTTTGCGGTGGTGATGCTGCAAGAATGGCAAAGAACGCGACCACGCAAAGGGTGATGATCGTGATAAACACCCATTCATATGTGCCGGTTTGATCGAAAACCGCCCCTGCCGACCCCGCGCCAATCGCAGCGCAGAGCGTCGATACCGGCATCATCGAACCCAGAATGGCGGAAAACGATGCCTTGCCAAAATAATTGCCCAGAAGAGCCATCAGGCAGACCTGCGAGGCACCGTAGCCAATGCCGGCAGGAAGCGCGTAGAGCAGGATGCCGGTAAAGCCAACGGGCTTGATGACCATGCAAAAGCCGAAAACAATCAATGCCATGCTGGCGGCTGAGATGAGCGATGGTGAAATACGATCACCCAGGAAACCAGCGGTCATATTGCCAATGAACGAGGCGACGATAATGACCGCGACGGCGTTAGCGGCTTCAGCAGGCGAATAGCCGATATCACGCAGATGCACCACGCCATGAGCCATCAGGAAAATCCAGGCGACCCCGGCAATGCTCATGTAAATCAGAATAAGCCAGTAAGCCTTGGTTCCCAGTGCTTCCCGAAGGGTCCAGTGGGTCGTGCTTTTGAATACCTTGCTGTTTTCGCGTGCGAAGGAAGGAGCAGGATTTCGGGAAATGTAATTTTCGACCCGCCGCTCATCGAGCGCTATATAGGCCGTTATCATCGCGATGAGCGCCGATCCGGCAATAAGCCACCAGGCTGTGCGCCAATCGCCTGATATCGCCATCAATCTTTCAAGCGCCGGTGGAGAAAAGAAACCGCCAATTTCGACTGCTGAAAATACGATGGAGACAGCCAAGGCCCGGCGGGCGTGAAACCATCTCGTTACGATTGTCTGGGCTGGCAGCATGCCGGCAATGCAGACGCCGGAACCGGCCAACAGACCAAAAGCCAAGGCATATTGCCAGCCATTATGCACGACAGTCGCCATGGCAACCGACCCCAGGAACAGCACAAGGCATCCGAAAGCAACCGTTGACCGATAACCGAATTTGCGGATCAACACCGCGACGACAGGGGCCTGAAAGCCCATCATCATCACGAAAAGCCCAAAACCCATACCGAAGACCGCTCGATCCATATTGAGATCGGTGATCATTCGGGCGTTGACGACGGCGGTACCGATACTTGGCACCGCCACGACCAGCAGCACGATTGCCCATAGCGCGCCCAGAACCTTCGCAGCCTGAAAACTGTATTCGAAACCTTTATTTGCCCGAAAATTGGCAGGGGCATGCGTCTTATTCGACTGCATAAAAAATCCTCCTCTTGTTAACCGTCGACGGGCCGCCTCCACAGCCCGCCTACAGCTCAAATCCGTCGCGGGCTAAGCGGCGCGATCAGGCAATCCACCTGCAAACATCGAAAATGGCGCAAGTCCCATCATCCGGCGCCCGAAAATCTCGGCTGTTGGCTCCAGCCTGACCGCCCCATGCAGCATTGCCACCCGGATATCGCGCACGAACCGTTGGAACGGATTGCTTTCATGCGCGGTTGCGGAGCCAATATTGAGTTGCAGGATGCTGACGGCATTGTCCAAGGTGTGCGCGGCGTAGACGTTTTCCATCATCGTCGCCTGTTCCAGCTCTTCCGAGACCTCGCGTCCTTCCGTTGCGTGGCGATCCAGAAGATCGGCGGCGCAAAGGGCAGTGGTTTCCGCCATCTTGATCATCGCATAGGCTTTTGCAGCACAGACCTGCGTTGATGCCATTTCGGCCACCCGGGGATAAGGCAGATTGAAGGGTTGCTGCTTTCTGGCCATGTCGATGTAGGATTCCAGCGCGCCACGAGCCATCCCCAGCACGATCGCCATGTGGGTGAGATTGGTCATGATCATCAGGCCACGGCCATCGAACTTGCTGGCAAAGCCCTGGAAACGCTTGCGTGTCCCATCCATGCGAACCGGGAAATCGGCCATATCCATAAAACGGTGATCGGGAACGAACTGCTCTTCGGTCACCGTCAGGCTATTGGAAGACGTGGCCTTCATGCCCATGACATGCCAGTTGTCGATGATTTTGACCTGCTCGGCCTTCAAAACCGCCATGGCGCGGCCCATGTGACCCGGCGCAACCTCATAATCAACGCCAACGGCAATCCATTTGGCATGTTTGCAACCGCTGCCGAAATGCCAGGAGCCGCTGACCATCCAGCCGCCCTCGACCCGCCGCGCCGAGCCAACCTTGGTGGCAAAAATCGATGCGCCGGCAGCCAGAGGGCCGACCCAATCGCGTCCATCCGCAAAGATTTCATTCACAGCCTGATCGGGAAACGCCAGGATATTGCGAAGGCCACCGGCGACAAATGCCATCCAGCCCGCCGCGCCATCGCCTCTGCCAAACTCGGTGACGATTTCGACCACGTCGCGCGCTCCAAGCGCATGCCCGCCAAAATCCGTTGGCAATGTAAGTTTGAACGCACCAATATCGCTCAAGGCTTTCAAACTTTCAGGCGCCAGAGCACCCAATTCCTCGCCTTCCTGGGCGTGTTTGCGCAACAGTGGCACCAATGCTGCGGCTTTGGCACGGATCTCACGGCCAACCTCAGTGCTATAAGGAGAGATGGGTGGATTGGGCAGTACATAGTCAAACTGCTTTGCGTTCATTTCCATGGGATTTCCTCACTTTAAAACAGGAATTTTCGAGTGCGCACGACCATGGCACTGGCGCAAGCACGCCATGCATACCATCGTGTACCGGATATTTTTGAGCGAATGTCTCCAAGCACGGCGACAGCCGGGTTCGGATCGATGCACTAAAGTCTGTTGTTTTCGTTTGTCTTTTCAGGAAAATTTGGCTTCACTTTTCCTGAAGCAAGTCTAGGCGGCAGCTCTAGGTGCCAAATCTAAGCGCCAAAACTAGACGAGGGCGCGCGGCTCGCAGATGTGAAAACGCCGATTAAACCATGCGACGGGTGTTGTGTCCCGCTCTACTGTCGATACATCGACAATACGGCCGATCAACAGTTGATGATCCCCTTCCGACTGGGCCCGCTCAAGGGCACAGTGAAAACACGTGTCGAATTCACTCAGAATCGGCACGCCGGATGGCGATAATTTAAAATCGATATCGCTGAACTTGTCAGCACGGCTGGACGCAAAGCGCATAGCAATATCCTGCTGCGGCTCAGCAACGACATGGACCGCGAAATGCCCATGGTCGAGGATGGCAGAAAGCGTTGTGGAACTTTGCGCCAAACCAAGCATGACGAGAGGGGGTGTGAATGACAAAGAGGTGAAACTGCTCACAGTTGCACCAACCATCTCACCGCCACAACCCTGGCTCGTCACGATGACAACGCCAGATGGAAGCTGGCCAAACGCGATCTTCAAATTATCAATATCAGGAAAATTTGCTGCTGATCCCTCCTCCGGATCATGCAGCTTCGCCGAACTCGAAACCATCGAATATCTCCTCCATATTCCTTAGAAGTATCTTAGCACTAAGATAACTTTCGTCAATTGAAAATGTTTGGAGGGGTCGCGTTCTTATGGCGCATTGCGTGAAGCGCCCGAAAACATTAAGAAGTTTAGGACGTCACAAAATGACGTGTTTTAGCCATGAGATAAAAGTGAAGCGCAATGCCACAAGCCGAAGGATTATTTTCGGACCTTATTAGTCAGTGGGAAGAGGATTTCCCGGGGGAAGACAGCAGTCCCATCGCGATTGCCATGAGGCTTCGGCATCTTTATCTCCTGGACCAGGCCTCCCTGGAGGAGGTGCTGGTGGCATTCGATATCGGCATCGGCGAAGTCGATGTTCTCACCCATCTTCGGCATCAATCCCCACCCTACCGGTTGCGACCAAGCGATCTTGCCGAACTTTGCATGGTCACGACCGGGGCGATAACAGGCCGTATCACCAGATTGGAAGACAAAGGGTTCGTCGAGCGCGTCCCGTCTCTGTCAGATAAACGCACGGTCTATGTACAAATGACCGAAAGCGGTGAAAAGCTGTTGCGAGAGACCCGGGTTCAGGTGGCCAGGTCCTCGCATTTTCTGGACGGCATTCGCAGCCTTTCCGCGCCTGAACGCACCCGCCTGGACCGGCTTCTTGCCAAATTGATCCAGGTTTTGTGACGCCCATCCTGTCAGAATGGGCGACAAACAAAGCTCGGAGCTATCAACGCATCCTCACGCCTTGAATAGTAGGCATCAGTGCAGCCGGAAATACGATCAGGATGGCAAGATCCTGAAGTCGGCCCCCTCAGGCAGAAGTTGTCCCCCATCGACAACGATGGTCGTGCCGGTCACGTAGCTTGCGTCATCAGAGGCAAGGAACAGAAATGCATTGGCCACATCCCGAGGGGACCCCAGACGCGCAAGCGGGATCGCGTCCTCCATATTCTTGATAAAGGCGGCACTTCGATGCAGCTGGATGGCCTCTGTCATGATGTTGCCCGGCTCGACACCGTTCACATTGATGCCATAGGACGAAAACTCCAGTGCCGCCGAGCGAATGAACCCGTTGATACCAGCCTTGCTTGCCGCATAATGGCCATGGCCCGGACTGGTGACATGCGGACCGGTGATCGAAGAGGTAAAGAGAATGCGCCCCGATCCTTGCGCCTTCATAGGCGCAAGTGCCGCCCGCGCGGCATTGAAACAGCCCCGCAGATTGACCGCCATCACCTGATCCCAATCATCCGGACTGGTATGCTCGATCAATTGCCAGGGATAGATGCCGGCATTCTGGACGATGATATCGATCCGACCATGGCGTTCCACAGTGAATTCAACGGCGGCAATCGCGTCCTCCATCCTGGCGATATCGGTGCGGATAAAATCGATGCCGAGTTCGTCGGCTGCGGCCTTGCCTTCCTCCGCATTGAAATCAGCGAGCACGAGTTTCGCGCCCTCCTCTTTGAAACGCACGGCAATCGCTTTGCCGATGCCGCGAGATGCACCGATCACCAGTGCGACCTTGTCTTTCAATCTGTCTGTCATGCGAGCCTCTGGCGGAGCCTTTGTTTGAACGTATCGAGAAGAACGGCTGCGAGCACCAGGAAACCATGAATGACCTGGGTATAATTCGCCGGCAGCCCCATCAGGTTGATGGCTGTATTGATGGAAGAGAGCAGCAGCACCCCGGCATAGACGCCCGGCAGAGCGCCGACGCCGCCCTTGAGGCTGACACCGCCAATCACCACCGCTGCAAAAGCATTGAACAGCAGACCAACGCCGAGATTGGCGGTCGCACCCGATGTGCGAACGGCCAGCAGCCAGCCGGCAAGACCGGCAATAGCACCGGCCATGACGAAGGCGATGATCAGATTGCGGGTGACGCGAATGCCAGCCCGAAAGGTTGCCGTCTCATTGCCGCCGATCATCACCAGATGGCGGCCAAACGGCGTCTTCGCCATCATCACCGAAAAGATCAGAAAGCAGGCGATAGCGATCCAGGCCGTCATCGGGATGCCGAGAAAGCGCTCGATGGCGAACCAGCGGATAGCAGGGGCGAGATCCTGGGCTGAGCGTCCGCCGGAAACGGCCAGCACGATGCCGCGCACCCAGATGAAGGAGGCGAGCGTGATGATGAAAGCGCTCATCTTCAGTTTGACGACGAGAACGCCGTTGATAAGCCCGATCAGTCCACCGATGGCGCAGGCCACCAACAGCGAGACCGGAATCATCAGCCATTCGGGGGAAAGCTTGATACCAAGCCCTATGCCTGCCGAGCAGAACAGAATGCCGACCGCCATGGCCGACAGTGCTGCGACCGACTCGACGGAGAGATCCATATGACCGGTGATGATCACCAGGGCGAGACCAATCGACATCACACCCAATACGCTCGATGCTTCGATGATATTGGTGAAGATACCGATCTGAAAATAGTTCGGGATCAGCATTGAGAACATGGCCAGCACCAGAATGAGCATGAACCAGACGAGATTGTCGAGGACGAATTCAAGAGTTTTGCGGGTATGAGGCGTCATGCGGCGCATCCGGATTGGAGAAGGGAAGTCCGGGGCCATCAGGCCCCGGAATGAAGGCCGTTCACTCGACGGATTTGATCGCAGCTGTCGGCGGCTTCAGATTTCCCCAAAAGGATGGGTTATCGACATTCTCTTTGGTGATGGCAGAGCCAGGGATCTTGATATTCGGTCCCCAGGTTTCCATGGTCACAACGCTCTTGAGACCGAGCACATCATAGTCTCCAGCCTTGATCGGCTTTTTGCCGACGACCTTGTCCATGAACATCGCAATGGCTGCTGCCTGTGCATAGAGCGGTTGCTCGACTTCGACATTCAGCCAGCCCTTACGGATCAGGTCGAGGCCAACGGGCGCACCGTTGGAACTCATCAACATCACGTCGCCCGGCTTCTTGCCGGCAGCCTCAAGCGAGGCAACGGCCGCGACCGAAAGATGGGCAGCATGCAGAAAGATCAGATCGATGTCAGGATTGGCAAGCATCTGGTCGGAAACGATTGTTCCGGCGGCACTGGCTTCCCACTGCACGGCGGGTACCGAGATAATTTTGACGCCGGGGAAGGCCTTCATTTTTTCCTCGAAACCCTTCTGGATATCGAGCGTGTAGGGATCGCCGGGATCACCGAGAACCTGAAGGATCTTCCCCTTCACATCGCCATATTTGCCCTTGAGCAAGCTGATCGCGTGGTCACCGGCGATATGGCCAATCTCGACCGTACCCGCAACCGAGGTGAAATCCGAGGGTGTCGATGTGATCTGCCGGTCGAATTCAACGACGGGAATGCCTGCGGCGCGTGCTGCCTCAATCGACGGCTTGAGCGCGTTAAAGTCTACGGCCGCAAGGATGATGGCTGCGGGTTTCAGCGCAATCACGTCATTCATCTGCGATTGCTGGGCGTCTGTCTTGTTGTCGGCATTGAGTGTTTTCATCTCATAGCCGACCTGACCCAGGAACATGCTCAGCGCGTTGACCGATCCGGTCTGGAATTCATCCAGCAAGGTCGGAACGAGGTAATAAACCATCCCTTTTGTTTGGGCGGCAGCCGATGTCCACGCCGCGAGGTTGAGCATCAGAATGCCCAGCAAGACCGTTAATAGTCGTTTCATTGGTTTCTCTCCAGTTCACCGGACCCCTTTTCATTGTTATTGGCTCACCGGTCCGGCTCCGGCGAGGGTTTGCCCTGTGATCATTTCGATCACTGCATCCGGGCTTGTCTGGCTGCGCTCCACATCACCGGCGACAACACCGTGGCGGATGACGACAATGCGATCTGCGACCTGAAAGGCCTGCTGCATGATATGGGTGATGATGACGACGCCGATGCCCTGGCTGGCGACATGACGGATCATGTCCAGCCCGCGCCGGGTCTGTTCGACGCCAAGCGCTGCAAACGGTTCGTCGAGCAAGACCAGCTTGCCACCCCAATGCACGAAGCGATTGAGCTCGATGGCCTGGCGCTGGCCGCCGGACAGGTGCTCGACCTTGGTGCGCATGGAGGAATACGGGTTCCCGCGCTGGCCAGCGCCTTGGCTGTAATGTCTTCCATGGCGCGTTCATCCAGGAAGGGAATGCCCGCCACCTTGCGGGTCAGCTCGCGGCCCATGAAGAAATTGCCGACCACATCGACATTGGTGCAGAGCGACAGGTCCTGATAGACGGTTTCGATACCGGCACCCTTGGCCTCGGCGGGCGTCTTTGCCTGAAAAGGCTCACCTTCGAACAGCATGCGTCCCGAGGTCGGCTGCAAGCCGCCCGAAATGATTTTCACCAGCGTCGATTTTCCCGCACCATTATCCCCGAGTAGGGCCACGACTTCGCCCTTGGCGATAGAGAAACTGATGCCCTTCAGGGCTTCGATTGCGCCGAAATTCATGCGGATATCGTCGAGGACGAGGAGGTTTTCGGTCATACGGCAATCCCTTTCTCTGAGGTTTCAAACATCTGACCGAAGCGCGGCGACAGAACACCGAAGACCGCGAGGGCCGCAGCCCCCCGCAGCGCCGAGCGCTGACAGTCGCTGGCGACAACAACCCGTGGGACGGTGCGGTTAGTGCGGGCGGAAATCGAGTTGGTGAGCCCCTCCCCAAGCGTCGCCAGCCGCTCGATCAGGGATTGCGGCGCAAGCCCGCCCAGCACGATGGTTTCCGGGTCGAACAGGTTTTCGATCGTGCGGATTGCGCTGCGGAAAATCGGCGCAATCACATCGACCCAATCCTCCTCAGACAAACCACTTCTCTTGAATGCATCAAGCGACAGATAGCGCTCCAGGCAGCCCTGGTTTCCGCAATGACACAACTCACCATCGGGAATGGCGGCGATATGGCCGATTTCACCGGCATTGCCCCAGGCTCCCCGCATGACGACACCGTCATGCATCATGGCACCACCCAGACCGACGCTGAAAAACAGATAGAAATAATCCGAAAACTGTTGTCCGAGACCATAAAGCTGCTCGCCCAAAGCAGCCGCTGCCATGTCGTTTTCCATGAAGGCTGGCAGATCCGTCGCATCGGCAAGCCGCTGACGGATATCGACATTCTTCCAGCCCGCCATGGTGGTCGGCCCAACGAAGCTCATGGAGTCCACATCGAACGGGCCAGGCAGGGCCAGACCGGCACCGAGCAACCGGCCCTGGCGCGGGCTTGCCTTCAGGTCTGCGACCATGTCGCCAATCAAGGCAAAAGCCTCGTCCGGCATGGCATTCGGCGCCGAGCGCTGGCGACTTTCGACCACTTCGCCACGAAGATTGACGAGTGCCGCTTCAATGCCGAGCGGCGTCAGGTGAATGCCGACAGCATGCCCACCTTCCGGGTTGATGGTCAGTGCCGATGGCGGAATCCCACGCCCCTTTGGTTTTTCCCGTACCGAAAGGAGAAGCCCCTGATCCTCAAGTTCGCGCACAATGGTGGAGACAGTCTGGACCGTCAGGCCCACCCGTTCGGCCACATCGCCGCGTGTTGTCGGCCCATGCAGCCGGATCGACTCCAGCACAATGCGCCGATTATACGGCCTTCCCGATTCCTGATTGGTGCCACGCAAAGCCATGTCAAAAGCCCCCTGGATGACAGAAGAGTGACACCGGTCATTTATTTAGTCAAATGGTTTTCAAAAAAGAATCTAGAGTCTTTCAGTTTCGGATTGAACCTGACAGACTCTCGCTTTTCTTGTTTTCGTTTGTCTTTGCGGGAGCATCAAAAAAAGAAAGCTGGCTTATGGATTGTCGCTGCGCGCGTCGAGCGCATCACGCAAACCATCGCCAATGAAGTTGAAGCTGGTGACGGCAAGCGTGATGGCGACACCCGGTACGATGGCGAGCCAAGGCGCACTTCCCAGATATTGCTGCGCACTGTTGAGCATATTGCCCCAACTCGGCAAGGGCGGCTGGATACCATAGCCGAGGAAGCTGACATAAGCTTCGAGCAGGATGGCGCGGGCCACCGTCAGCGTGGCGGCAACGATGATTGGACCGACCGCATTGGGCAGGAGTTCGTGGATCATGATATGGGTGTTGCGCAGCCCCAGCATACGGGCGGCCAGCACGAAATCGCGCTCGCGCAGCGAACGCACCTCCGCCTCCACAATCCGGGCAACTTCCATCCAGCATGTGACCGCGATGATGACCGTGATCATCAATGGGCTTGGCCTGATAAAGGCGGCAAGTGCCAGCAGCAAAAAGATCGACGGAAAGGACAGAAAGGCATCGACGAAGCGCATCAGCACCGTGCCAATCAATCCACCGCGATACCCCGCGACAACACCGACGACGGCACCGATAGCGGTGGACAACAGCATGGCGAAGAAACCAATCAACAGCGAAATACGCCCTGCATTGAACAACCTTGCGGCGATGTCACGCCCCAGCGGATCGGTGCCGAAGATGTGGGCGCCGGTCAGCGGCGGCGCAAAGCGGGCGCGCAGATCGATAAACAGCTCGTCATAGGGCAAAAGAGAGGGACCGGCCACACAGGCAAAGATCAACAGCGTGATCATCACCAGGCCGACAAGGGCGAGTTTGTGACGGAAGAACCGGCGTGCGACGCGGCTCCGCCACCAGCGCGAAGGCCGCGCGGGCGGGACCGGAGACGGAATAGCAATGGACATGGGCTTCTCCTTCGGTTCGCGACAGGGTTTCGTCAACCGAGCCGAATGCGGGGATCGACGAATGCGACCAGAAGATCGGCGACAAGGCTGCCGATCAGTGCGAAGACGGCTGTAAACATCAGCAGGCCCATCACGACCGGATAGTCATGATAACCGAGGCTGTCGAGAAACAGCCGTCCCATACCCGGCCAGGTAAACACCGTCTCGGTCACAAGCGCGCCGCCGAGCACGATGGGAAGCTGCATGCCGGCGAGCGTGATCATCGGCAGTAGCGCGTTGCCAACAACATGCTTCATCAGCACCCGTCTGGGCGATACGCCTTTTGCCTTGGCGGTGCGCACAAAATCCTGGTTGATCACCTCAAGCGTAGCAGACCGCATATAGCGGCTCCACACGGCGATATCGACCAGCGCCAGCACAAGGCTCGGCATGACCAGATGGATGGCATAATCGGACAAGGAGCCATTGCCGATCGTATACATGTTGCCAGCGGGTAACCATTTCAGCTTCAAGGCGAACACATAGATCGCCACAAGTCCGAACCAGAATGTCGGGATGGAAAGTGCCACCATCGCCCCGACAGTCGCCGCATAGTCGAAAAGGGAATAGCGACGGGTGGCGCCCTTGATACCGATCCAGACACCGAGAATGACGGCAATGACGGTCGATGTTCCCATCAAGAGCAGGGTGGCGAAGAAATGACTTGATATGATCGACAGCACCGGCTGCTGGTCACGGTAGGACTTCCCCCAGTCGCCTTGCAGCAGCCGCCAGACCCAGTCGAGATACTGGATTGGTAGCGGCCGGTCGAGACCCATCTGATGGGCGATCCGGTCCATTGCCTCGCGCGTCATGCCCGGCGTCAGCGCATATTGCGACAGCGGGCCGCCGGGCGCGAGATTGAGGATGGCAAATCCGATGATCGAAACGAGCAGCAGCAGAACGAGGCTCTGCATCAGCCGGTTAAAAAGATAGGAGAGCATAGGCAGGCTCCGCTTCATGGGTGAACGGGCTCAGGCATGCCGGACGCCTCGGCGTCCGGCGCACTACAGCGCCATGCGCCATATATGCGCAAAAAGGTTTGCTGTAGCTCCTTATATTTGTTGCATAATTTTCTCTTTAAACCGATTCCGATTTAAAGAATGATGCACTATGTCGTCAGGCCCAGCGCCAGGTGGCGACGTTCCAGGTGTCGATACGCACATTCACGTTGGGCGTCACGTTCTCGACGCCCTGCTTGTGGCCGCGCACGGTCGCATACTGGAACATTGGCAGGAGCGGCAGTTCCTTGCGCATGATCTCCTGGATCTTCAGGTAGACGGCCTTGCGCTCCTCCGGTACGAACAGCTCGCCGCCCTTGGTGAGCAGCTCGTCTACTTGCTGGTTGGAAAACTGCCAGGTGTTCTGGCCGGAACCGCCCTTGGCCGGGATGGCCGTGGAACGGAAGAAATTGGAGGTGTCAGGATCGGACCCCGTCAGGAAATCCAGGCCAACGATGACGGCGTCGAACTTTGACAGCGTCCAGTAATCGCCCCACATCACAGCGGGAGGCAGGTTGGAAATGGTCATTTCCACGCCGATATCCTTGAAGGACTGTTGCAGGAATTGCTGGACCTGTTCGCGGATATGGTTGCCCGCCGTCGTTGAGCAGGTGAAGGACAGTTTCACCCCACCCTTGGCGCGAATTCCGTCGTCCCCAGTCACCCAGCCAGCATCATCCAGCAGCTTCTTGGCCTTGGCGATGTCATATTCATGCTTCGGCAGGTCTGGATTGAAGTAGAAGGACTGCTGCGGCACATAGCTTTCGGTGGGGGTTGGCAGGCCGTAATAGAGCGCTTCGATAATCGACTGCTTGTCGATGGCGGCATACAGCGCCTCGCGCACCACCGCTTCCTTGAACTGTGGGCGCTCCATGTTGAAGGTGAAGGATTCAACCGTCGAACCCGGCACCACATTGACCACCTTGCCGTCCAGCCCCTTGGCTTCCTCGTAGTGATCGGGCGTGATCCACTGCAACCCGACCACATCAATATCGCCCGTCTTGAACTGGGTGTACATGACATTCAGATCGGGAACGTATTTGTAAATCAGCTTTTCGACATAGGGGCCGTCACCAAAATAATCCGGGTTGGCAGCCAGCAGGATATGATCTCCGGCGACCCGTTCAACCCATTTGAACGGACCAGTGCCAACAGGCGCGGTGTTGAACGGCGCATTGTTCGGATCGGCGCTGGCCGACAGAAGATGTTTCGGCGTGATGAAGGTCGAGGCGAGGATGGAGGGATAGGGCGCGAAGGGCTTGTCCATCCGCCAGGTGATTTCCGTGGGCGATACGACAGTCAGGTCGCGGACGAATTCATGGCCGGTTTTACGCCAACTGCGGAAATTTGCATCGACCAGCAGTTCGAGCGTTGCCTTGACGTCTTCAGCGGTGAACGGCTTGCCGTCATGCCATGTTACGCCATCGCGCAGCTTGATCTTCCACTTCAGGCCATCGGCTGAGATGCCGCCGTTTTCGACGCTCGGTACGTCCACGGCCAGTCCCGGAACGAATTTGCCGGCGGCATCAACGCTGAACAGCGTATCGAATATGCTGAAATGAATGCCTTCATCCACTTCGATATGAGGCATATGCGGATTGAAAACCGTCGGCTCCTGGGAAAAGCCGACAGTCAGCTGCCCCTTTATCGATTTGGTCGCGGCACTGGCCGCGCGAATGCCTATAAGCTCCGAGATTGGCAGCCCCGAGAGAAGCACGCCGGACGCTCCAAGCGCCATGAGGCCAAGCGTCTGACGACGCGTGGGATGCGGTATCGAATTGCGTTCCTTATCGGACATTGCATGTTCCCTTTTTTCTGGTGGTTATCGACCTTCATCCTGCTCGCTCTCTGCCGGAGCGATTTAATATGGCAAACCATTGAAAATGGTGCGCCGTATTGCATTTTCGAATATCTCAAGCCTCTGATGCATTTGAGATATTCGAAGTATGAAGGCGAGGATGCGTGAGCATCTTCGAAGCCTTCGCATAAGCCATGCCGCATTCAAAAGCCGCTGATCAGTTCGATTTTCGAGCCATCGCTAAAGCGGCTGAACCGGAAATCCTTGCGGTCAACAATCGGATTGCGTCCCGTGACGATATCGGCCATCAGCCGACCGGCAGCCGGTCCGATGCCAAAACCATGGCCGGAAAAGCCAGTGGCGACGTGAAAACCGGGAATGGCGTCGATGGCATCGATAACCGGAATGGCATCGGGCGTCACATCGATCATGCCGGCCCAGCGCTGCGAAATCTCCGCCTTTTCGAAGACGGGGAAGGCCTTCTTGAGCTGGGCCAGCGCACCGTCGGTCATCGCCTTTGATGGCACAGGGTCCAGCACGCGGTTGTATTCGAACGGGGACGCCTCATCCAGCGACCAGCGGCGCGGAATGCGCCATTCATCGAAGAACCGGCCCGTCAGCCGCAGATCGAGAGAACGCCATTCATGGCGCAGCGCGGGCAGGAAATTGCGCGCATACCGGAAAGAGGCTGGCACGATATCGACGATATTCTGAAAGCCGTTGGCAATCGTGTAGCCGCCATCCGACCGCTTGCGAATGGCAAAGCCGTTTGACCAGATCGCCTCCTCCGGGCCACCCTCCAGCGGTTTGGTGCGCAGCACGGAATTCATCACCTTCAACTGCGGAAGGTCGAGGCCGTTATTGCCGCAGAACAGGTTTGACCATGCACCGCCAGCCAGAACGACGGACTGGCAGGCAATCTCACCGCGCTCCGTCACCACACCAGACACCTTGCCGCCGGAAAGCTGAAGACCGCGCACCGCGCATTCGGTGAGGATAAAAGCGCCCCGGTCGCGGGCCGCCTCGGCAATGGCGGGTGCGGCCTTCTGCGGTTCGGCGCGGCAATCACCCGCTGTGTATAGCGCGCCTGCAATATTCATGTCGGAGCCTGGATATTTCTCCCGGAACTCCTTGGCGCTCAGCATCCGGCTTTCGATCTGGTAGCCGTCCAGATTGCTGTTCCAGCGCTCGTGTTCGGCAAATTCCTTCTCGGTGGCGCAGGTAAACACGATGCCCGAACGCTTGAAGCCGGTTTCCCGGCCCGTGCGGCGGTTGAGATCGGCCCAGATGCGCAGCGACTCGGCCATCAGCGGCACTTCGCGCGGATCGCGTCTCGAAATCCGAACCCAACCCCAGTTGCGGCTGGACTGTTCGTGGCCGATGCCGCCTTTTTCGCAGAGCGCCACTCTCAATCCCTGATCGGCGAGTTCAAGTGCGGTGGATGTGCCGATAATGCCGCCACCGATAACGACGACATCCACGTGGCTCGGCAGTTCCGCATCCCCGTGGACGGGAACGACATAGGGACCTGGCATGTCAAAAAGCTCCTCAAGCTGGCAGTTGTTGTTTGTCTTTTCAGAAAAATCGGCTTCCACTTTTCCTAAGGCAAACTCTAAACACCAATAATGCGCCGATAGGTACGCCCGAGTACCGAGATCAGCATCTGATGTTCTTCGTCGGTAATATCGGGAAAGAAATCCCGAGATTGTTTCACGACGAGGGGACGAACACGCTTTGCCAGCGCAGCACCCTTGGGCGTGATGAACAGGCCTTGGGCACGGTTGTCGTCGTCATCCACCTCGCGGCGCAGGAGTTCCTGCTCTTCCATCTGATCAACCAGCCGCACCATGGCAGAACGATCCTTCAGGATCAGTTGCGCGATGGCGGAGGACCGGATGCCTGGATGGCTATCGACCAACAACAGCGTGGTGATCTTGCCGGTCCCCTTGGCGACCTCGAGCTTACCAAGTTTCTGATCGAGATCGCGGGACACCGCCATGTTGATCGTACGGATGTAATAGCTGAGGACATTTTCCAGAACATCCAGTTCCACTGCCGCCATCTGGTCGCCCTGTCCCATTGTCATCAACAAAAACACCCCGACGCAGAGCTATCCAAGCGAAAGACACAATTAACCGATTTCCAGTTAACTACCGAAAACATAATTTTGTCAGCGCGTTGAATGCCGGATATGGACGAAAGAGTGTGGGGCCATTCTATCGTCTATTCTTTGCTTGAGAGGATTGAACGCCCATTAATGGACATTTGCAACTATTTTTTTGACATTGAAGATGCAAATTTACGCATCCGACAATACCGCCCAAAATATAGCCGCCCAGCCAGAAGACATACCCTTTCCTGCACGATTGGCAAGCAGACGCGCCTCGTTCAAAGACAGGCGTCCAAGGTCATTTCGAGCTGAATCCAGGTCAGGCCAATGTGGGAATTACACCATCACGGCAGGCTCCCATTCGGTTCCGGGAATAGCGGAAACCAGTTGGCGGGTATAATCATGGGTAGGGTTGCGGAAGATCTGCGAGGGTGGTCCGTATTCAACAATACGGCCCTTATACATCACCGCGATCTCATCGCAGATCTGGCTGGCGACGCGCAGATCATGGGTGATAAAGGCCATGGCCAGTTTCATTTCCTGTTGCACTTCCGTCAGAAGCTGAAGGATCTGCGCCTGGATCGAAACATCGAGCGCCGAAACGGCTTCATCCGCGACGATCAGCATGGGGTTGAACATCAATGCGCGGGCTATACCGATACGCTGGCGCTGACCGCCTGAAAACTCATGTGGATACCGATCATAGGCGCCTGCATCCAGGCCGACCCGCTCCAGAAGCCGCATCGCGCGTGTTCGCGCCTCGTGAATGGGCGTCGCCTGAGCCACTGGTCCGACGGTCAAAATCCGTCCGATGGTCTGGCGCGGATTGAGGGAGGCGAAAGGATCTTGAAAGATCATCTGGATATAGGGCCGCATCGGACGGAAAGCCTCTTCCGACAGGGGTGCAATATCACGGCCACCGAAGAGGATTTCGCCGGAATCGCTGTTCATCAGTTTGACGAGAAGACGGCCGAGCGATGATTTCCCCGACCCGGATTCCCCGACAATACCAAGTGTGCGGCCTTTGGCGATCGTGAAGGAGACATCATCGACCGCCTTGATCACCCGGCCCTTCGACAGGAAACCTGACCCTGTGCCATAGGTCTTGCAGAGATTGCGGGCCTCCAGAACAACAGGGGTATCCGCCTCATTCTCACGGTCGCTTGCGCGCATCCGGGGCACGGCCGCGATCAGCCGTTGCGTATAGGGATGATCAGGGCTTTTCAGCACCACGGAAGCCGGCCCTTGTTCGACGACATGCCCCTTTTCCATGACAATCACACGGTCGGCAATCTCGGCCACCACGCCGAAATCATGGGTGATGAACATCACACTCATCTGCTTGCGGCGCTGGATAGACGCGATCAGCTCAAGAATCTGCGCCTGCGTCGTCACGTCGAGGGCGGTGGTCGGCTCATCCGCGATCAACACCTTCGGTTCAAGCGCCAGCGCCATGGCAATCATCACGCGCTGTCGTTGACCACCGGACAATCGAAAGGGATATTGATGCTGCATCAGTTCCGGGTCCGGCAAGCCCACCTCGGTGATCAGGTCGAGAACACGCGCCCGGCGCTCCTGCTGCGTGCCAATACCGTGGGCTTCCATGACCTCGGCGATCTGATCGCCGACGGTCATCAAAGGGTTGAGCGCCGACAAAGGGTCCTGGAAAATCATCGAAACGATCCGGCCACGCAACGCGCGCAAGGCGGCAGCATCCGCCCCCACCAGTTCCTGGCCCTCCAGCACGATGCTGCCGGACACAATGTGCAAAGATGACGCCAGAAGTCCCATTGTGGCATTGGCCGTCACGGATTTGCCCGAGCCGGACTCGCCGATAATGCAGAGAATTTCTCCAGCCTTCAGATCGAAGGACATATCTTCCACCGCATATCGACGGTCCATGCCCGGCGGCAAGCCGACAGTCAATCCTTGCACGGACAGCAGCTTATCTGCCTCGCTTGCATCGTCTTGAACAGATTTCGGCATGAGTTACCCCTTATTGTTGCGCGTCACGTTCTTTTGAAAAGAGAGATGCAAGAAAGGTGCCGTAATACCGCAGGGGTCTCCAATCCCTTACATAGGGCTATGCGCCAAGACCCAATGGCCGGGCGAAACCGCCTCATAGGGATCACCATCACCATGGGTGGGCAGCGCGACTGACACACGTCGCTCGCCGCTACGGCGGCGGCCAAGGCGCGGAACGGCTTCAAGCAGGCTCTTCGTGTAAGGATGCTGGGCATTTTCAACAATCGCTTCGACCGGGCCATATTCCACGATACGACCATGATGCATCACGGCGACCCGGTCGCAGAGATACGCGACGACGGCCATGTCATGCGAGATGAACAGGTAGGAGAGAAAATTCTCTTTCTGCAAATCAGCCAGCAGGTCGAGAATCTGGGCCTGAATACTGACATCGAGGGCAGACACGGGTTCATCGGCAATCACCACCTGCGGCCCTGGCGCAAGCGCACGGGCAATGGCGATACGTTGGCGCTGGCCACCGGAAAACTCATGCGGATAGCGATCCGCATAATCCCGCTTGAGCCCGACTTTTTCCAGAAGATCCGCAACGCTCTCACCGATTTCTTTCCAATTGCCGACGCCAGTGGCGTAGATCCCCTCCCCGATCTGGCGACCGATCTTCAGTCTGGGATTGAGGGAGGAATACGGATCCTGAAAGATCATCTGACAATGGCGAAACGCCTCACGGCGCAAGAGCGCGGAAAGACCGGCAATATCGGTCCCGCCGATGCGGATCGTGCCTTTATCAGCGGTTTCAAGCCCGACGGCGATACGGCCCAGCGTCGATTTACCGGAACCGCTTTCGCCGATCACCCCGAGCGTTTCGCCGCGCCCAAGACTGAGAGAGACACCGTTGAGCGCCCTCACCTCTCGCCCGTTCGCGGAAAATACCTTGCGGATATTCTCAAGGGCCAGGATTGGTTCTGTCGTCATCTGGCATTGGCCTTTGTCTTGTCGCGGCGCTGCCGCATCGCCCGTTCGACGGTCAGATGCGAGGACAGGAACGCTTTGGTATAGTCATGCTGCGGCGCGGAGAGAATTTGCTCGACCGGGCCTGTTTCAACGATGCGCCCGCCGCGCATGACCGCCACACGATCCGCCGTTTCGGCAACGACACCAATGTCATGGGTGATCAGCAGAATGCCTGAGCCATGGCGCAGTTTGAGATCAACAAGCAGATCCAGCACCTGCGCCTGGACTGTCACGTCAAGCGCCGTGGTCGGCTCATCGGCAATCAGCACGCCGGGTTTCAGGGTCAGGGCGGCAGCAATCATCACGCGCTGGCGCATCCCGCCGGACAGTTGATGCGGATACTGGCCGAGAATACGCCGGGGTTCGGGAATGCGGACATCCTCAAGCGCGGCAATGGCGTGCTCCAGCGCCAGACGACGCGCAATGCCTTTATGGCGGATCAAGCCTTCACTCATCTGGCGGCCAATGGTCAGGACCGGATTAAGCGACGTCATCGGCTCCTGGAAGATCATGCCGATTTTGGCACCACGCACATCTTCCATGTCCCGACGTTGAAGCCCGGCAATATTCTGCCCATCGATCTCGATCGTGCCTGACATTGTCCCCGCCTCTGGCAGAAGACGCATGATCGACAGTGACGTCATGCTCTTGCCGCTGCCGGATTCCCCGACAAGGGCGAGGATCTCTCCCCGGGCAAGGTCGAACCCGACACCATCGACAGCGGCGAACGGCCCTTGTCTGGAGGGGAAGGCAACCTTGAGATCGCGGACTCGCAGATATGGTTGCGTCATGGCCTTGCCTTTCGGCGGGGGTCGATGAGGTCCCTGAGACTGTCACCGATCAGATTGAAGGAAAGCACGGTGAGGCAGATCGCCAATCCCGGAAAGATCAATATCCACGGGGCTTTGGTGATATAATTGCGCCCCGAGGCAAGAATAGCACCCCATTCCGGCGATGGCGGCTGAACTCCAAGCCCCAGAAACGAAAGCCCGGCGGCGGACAGGATGGCGGACGAAAATCCAAGTGTTGCCATGACGATCAGGCTTTGCACAATATTCGGCATGACATGGACGCGAACCAGCCGGGCGGACCGGGTGCCTGCAAGTCTGGCGGCCTCGATATAGGGTTTTGCCCGCTCGGCAGCCGCAAGGCCGTAGGCCACCCGCGCGTAAAAGGGAACGAGGCTGATCGCAATCGCCAGCGTTGCGTTCTCTATTCCCGGCCCGAGAAAAGCGACCAGCGCAAGGGCGATCAACGTATCGGGAAACGAGTAGAGCACATCGATAAGCCGCAGAAGCAAAGCCTCGACAACCCGGCCACCGAAAGCGGCGATCAGACCAATGAGACCGCCGATCACCAGACCGCTGACGACAGCGCTGAGGCCGATGCCAAGCGACAACCGTCCACCGAGCAGCACGCGGCTGAAAAGGTCGCGGCCAAATTCGTCGGTTCCGAAAAGATGCGCTGCCGATGGCGCCGACAACCGGGGCCCTGACGCCATCCTCATCGGATCAAACGGAGCAATATAGGATGACAGCAGAGAAAGCAGCACGATGACAAGTGCCAAGGCCAGCCCTATCGTCACACTGACAGGCAATCTGAGAGAGAACATGCTGCGTTTTGCTATGCTGGTCATCTTTGCCTCATGCGGGGATCAAGAAAGCCGTAGAGAATGTCGATCAGCATCGAAACGATAACCACCGAACTGGCGAAGACAACAATGAAGCCCTGGATCATCGGATAGTCACGCTCCAGCATGGCCTGGACGGCCAGGCGGCCGATGCCATTCCACGAAAAGACGTTCTCGATGATCACCTGACCGCCGAGAAGATAGGCAAAGACCAGCCCGACCACCGTGACAATACTGATCAGCGCCGGCTTCAGGGCATGAACCAAAAGCACCTGATACTCACGAAGCCCGCGCGCGCGGGCCGTGCGGATATAATCCTCGGCCAGGACCTCAACGAGGGCCGAGCGTGTCATGCGCGCCACCAGGGCGCAGTAGGTCAGACCCAGTGTCAGGGCGGGCAGGATGATGTTGCGCAAACCCGAACCTGCGACTGGCAACCAGCCGAGCTTCAGCGAGAAGACCTGAATCATGATCAACCCCAACCAGAATCCGGGGATGGAGACACCCAGAACCGCAATCACCATGACCGCCGTATCGGTCAGTTTTCCGCGGTGGATTGCCGCCAGAAAACCGAGCGGTATGCCAATGGCAAGGGCAACGCCGAGCCCTGAAACCGCCAGAGCAAAGGTGTTTGGCAGCCGCTGGAGAAGCAACCTTGCGACAGGTTCGTTGCCGCGGATTGTCATGCCAAGATCACCCTGGAAAACGTGCCAGGTATAGAGCCCCACCTGCTGCCATACGGGCAGGTCGAGCCCCAGCTTGGCCCGCATTTGCGCCATCGCTTGCGGACTTGCGGTTACGGATTGCGCCATCATCGCAGTGACCGGATCGCCAGGGACGATATGGATGAGAATGCCCGACAGGATAATGACAGACACAATCGTCGCCAGGGCAATGAGCAGCCGTTTGAAAATGAGAACAAGCATTGGAACCCGTCTGTATCGGAAGGCTGCCCCGGCCAGGCCGGAGCAGCGGCTCCCATTATGGCTTAACGCTCACGTCGTTGAAAAGCAGCGAGACCATGAAGCCCATCTTGAAGCCATCGACTTTCGATGTCGATGCCATCAACCAGCCCCAACCAGGCGACAGCAGCGGGATCGCATAGGCATTCTGCATCAGATATTTTTCAATATCATGGATCTTTGCGGCCCGTGCATCGCCTGAAAGCTTGCGCTGCTCGTCCAGCATGCCATCGAGGTCGGCATTGATGCCCATATTGACAAAGCCCGGACGTTTCCAAAGGAAATTGAGGTAGTCCGGATCGACACCCGACATGCCCATGGTCCAGACGGCAGGTTCGCCCTCGGTGCGTTCGTTGACGCCCTTCATATAGTCGAAATAAGCGGCCACTTCGCGGGTCTCGATCTCGGCCTGAACGCCGATGGCCGCAAGATCCTGCTGCATGATCTGGTGCATCTGGTCCCAGCCCGGCAGCTTGTGAACGAGAAGCTTCACCTTCAGCGGTTTTTCCGGCGTGTAGCCCGCCTTGGCCATCAAAGCCTTGGCGGCTTCGGGGTCAAATTTGACGCCCCAGCTGGCGCAAAGTGCCTCATCCGTCGAGAACAGGTTCGGTGCCACGGGGCAATTGGCGGTGTTGACGAGGCCTTCAAAGGCAATCGACGCATAGGCGTCGCGGTTCATTGCCATGCCGATTGCCTTGCGGATATCCGGGTTGTCGAGCGGCTTGATCTTCCAGGTGAAGGCGGCCAGCATTTGCTGGCCGGACAGCTCGGCTGCATAGACCTTGAAATTGCTGTCGGCCTTCAGGTCGGCGGCCTCTTCCAGAGACGGCTCGACCATATCGACTTCGCCTGAGCGCAAGGCGGCCATTCTGGCCACGGCTTCAGGAATGACCTTGAAGGTCAGCTTGTCGATATGCGGCTTGCCGGGATTTTCGATCAGTGGGTTGGCGTTCTGGTAATCGGCATTCGCCTCCAGCTGGATGCTGTCATTGCGGGTCCAGTTGACGAATTTGAACGGGCCGGTGCCAATCGGCTTGAATTCCTTGGCCGATGCCGAGGACGGGCAGATAAAACCCGCCTGGATGCTGGTCAGGAACGACGTGAAGGGACCATAGGGTTCGGACAGAGTGACTTTCAGCACCTTGCCCTCGACGCTGCTTTTGGTGATCGGACCCCAGGCCGAGAGGTTCGGATTGACGGTCGCGGGATCAAGCGCCCGATCCAGGCTGGCCTTGGCCGCCGCCGCATCAAACGTGCTGCCATCGTGGCATTTAATGCCATCGCGGATGGTGAAATCATAGGATTTGCCATCCGGCGCCATGCTCCAGGCACTGGCAAGGCCCGGATGAACGGAACCATCCTTGGCCATCGTCAGCAATGTATCGAAGATCAGGTTGGTGATCTGCAAGGACTGTGTCGTACTTGCCTTTTGCGGATCGAGGCCATCGGCATCGACAGAGCGCGCAACAGTCAGCTCGGCAGCGCTGGCTGAAAACCCGGTGAGAGCTGCGGCAAGTGCGACCACGGCAACGGTGCTGCGGGCAAGCGGAGATTTGTCTGGTTTGTGGTTCATGCATCGTTCCCTTTGTTTTGTATTTTTATGCGTTTCAGTTTCACGCGACCGAAATCTGTGGTCGCCGATTGCTCCATGGACGAGCGGCCTCCAACTGCGCGGCAAGTCTGAACAACAGACCTTCGCCAGTCGGTGCAGCCGCAAACTGAACACCAATCGGCAGGCCTTCGTCGTTCCAGACGAGCGGCACCGACATGGCCGGTGATCCATTGACGTTGAAAATATGCGTATAAGGCATCCACGACAGATAAAACGCATAGTGTCCGCGCATTGAGGTCGAAGCCGGAAAAGCCTCATGCGGAAGCGGTGGCTGGGCAAGCGTTGGCGACAGGAAGACATCAAAGGTTTCGAATGTCGAGGAGACGGCTGAGGCCACTTCATGCAGGCGCGTCGTGGCGATATTGACATCAACCGCGCCGATGCGGTTTCCAGCCTCGATCATGTCCCACAGCATCTGCGGAAAATCGTCCTGAGTCAGCTTGCGCCCGAGGACGCCTTCCTCAAGGCGCATATCGGTTGCGTATTCGGCAAGAATATAGGTCTCAAAAGCATCCCAGCCGTCATCAGGCAAGTCGATATCGAAAGGCTCGCAATGATGACCCAGGCTTTCAAGCAGCTTGACGGTCTCGGCGACCGCGGCCTTGCAATCGGCATGGGTTTGTGCGCCGTAGGGCGCCCTGGTCGAAACGGCAATTCTCAGCTTGCCGGGATCGCGTCCCACCTCGGCCGCGAATTGCCCGCCTGCGGGACTGTTGAAGAATTGCCCTCTATGCGGTCCGGCGGTCGCATCCAGAAGGGCGGCGCTGTCGCGGACGGAGCGGGTTAGCGCATGTTCCACCAGCATGCCCTGCCAGGTGCTTCCCGCAGGCGCAACCGGATTGCGGCCCCGGCTCGGCTTCATGCCGAAACATCCACAGACGGAGGATGGCACACGGATCGAACCGCCGCCGTCATTGCCATGTCCCATCGGCACGATGCCCGCGGCAACCGCCGCTGCGGTGCCACCGCTGGACGTCCCCGCAGTGCGACCCGGATTCCATGGATTATTGGTGACGCCATGCGCCCGCGAACGGGTCGTCCAGTCCATGGCAAGCTCCGGCACAGCCGTCTTGGCAAAGGTGACAAGCCCGGCCTTCTTGAAGCGACGCACCAATTCGCTGTCTTGCTGCGGCGTAACAGAGGCGCGAGGCGGCCATCCAGCACCCGTTGGCTGTCCAGCATAATGCGCGGTGAGGTCCTTCAGAACGAAAGGGACGCCTTTGAACGGGCCATCCTTCAGCTCTTCCTTTATGAAGCGGCGAGCCTCGTCTTCGAATGTTGCGACAATGGCATTCAATGCAGGATTGGTCGCCGCTACGCCGGCAAGCGCGGTCTCCAGCAGTTCGGTTGGCTGAACGTCTCCCTTTCTAACAAGCTCTGCCAATCCAGTCGCATCATAGGTTCGATATTCGCTTAACTGCAATTTTCCGGTCTCCAATGGCGAGTTGCCTAAAAATACGGCCAGCACTTATTTTTGGCATGATCCCGAAGGGTGAGATGTTAAAATTTTCCAATCTCACCCTAAAGAGTGATAGGCTCAGCGAACTCAATGATTTTCAGGGGGACCTGTGCAACGAACGCGCCTTTTAAACAGACGATCTGTGCCGCCCAGCGCTTCGACAGGCCTGATCGACCGTCCGCGCCTGACGCGACTGTCGCAGCTTCTCAGCAAACACCGGCTGGCGCTCGTCCATGCCCCGGCTGGCTCCGGCAAGACCACACTTCTGGCACAATGGCATCGGAGCCTGTCGGATGCCGGGTTTTCGACCGTCTGGTATTCGGCAAGCGAAGACGACAAAGATCCGTTAAATTTCGCCGAGGGCCTGCTCCAGGCACTTCAGCAATCGATCGCTGATAATCGCGATCATCTGCCCTCCCTTGATCGCGCCGACGCGCTGCAACGCTTGACGGCTCTGCTCACCGATCAATCCATCCGCCAGCCACTGGCTTTGTTTATCGACGATTACCACCTGGCCGAAGGCGGCGATGGTGGCGAGGCGATCAATACGATCCTCGCCAGCCGCTTGCCGAGCCTGACCGTCGTGCTCGCCAGTCGCAACCGGCCTGCCATACCCGTTGGCCGGTACCGGGCCAACGGCGAGATGATCGACATTGCCGTGGAAGACCTGCATTTCAGTGCGGAGGAGACCGAGGCGTTTTTTCGCACCGCCTCCAATGTCGCCTTAACGGCAGACGAAAGCCGCCAGATGCATGGTCATACCGAGGGTTGGGCGGTCGGCTTGCGGCTGGCAGCGCTCGTCACAGGGCGAGCGACGGGCAATTTCGTCGCCGCTGCGCCATCTGGAAGCCATCGCGCATTTGCCGACTATTTCCTGGAGGAAGTCATTGCCGGACTGCCTGCCGAGGTTTGCGACTTCCTCGCCAAGACCTCCCTCTTGGAAACGCTGAATGCCGACCTCTGCAACGCCGTGACCGGTCGGCTTGACGGGGACCGAATGCTGGCCTTCCTGGAGCAAAGCCAATTGTTTGTCGTTGAGCTTCCGGGAACGCAGCGTTGGTACAAATATCACCATCTGTTTCAGGAGTTTCTGCAAACCCGCCTTTATGGCGATGACCGGCCTGCTGTCGAAGGCATTCACGCCCGCGCCGCGCAATGGTTCATCGACAATGGGTCGCCCGTTGATGCCGTCCGTCACGCCTTTCTCGCGCGCCAGTCCAAATGGGCGGCGGAGCTGATCGAAACCTATTGCCTGTACGACTATCTCAGCCATGGCCGTTTCGACACCTATTCCCGCTGGATGCAGCAACTGCCCCGAGAGGCCCGCGAGGAAAGGCCGCTGCTGCTTTTTCTGCACGTGTGGCGATCCATCAACATGCGCCGCTTTCTGCAAGCCGAACAAACCCTTCAGACGATAGAGGTAGCGGCCAGCGACCCGAACAGTCCAGTGTCCGTCATCGCGGCCCGAACGGGTCTCGATATCAGCGGGCGGCTCCATCTCATGCGGGCGCTTATCGGTGCCTATGGCGGTGATTTCACAGGCGGAAGCTTTCACCTCTCTCAACTGGCCGGAAAAGAGCTTGACCGGCTGGCTTTCGGACAGGTCGATCTCGATTCCATTCACAGCTATTTCGCCTTCAATCTGGGCAAGCTCGATCTGGCGGAACGACTGACATGGCGGGCAAACGGCGTCTATGACGACATGGCCTGCCATTGGGGCGGGATTCATTCCCGCTGCATTGCCGCCATGTCCTACCTCGCCCGTGCGCTGTTTCAGGAAGCCCGGCATGTGATTATCGAAGCCCTGGCGATTGCCGAACAGAATTTCGGGGAACACTCCTACATGGTCGCCCTGCCCTCGGCGCTTTTAGGACTGATTGCCTATGACGACAATGACCTTGAAAAGGCCGAGCGCCTGTGGCGGCGGGCGATCCCGGCGGAAAAGGCAACGGATGTTTCCGGGCTGTGCGAACGGATCCTGATTGCCACAACCGGTCTCGTGCGGCTTCTCGATATAACTGGTCGGGTCGAAGAGGCAACGGCACTTCTGGTTCGTGCCAGCAGGAGAGCCTATGAGGCGGAAGATTTTCGCCTGGAATTTCAGCTCGGTATAGAGCGGGCCGACCGGGCGTTTCGTCTCAACAGCCCCGCAGAGGGCCGCCGCGAATGGGAACGGCTGTCCCTGCAATTGCCCGAGGCGCGCAACCGGTTTCCCTCTTCGGCCTGGCAGATATGGGACCCATTTCGCATTGTCGAGGCCAGAATCCTGTGCAATGCAGGGCAGATCGATGCGGCAGCGGAAAAGCTGCGGGTGCTTGCCGCAGGGGCGCGGCAGGAAGGCCGTATTCTGATGGCGCGACAGGCAGAGGCGCTCGCCACGGTTATCGCGCCCGCCCATGAGGCCGAGGGGACGCAGCCTGCGGATCTTCAGGATGACATCATGGCGACGCGGCGCATCTTGCGCGATTTCGTTTCACCCGTTGCCGCGTCTCCGAGCCCCAGCGGAGGGCAAAGGCAAGAGGCCCGTCTCAGTCTGCGTGGCTCCCTCACCGAGTTGACGCAGCGGGAAGACGACGTGCTGCAATTGATGCGGTGGGGGCTTTCCAACAGCGAAATCGCCACCAGGCTCGATATCAATTTGAATACCGTGAAATCGCACGCCAAGAACATTTTTGCCAAGCTCGGCGTGAAAAGCCGAACCCAAGCCGTTTTGAAGGCCCTCGAATAGTGGGTGAGATTGCCGCGAAGTGTCCTTTAGAAGCTTTGCTCGCGACGGCTGTGTCGCGCATAAACAATGGCTCAAAAGCCAAAACGCTCCAGTTTCCAGGTCAGCAACTGGCATAGAAAATGCTTTTCATCAAGTTACTCACCCCAAAGGAGTACGAGCATGTCAGAGCAGGCCTATGCAAATCTCGATATCCGTCTGATGCGCACTCTGCGCTTGCTGTTGACGGAATGCAGCGTATCGCGCACTGCCGATCTGCTGGGCCAGGCGCAGCCGACCGTCAGCCTTTCGCTGAAGCGGCTGCGCGATATTTTCCAGGATCCGCTGCTGGTGCGGTCCGGCAGCACGCTTGTGCCAACCGAGCGAGGGCTAGCGCTGCGCTCAGCCATGAATGATATTCTCGGTCGGATCGATACCCACCTGATCTCTCCGACTGCTTTTGATCCCGCCGTATCCGTTCGACATTTTCGCATTGTTGCCAGCAATTGTCTCGGCACCGTGTTCATGCCGCAATTGATCGGCGCGATCACCGATATGGCCCCCGGTATTTCCATCGATGCGTCACCAATGCCATCCCAGGAGGACCTGCTATCGGGACTGTCTGAGGGCCGGATCGATGCGGTGATCGGCAATTGGCCCCACCCGCCGGAGCACCTGCGCATCGCGCCAATGCTGAAGACCGATATCGTCTGCATGGTCAGATCCACGCACCGTTTTGCCCGCCGGGGCCGAGATCGCATCCGGCTTGATGAATATCTTGAGGAAAGCCATCTGTCACCGACGTCAGAACGTGACGCACAATTCAGCCCCATCGACGGACGCTTGCGTGATCTTGGCGTCAAGCGGCATATCCGCGCCACAGTGCCGGAATATTCCATCGCGCCCTACGTCCTTGCCCGCTCTGACCTCGTCTTCACCACGGGCAAGCACTTTGCTGAACAGGTGGCGCAAACCTTCCCCTTTGCGGTTCTGGACGCTCCGGTGGAATTGGGGCAGATGCATTTTTATACACTCTGGCACGACCGCAAACATCACGCGCCAGATCAGGCGTGGCTACGCCGGATGATCAAACACGCCTCAGCCGAAATGCAAGCACTCGACCGCGTTGGCCCCTTGCCTCTTCCACCGATGCACCACATGCAGCCCAGTTGGTAGCCAAGCTGACGCCCGCCCCATCACCAACAAAGGCAATAGACACTATAGCCTTTGCCTTATGGCCGTTTGGATCGAAAGTCCGCACACTGTCCTCATCGCAACAAGAACCGGATGGGGCTCCATGAAACGGACAGGTATCACACGGCGTGACGTGCTGGCGGGAATGGCGGCGGGTGCTGCCGCAGGGGTGGTTTCAAACGCGGGCATTGCACGCGCTGCGGTCTCCGACATGGTCTGGGCAACCTGGGACTCCAACGGCCATCCCGAATATGTCGCTGCCTTCGAAAAGGAAACCGGCGTCAAGGTCAAACTCTCCTATCTCTCCAGCGAAGATGCACAGTTTGCCGCGCTGAAAACCGGGGCCGCCGCCGATTGGGACATGATCAACCCCTCGCTGAACGGCAGCTGGCGCTATATCAAGGCCGGTCTGCTGAAGGAGCTGGACCTGTCGAAAATCCCCAATGCCAGCCTGATGTATGATGTGTTCAAATCCACGCCGAAGGTGATGGATGAGGCCGGCAAGACCTTTGCCATTCCCTATCTCTGGGGCCTGAACCCGATCGTCTACCGCAAGGACAAGTTCGACAAGGAGCCGGACTATACGACGCTCTTCGATGCGAAATATTCCGGCCAACTCGCCATGCGTGATTACGCCCTGGAATCCATCGCCATCGCCGGGTTGGTTGCCGGTGTGCCGCGTGACAAGGTGTTCGTCATGGAGGCCAAGGAACTGGCCGAGGCGAAAAAACTGCTGATTACCCAGAAGCCGCTGCTGCGCACCTACTGGCAGACCATCGGCGACCTCACCAATCTCTTTGCCACAGGTGAAGTCTCCTGCGCCTTCTCCTGGCGCGTACCCTATGACGAGCTACAGGCCAAGCTGCCAATGGGCATGGCCAAACCGAAGGCTGGCGTGATGGGCTGGTGCGATTGCTTCGGCATGCCTGCCAATCTTTCACCGGAAAAGACCGAGATCGGCTATAAATTCATCAATTATCTGCTCGGGCCGAGCTATTCCACCGATGTGGCCCGGATCGGCCATTATGCCACCACCTCCTCCGTAATCCGTGACAAGCTATCGCATGAGGAACAGGCAACGATCTTCGTTGACGATATGGACGTGATGAAATCCTTCATGTGGCCGGTGGCGCCGCCCAATTATTCCGACTGGCTGAAAATCTGGAACGAAGTCAAGGCGAGCTGAGGCATGACGCAGGCATGGGATACGACAGCAACGGACAAAAACGTCGGAACCGGTTTGCCGATGCTCTTGTCCGCAAGGGGCCTCGTCAAGTCCTATGGCCGCAACCGTGCGGTCGATGGCGTGGATCTGGACATTCCAGAGCGCGCCTTCACCACCTTTCTCGGCCCCTCTGGCTGCGGCAAGACGACGATCCTGCGGATGATCGGCGGTTTTGAAACTCCCGATGCCGGATCGCTGGTGCTCGACGGGCGCTCGCTCACCGGCGTGCCACCGGAGCGGCGACCGGTGAACACGGTGTTCCAGAATTATGCGCTGTTTCCGCATCTGACCGTGTTCGAGAATGTCGCCTTTTCGCTCACCCTGCGCCGTGGTGCGCAGGACCCGGCACCGCGTGTGAAGCGGGCGCTGGACGCCGTTCATATGGGCGAATTCACCAGCCGCTATCCGCATCAGCTATCCGGTGGCCAGCAGCAGCGGGTGGCCGTGGCCCGCGCCATCATCGCAGAGCCGCATCTGCTGCTGCTCGATGAGCCGCTTTCGGCACTGGATCGCAAGATGCGCGGGCATTTGCAGATCGAGCTGAAGGACCTGCAACGCCGCCTCGGCATTGCTTTCGTCTATGTCACCCATGACCAGGAAGAAGCCTTTGCGCTGTCAGATATCGTCGTGGTGATGAACAAGGGCAGGATCGCCCAGAAAGCCGACCCGGTCACGCTCTATGCCCGCCCGTCCGACACGTTCGTGGCAGATTTCATCGGGTCAGCCAGCCTGGTGGAGGGCGAGATCCTGGCGCTTGGCACAGAGACGGCAACCATCGGGACGCCGCTTGGAACCATCACCGCCCCCGCAATCCATGGTCTTGTGAAAGGTGAGCGCGCCGCCCTGGTGATCCGGCCTGAGCATTTACGGCTTGGCAACGCGGACGGTCAAGGCCTTGTTCTTTCCGCCGAGGTTCGGCATGTCGTCTTCAAGGGCGACCGCTACCTGATCGAAGCGGATATTTCCGGCGTGACGGTACGACTGATGGCAGACCGACCAGCGGAGCCGGGCTCGACAATCGCGATGACGCTCGATCCCGCTTCATGCTTCATCACGAGGCTTGCATCATGACGCTCGTTCTCAGCCGCGCCCATCTGGCGCTTCCCGTCTCACTGCTGCTGGTTCTGGGCTGTCTGTTGCCACTTCTATTGTTGGTGGCCTTCAGTCTGTTCACAGTGGATCTGGATGCTTTCGTCATGGTGCCGGGCCTTTCCCTGCACAGCTGGGGCCAGATGATGTCCAACCCGGTCTTTGCCCTGTTGATTGGCAAGGCGGTCCTGTCGGGGCTGGCAACGGCATTTCTGGCCGCAATTCTCGGCTATCCCGTCGCTCTTTCCATTGCCCGCCTGCCAACCGCCTGGAAAGGCATAGCCCAGATCGTGTTGTTGACGCCGCTTTATACCGGCGAAATCGTCCGCATCTATGCCTGGCGGGTGGTTCTCGGCTCCGAAGGGCTCGTGAATACGGTGCTGAAGGGGCTTGGCCTGGTCGATCAGCCCGTCAAATTCCTGCTGTTCTCGCCCTTCACCACCCATCTCGTCCTTCTCTATAATTGCCTACCCTTTATGGTGCTGCCAATCTGGATTTCGGCGGAATTGATTGATCGACGGTTGATCGAAGCGGCCCGCGACCTGGGTGCCCGCCCGTTCGATGCCTTCACAAGGGTGATCTTTCCGCTGACGGTGCCGGGCCTTGCTGTCGGCCTGCTGGCGGTCTTTGCGCTCGCCGCCGGTGACATGCTGACACCAAGCATGCTGGGCGGCACCTCCGGCGCAACCCCGATGGCGATGATCGACAACCTGTTCGGCACCGCCTTCGACTGGCCGCTTGCCTCTGCCTTGGCGTTGAGCCTGTTGATCGCGCTGTTTGCAACGGCAAGCGCTATGGCCTGGCTGCTGCTGCGGCTGAAAGGCGCGCGGGCTGTTCTTCAGGGAGGCTTGAAATGAACCGGCGGATCACCCTGACTCTTGGCCTCGCTGTCGGCTTCTTCTATCTGCCGATCATCGTTCTGGCACTGTTTTCCTTCAATGCATCCAGCCTGATGGCCTTTCCCTTAAGCGGCTTCACGCTGTCCTGGTACAAAGACCTGTTCAGCAATGCGACCTTTATCAACGGCTTCCTGACCAGTTTCCTGATCTCCCAGCCGGTCGGCATCCTGGCGGCCTTAATCGGACTTTGCGCGGCCCTGGCACTTGCCTCGCCCAGGCTGGCCTTTCGCCCGGTCTTTATCTTTCTGATCATCCTGCCGTTTCTGGTGCCGAAAACCGTATTGTCAATTGCCCAGGCCATGCTGATGAACTGGATAGGACTTGGGCGCGGAGCCGGCGCTCTTATCGCTGCGCAAACATTGATCGCCATCCCCTTTACCACCACCATCATTGCCGCCACCGTCATCCGCCTCGATAAACGGCTGGAAGATGCCGCCCGCGATCTGGGGGCCACCCCTTGGCAAAGCTTTCGCCGGATCGTGCTGCCGCAGTTGAAGGGTGCCATCGGTGCTGCCTATTCCATTGGCGTTATTCTATCGCTGGCCGATCTGACCATCTCGATGTTTCTCGCCGGTCGCACGCAGCCGCTCTCGTTGATTATCGCCTCGCAATTCCGGCGAGAGCTGAAGCCCGACCTCAATGCGATGCAGGTCGTGGTGCTTTTGCTGACAGCCGTGATCGTCATTGTCAGCGAGCTTTATCGCCGCAACCGGCACAAACACAGTATTTCAGGACCCTCAGACCATGCTTGACCCTCTCCCCGATGCCGTGGCCGCACTTGCTCGTTTAAAGGACGCAGCGAGGGCCGATCTTGCCGCCCTCGCCTATCCGGCGGCTCCCTGGCTTGCGCCACTGCCCATCTCGGCCCTATCCGTCTGCGATGTCGCCATCGTTGGCGGGGGACAGTCGGCGATCACCATAGCGGCGGCGCTGAAATGGGATGGGGTCCAGCAGATCCGCCTGTTCGACAGCGCCCCGGCTGGCTCGGAAGGACCATGGACCACCTTTGCCCGAATGGAAGAATTGCGCACCCCCAAAACGGCGGTGGGCAACGAATTCAACGTCGCCAATCTCTCGGTGCGTCGCTGGTTCGAAACCCGCTATGGCATTGAGGCCTGGCAGACGCTGGGCCGCATCCCCCGCACCGACTGGAAGGCCTATCTGGACTGGTATGCCGAGGTTTTCGACATTGCCATCACCAATGAGACCAGCGTTACGGACGTCTCGCCCGAAGGCGACCTGATGGCCGTCACCACTCTGCGGCAGGGACATGTCGAGCGCCATCTGGCGCGGGCCGTGGTTCTGGCCACCGGCTTTGACGGTGCCGGTGCCTGGCGGGTGCCACGCTTCATTTCCGACGCTTTGCCATCGCAGCGCTATGACCATACCAATGGACCGGTGGATTTTAAGCGTTTGAAGGGCAAGCGGATCGGCATTCTCGGTCACGGCGCTTCAGCTTTCGACAATGCCGTCACCGCACTGAACAGCGGTGCTGCCTCGGTCGATCTCTGCTTTCGCCGGACACGTCTGCCCCGCACCAATCCGCACCGTGCACTGGAAGCACCACCGCTTCTCAGTGGTTTCGGGGCGCTGTCCGACCAAACCCGCTGGCAAATCGCGCGGTTTTTCCGCAGCACAGACCAGCCGCCACCGGTGCGCGCCTTTGAGACAGCAATGGCGCTGCCGGGCTTTACCCTGCGCCCCGCCACACCGTGGCTGGAAGTGTGTGAAAAGGACGGCGCCGTCTCGGTGAAAACGCCCGATGGCATGCTGGTCTTCGATCACCTGTTGCTGGCAACCGGCATGGATGTCGATCTCTCAGCGCGCCCGGAACTGCAAACCCTGACACCAAAGGTTGCGCTTTGGGGTGAGCACTTCACGCCTCCCGCCGGAGAGGAAGACGCGCGCCTGTCGCAATTGCCCTATCTCGATCCCTATTATGCGTTCCTGCCGAAGGTGCCGGAAGACGGCTGGGTCAGCCGGGTCTTTGCCTTTAACAGCGCGAGTTTCATCAGCCACGGCCCGCATTCCACCTCGATCAGCGGCCATCGTTATGCATTGCCAAGGGTGGTGCGCGGCATCGAGCGCCGGCTGCTGCTGGATCAGGAAAACGCAATCTTGCCGGGGCTGGAGGCCTATTGCTCGCAGGACCTGCCGGTCAGTGATGATTTCGAAGCTGATATTGCTGCCCGAAATGCGGCACGGATGATGGAAAAAGCATCATGATCAGGTCTTTCTACTGGGTGGATCATTCAACCCAAGCCTTTACTGAGCGTGATCTCTCAAAAACCGTGGTGGTGCTTCCCATCGCCGCTGTCGAGCAACACGGCCCGCATCTGCCCGTCGATGTCGATTCGGCCATCAATGCCGAGATCATCCGGCGCACGGTGGAACGCTTGCAGCCGGACACCGATGTCCTGTTCCTGCCGCCCATGGCGGTGGGGAAATCCGACGAGCACATCGCCTTCCCCGGCACGCTGGCAATCTCCGGCGAGACCCTGCGGCAAGTCTGGCTGGATCTGGCCCGCAGCGTCAAGCGTGCGGGTGCCGCGAAATTGATCCTGTTCAATTCCCATGGCGGCCAGATGGCGCTGATGGACATCGTCTGCCGCGATATCCGTATCGAGCTTGGCATGTTGGCGGTTTCCTGTTCCTGGTTTCGCATCGCCCCGGTGGACGACCTGTTCTCACGCGACGAAATCGACCACGGCATCCATGGCGGCGACATCGAAACCAGCATAATACTGGCAATCGCGCCGGAGCGGGTGGCCATGGACAAAGCCGAGGATTTCATCCCCCTGACGGTGGCAATTGAGAAATCCGGCAGCATGCTGACAGCAGAAGGTGCCGTTGGTTTCGGCTGGCAGGCGCAGGATCTTCATCCAGCAGGCGTCTGCGGCAATGCCAGCAATGCAACCGCACAGAAGGGCCAGATCGTGCTTGATCGCGCCGCCGACGGACTTGTCAGCCTGATTGCCGCGACACAGGCCTTCGATCTCTCGCAACTTGTAGCGCAGACGCGCTTTTCGAACCTGTGCTGAGCGAGGAGAATACCATGATGGCACCAGCCAAAGCGGCGGAGGTCGAAGCACTGCTCGCCGAAATGCCCGCCTGGGGATCGGAATTTACCGGTACTTTCGCCAACCACGCGCCGATGGTGCTCTGCGCCCTGGCCGAAATTGGCGGCACACCGGCCCAGATGCGCCGTTTTTTCGACCATTATAAGGGTATCAAAAAACTGCTGCCCTTCGGCCAGCCATCCACGCCGCTCGATGCAACAACATGGCGCTCCGTTCTCGGCCAACGAGAGCGGGAGCCGGATCTGCGGCTGTTTTTTTCCGCTGAAGTCTCCCGGCTTGGAATAGAGGCAGCGCTCAAGCACTATCTGCCTGATCTGGCGCCAGGCGTGGCGGCAAGCGCCTTTCATGCCCTGATGCGCACGGCCTATGGCGTGTTGCGCCAAAACGAAGGTGATATCGCCATTGCGCTTGCCTATTGGGCGGCGACCTATCTGGCGCTGCCGCCAGCGACCGGCGCAAGCCCTGTTACAGACGATCCTGCCGAAGTGCTGCGCCGGGTCACACTGATCGCCCCCATGCACACGCTGACGCTTCATGATCTTCTGTGGCAGAATATGCGTGATGCCGCCGCCCTGCCGGATTTTGTTCCTGTTGTAGACTGGCTGGAAATTGGCCCCGATACGATGGAAAAGATGGCCGCTGTTGCCATCCGCTTATTTGCTGCCACTCAGCATTTTGCCGCTTTGCATGTGGTCACGGGCCTGCATTGGATACGCCTGCTCACCCCCACTTGCGATCGGCAGACCCGCGACACAATGCTGCGCGTGTTCTGGCAAGCGATTGCGGCGCTGATGCGGGAACTGGACTTTCCAACCCTACCGCCAGAGGAGGAGATCTCGCGCTGGCGCGCGCTGGCCGCCCCGGACTGGCCGGAGATTTTTGCAGCAGCAGCGGCCAGCTATGACGAACACGATATCAGCCTTGCCTATTCGGCAGCGCAGGAAATGACGATCTATGCAGACTCGCTTTACCGGGTGGCCGCGGCGCGGCGTCTCGGCCTGATTGGAGACTATCGGATATGATGCAGGCCATTGTGATGCCGGACAATTCCGGCGCAGACTGCATCATCGAGGCCGGCACCGTGCTGACCGGCATTGATGCCGGCACCGTGCTGACCGGCCTTGGCACGGATGGCAAAATGACCATGCGCCACGATGTCGGCATCCGCGTCGAGAAGGGCATGATCGCCCAGATCGGTCCGATGGAAGCGGTCGGCTATGGCAACGACCACCTGCCACGCTTTGGCTCGCGCCGGATGATCGCCATGCCGGGCCTGGTCAACGCGCACCACCATTTCGGTGTGACACCACTGATGCAGGGCGTGCCTTTTGCGCCGCTGGAACTATGGCTGCCGCAATTTCGCGCCATGCGCCGCATCGACCAGCGGCTGGATACGCTTTATTCAGCCATCGAAATGCTAGAGAGCGGCACGACCACCGTACAACACATCCATAGCGGCTTTTCCGGCACGCCGGACAGTTGGATGCAGACGGCAGAAGCAACCATCTCGGCCTATGGCGAAATCGGCATGCGGCTCGGCTATTGCTTCATGATCCGCGACCGCAATATTCTGTCCTACGAGCCGGATGCCCATATCTTGAGCCGTCTGCCCGCAACGGCGCGTGACTGGATTGCGCCGCAGCTGGCCGCTGCCGATATTCCGGTTCCCCGGCTGATGGAATTCTATACCGATCTGCGCGCCCGTTTCATGAAGGGTAGCCCACAGCATATCCGCATGAATCTTGCGCCCGCCAATCTGCACTGGTGCAGCGATGATGCCTTGCAGACGATTTTCGAGACGGCCAAGGCGGCAGGTGGAAATGTCCACATGCATCTTCTCGAAACCGAGCGGCAGGCGGAATTTGCCCGGCGCACCTATGGCCGCAGCGCCGTTCAGCATCTGCAAAAACTGCAATGTCTCGATGCCAATGTGACGCTTGGCCACGGCAACTGGATGAGCGGCGAGGATCTCGACATCATCGCTTCCTGCGGCTGTACCATCTGCCACAATGCCTCTTCCGGCCTCAGGCTCGGCAGCGGGATTGCGCCCGTCAACGAGATGCGACGACGCGGCATTCCGGTTGCCCTCGGCATAGACCAGTCGAATATTGCTGACGACCGCGACATGACACTGGAAATGAAACTGGTCTGGGCGTTGCATCGGGAAACCGGGCTTTGGAACGATAGGCCGGATGCGGGTGCCGTGTTGCAAATGGCCAGCGAACATGGTGCGGCCTCCGCCGGGTTCGGTGGATTTACGGGACGTCTGGAGCCTGGCTGGCAGGCCGATATCGTGCTGATGGACAAGGACCGCATCGCCCGCCCGGCTATCAATTCACGAACGCCACCCGTGGAAGCGCTGCTGCATCGCGGTGGGCGTCACGCCATAGAACAGGTCTTCGTCGGTGGGCGGCTGGTGGTGGATGGCGGTCGCGTGACGACCGTGGACCGCGATGCTGTCATGGCGGAAATCGCGGCTATTCTATCACACCCGGAAACGGATGCGGAACGGTATGCCTGGCAGGCGGTAGAAACCCTGCTGCCGCATCTCGAATCCAGCCTGCAACAGTTGGGCCTTGGGGCTGGTTATCGTCGTTACCGCTACAATTCAATGTCGGATCAGTAAACCGGCACGTAATCGCGTCCGCTATCGACAGACGCAGGGCGGCCTTCCAGAAACAACTCTCCAATGCGGGGCGCAGTGCGGGAAATCACCTTGCCGCCCTTGACCACAAAAAGGCGCGATGGCTTGAGGCGAAGGGCTTCAAACACGTCAGCGGCCTGCAACACCACGAGATCGGCCTTGCAGCCGACCTCTAAACCATAGCCTTCGAGACCCATGGTTTTTGCCGAATTGACGGTGAGGGCGTCGAAAATCTGTCTCTTGTCGTCCAGCCCGCCCATTTGTGCAACGTGGATGGCCATATGGCCCACCTCCAGCATGTCGGCCGATCCCATTGAATACCATGGATCCATGGTGCAATCCTGACCAAAGGAGACGTTCAGCCCTGCCGCCATCAGTTCGCGGACCCGCGTCATGCCACGACGTTTCGGATAGGTGTCGTGGCGGCCTTGGAGCATGATGTTGATCAGCGGGTTGGGGATGACGTTGATCCGGGCTTCCGCCATCAGCGGAATGAGCTTGGAGACGTAATAATTATCCATGGAATGCATGGAGGTGAGATGCGAACCTGCCACCCGGCCTTGCAGCCCATGGCGGATGGTTTCTGCAGCGAGCGTTTCGATATGGCGTGACATCGGATCGTCGGTTTCGTCGCAATGGATATCGACCGGCAAGCCCCGCTCGGCAGCAATGCGGCAGAGAGCTTCCAGCGACAGCCTTCCCTCCTCCATTGTCCGCTCGAAATGCGGAATACCGCCGACGATGTCGATGCCCATATCGAGTGCGCGGTTGAGCGAGGAAACGCCGCCTTCGGCGCGGTAATAGCCGTCCTGCGGAAAGGCCACGAGCTGCAATTGAATATAGGGCGCTACCCGTTCGCGCACCTCAATCAAGGCTTCTGCTGTGACCAGTCTTGGATCGGAGGTATCGACATGGCTGCGGATGAACAGCAGACCTTGGGAGACCGCGAGATCGCAGTAGCGCAGGGCGCGTTCAACCAGTGCCTCCTTCGTCAAAAGCGGCCGCAGCTCGCCCCAGAGCGCTATGCCTTCCAGCAATGTGCCGGACACATTCATGCGCGGCATGCCAAGTGACAGCGTTGCATCCATGTGAAAATGCGGATCGCAAAACGGTGGGCTGACGAGACGGCCCGTTGCATCGATCTCGTCGCCGCAGACTGCATCCAGCCCCTTTTCGATGGCAGTGATCTTTCCGCCGGAAAGGCCAATATCGAAACCCTGGCGGCCATCTGGCAGGTTGGCATTGCGGATGATGAGATCGAACATGGTGAGTTTCCTTGGTTCAGCGCTCGCCGCGCCGATAGGGTTGCATCAACGCTTGCGGCACGCGGGCGCGCCGCGCCATCACTGCAAGGGCTGCGATGGACAGGATGTAGGGGGTCATCAGAAACAGTTGGTAAGGCACGGCACCACCCAGCGCCGTTTGCAGGCGCAATTGAAAGCCATCGAAAAATGCAAAAAGCAGCGCACCCAGCAGCGCCCGGCCCGGTCGCCATGAGGAAAACACCACGAGTGCAATGCAGATCCAGCCGCGGCCCTGCACCATGGTCGGGAAAAAGCTGTTGAAGGCAGACAGCGTCAGAAAAGCGCCTGCCATGCCCATCAGGGCCGAGCCAGCAATCACGGCACCATAGCGCACCGCCATTGGGTTGATCCCTTGCGCTTCCGCTGCATGCGGGTTTTCACCTGTTATGCGGATGGCAAGGCCCAGTGGGGTGCGAAAGATGACATAGGCAAAAATGACAGCCAGCAGAATGGCGATATAAGTTGGCGGTGTCTGCACAAAAAAGGCAGGTCCGACAAAGGGCAGATCGCTGAGGCCCGGAATGGCAATTGGCTTGAACGGGATAATGGTTGGCGGTGAGCCTGCGACTGGAACCGCCAGACGGAAAGTGTAATAGCTGAAGCTGGAGGCAAACAGCGTGATCCCGAGGCCACAGACATGTTGGGATAGACCGAGCGTGACCGTCAAAAGCGCATGTAAAGCGCCGAAAACTCCACCTGCCAGTGCAGCGATCAGCAGGCCGGTCCACAGATCAGCGCCGTGATAGACGGATAGCCAGCCGATCATGGCACCGAATGTCATGATGCCTTCAATGCCGAGATTGAGCACGCCCGCCCGTTCGCATAGCAAAGCGCCGAGTGTGCCGAAAATCAACGGCGTTGCAATTCTCAAGACGGCAGCCCAGAGACCCGTTGAAGCAAGGATGTCCATCATGGCGCTCATCGGACAATCCTGTATTGGGTGAAAAACAGCGCGGTCAGCATGGTCAATAGCGAGAGCGCCACCGTCACATCGGCAATATAGCTGGGAATGCCCATGGCACGACTCATGCCGTCGGCACCCACGAACATGGTGGCCGTAAACAGCGCCGCCAGCACAACGCCGAGCGGATTGAGATTGGCGAGCATGGCCACCACAATGCCGGAATAGCCATAGCCGGGAGAGAGATCCGTGGTCACATAGCCCTTGACGCCCATGACTTCCACAGCACCTGCAAGCCCCGCAAGACCACCGGAAATGCAAGCAACAGCCACCAGCGTGCGGCCAAGCGGCACGCCAGCAAAAACGGCCCCTGCCGGGTTGAGACCCGCCGCCCGTGAGTGAATTCCAAACACTGTGCGCTGTTGAACAAAATGCAACACAAGCGCCAGCACCACGGCAATGACAAGGCCCAAATGCAGGCGTGAGCGCGCCAACAGCTTTGGCAGCATGGCAGCATCAGCCACCGATTGCGATTGCGGCCAACCGAAAGCCATCGGGTCTTTCAACACGGTATCAATCAGCATTGAGACAAACAGCACGGCAACGAAATTGAGCAGCAGGGTCGTCACCACCTCGTCCACGGAAAAACGCAGGCGCAGCCAAAGCGGCACGAGCAGCAAAACCATGCCCGCGAGCGCACCGAGGATAAGCAGGGCGGGAATCTGGATGGCAGGCGGAAAATCGCTCAATAGATGCGAACTTGCCGCCGCAACGGTGATGGCACCGAGATAAAGCTGGCCCTCGGCCCCAATGTTCCACAGCCGCGCCCGAAACGCCACTGCCGCCGAAAGACCTGTCAGCATCAGGGGCGTCGCGCGGGTGAGAGTCTCCGTGGTCGAGAGCCGCGAGCCGAACGCACCTATGACAATCCGCCAATAGGCTTCCAGAACCGGCGCACCCGCAATGGCAATAAGAATGCCTGAGATCGCCAACGCAGCGACAATGGCCATGATCGGCGTGGCGATGACAAGCACAAGAGGTCGATGTTCGCGTCGCTCAAACCGCATGGGACACCTCCGCCTGCCATTCGCCAGCCATCATCAGGCCGAGTTTGCGGGCATTGGCATCTTCGGCATTGATCGGCGGCGACAACCTGCCGCCGACAATGGCTTGAATGCGGTCGGCAAGCGCCATGACTTCGTCCAGATCCTCGGAAATCAGCAGCACGGCAGTTCCAGCCCGGCGGGCTTCGAGAATGCGCTCGTGCACGGAGGCAACGGCGCCTTCGTCCAGACCCCGCGCGGGTTGGGCGGCCAGAAGAATACGGGGGCGATTGATAAGGTTTCTGCCCAAAATGAGTTTCTGCATATTGCCGCCGGACAGCAGCCGGATGCGGCTGGCGGGCGTGCCGCCGCGCACATCGAATTGCTCGATGATGGTGCGGGCAAATTCCATCCCCGCCTTTCGATTAACAAGACCGTGCCGTGAAAAGGCCGGGAGCCGCTCAAGAATGGCATTTTCCCAGATCGCCATCTCGCCGATCACGCCTTCCTTGTTGCGGTCTTCGGGAATGCGGCCGATGCCTGCCGTCACGGCGTCCGCCACCGACAGGTTCTCCACCGGGGTGCCAAACAACAGAAGGTCGCCAGCCGTATGCGGCATAGTGCCGGAGAGCACTTGCGCCAAAACGCCCTGACCATTGCCGGAAACACCAATGATGCCAAGAACCTCGCCAGCCCGCAGCCGGAAATCGATGGCCTTCAGCACATCGACCCCGTCTTTGCGGACGGTCAGGTGTGCTGCTTCCAGAACAATATCACCCGGAGTGGAGACGTCACGCACGGGTCGGGTCACAGTGCGTCCCACCATCAGTTCGGCAAGCTCTGCCTTGCTGGTCTCGGCTGCCTTGCGCTCCGCCACCCGCCGTCCACCGCGCAGCACCACGATCCGGTCAGCGGCAGACATGACCTCATCGAGTTTGTGAGAAATGAAAATCAGCGAAAGGCCCTGTGCCGCCATATCTTTCAAGGTCGCAAACAGCATCTCCGCTTCAATCTGGGTCAGAACGGCAGTCGGTTCATCCAGCACCAGAATGCGGGCATCATTGTATAGCGCTTTGAGAATTTCGACCCGCTGCTGCTCACCCACCGAGAGATCGCCAAGACGCGCATCTGGATCAACTTTCAGGCCAAAGCGACTGGAAATGGCCATGAGCTTTTCCCGTGCCTGCGCACGCCGCGACCTCAGGGACCATAAACTTTCCGTGCCCGTTGTGACGTTTTCCAAAACGGTCAGGTTTGGGGCCAGTGAAAAATGCTGATGCACCATGCCAATGCCTGCCCGAATGGCAGCACGCGGCTTGCCGGGCGGCAATTCCTTGCCATCGACCAGAACCTTGCCGGAATCTGGCATGTAATGGCCAAACAGGATGCTCATCAAGGTGGTTTTTCCAGCCCCGTTTTCACCCAGTAGCGCCAGAATTTCGCCCTTCGCCAGTGACAGCGAAATGTCATCATTAGCGAGATTGCTGCCAAATCGTTTGCTGACACCCATAATGTCGAGCACGGGCACGGTCATGGCGTGAATCCAGCAATCGGAAATCTCTGCTGGAACCGTTGGTCACTCTCAAGGCGGGCCGCCAGTTGCAAAAGCAACAGCTCACTGCCCATCGGAGCCAGCATTTGCACCGGAAGCGGCAAGCCGGAAGCATCGCTTCCATAGGGCAGGGTAATGGCTGGGCATCCTGATGCATTGGCAAGGGCTGCGAGCGGCGCAAAGCGGGCCATGCGATCGAAATGCAGATCGGTATCACGATGATCGCTGGGGAAAGAGCCAATCGGCAAGGGTGCCGATGACAGCATCGGGCACAACAAACAATCGACATCGTCGAACAGCCGCCAGAGATCGCGGCTGACAAGCACCATGGCGTTAAGGCTGCGCCACAGATGGGCGGCGGGCAATGCCAGTCCGCGCTCAATGGTCGCCTGTGTCAGTGTTTCGGTCTTGGATGTATCAAGGTTGAATTTCGAAAACGTCTCGGCAAGATTGGCGCAGACGATATTGACAAAGGCATCGTTGCTTGCCGCCGCTGGCTGGGCGATTTGTGAAAAGGCAATGGGCACGAGCTGATGACCATCGGCTTCCAATGCCCGCCCTGCCTCATCAATGGCCACCAAGCGGTCACTGTCGGTGGCATATTGATCGCCCGTGTCGGTGAGAATGCCGATGCGCAAGCGGCCAGCCTTTGGCGGCGTGGGTGAAAATGGCGGGAATGGACCTTTCACATTGCCACTGAGCACAGAAAAGCTGGTTGCCGTGTCGCGCACGGATCGGGAAACGACCAGCTCACTGGCAATGCCGCCCAAATGATTGCCAAAGCTGGGGCCTGAGGGCATGGCCCCTCGGCTGGGTTTCAGGCCAACAAGGCCGCAGCAGGCGGCGGGCACGCGGATGGAGCCGCCCGCATCGGTGGCATGGGCAATGGCCACAATGCCAGCAGCAACAGCCGCCGCAGCCCCACCAGAAGATCCGCCAGCGGTGCGGGCGCGATCCAGCGGATTGCGGCAGATAGGCCCAATCTGGGGTTCGCTTGCCAGCGAAAGGCCAAATTCCGGGCTGGTGGTCAGGCCGAAAACGCAAAAACCTTTGCTGCGGAACCGCTCCGCCAGATCGGAGTCAACCAATCCGCCACGGCGCGCCATGAGCCTTGATCCCGCCACCACCGGAAAACCCGCAAACGGCCCGCCCAGATCCTTGGCAAGCGTTGGCACGCCTGCAAAGGCCATGGCAGAGCGCGGCTTGGCGTCTATCGGCAGGGCATCTATAGCCCCCGCCGCCTCAAGGCCCTTTTCCGCATCGATATAGGCAATGGCACCCAGATCGTTGAACGCCTCCGTGGCAGAGATGGAGGCCTGCATTGCCTCGGTGGCAGACAAGCGACCGTTTGCGATCGCTTGGGCCAGAGCAGTAGCATCAGCTTGCATGGTTGGCTTACTTTGGTTCGGTCATAATCTTTGGCACTTCAAACGTTCCGGCCTTAATCTCGGCGCGCTTGGCTTCCATTGCCGCTTCGGCATCAGCGGGTGCCACACCCTTGACGAAAACAATATCGCTGCCGCCTTCCTTCATCAGGCCATAGGCGGTGTAATCGCGCCCGGTGGGCTTGCCTGCTGCAACATCGGCCAGCGCGGCATTGAGGATCGGGCGGAAGTTCCACAGCGCGTTGGCAAACACCGTGTTGGGATAACGGGGGGTGTAATCAATCAACGAACCAACGGATTTGATACCGCGCTCCTTGGCGGCATCTGCCGTGCCAATGCGTTCGCCAAACAGGATGTCTGCGCCTGCATCAATCTGGGCAAGGCCCGCTTCGCGCGCTTTTGGCGGATCAAAGAACGTGCCGATGAAGGTCACAAGATGCTTGGCATTGGGATTGACGGCTTTTACGCCTGCGCCAAATGCATTGATCAGCATGTTGACTTCTGGGATCGGCATGGCACCGACAGAGCCGACGATGTTAGACTTGGTCATCTTGCCAGCCAGCATGCCCGCCAGATAGGCACCATCGAAATTCCATGTGCCGAAAACCCCGAAATTATCGCCAGATAGCTTGCCGCTGGAGCCCATGACAAAGGCCGTCTTCGGATAATCGGCGGCCACTTCGCGTGCCTGCTTTTCAACGGGAAAAGTTTCGCCAATGATCAATTTGGCATTCTGCTCGGCATATTCGCGCATTGCGCGCGGATAATCGGTGCCGGACACGCCTTCGGAAAACACATATTCAATCACGCCTTCCTTGGCGGCATCCTGCAAAGCCTTGTGCAGCACCGAGTTCCAGGCATTTTCCACCGGAGAACCATGAATGCCCGCCACCTTAATCGGCGCTGCCGCCCGCAAGGATGGCGCAAAGGCGCTGACACCCAGAGCCATGCTCGACGCCAGTACGGACCGACGCGAAATCAAAAACTGCTTACCCATTCTGAACCCCCTTTTTTTTACCATTTGGTAGAAATTGTTAAGGGTGGCCTAAAAATGTGTCAAGCACGTTGAGCGATTATAAAATAAGCAGATCAGCAGTTCTGCAACCGGACAGATATACTGCGCAAGACGACGGGACAACGAAACTTCAATCAGAAACTAGGGCAATAATTCTAACTTCCGCCGGGAAGAAAGCCTTCTGGCCGCATCAATGTCATTATCATTTGGAGCATAGCCCAACTTTGCCATCATCAAGGTGAAGGAAGACGACGCCTCCCCCTTCCAATGCAAGGTTCAACTGGGCTGCGGTGGCACGATGGAGATCGTGACGACAGTTTTCGTAATCTTTAATGGTGCTACGTGAGACACCCGCTCGCTCGGCAAGGTCCTGTTGCGTCCAATCCAGAAGGCCACGTGCCGCGCGACACAGCGCTGGTGTTAAAAACTTGGACTCGTTTCCTTGACCCATCGCCAAGTATCACCCATATTGATTGATATCCATCATATAGCGCAATAAAGCGCGGGTCGCTAGATGCCAATCCGTTGTGCGGCATAGGCATTCCGGGCTCGAATCAAAAAGGAACACAGCATTGGGATAACAGCTGGACCGTCTCTGCTCGTTGTTCTCCTGCTTCTGCCTTTCGTCGGAAGTCTCTTATCTGTATTTTTGCTGAATACGCCGTCTCGCCGCCTTCCGGCAGGCTCGGCCGCTATTGTCATGCTCATTTCGCTGGCGCTGACGGCAAGTCTCTATCCGGCGGTCGCCGATGGCGGCGTCGTAAAGTTCAACATGCCATGGCTGCCGCAGCTTGGTCTGGATTTCACGCTGCGGATGGATGGCCTGGCCTGGATCTTCACCATGCTGATCGCCGCCATCGGCTTTCTGGTCGTGCTCTATGCCCGCTATTATATGTCGGAAGAAGATCCTGTTCCCCGGTTCTTCTCCTTCCTGCTGGCCTTCATGGGCGCGATGCTTGGCATCGTGCTCTCGGGCAATGTTATCCTCCTGTCAGTCTTCTGGGAACTGACAAGCATATTTTCATTCCTGCTGATCAGCTATTGGCACAACAACCCCAATGCGCGCGACGGCGCCCGAATGGCGCTGACCATTACCGGGATCGGCGGTTTCTGCCTGTTGATCGGCCTTATTCTGCTCGGCAATATCGTCGGCAGCTATGATCTCGATACCATTCTCGATTCCGGCAATGTCATTCGCGAACATTCCCTTTATGTCCCCGCCCTGGTGTTCATATTGCTTGGCGCACTGACGAAAAGCGCCCAGTTTCCGTTTCATTTCTGGCTTCCCAACGCCATGGCCGCTCCAACCCCGGTTTCAGCCTTTCTCCATTCAGCGACCATGGTCAAAGCCGGGGTGTTTCTGCTGGTGCGTTTCTGGCCTGTGCTATCAGGCACCGATGAATGGTTCTGGATCGTCGGAGCCGCCGGGATCACAACTTTGTTGCTCGGTGCCTATTTTGCGATGTTCCAGCAGGATCTGAAAGGACTGTTGGCCTATTCGACCATCAGCCATCTCGGACTGATCACCACATTGCTCAGTCTTGGCAGTCCATTGGCGACGGTGGCGGCGATTTTCCATATGCTGAACCATGCGACCTTCAAGGCGTCGCTGTTCATGGCAGCAGGGATCATCGATCACGAGACGGGAACCCGTGACATGCGGCGGTTGAGCGGGCTGTTCCGGTTCATGCCGTTCACCGCAACGCTTGCCATCGTCGCCAGCGCGGCGATGGCGGGCGTTCCGCTTCTCAACGGCTTTCTGTCAAAGGAAATGTTCTTCGCCGAAGCTGTCGAGACCCATGCGGATTCGATCCTGGATACCATCCTGCCCTATGTCGCAACGCTTGCCAGTGCCTTCAGCGTCGCCTATTCGCTGCGGTTCATCCATACCGTATTCTTTGGCCCGCCTCCTCAGGACTTGCCCGTTGCCCGTCCACACGAGCCGCCGCGCTGGATGCGGTTTCCCGTCGAGTTTCTTGTGCTGGTCTGCCTTATCGTCGGTGTCATTCCGGCGATCTCGATCGGCCCTTTTCTTCACGTCGCCGTCGTCAGTGTTCTCCGGGCCGATACGCCGGAATACAGCCTGGCAATCTGGCATGGCGTCAATCTGCCCCTGGTGATGAGCATGATCGCCCTTGTCGGCGGCGGACTGATCTATTTCCTGTTGAAGGATTATCTCGCCCGGTGCCACGATGGTCCGCCGTTTTTTCGTAAATTCAAAGGCCAGCGCATTTTCGAGCGCGTTATCGTTGAAGTGTCCTGGCACTGGGCGCGTATCGCCGAACGTCGCCTCGGCACCCGCAAGCTACAGCCGCAACTTCGCTGGCTGGTAACAGTGGGTTTTGCAGCAGGAATGCTGCCTCTTTATATCAGAGGCTTCGAGGTTCGCCCGCTTGTCTATTCCGGTGCCGATCCGGTATTTGCAGCCCTTTGGGCCATCGGCATCTGCCTTGCCATCGGCACCGCCTATCTGGCCAAATACCACCGTCTCGCATCATTGGTGATGCTCGGTGGCGTCGGTCTTATCGTCTGCCTCACCTTCGTCTGGCTCTCGGCACCCGATCTGGCCATCACGCAATTGCTGGTCGAAATCGTCACCACAGTCCTCATCCTTCTCGGCCTGCGCTGGCTTCCCAAGCGATCCGAAGGACTTGGCGAGACCATGACCTTGAGCGCGCGCTTTCGCCGGTTTCGGGATTTCGCCCTTGCAGTTCTCTGCGGGGTCGCCATGTCGTTCACCGCCTATGCGGTGATGACCATGCCGGTTCCCGATGCCATCGCCAGCTATTTCCTGGAAAACGCCTATTCGCAGGGCGGTGGCCGCAATGTGGTCAATGTCATCCTGGTGGATTTCCGCGGTTTCGATACGCTGGGCGAGATTGCCGTTCTCGGGGTTGTAGCGCTGACGGTCTACGGGCTTCTGCGCCGCTTCCGCCCCGCAGAAGACAGCATGGGCATGCCGGAACAGCAGCAGGCGCAAAACCGCTTCGATGAGGAGCGGCCAGAGCGGTCAGCGGGCGATACGGTGCGCGATTATCTTCTGATCCCCTCGGTCATCATGCAATGGCTGTTTCCAGTTATCGTCACGTTGTCGGTTTACCTGTTCATGCGTGGACATGACCTGCCGGGCGGTGGTTTTTCTGCGGGGTTGACGCTGTCGATTGCGTTTCTGCTGCAATACCTGGCCGGTGGCACGCGCTGGGCGGAAGATCGTATCCGTATCCTGCCGCTGCGCTGGATGGGTGCAGGCCTGTTGACCGCCGTCGCCACTGGCATCGGTGCCTGGTTGCTCGGATATCCGTTCCTCACCTCGCATTCCCGCTATATCGATCTCCCGTTGATCGGCAAGATCCCGGCGGCAACGGCGCTGCTATTTGATCTCAGCGTGTTCGCCCTGGTGGTCGGCTCCACGGTTCTTATTCTCGTCGCTCTCGCGCATCAGTCCTTGCGCATCAATCGCCTGCGCATGATTGATGCCTCGAAATCGGAGGAAGGGTGATGGAGCTTGTTCTATCGATCGCCATCGGCGTCATGACCGGCTGCGGCGTCTGGCTCATCCTGCGACCGCGAACCTATCAGGTGATTGTTGGGCTTTCGCTGCTGTCCTATGCCGTGAACCTTTTCATCTTCGGTGTCGGTGGCGTCAAAGCGAACGTCCCTCCCATTCTCGGCGACGACGGGGCTGGCCATCTGGCGGACCCGGTGCCGCAAGCGCTGGTTCTGACGGCTATCGTCATCGGTTTTGCCACCACCGCCCTGTTTCTGGTGGTGCTGCTGGCCTCGCGTGGTCTGACGGGAAGCGACCATGTCGATGGGAGGAATGAACCGAAATGAATGGCTGGGCCCACCATCTGATCATTGCGCCCGTGCTGGTGCCATTGGTTGCCAGCGCAGTGCTTCTGCTTGTCGATGAGCGGCAAAGACTGACCAAGGCGATGATCAGCCTTGTCTCCGCGGTCATGCTGGCAGCCATCGCCATCATTCTGTTTCGCATCGAGAGCGGGCCGAACAGCTTTGAGAATGTCTATCTGGTCGGAAACTGGGCGGCGCCGTTCGGCATCGTGCTGGTTCTGGATGGTCTATCGGCCCTGATGCTGCTGCTGACGGCCTTGCTCGCCATCCCGGCTCTGGTGTTTTCCTTCGCCCGCTGGCATGCGGTCGGCGCCCATTTTCACAGCATGTTCCAACTGCTGCTGATGGGCGTAAACGGCGCTTTTCTGACAGGTGACCTCTTCAATCTCTTCGTGTTTTTCGAGGTGATGCTGGCCGCGTCCTATGGTCTCCTGCTGCATGGGTCCGGCCCCCTTCGGGTCAAGGCGGGGCTGCACTACATTGCCGTAAACCTGGTGGCCGCCCTGCTGTTTCTGATCGGCGTCAGCCTGATTTACGGCACGGCTGGCACCCTCAACATGGCTGATCTTGCGGCCCGCATTCCCGAAATGGAGCCGGATCGTCGCATGTTGATGGAGGCCGGCGCTGGCATATTGGGTGTCGTCTTCCTCATCAAGGCAGGCATGTGGCCGCTCTGCTTCTGGCTACCAACCGCCTATAGTGCGGCAGCGGCTCCCGTGGCCGGAATTTTTGCCATCATGAGCAAGCTCGGGATCTATGTCATCCTGCGGCTGACCATGCTGTTGTTCGCAGAAGGCCCGTCAGCTGGCTTCGGCGCGGGCGTGCTGCTCTATGGCGGCATGGCAACGCTTATTTTCGGGACGATTGGTGTCCTCGCCTCCCAGGCCCTTGGGCGGCTGGCCGGGTTTTCGGTTCTGGTGTCTTCGGGCACCTTGTTGATGGTGGTCGGGATCAATGACGGGGCCGTCTCCTCAGGAGCTCTGCTTTATCTTGTCAGTTCGACACTGACCATCAGCGCATTCTTCATGCTGATCGAGCTTGTCGAGCGCGGACAGGATGCCGGTGCCAATGTCCTTGCCGTGACGATGGATGCCTATGGCGATGCGGATGAGCAGGCGCCTTATGAGGAAGAAGGCGTCACGATGCCCGGCACCATGGCCATTCTCGGCATTTGTTTTGCGGCCTGCGGAATATTGCTCTCCGGCCTTCCGCCGCTGTCCGGCTTCATTGCCAAATTCGCCATGCTATCGGCAATGATGGGCACCGGTGCCATCGGTTCGCCGCCAACCATGGCGATCTGGGCGCTGATCGTCCTGGTCATCCTGTCGGGTATCGCCGCGCTGATTTCCATGACGCGCGCTGGCATCCGCACATTCTGGAGCTCGATCGAAGGCACTGTTCCGCGTGTCCTTGTTATCGAAATCGTTCCCGTAATGTTTCTGCTGGCGCTCACGCTCGCTCTCACTGTCCAGGCTGGGCCAGCGATGCACTATATGGACACCACGATCCGCGCATTGAGCAACCCGGCAAATTACATCGACGCGGTCCGCAATGCGACGCAAATTCCTGCTTTTAAAAACCTGCCCAACACCGGAAAGGACAGCGAGTAATGTTGCCCTATCCGGTTCTCACCCTATCGCTTGTTGTCATGTGGCTGCTGCTGAACGGCTTCACCCTTGGCCATTTGATCCTGGGCATATTCGTCGCTGTCTTCGCAGGCTGGGCCATGGCGTCGCTGCGTCCTGAAAAGCCGCACCTGAAAAAATGGTATCTTCTCCCCAAGCTGTTTCTTGTCGTGCTTTATGACATTGCCAAGTCGAACATGGCCGTGGCCGCCATTATCATCAGGAGCGGATCGCGACAGCATGATCCGGGATTTGTCATTATTCAGCTGGAGATCAAAAGCCAGTTCGCACTGGCCGTGCTGGCGGTCATCCTGACAAGCACCCCGGGTTCGGCCTGGCTTGAATATGATTCCAACGACAATTCCGTGCTTCTTCATGTGCTCGATATCAAAGACGAAACCATCTGGCGCGATATGATCAAGAACCGCTACGAAAAACTGCTATTGGAGATATTCGCATGAGCGCAATTATTCTCTTCAGCGCCGTCTCGCTTGCCCAATTGATGCTCGTGGCCTCCATGGCCATCGTGTCAGTGCGAATGTTCATCGGACCCCGCGCCCAAGACCGGATCATCGGTCTCGACACGTTCTACATCAATGCCATGCTGCTCCTGGTGACCTTCGGTGTCGGCACGGGCCGGGAGATTTATTTTGAAGCCGCCCTGGTGATCGGTATGTTGGGATTTGTCGCCTCCGTTGCCCTGGGTAAATTTCTGATGCGTGGGGAGGTGATCGAATGATCTATTCCGCAACAGATATTCCCGTTTGGGCCGCCATATGCGTAGCCTTTTTCCTGCTGGCTGGCGCAACGCTGGCGCTGATTGGCGCCATCGGATTTCTGCGCCTGCCAACATTCTATGAACGCATCCACGCGCCCACGCTTGGAACCAGCTGGGGCGTCGGCGGGATCATGCTTGGATCGATGATCTTTTTCTCAGTTGCATCGTCGCGCTTAGCGATCCATGAAATTCTGATCGGCATTCTCGTCACGGTCACAACGCCGATCACGCTGATGATGCTGGCCCGTGCGGCCCTTCACCGGGACCGGGTCGAGAGAAATGGAAATGTTCCCCCTAAACAGATTGCAAAGACTCAAGCGGAGTAAAACTCCGCTTTCCGGCCCTCATGTGGCGGCGAGTTGGCCGCCCACATCAACGGATACAGCCACCTGACCTTGCTGCATTTTCCAGAAATCACGGTCCAGCCAACGGCTTTCGGAGCGATAGAGGCTTTGCCGGCGGGTGTTATAGATTGCGCGAACACGCGCTAGTTCCTCGGCATAAGATGACAAGCCCGTCGCTGGAGAAGCAAGAATGCCCTCGGCGGCGGCTATTCCAGTGCGCAGGGCATTGAACAGGCCTTGACCTGCAATCGGATCAAAGGCCAGCGCGGCATCCCCGACAGCATACCAACCTTCACCGCATGGGGTGATGGCGTTAAGACTACGGGCATCACGGACAAAGACCGGCCCCGCCCATTCCAACGCCCCCAGACAGGAGGTCAGATGGGGTGCTTCGGTAAAAAGTGTAGCCCGGTAATCGGGAGATCGCCGCAGCCGCACAGCCTCCTGGGGCAATGTATGATAGCCAACGGCCCAAAAGCCATCGGCAAGTCGGCCCGCATAGATCCAGCCATCAGGCGTGGCCTCAATCAGCGTCCGCTCCAGATCAGCATTTTTTTGGGGTTTTGCAACTTGATACAGCGAGACCAGCGCCGTACCGCGTTGCTGCGCAACACCAAGCAGGCGGACAATCCGCGCCGAGCGCCCCGTCGCATCGATAATATAGGAAGCGCGGAGGATGCGCCCGTCATCAAGCCCGATCACCCACAACCCGTCTTGCCTTTTAATGCCGCTGACATTCGCCTTCCACCAGAAGCAACTGGCTTCAAGGCTCGCCTGCCGCAGATCGGCATCGAATTGGGCGCGGTCCAGGCGCAGACCAGGCCCATAGGGGTCACGCAAAGTATCGCTTGCCACCACATGCCCATCGCCCCAGACCGTCAGTCCACCGCCAACCCGTGCATGCTGCGGCCCCGGCACAGCAAGATCGGCAAGCCCCTGCTGAACCAAAAGCCTTTGCGCAGCACCCGGCAATGTTTCGCCCAGACGGGGCGCATGAGAACGCAGCCGGTCGAGCATGGCCACAGACCGGCCCGCGCGGGCAAGGTGACGGGCGGCAATGGCACCTGCCGGTCCCGCCCCGGCCACAACGACGTCAAACACAGCCCCGTCGCCCTGCGGCGAGGCTGTGAGAGTCTGGTCTTTAACGCTTTTGGACACGCACAGCTCGAAATGCTTCGAGTTGCTCGCGGCTTGCCCAACCGGCCTTCTCCAGCTTGGTCAGCGGCTGCGGTGCCTCTGCAAGCAAGCGAACCGCATGATCGGCGGCACGCTTGAGTTTGCTGACGGCCAATGTCTCGACATAGATATATTCAGGAAAATCAGGATCACCCTTGACGCCCGGCCGTGCCTCGACAATGCCAAGCTGCCCGAATTCAGCGATCATATCCATCATGACTTGCGCCGTATCGTGGTTCATGATCGCACGCAGCCAGTTGACGCGGCGGCTATAGGCCGCAATACGCTCCGCGCGCGGCAAAGTTTCATCAATGACCTTGTTGTAATCCTCCTCGCTCAACACCTGATTGGGTACGCGCGCCGCCCAGAACGTTGGCAAATAAGGATCAAATTCAGGATCATAACCCGAGCGGCAGAAGGCCGTATCGCCCTGCCAGGGGATTGCCATCCACCGGGTAATGCCGCCCGGCGGCTGATCGTAGAGCGGCCCGCCGACCTTTTCCACCAGAATGGGCGTCATGGTCGTTCCATAATCCGGCTCCGGAGTACCTGCTGGACGCAGACGGATGCGGAAGGGCGCAGAATACAGGCTGGCGTGGCGCATTGGCCAGGTCATCTCGCAGCCCGGGTGGAATGTATCGGAGAGGCAATAATGCAAGGCGGCCTTATCCAGCATATGCGGTTGCCCCGGAAGAGGAACCTCTTCAATCTTCGAGACCGGCTTTATCGCCTCCGGCCAATCGTCAATGAAGCTGCCCTCCACCCATTTACGCAGAATGGCTTCTTGCAGACCCGTCATGGTCAGCATGTTGCCGGGGCCAGTTTCCGAGAAACTGCCGAAGGCGTCGCCATAGATCCAAGGCTGCACATGCGGCCATTGCACAGGCTCGGCAACAATAGGCGCGGACGGGCGGAAGCCGTTGAACAGCGTGCGGCGCAACTCGCCATAGGGGTCATCGCCCTCCCTCAATCCTGCCGGTTTCTGCGACAGCTTGGCAAGCAGATCAGGATTATTGAAATCCAGCGGGCAGCCCTTGCCGAAATAAGCAGCAAAGCCCTTGTTGACCCATTGCAGATTGCTGAGGCGCTGCAATATCGGCAGGATGTCCGTCGAGAAGGATGGTTCACTCGGCATCGGCATCCAGCCTGCCTGAACCGACACATCACACATCAGGTCATACATCGTACGCCAGCTGATAATATCGGGCGCGTAATTCGGCGGTGCGACCACCACCCAGGCCGATTCGACCGGGATCGGCTGACCATTGATGGAAATCTCCGCCATCACAGGGCCGTCGGACGTATCGTCATACCAATCATTGGCATTGTTAAAACTTGGCGGGTTATCCGGATCATAGACCGGGGCATTGGTTGGCGAGGCCGATTTACCATGCCCGCCCAGGAAGATCAGCCGTCCTTCTTCATCCGTCCGCAGTTCACCCAGCGGCACGACAACCGGCTCGGCAGCTGCCGCCTTGAAGGTGCCAGTGTCGAAAGCATAGGCCGGGCCAGACACACCGCGGCCTGAAATACTGCGGGGGCCGGGATCAATGGCGAGTGTCGAACGATCCATGACTTTGGGATTGCGCAGGGGAAAGGCATTGTCAGGCGCATTGATTGCCTCTGGAATATCCAGAGCATACTGGAACTGGTACCATTGCGCTTTGCGATTGGCGACATGCACGGTCCAATGGATATCGGCATTGTCGCTGGTCAGTTCGCTCACGACGTCGCCGGCAGCATTATAGCCATAGATACGGAACCGAGCGGCCTGCCGCTTGATGGCGCCCGTCTTGTCTCGGTAAAATGATGGCGGCGGTGCATTTTCAGGCGGCGCATCGGTGACTTCGGGACCGATGAAATATTCGGTTTTGGCATCACCAATCCGGGCTATACCAATGGCGGGATGGATTGCGGCACGCACAATGACCGTGTCTGTGCCTTTTGGCGCAGTACTCTCCGCAGATGCTTTCATGTGATCCATGGCGCTTTCCTCCTCAATTGCCAATAAATTACATCCATAAGAAGAATATTTCAAAAATAATCAACTAAAAGTTATCGTTACTGCGAATGGCTGACCTCCGTCAGTTCACCTCAACTCCCTTGGGTTTGCCTTAGGACAGTGGAATCTGGTTTTCCCGAAAAGACAAACGAAAACAAGAGAGGCTAGAGTCTGTCTGGTTCAATCTGAACCTGACGGACTCTAGTAAAAAGTGCTGACATCCATCTGTCATCTCAGAGGATCACAGAGCCAGCCAAATAACAGCTCTCTACGGCCTGTAAATTCATGCCTGACCCTGCAACCGGTGCTGTTTCAAAACAGACCAGAGAGCATATCGTGAACCGAGGCTGACCATCCGCAGCCAGGCTCAGCTCACAATTCTGCCTCTCCGACTAGCGTCAAAACTTCCGCGACAATCCAACCTTCGCACCGACCGATTTTTCGCCCTCGCCTTCGATGTTGAATAGAAGGCTGCCTTCAATCGCCCAAGCCTCAGTGGTTTGCAGTGACGCGCCAGCCGTGACCGATCCGAATAAACCGGACCCGTCGAGGCCAGAAAAGCCGGTGGTGATACCAAGTTTTGGCGTCATGGTTGAGCCGCTTGCAAGTGTAAAGGAACGGGCAACTTCAGCGCCGAGGCTCACCCTGAACTGCTCCGAGGTAAACCCGTCGAGGTCGATCGTGTCGCCCGAACTGTTTTTCACGGCGTAATCATCGACGGTTTCGGAAAAATAAACCGCTCTTAGCTTCGGCGTCACCACGGTCGCTTCGTCCAAAGACCATTTTCCCTTGATGGACGTATCCAACATCCAGCGCTGGGTATCGAAATTGCCGTCCCAGAGCTGGGTATCGATGGTGTTTGAGGACCCGCCATACAGCAGGCTCGCATCCCAGAACACGCCTTTGGTGACTTCGAAAGAGGTATAGGGGCCAGCCAGCCAGCCATTGCCGGTCAACATGGCATCTTCATCCGTCGGGTCCGTCATCCGGTCGTAGTGAAACGAAAGACCCAGCAGCGCCTTGTCGGTTAGCAGATAGTCGGCCCCCATGTTGATCATGGCAAAGCTGCCCCACTTGCTGCCATTGGTGTCCTTGTCGTTATGAGCCAGAACAGCACCATCAATCCAGATATTGAACGGTGAAGAATAGCCGCCAGCAACGCCGTCGGCACTATCACGGGCCGATTCCATCTGTGCAAGACTGGTGGAAAAACCGAACGTCATTCCTTGCGTAGACGGAGACATCCTGGTTGTCACCGGGGTCGTCGCCCTGGCCATCCGGCCCCGTTCCATCAGACCGGGCACTTTGATCGCGGAGGAGATCATGTTTTGACGGGTCTGTACGAAGCTGTGTACAAGGTTGTCGATATCCGTCGCGACTTGCTCTGCATTATAGTTGATGTTGTAGATGACGGTGCCCGTGTTGGAATTTCCAAGCGAACTTGCAAGGCGGTAGGCGATACGGGCCTGGCCCGAATAGGCCGGATTCGGAGTGAATTTCAAATACCAGCCGACAGGTGAAGCTGACGAGACGGCTGCAAGCTCACCTTGAATAAGGGTTGCCGTCCCTGCCTCGGGTGGCTCAACGGAGACAATATCGGCCTCGGTAAACGGACCTCCGGTAGCGTCTTTGTTGAGATAGACATTATTCGGCGTGGCGCCTGCGGGAACGTCGACAACATGATCCGCCACGGTCACCGCGCGCGTGGTCACTTTGACGGTATAGCTTGCAGTGCCAGTCGTACCATTGCTGTCACGAGCCTGGATGGCAAAGGAATAATCGCCTTCCGTACCCGCATCGAGCGGTCCATTGAGCGCGCCGGTCGAGATATTCAGCACCATGCCTTTCGGCAGGCTTCCAGAGGAAAGGCTGTAGATCAGCGATCCCGTTCCCCCTGTTGCTGAGATCTGCTGGCTATAAGCCTCGCCCGCCATAGCTTCTTTCAGCGCTCCGCCAGTTGGCGAGAAGGCGATGGATGCGGCTGCGTTCACCGTCAGCGTATAGTTGCCCGAGCCATGATTGGCGGGTGACGCGCTATCGGTGACCGTCACGGCGATAGCATAGCTTCCAGCCGTCGTCGGTGTTCCGGTGATTGTTCCGGTACTTGTATCAAGGGCGAGGCCATCCGGCAGGCCGGTTCCAGAGTAGGTATAAGGAGCGGTACCACTCGTTGTCGTCACGGACTGGCTATAGGCAGTGCCCACCGTTGCTGTGGTGAGAGCCCCTGACGACGGAGAGAGGCTCAGCGTGACTGATGGCTCCGTGACGGCAAGCGAATAACTGACCGATCCTGTAGCGCCGTTGGCATCCGTAGCGGTGATGGTAAAGCTGGTATTGGCAGCGGTCGTCGGCGTGCCGGAAATCGCCCCGGTCGATGTGTTGAGGCTCATGCCAGCAGGAAGTGTCCCTGATGTAACCGCATAGGTATAGGGCGATGTTCCGCCAGAAGCCGTGACCGTCTCGCTATAGGCTGTTCCAACAGTGGCCGCTGTCAAAGTGCCGGAGGCTGGTGACAGGGTGAAGGCCGGGGCTGTAATGGTGACGGTCACCGTGGCCGGAGAGGATGTTCCGGTGGCATTAGTGGCAGTATAGGTAAAGCTGTCGGAGCCGGAATAGCCAGCCGTCGGCGTATAGATAAAGTTGGTGCCGGATACCGTTGCAGCCCCATGGCTTGGCGAGGAGGCAATGGTGACCGCCGTCGCAGCACCGCCGGTAATGGAGGGAGCCAGAACGTTATCCGAAGAGTTTGCCGTCACCGTTGCCGTCAGGGCGTTGGCGATCGGCGCTGCTGCATTAATGGTGATGGAATAAGATGCCGTGACCGTTGCACCATAGGCATCGGAAACTTTAACCGTGAAGTTACTCGTTCCGGCCGCCGACGGCGTGCCGGAAAGAATCCTGGCAGAGGCGCCACCGCTTGACGTTATGGACAGGCCAGCTGGCAAAGATCCCGACAGGAATTCGTAATCATACGGCTCTGCGCCACCGGATACTGCGACGGTTTGGCTGTAGGCAGCACCCACCGTGCCTGCTGCAAGGGTACCAGCCGAGGGCGAGAGGACCAAGGTTGGCGCCGTAACCGTGATGGTCACGGTAGCTGGCGAGGATGTTCCGGTGGCATTGGTGGCAGTGTAGGTAAAACTGTCGGAACCGGAATAGCCAGCTGTGGGCGTATAGGTGATCGACGTGCCAGAGGCCGAGGCCGTTCCATGCGATGCCACTGAAGCGACCGCAACGGACGAAGCCGTGCCGCCGGTCATGTTGAGAGTGATCACGTTGGCCGACGAATTGGCCGCAACTGTTTCGGAGACGGCGTTGGCAACCGGGGCCTGGAGAACGGCAGACGGGGTGACCGAGTTCGAAGCAACCGAGGCCGAACCGGTTCCGGCACTGTTGGTCGCGGTGACGGTAAACGTATAGGCCGTGCCATTGGTCAGGCCGGTCACGGTGATCGGGCTTGCTGATCCGCTTGCAGTCGCCCCACCCGGGCTTGCCGTCACGGTATAGCTTGTAATGGACGCGCCACCATCGTTGGCCGGGGCGGTAAACGAAACGGTCGCCTGGGCATCACCGGCAGACGCCGTCCCAATCGTCGGCGCGCCGGGAACGTCTGCTGCCACAGCAAGCGAATAGCTCGCCGATCCTGTCGCGCTATTGGCATCGGTAGCGGTTATGGTGAAGCTGGTATTGGCAGCGGTCGTTGGTGTGCCGGAAATCGCCCCGGTCGATGTGTTGAGGCTCATGCCAGCAGGAAGTGTCCCTGATGTAACCGCATAGGTATAGGGCGATGTTCCGCCCGAAGCGGTGACCGTCTCGCTATAGGCTGTTCCAACAGTGGCCGCTGTCAAAGTGCCGGAGGCTGGTGACAGGGTGAAGGCCGGAGCCGTTACCGTTATGGTCACCGTGGCCGGAGAGGATGTTCCCGTAGCATTGGTAGCAGTGTAGGTAAAACTGTCGGAACCGGAATAGCCCGCTGTGGGTGTATAGGTGATCGACGTGCCGGAGGCCGAGGCCGTACCATGTGACGCGGGCGTGGCAATGGCAACGGAAGAGGCCGCACCGCCGGTCATGTTCAGTGTGATCGGGTTATTCGACGAGTTCGCACTGACCGTGTCGCTGACCGCGTTAGCAATGGGAGCCTGGAGTGATGCCCCCGGCGTGACCGAATTCGATGCCGTTGAAGCCGTCCCGGTTCCGGCACTGTTGGTCGCGGTGACGGTAAACGTATAGGCCGTGCCATTGGTGAGGCCAGTCACGGTGATCGGGCTTGCTGATCCGCTTGCAGTCGCTCCCCCCGGACTTGCCGTCACGGTATAGCTTGTAATGGAGGCGCCACCATCGTTGGCCGGGGCGTTAAACGAAACGGTCGCCTGGGCATCACCGGCAGATGCCGACCCAATCGTCGGCGCGCCTGGAACGTCTGCTGCCACAGCAAGCGAATAGCTCGCCGATCCTGTCGCGCTATTGGCATCGGTAGCGGTTATGGTGAAGCTGGTATTGGCAGCGGTCGTTGGTGTGCCGGAAATCGCCCCGGTCGATGTGTTGAGGCTCATGCCAGCAGGAAGTGTCCCTGATGTAACCGCATAGGTATAGGGCGATGTTCCGCCAGAAGCCGTGACCGTCTCGCTATAGGCTGTTCCAACAGTTGCCCCAGTCAAAGTGCCGGAGGCCGGGGAAAAAGTGAAGGTTGGCGCTGTTGGGGTGACAGCGCTCGTTGCTGCCGAAGCCGTCCCGGTTCCGACGCTGTTGGTCGCGGTGACCGTGAATGTATAGGCTGTACCATTGGTGAGACCAGTCACGGTGATCGGACTTGCCGATCCGGTTCCCGTCGCTCCACCCGGACTTGCCGTCACGGTATAGCTTGTAATGGACGCACCGCCATTGCTGGCCGGAGCGGTGAAGGACACGGTGGCCTGGCTGTTTCCAGCTGTAGCCGTTCCAATCGTCGGCGCACCAGGAAGGCCTGCGGCCACGGCAAGCGAATAGCTCGCCGATCCTGTCGCGCTATTGGCATCGGTAGCGGTTATGGTGAAGCTGGTATTGGCAGCGGTCGTTGGTGTGCCGGAAATCGCCCCGGTCGATGTGTTGAGGCTCATGCCAGCAGGAAGTGTCCCTGATGTAACCGCATAGGTATAGGGCGATGTTCCGCCAGAAGCCGTGACCGTCTCGCTATAGGCTGTTCCAACAGTTGCCCCAGTCAAAGTGCCGGAGGCCGGGGAAAAAGTGAAGGTTGGCGCTGTTGGGGTGACAGCGCTCGTTGCTGCCGAAGCCGTCCCGGTTCCGGCACTGTTGGTTGCGGTCACAGTAAACGTATAGGCCGTGCCATTGGTGAGACCAGTCACGGTGATCGGGCTTGCCGATCCGGTTCCCGTCGCTCCACCAGGACTTGCCGTCACGGTATAGCTTGTAATGGACGCACCGCCATTGCTGGCCGGAGCGGTGAAGGACACGGTGGCCTGGCTGTTTCCAGCTGTAGCCGTTCCAATCGTCGGCGCACCAGGAAGGCCTGCGGCCACGGCGAGGGAATAACTTGCCGAGCTCGTCGCGCTATTGGCATCCGTGGCTGAGATGGTGAAGCTAGCGCTTTCCACGCTTAACGGCGTGCCGGAGATCTCGCCGGTCGTCGTGTTGAGGCTCAATCCGTTGGGAAGCGTGCCAGCGGTGACGGCATAGGTGTAGGGCGAAGTTCCGCCTGAAGCAGTGACTGTCTGACTATAGGCCGTCCCCACAGTTGCCGCTGTCAACGCGCCGGAGGCCGGGGAGAAGGTAAAGGTTGGCGCTGTCGGCGTGACCGCGCTCGTTGCTGCCGAAGCCGCACCGGTTCCAACACTGTTGGTGGCGGTGACTGTGAATGTATAGGCCGTACCATTGGTCAGGCCGGTCACTGTGATCGGGCTTGCCGAGCCGGTTGCCGTCGCGCCACCCGGACTTGCCGTTACGGTATAGCTGGTGATCGCCGCACCGCCATCGCTCGCCGGGGCAGTGAAGGACACTGTGGCCTGGCTGTTGCCAGATGTGGCGGTTCCGATTGTCGGGGCACCGGGAGACGTCGGCGCGCTTGCATAACAGGCAGCGCTGAATGTGAGCGTGTTGTAATTGGAAGGGCTAGCCGAGTTATCTTGAGTGACATCAAGGATAATCTGCAGATTATCTACCGAAGCGCTGGCTGTAAAATTGCCAGATTTATTAATATTTCCACCAAGATTACTCTCATTGACAAGAAGATTATTATAGTTGTCGCTGTATATCACAATTGCTGATGAGGTGCCGCCAGCTGCTGTTCCAGTGGTCGAAAAGCTCCAGGAGATATACTCGCCAGCGGTCAAATTTTGATAATCGGGGGAAAAGTTGTCGGTGTTGGTGAGATAGCGTGGCGAACTGAAGTCTGAATTGACCTGACTGCATGCCGACGAAAGAGCGGCACTCGCCGACGTTGTGAAACTCAAACTGGTGATCAGGATGGTGAGGAATCCGATGATAGCGCTGACAACAGGACCAGCCGATCGCTCGAGCCGGGTCCATGCCAACGTCTTTGTAGCTGCCAGAAAATGCGCGACACCAAACGATTTACTGAATTGCATTCTTCTCTAAACCCCAGCTCGCCCAAGGCAGCGATGATCGATCGTGTCGTCTTGCCGACCGAAAATACGCCGCCCTTGAAACGAGCGCCCACCACAAGGCGCCCGTCATTCGAGCATTATTCGAGCCATAGTTGAATGACAATATCCGCAGATGAAAAGCATCACTCTCATCCATTGTTTTCTTTTAACTGTGACTAAAACACATCGCCCTAAACGCCTGGGTAGAGCATTCAGTACAGGCAGGCATCATGAGAAATGTGAAATTTACCCTGACAGGCCTTCCCAAAAAATTGAAACAATATAATTTACTAAGTTATGGTTGAGAAATATGTTCTGACCTCATGAACCCGAATCAGTTCTCGATTCGCAATGTTCCGAGCCCCGTGGAGGATTATTATGGATGCGTTTCTTGCGACTATCTTGCCGGTCGGCTTCAATTATGCACCTGACGGCTGGCTCATGTGCTGGGGTCAAAAACTAACGGTAAATCAATACAATGCCGTCTATTCACTTATTTCAAATTTCTACGGCGGCGACCAGCAAACTTATTTCAACCTGCCGGACCTGCGCGGTCAAATGCCCATCGGATATGGACAACGTACGCCCACCAGCCCGAATTATGCGATCGGCAACAAAGGCGGAAATGATACCGTTTCGTTGAATTCAAGCCAAATTCCGGCCCATACCCATGCGGCTGTCTTTACACCCACTGGCAACGCCACGGTGAATATACCAGCGCAGACAGGAACGCAGACTGCAACCATGAAGGCAAGCCCAGTTGCGGGAACTTCCCAGTTGCCAACGGCGGGTTCTGCCCTTGCTGGTGGAAATACGGCAGCCACAAGGATCTACGGCGCTGCTTCAACGACACCAGTCACTCTCGATAGTAGCAGCGTTACCATTTCCGGAAATGCGCCGACGGCGGCTCAGAGCATTGCCACCAATGCGATCACAGGCGGAGCTGTTACGGTGCAGCCATTTGGCACCGGTGCTGCTATCGACGCCAGGTCTCCTTACCTGGCGATCAATTTCATTTTCTGCGTTCAAGGCCTCTACCCGGTTCGTCCATGACTGGTCTCATTCTGGATGCAGCAAAATTCACGCCCTATATCGGGGACGATTTCACACTGACCGCGCAGGAGACAGTGATCAACGCGGTGTTGGCCAAGGTTGTCGAATACCCAGCCAGCACCGCACCGGGAGCAGCGCGAACGGCTTTCAGCCTTTTTCTCTGCGTCCAGCATAACGCGTTTCCTGACATTCAAAGCGGAGACTACGCTATCGAGCATCGCAGTCTGGATAAGATCGGGCTTGCGTATATTGAGCGTATCCTCAGCCCGCAGCCCGACGTCATCCGTTTGGAAGTTGCATTCAATTGATGGCCGCGTTGAGTTGGATGAGACATATATGAATGGTTTTACCGGCTCTTTCGCATTCGGAAACGGTTTGAATTTACGTCTGGTTCGAGCGAGTGATCAGGACCTCATTTTCAAACTGTTTATCGAAACCCGCCCATGGCTCGCATGGGCGGAAGGAAAACCCGATTTCATTCGTGATCTCTATGAGCAACAATTCAAGACCCTGCGGGCTGGTGCTGAAAGCGTCTATCCCGATCATCTCGACTTCATCATTGAGCGACTTGGTTCCGCAGTCGGACGCACCATCATCGACCTTGGATATGCAGATTGGCGGATTTCCGAGTTGCAGGTTTTAAAGCAAGCCCGAGGTAGCGGAATAGGCTCCAATGTCATCAGAGGATTGCAGGCGGCAGCCATAAAAGGCAATATTCCGTTGACGCTTTCAACGCCGGTCTTCGGTTCGAATGGTTTTCCGATTTACCAGCGGCTCGGTTTTCAGGTCGTCCAGGCTCAGCCGCCAATGATTCACATGGCATGGTTTCCTCCTGGTCATCCCAATCGAAGGGAAATGTCGCAAGGCAATGGCCTCGGCGGCTAGCGTCGGTCAAGTTCAGAGTGAACCGGCCATGATCTGATTTTTCGTGTTGACGATGCAATCAATCATCCAGCCAACCATCAAAATCTGTGCAAGCGGCGAATAATTCCAAAAACCTGGTAACATTTCGCGACACTCCCGTCCCTACGAGATCTTGTGATCTTAGGTGCGTGACGAGATCACGATAGAACACTACCCTCTCTGCTGGAATTTCTCCCAAGGCATTTCGTCCGGCAGCCCGCAACAGGTAGTATTCCTCGACTATCTGCCGAAACGGCTGGGACATAGCCTCCGAATATCCGACTGCAAGGCCCGCCAAACGGCTATCCTCACAGAATAGATGCCCCATCGTCACGTCGAGATATGCCAGAAGCTCAGGCGACCAATCATCGGGAATATGTTTCGTTTCGATCAGATTTTGCAAATGGGCCCGTAGAAACTCTGCATAGGTCGCACAGGAAAGCAGCTTGGGAAACCAGGTGCGATTGTTACCGCCGGACTGCACTTGATAGGCGGGGAACGCAATATCGAAACCTTTGGCCACGTTCATCTGAACGGTCTCGATGTCAATCTGCTTGGCTTTGGCAGTGACGACAACGTAGCCTCCAGGATAGGCGACGGGCGAAGGGACGGCGATGTTGACGAGACCATCCAGTTCAACCCGCCCGGCGACATGCATGTGGCCGCTGAAATGCCATCGAATCCCGGCGCATGCAAGGCGGCGGCTGGTTTCCGGCGATGGCATGCGCTTCGACCAGTCCGGCGTGCTCGCCGCCCGCACGTCACTGCCTTCTCCTGTCAATGCCAAGGCCAAGGCCGGGTAGTGAGAAAAGGCCAGCAAGGTCTTGCCCAAACGGTTGGCGCGCTCAGTCACATCCTTTATCCATGTCAGGAGAGAGGGACGTTCCGCCAGAACATGATCCCATGCGGCATCCGCCCTCACCTGCCAGGTATCGCCAATTTTGTGAAAAACATTGGCGTCCAGCATCAAAAGCCAGAGCCCTTCCTGCGGCTCGACAAGATAAGAGGCGTCACAGTTCAGGTCGTCGCCGCTAGACAACTGGCGGAGTGCAAGGTCCTCCAGACCGTCATGAGGCGTCTCCCAATGGAGAATGGTCTCGGGACGCGTGACGCCGTAGAGTGCCATGGCCGCCACGGCCTCAGCCATCGACATGCCACGCATCCCCGGGCAGACAATTGCGGGTGCAGGCGCACGATCATCGCTTGTTACCATTAGCGGTTCCAGCCCATCGGCCTGTGTCAGCAGCTTGGCGAGATGACGCGGCGCTGGTCCGTAGCAATCATGATTGCCGAAGGTGGCGAAAAACCGCAGGCCATGTCTGTCTTCGTAGTCGGAAAGAATCCGTTTAACGGCTGCAACCGCGCCGACCTGACCATCATCGGAATAATCGCCAAGAAGTACGACATCACGGATACCGCGCCGGACGATATCGTCCAACACGGCAAGAAAGGCGGCATGGCTCTCATTGAACACGCGGGTTGACGCCATGGTGTCCGCCAGCGTGCGAAGGGCAAGTCCGCCGCCCTCCTCCACCATGCCATACCCGCCGTACAGATCATGCAGATGGACATCGGCGACAACTGCGATCTGCATCAGGCGGCGGCTTCCACATGGTCGCAACGGGCAGCATTAAACAGATCCGGACGGTCGAGATTGATGTAATCGACACCGGCTTTGGCGATTTCGCGGTGAATGGCCATCTCGTCCCCTGCGTAATAGATCATCACCTCAAGCCCGGCTTTGCGGCACGCTTCGAGTAAACCTGGCCGCCGCATGTGTTCAACAGTCATCTCGATGATCTTGGCGTGATGCACCGCACCGACCAGAGACGGCGACTTGGCAATATCAAGCGTCATCATCTTACGGAATTCCGGCGCAATCAATTGCAGATCGCGGCGCATGTCTTCGGAAAACGAAAAATAAAACGTGTCGCCCACCATGCCAAGGCTTCGCACCAGTGCCACCACTTTGGCTGGATCGCAATATTTCAGCTCGATATAGACACCGGCGCGGCCACGCAGGTGCTGGAGATAGGCATCAAGCCTTGGCACGACCGCGCCCTTGAATGCAGGGGAGAACCAGCTTCCGGCGTCCAGCGCATCGATTTCGTCCGACGTTGCATGGCCAATGGGGCCGGTGCCATTGGTGGTTCGGTCCAAGGTTTCATCGTGGAAAACATAGAGTACACCATCGGCACTCTCGCGCACATCAAGCTCGATGTAATCGGCGCCCTGCTGAAGGGCGAGGTCGGCAGCTGCGAAGGTATTTTCCGGCGCAAACTGGTTGGCCCCGCGATGGGATACGATCTTGGTCATTGAAAAATCCTGTCAGTTTGCTGGTTCTAATGTTTTCACGAGCCTATCGGAGTGATGCAAAAGCTTGGCGTAGAGATCAACAATGCGGTTGCCGGAGGCGTCGAACAACAGCGTGTGTTCCGGCTTGCAGACAATGCCAACCCTGGCGCCGGGTGCATGGCGCACGGCTTCTCCATATTCCAGCGCATGGATGACGCCAGCGGGCGTGTCGATCATGTAGAACACTTCGCGGCCCATCGGCTCCACGCTGATAATCTCCCCACTGAGCAGTGCATCCGCATGGGAAACAAGGGTGATGTCTTCAGGTCGCAGGCCAAGCGTCACCTCTCCATCACGCTCTCCAGTCAGGGTGACGGATGCCTCGCCAATCCGCACTTGACATCCATTGGCATGGCCCTTGAGAAGGTTCATCGGCGGCGTGCCGATAAAGCCTGCCACGAACAGATTGCTCGGACGCCGATAGAGATCATCCGGCGTACCAACCTGGGCGATCTCGCCATTGTTCATGCAGATGATCCGGTCGGCCATGGTGATCGCCTCGATCTGGTCATGGGTGACGATCAGCGTGGTAAAGCCGAGCCGCTTCTGTATGCTTTTCAACTCAGCCCGCATGGTGATGCGCAGGGTGGCGTCAAGATTGGAAAGCGGCTCATCGAGCAAAAGGATATTCGGTTCCTTCACCAGCGCCCGCGCCAAGGCGACGCGCTGCTGCTGGCCGCCGGACAGCTGCGAGGGACGGCGATCAAGCAGCGCGCTGATCTGCACCAGGTTTGCTGCCTCTTCGACACGTCTGGCAATCTCGTCCTTGCGCATGGTTTTGAAGCGAAGTGGAAAGGCGATATTGTCGCGCACCGTCAGGTTCGGATAGAGCGCGTAGGACTGAAAGACGATGCCGACATTGCGGTCGCGCGCATCGACGCGGTTGACATTGTGTCCGTCGAAACCGATCTGCCCAGACGTCGGCGCATAAAGACCGGCGAGCAGAAACAGCGTGGTCGATTTTCCGCAGCCGGAGGGCCCGAGAATGGCGACGAGTTCGCCATCCTCGATCATCAGGCTCATCGGTTTCAGGACCTGGGTCTCGCCCCAGCTTTTGGTGATATTGTCGAGAGTGATCTTGGCCATGTCGGTTATCCTTTGATCCCGCCGAAGCTCATTTGCGTGATGTACTTCTGCGTGAAAATGTAGAGGACCAGGACGGGCAGAAGATAGACGATGCCGACGGCAGCAATCATGCCGTAATCCGCCCCCATATGGTCCTGGGCGACGAAGAACAGGTAAAGGCTCATCGTCATCTGGTTCTTTTCGATCAACAGCGTCTGGACGAAGACATATTCCTCCCAGCCACGCAGAAAGGTAAATGTGGCAACAGCAATCAGGCCGCTGCGGATCTGTGGCAGGATCACCATGCGAAATGCCTGGAAGCGCGTTGCACCATCCGTCACGGCGCTCATCTCGATGTCCCATGGCACGCCGTCGAAAAACCCTTTGAGGACAAAGATCGCAAACGGCAGTTCAAGCGCACTCAACACCAGCACGACACCCACCAAATTGTTGAGCAGGCCCATATAGTAGAGCTGGATGAAGATCGCGACCGTGAGCGCCAGTGCCGGAAAAGCGTGCAGCAGAAGCAGGCCGCGCAGAATGTTTTCACGGCCCGCGAAAGCGAACCGCGACAGCGCATAGGCGGCTGGGGTGGCGACGAGTGTGACGATTGCCGTCTGGGAAATCGCAAACACCAGCGACGTGCCAAGCGCCGACCAGATCGATGGCATCAGGTCCATGCGGTTGGTGCCGATTTTGGCAATGTCAGGGTTCCACAGAAAGCGGTAATTGTCGAAACTCAGATGCGGGACGAGGAAAATAGCCGACAGAATGACGATCACCATGGCAAGCACAGCCCAGTTGATGGCAGGCCTACGCAGCCGATCCGCCAGCAGCGCCAGCGCAATCGCGCCGAGATAACCGACCCCGGCGATGGCCGTACTGTGCCAAAGAACCAGCCGGCTAACAGCGCCATCGGACGAGGTGAGCGATTTCACCAACAGCCAGAGATAGGGCAGCAGGATTGGGATGGAGACAATCGTCAGGAAGAGGATGAGCGCCGACAGAAAACCGGCACGATTGACAATGCCCCGACGTTCGAGACGTGCCCAATCGGTGGACGGCATGGTATCGGTCTGGACCAGCGACATCACAAGACCTCGATCTTTGGAGCGGCAAAGGTGGAGCGCATATTGGAGACACGCCATTGCACCAGGGTCACGGCGATACCGATGACCATCAGGCCCAGCGCCAGCGCCGCACCATAGGCATAGGCGCCGCTTTCGAAGGCGCGCCGATAAATGTAGAGCGCATAGGGTGTGGAATCGTAGAGCGGGCCACCACCGGTGATCAGCAGGATATATTCATAGGTCGTCATCAGGGAGAGTGCCTGGTAGATGGTGATGAAGCGGATCGGCTGCGAGAGCGCTGGCACCACGACATGGCGCAGAACGCCCCACTCGCTGGCACCATCGACACGTGCCGCATGGGCGAGGTGTGAAGGGATCGAGCGGATCGACGAGGTCAGGATGACCATCGCAAAGGAAGCCCCGACAGCGCCATTTGCCAGAATGACCAGCAGCAGCGGAAAATCATTGCGCAAATTGACCGGTGGCAGGCCGAATGCGCCCGTCACCTGGTTGAGCAGCCCTAAAGGCGTTGGATCGGCGATCCATATCCACAAGATCCCGTAGAGCACAGCCGGGCTCATGCGTGGCAAAAGCCATAGCCCGCGAAAGAAATTACCCAGCCGATCGGGGATCGCGGTCGAGGTCATCGCCAAAAGCGCGCCGAGGCCAACATTGAAGATGAAAAGGGTGACCGTGACGTAGATCAGCGTTGTCAGCAGCACCATGGGGATCCGCGCATCACGCTGCACGATCCGCTCGAAGTTCTGCAATGTGAAATGGCCGACTCGCAGGTTCGACCCCATGTCCGTAAAGGCGATCACCGCGTTGACCAGGATCGGCGCCAGAAAAAACACGGCAAGCAGCGCGATTGCCGGCGCGAGGTAAAGAATTGGCCGAGCCGGTCGATGCGCTCGAAGCTGGAATTGGGACATTATGGACTACCAATGAGAATGAAATGTGCCGCCCGATGAAGAGACGGGCGGCACGCAGCAGGGCCGAGTTTAGTTGCTGGCGGTATCGCGGATTTCAACGTCCGAGCCGAATTGCGTTTCAAGTTCGTCGGCAATGAACTCAACGGCATCGGCCGCCTTCATTTTTCCGGTTTCCACGGCCTGCAAGCCGCTGAACAAGATCTTGTTGTAGCTGCCGAACTGGGTGTGGTTCGGCACGAACCCAGCGTGAGCCATCATCGGCGATGCCGCCGACAGAACCCAATTGTCCTTGTATTTCGGCATTGCCGTCTGGGCGTTGCTAATTGCTGTATGGTAGGAAGTGACAGCATGCTGGTTGTTGAAATACGGCAATGTCGCAAGCGCTACGAGATCAGCGGCAATGTCAGCATTCTTGCTCTTGGCATTGACGGTATAAAGCAGCGGATGGGAAAGATTGGCGGGCTTGCCGCCCTTTTCTGCAGCCGGGGCCGGAATCCAGCCGATCTTGTGGAAATAGCCGTCGCGATCCGTCGGCCAGGTGGCACCGTTCATCTCACCCAATTGCCAGGCAACCGCCCAGACGCCCTGATGGAAGATGAAAGCCTTTTCCTGCTTGAAGGCGCCCTGGATCGCATCCCAGCTCATTGCTGTGTTATCGACAGGGGTGACGCCTTGCTTGGCATTGCGCTCGTACCAGCCGAGAGCCTTGGTCATTTCCGCTTTCGGAAACACCAGCTTGCCGGTTTTCTCATCCAGGAATTTGACGCCATAGGACTGGAAGACCATCAGATAATCGATGCCGACATTGGGGCGATGCAACATGCCGTATTGAGCAGCCTTGGCATCGACCACTTCCTTGGAGAGCGCCGTCAGATCATCAAGCGTGAATTCGCCAGCCTCGACCTTGGCGGGCAAGCCTTCGATAAAGGCCTCATCCTTGCCGATCTTGCGCAGCATGTCCTTGTTATAGAAGAACATACGGATCTCGGCATCCTGCGGTATGCCATAGATCTTGCCATCATTGCCCTTGGCGGCCTTCCACAGCACTGGCAGGATGTCGCCATAGACCCATGGGGCAGCGGCAATCCTCTCGTCCATCGGCAGCGCGTCGCCATCCTCGGCGAATTTGCTGATCCATTCATGCGGCACGACATAGATGTCCGGCCCCTGACCGACTGCAAATGCCTTCAGCGTATCGAGGGCGAGGTCGTCCCAGCCTTTAACGGTGCTGTTATTGGCTTCGATGACAATATGTTTATCGACGCCCGCCGCCTTGAACTGCTTGTTCATGATGTCTGCGGCGGCTTCGATATTGGTGATGCGCGCGGGAGCCGTCTTATCGGCCAGCGTCGAAAGCTTGATCTTGATGTCTTCTGCATGCGCCCATCCGGTGGCAAGCGCAGAAATCGCCACGGTGGCGAGAAGGGCGAGGCATTTGGTCATGGCTATTGATCCAGTTGGTGATGATTATTTAATTAACTTGCTTAAGTAACTGATTTATGACATCGCCGGATCAGTGATGGAGAGGGACCGAATCCGGTGCTGAGAAGACAACGGCCTTTGCACGGCATCGGCACCACGCAAGCGGCGGTGCTGAAACACTTGCGGCGAAACGGCATTGCATCGCGTGCAGAACTCGCGGAATTGTGCGGCGTGACCCAGGCTGCCGTCAGCATGATGACCCGTGACTTGATCGCGCGCGGCATCGTTATCCAGGGAGCCAGACGGCAAAGCCAGCGCGGGGCGCCTCACATCGACCTCATGCTCGCCGGAAACATCGGATATGCGCTTGGGGTGCATGCCAACAGCTATTCGCTGACAGTGACGTTGCTCGATTTTTGCGGCAACCGGATTGGCGAACAGCAGCTTGAAGGGCCTTACGACAGATTTTCCGACATTCAGACGGCGATCAAATCGCTCAAAACCGACTTGCTGACATCAAACGGCATTGATGAAGGCCTGCTGATCGGCGCCGCTGTGGCCATGCCAACCCGTTTCCGTCACGGCACTGCCTTCCTCGATCTCGCGGAGGAAGTCGTTTCCTGGGCAGGCTCAGATCTTGCCTCGACCCTGAGAGAGACACTTGACTGTCCGGTGATGATTGAAAACGACGCCAATGCTGCGGCCATGGGCGAGCTTGCCTTGGGCAATGCCAGCGGACACGATAATTTTGCCTATCTTTACCTGTCCGAGGGCATTGGCAGCGGCATCATCATTGACAAGGAACTTTATCGCGGCAATCTTGGAAATGCTGGCGAAGTGGGCGCGCTTCGCGCGCGCGGATTATCGCGCCCCTCTTTTGACGACTTGGCAGCCTGGTGCAAAGAGCATCAGGGAAACATCCCGAAAGGCCGGTCTTGCGACCAATGGACGGCATATCTGCAAGCAAACCCGACAGTTCTTGATGCGTGGCTGAGGAAAGCCGGACCGGAATTAGCCACGCTCGCCTTTATGGTGACAGCCGTTCTTGCGCCATCGGCGATCTATATCGGTGGAACACTGCCCAGACTGGTAAGGGAAAAGCTAGCACCATGGCTTGATTTCTCAACATCGAATCCGTTCGATGGAGCGCGGGTCATTCAACCTGATATCCTCATCCCGCAAATCTCAGCGGTCGATGCCGTCGCGTTTGGCGCCGCAGCTATGATCCTTCATAGCGTGCCGGGCAATCCGGGTCTCTGATCTCTTTCCAAATTTGGAGAGAGCCCAGAAGGCATCGAGACCCAAGGCGATGGGAAAATAAAAACCGCCCGGAGCTGCCTCCGGGCGGATTGCTGTCATTGGATTATTTTCAGTTCGGCAAGGCGTAAGCGATGACGTAATCGCCACGATCGGTCGACTGGCGCGCGCCGCCTGCCGAGATCACCACATATTGTTTGCCGGTCTTGGGCGATTTGAAGGTCATCGGGCCACCCTGGCTACCGACCGGCAACCGGGCTTTCCAGACTTCTTCACCAGTCGCAGCACTATAGGCACGCAGATAATAGTCCTGGGTGCCAGCAATGAACACAAGACCACCCTGCGTGGCAAGCGTGCCACCTAGTGTTGGCATGCCGATCGGAATGGGCAGGCCCATCTTGATGCCAAGCGGCCCCTGGTCCATGACGGTACCAACCGGCACCTGCCAGACGATCTTCTGGGTTTTCATATCCACCGCTGTCAGCGTACCAAACGGCGGCTTCTGGCAGGGAATGCCTGCGGCGGAGAGGAAGCGATCCTTGAGAACCGCATAAGGCGTCCCCTTCATCGGCACCAGGCCCATGCCGGTATTGACGCTTTCGCCGCCATTTGACGTCTTGGTCGTGGGTGCCGCTTCCTGCATTTTCACCCAAAGACCGACGCGCATGTCGTTCACGAAAATCAGGTTATGGACCGGATCAGTGGAAAGACCACCCCAGTTCATCCCACCGAGCGAGCCGGGGAATGCCAGCGAGGTATCTGTGCCGGGAGCCGTATAGAGGCCTTCATAGCGCATGGATTTGAAGGCAATACGGCACATCAGTTGGTCGAAGGGTGTTGCACCCCACATGTCGGACTCGGTGAAGGGACCGGTACCGATCTGCGGCATGCCGACCGATAAAGGCTGCGTGAGAGAGTAAGGCTCGTTCGGAATGTTTGCCGCCTTGACCGGGATCTCCTTGACCTCCGTCAGCGGCTGGCCGGTTTGCCGGTCGAGAACGTAAAGCTGACCGGCCTTGGTGCCGAAAACCAGGGCCGGAACCTTTGTGCCATCCGCCTTCGGGAAATCGATGAAGGACGGCTGCATCGGCACGTCGAAATCCCAGAGGTCGTTGTGAACGGTCTGGTAGACCCATTTTTCACGGCCCGTGGTGGCATCGAGTGCCAGCATGGAAGCACCATATTTATGATCGAGCGGTGTGCGGGTCGTGCCGTAAAGATCAACCGAAGGGCTGCCAACCGGCATGAACACCGTATTAGAGGCCGGATCGTAGGACATCGCCGCCCAGACATTCGGCGTCGAGCGCGTATAGGTTTGGCCTGGAGGCGGCAGCTTGGTGATCTCAGGATTGCCGGGATCAAACGCCCAGCGCAATTCACCGGTGACGGCATCGAAACCGCGCATGACACCGCCTGGCATATCGACCTGGACGTTGTCAGCAATACGGCCACCGACCACGACAGTGGTTCCGGCAAGCGTGGGTGCCGATGTCAGCACATATTGCGGATCGGGCGCATCGCCCATGCCGATCTTCAGATCGACACGGCCATTGGTGCCGAAATCAGGGCAAAACGCGCCGGTATCCGCATCGAGTGCAATCAATTGAGCCTGGATCGTGTTCATCAGGATACGGCGTTCGCAAAGCGCGCCCGGAGCAACAGTCACCGCAGAGACAGGTGTGGAGCCAGGAACCGTAGGCTGATCCAGCGGACGGGTCGCGTCGATAGGCAAGACCGCGGCACCGCATCCACACCGACGACTTGGCGTTGATTTCAGCCTTCCAAAGCTGCTTGCCGCTATCGATATCGACGGCGATGACGTTGTTATGGGGGGTGCAGAGAAACAGCTTTTCGCCGACCTGCAACGGAGTTTCCTGATCTTCCGCGCCGTTGTTGCCGGGGCTGATCGGGGTATCGCCGGTATGATAGGTCCAGGCGACCGTCAGAGCTTTGACATTATCGACATTGATCTGGTCGAGCGCGGCAAAGCGGCTCCCGCCTGATGTATTGCCGTAATGTTCCCAGTTCTTCTGTTCATTTGCCGGATCGACCGGTACACGAGCAATCGGAGTGCCGGTAAAAGGCACGGAAGGATGGGGCATGAACATGCCGGCCACACCGCCTGCGGACGCCAAGGCCAGAACTGCCGCAAGCGTGAGTGAACCGGCGTAGCCGGGTGCCAGGCCGCGCGCCTTGCGCAGAAGCGGCAGCGACAGCAGCACCACGGTGGAGCCGATGCCGAAGGCCAATAGGCGCGAGATCAGCGGCCAGAAATCAAGACCGGCATCCCAGATCGCCCAGACGGCGGTCAACAGCGTGACGATGACGAACAGCACCGCGCCGAGCGGGCGCCGCATCAAAACCAGCAGGCCGGACAGGACCACGGCAATACCGGTGATGATGAAATACCAGCTACCGCCGAGTGTGATCAGTCGGTAGCCACCGATGGCAAGACATAAACCGGCGAGAACGAGCACCGTACCCAAAAGGATCAGCCAGAGTTTGGCAACCGCCGAGAGGGCGCCTTTTTGTTGGACCATCGTATTTCAGCTCCTTGAAAGGTTGGTCGGATCGACAGTCAACGGATCGCATGAGGTTTCGCCAGATCGACACGAGCCCGAACGCCTTCTATGGTTGGATTTCCGGGGACACTGCCCTCCCGTCACAGGGTTCGCCGGAGGCATGTCTGCCTGCCCCGCTTATCCTTCGTCCGCGCCTTTTTGACAAGAGACAACAAACTGCGCATGGAAAAGTCATCGCTATAGCGGACGAAACCGTTCCTCATGTTCGAATTAACCGATGTTCTCGTTGCAACACCGGGCCTTGCTCCTGTAAGCGACGGAGATCAGATAACATTCACTTCAGGAGCAGGGTCCGTGGCTGGCGATAACGACGATTACATTTATGATGAAGCGACCGGCGAATGGCGCCCCGCCTCCGAAGTGGCAGCCGCTGCCGCTCAGGCATCGGAGGTCCGTGATGCCTCCGGCAACATCTTGCAGGATGGCGATTCCGTCACCCTCATCAAGGATCTGAAGGTCAAGGGCGCTGGCCAGACGCTGAAACAGGGCACCGTCATCAAGTCGATCCGCCTCACAGACAATCCGGAAGAGATCGATTGCCGTCATGACGCGATCAAGGGACTGGTGCTGCGGACGGAATTCGTCAAGAAGCGTTGATGATCGGCGGGCCGGGCGAAAACCCGGCCCGCATTCCCGGGGCAGCAGCCCTGGACGCCGGGCCAAGCGCCGGATATTCGCCAAAAAAATCTCAGAATGAGCGACGGAATTGCGTTTCTCCCGCGTTGAAGATCCATCGATTGAGCTGTCCTATCTCATCTTCGGGAGAAAATTTGATCCACCTCACCTTGATGCTTCCCAGGTCCTTGCGCATTTTGACCTCCAATGAGGCAAAACAGAGCAACCGTGTCCGCGGAACTGCCCGGGTTGCGGTGGATGGGTTGCGGTGAAAAGGACATGACCGACGATCCCGATGAAGAGTTGGTCAAGCAAGTTGCGGCGGGCGATCAGGCTGCGATGCGGACCATGGTGGCGCGCAAACTGCCGCGTTTTCTGGCGCTTGCCAATCGCATGCTCGCTGACCCGGCGGAGGCGGAGGATGTGGCGCAGGAAACCTTTCTGCGCATCTGGAAACATGCCGGAGGCTGGCGGCAGGGCCGTGCCCGCTTCGATACCTGGGCGCACCGCGTAGCAATCAACCTTTGCTACGACCGGCTGCGCAAGCGGCGTGACGTGCTGATGGCCGAGCCGCCGGATCGGATGGACGACGCGCCTCTGCCGGATGCCGGACTGACGGGACATGAAACAGACAGCCAGCGGGTCACCGAGGCTTTGCAGGCGCTCGCGCCCCGGCAACGGGAAGCAATCGTTCTGGTTTACTACCAGGACATGTCGAACCTGGAGGCAGCCAATGTGATGCAGATCAGTGTCGATGCGCTGGAAAGCCTTTTGGCGCGTGGACGACGGTCTTTGCAGAAGATGTTGACCGCAGACGGCCTGACCAGCGACGGGATGAACGGAGATGGGATGAACGGAGATGGGAATGAGTGACGACAGCAAGCAAAGCATGGATGCGGAGCGGTTTCGCGCGCTTGTCGAAGCCTATGGTGGCGACCGCAAACGCTGGCCCGAAGACCGGCGCGGGGCGGCTGACATCTTTGCCGCAACCGAAGCCGGTCGCGCCATGGTGGGAGAGGCGTCCCGCTTGGATGCGTTTCTCGCCCTTTCGGCCCCACCCTCTGCGTCCGCTGCCCTGACAGGCCGCATCCTGCAATCGGCAGACAAGCGCGTCACACTGCGCCGTAGGCTGCATCGCTGGCTGGTCGGCGCGGGGCTTCTCGGCGTCGGCCTTGCGGGCGGCCTGACCGGTGCGCTGGCGGTTGCAATAGTTGCACCGCCCACCCAGATCCCGATGATTGATACCGCGACCGCGTTTGGCAATATCATGACCGAAGGCGAAATTGCCCAGGAGATACGATGACGGAAAACGGTTTCAAGCGGCTGGCCATCGGCCTTCTGGTGCTCAACACCTTCCTGATCTGCGCCCTTGCCGGTGCCGGGTTTTTCTATCTCTATGACACTGCCACGATCCCGCCTTCGCGTCTGCCGCTGGCGGGCGAGCAGCTTCCGTCAAAATTGCGCGGTGAGTTTCAGAAGGCCCTGAACGATGCGCGCCGTGATGTGCGCTCCACCGGACTTGAAGCGCGCCAAGCGCGTGTCGAGGCCGCCGCCCTGATGGGCAAGCCGGATCTCGACGGTGTGGCGCTGGCCGATGCGCTAAAACGCGCCCGCGAGGCCGAATATGCGGTGCGAGCCGCCACCGAGCAGAAGGCGATCGATTTTGTAGCCAGCCTTTCGGTCGATGAACGACGCCGTCTGGCGGATGGATTGATCCAGCGGGAGGCACCCCGGCCTGCCACGAAATGATCATATTTCAAAAGCGACGGATTTGAACCTATAGCGACGTTGAAAGGCCGATGATGAAACGGAGTTCATATCGGCCATGTCCAATTCCAACGATGTCGATGCCGCATTGGCGCTCTGGCGCTTCGGCCTTGGCGCTGCGGATGGCGGGATCACCGCCATCAAGGATGCCCCCCGCGATCTTTTGAAGGAAGAGATCACAGAGCTTGCTGTGCCAACGCCCGTCGGCGCGCAATTGCGCTCCAGTTCCGATCTCCTGGTGGCGCTTTACGAATACCAAAAACAGGTCAAAGCCGAACGCGACAAACAACCCGCAGCCGGTGCAATGGCGGGCGCGGCCATGGCCGGCGCGAATACGATGCAGGGCGCAGGCGGCCCGCCCCGAGCTTCCGGCATGCAAGGCAATGCTATGCAGGGCAATGGCATGCAGGCGGGTGCCATGCCGCCCCAGTCGCAACCCCAACCGCAGGCCCAAGCTCAGGTCCAGGCCCAACCCCAGTCCATGGACAAAAAGCCGGATATGCCGGTTTCCAAGCGTCCCTATTTTCCGCAGCAGATCCTGCTTGCGGAGGCCGATGCCCGTTTCAACGGAACGATCCACCAACCGTTGATCGGCTTTGGCGAACGGCTGGCGATGTTCTGGGCTAACCATTTTTCGGTGGCGATCAGCAAGGGTGGCGAAGTGCATATTCTGGCCGGAGCTTTCGAGCGGGAGGCCATCCGTCCCCATGTCTTTGGGAAGTTCGAAGAGATGCTGCTGGCGGTCGAAACCCATCCGGCCATGCTGGTTTTCCTCGATAACCAGCAATCGATTGGCCCGACCTCGCCCGCCAACAAGAATGGCAAGCGGGGCCTCAATGAAAATCTTGCCCGTGAGATCATGGAGCTGCACACGCTCGGCGTCGATGGCGGCTATAATCAGGCAGATGTGACGTCGCTGGCGCGGATCATTACCGGCTGGACATTCTACCGCGATGAAAAACGCCCAGGCCCACAGGGCAAATTCATCTTTAACGCCAATGCCCATGAACCGGGCGACCACACGATGATGGGAATGACCTATGCCGAGGGCAATGTGGAACAGGGCCGCACCGCCTTGCGCGACCTCGCCCGCCACCCGGCAACCGCCAGACATATCGCCACAAAACTTGTCCGGTATTTCGTCGCTGACCAACCGCCCCCGGCCCTGGTGGCGAAACTGGCCGCCGCCTATACCAAGTCGCAGGGCGATCTCTCAGCTGTCTATACTGCCCTTATCGATGCCGACGAAGCCTGGAACCCGACGCTGACGAAAATGCGCATGCCGCAGGATTATGTGGCGGCGATGCTGCGCTGCAGCGGGATCAGGCCGAAGCCGGAGCAGATCATTTCCATGCTGAATGCGCTTGGCCAACCGCTGTGGAACCCCGCCGGTCCCAACGGTTTTTCCGACGTTACCGATGCCTGGGCATCGTCGGAATCGCTGGCGACCCGCATCGATGCGGCAAATCTCTTTGCCCATCAGATCCAGGGCCAGATCGATCCGCGTGCCTTTGCCGGTGACCGGCTGGGACCCCTTCTCGCCGCCGATACATTGCAGGCGATTTCCCGGGCGGAAACCCGACCCCAGGGCCTGTCGATTGCTTTCCTTTCCCCCGAATTTCAGAGGCGCTGAACCATGCTGTGCGAAAACCTCTCCCCCACCCGCCGCGCCGTCCTTGGCACATCCGGCGCCTTGTTTGCCTGGGCCTTCATGCCCCGCTTTGCCCATGCGGCTGGCGGACGCGATCCCCGCTTCGTCACCATCATCCTGCGCGGGGCGCTGGATGGGCTGACCGCCGTGCCGCCCATCGGCGATCCCGATTATGAAGGCCTTCGCCAGTCGATCGCGCTGAGGCTGGATGGCGACAAGCCGGTGCTGCCGCTCGACGGCTTTTTCGGATTGCATCCCTCGATGCCGAATTTCCAACGCCTGTTCCGCGCCAATCAGGCCGCCGTAGTCCATGCCAGTGCCACCGCCTACCGTGAACGCTCGCATTTCGATGGACAGGATGTGCTCGAATCCGGCTTTCCGACGCCGGGACATGTTGAAACCGGCTGGATGAACCGTATGCTGGAGGGCTTGCCAGCCGGGGACAAGATCGCTCCTGGTGCGGCAGAACGCGTGCAGGGGCTTTCCGTCGGGGCAACCTCGCCCCTCGTCATTCGTGGCAAGGCACCTGTACTCGGCTGGGCGCCGTCCGTGCTCAGGCCCGCAGATGGCGATCTCGCGCTGCGCCTGATGGATCTTTATGGCCGTACGGACCCGATGCTCTCGAAGCTTCTGATTGAAGGCATCCAGACCGGAAAGATCGCATCCGGCCTCGACATGAAGTCGAAAGGTGGCCCCGGCGACCCGAACGGCATGGAGCAAATGGCCCGCGGCGCGGCCCGGTTGCTGGCCCAACCGGATGGTCCGCGTGTCGCAGCCCTGGCTTTTGAGGGATGGGATACCCACGCGCAGGAAATCGACCGGTTGGCAAAGCTTCTGGCTGGGCTCGACAAGTCTATTGCCGCTTTCGAACAGGAACTTGGACCGGCGTGGAAGGATACGGCGATCATCGTTGCAACGGAATTCGGTCGCACAGCACGCATCAACGGCACTGACGGAACCGACCACGGCACCGGCACGACTGCCTTCCTCGCTGGCGGTGCCGTGCGGGGTGGCCGCGTCATCACTGACTGGCCGGGGCTGAAGCAGAACCAACTGTTTGAAGGCCGGGATCTGGCCGCCACCACCGACATCCGCGCCGTGATCAAAGGCATGGCGGTCGATCTTCTTGGTGCCAGTGCGGGTCATCTGGCCAGTGTTGTGTTTCCAGGCTCGGACAGTGTTCAGCCGATGAAGGGCTTAATCGTCTAACGGCAGAGATGTCAGGCACGAGAGTGTGGCAGGAACCCTTTGACGTTTCGATAGGAGGATTCATTTTCAATGAATCTTCCTAGTCCTCATTCCGTCATCAACAAAACGGCTCACCAGTTCAAATACTGAATATTCAATCCGTTGGCGTCGAATTTCTTTCTTTTCCTGGAGGAACTATTAATGGCAAACGCCCGTGTCGCCCGCATTAAAATCGGCAGATCATCTAAGCTGTCCGTGTAGGCCGCAGTCCATCTCCCCTGAAATCCAATGCCGCCAAGCGCTATGCATTTTCTTCCATGGCGACAATGATCGCTGAGAACCCAGCCACCGAGAACGCGGTGTAATCCCGATCCAACCACCTGAATACGACTGTCGATGTACGCTGCAAACGGCGCAGCAATCCACAGCGGCGCTCCGGTTGCGACGGCCACTCGACTGCCTTGGTTCAAATAATGCCGAAGCTCGGCCAGGCCTTTCTCATGCCAGGCTAGCCTTGGCTGTTTGCCTGCGTTAACCCTGTCGGCAAAACGCACGAAAGAGACTTTCAAGGCATATTCGGAAAGTCCGAACGTGGCGATCCAGAGAAAGACCGAGGTTCCCCAACGCCGCAGCGGCGGAAACACAATCAATGGACCGGCGAAAGGCAATGCCAATGCCGCCAGCACAAAGCGCCAGCCTGATTGACCCACCCGCTCCAGAATCCAGGCGGCGGTTGAATCCCAGTCGAGCAATGTTTCATCAAGATCGAAAACCGCGGACTCGATGTCTTGCATCAGGATGCATTACCTCATTGTTGATCTGTCGGCCTTGATGGCCGATGCAGTATTCGTCCAGTGATGAGGCACTCGAAAACCGCCTATCAGGTCGATATCGGTTGCGTATGTCCGATCTCGTGTAGGGCTGGCATCGACTTGCCCAAAATCCAGAGCATCAGAGGCTTGGGCAGAATATGGGCCAGCCGGATTAACCAGCGCATCGTGAAAGGGAATAGATAATCCGCCTTCTCATTCCTCAGCGCATACAGAATGTGGTCAACGGCCTTGTCCGCCGAAATCTCAAGGGGCGCCGGCATCCCATCACCAGCCGTTGCCTCGGTGGCGACAAACCCCGGATAAACGGTGGTGAACTTGATGCCATAGCGGGCAAATTCGACGCGGCAGGTGTCGATGAGCAGCATAGCCGCTCCCTTGGCTGCTGAATAAGGGCCTTGAAGCGGCACGCCGAGCAAGCCTGCGAGCGAATTGGTATGGGCGACATAACCCCCGCCCTGTCGCATCATCTGCTTCAAAACCGGGAAGAGATAATTGACCACGACATCGTAATTCAAACGCATGCAGGCGTTGACGTCACTGGCGCTCATCAGCCGCATATCCAGGGCTGGCGCACCACCAGCATTCAGATAGATCATGTCGATCCGGCCATAGTGATCGATCACCGTTTTCACCACCTCGGCGGCGGCCGCCGCATCGGTTGCATCAGCCGCAATGGCGAGGCAATCGCCACCGGCGCTGCTGATATCCTCGGACAATTCGATGAGCATCGGCTCGCGCCGCGCCGTAACGATCACCTTGGCACCCTCGCCTGCAAGCCGCAGGGCAAGCAGCCGCCCCATGCCGGAGGAAGCCCCGACGATCAGAATAATTTTTCCTGAAAAATGCATGATTGATCTCCTGCCTGATAACTGCATCATTCCTTAAATCGGCTTCGGCTTGGGAAATTATGCCATCGCGCCACGCTGTTGCGCCCAACCGTGATAATGATCCGCCATCGTCTGCTCGAATGGCCGGTAGGCGATGCCCAACTCAGATTGGCTGCGCCTGTTATCGAGAGCAAAGCGAATGCCGAGATGGTTCGTCATATATGCCTGCGTCAGGCCAAACAGCGGCCCGATCAGCCGAACCACCAGATTGGGGATCTGCCAGGAGGGCAACAGATAGGGCTTGGGGTGAACCCGGCGTGCGTATCCGGCGATTTCCAGGAAGGTCCGGGTATGGTTTTCCGCGAGAATATAACGCCCCTTTGCGTCCGGGTTCAGCGCCGCCCGGATATGCGCCTGCGCCACGTCGCGAACATCCACACATGCGAGGCTGAGATCCGGCATGCCGTAGAAAAAATATCCCTTGAACATCTCGTCCAGCAGAAAGAGCGAGCCGGATTCAGAAGCAGGCGTCAAGGAAGGGCCGAGGATCATGCCTGGATTGATGGTTGTCAGGCTCCAGCGGCTTTGCTCACCCTGGATTTTCCAGGCTTCCTTTTCCGCCAGAACCTTGGAATAATGGTATGGATTGTTTTGAACATTGCTCGACGTATTGAAATACTCCTCGGCAACCGTGTTATTCTTCATCGACCGGACATCGATATAATCGCCAAAGATGGCGCCAATCGTCGATGTCATCACCACGCGCCGGACACTTTCGGTTCTGTTGACGCTGCCAAGAACATTGCGGGTGCCTTGAAGGGCTGGCTCCACCATTTCGCGCTGCCCATCCTTGATTTTTTCCGGCAGCTTGAAAGGCGATGCGACGTGGAAAACAATCGCGCAGCCAGCCATTGCGGCATCGAAAGAACCAGGGGTCAGAAGGTCGGCCTCATAGAGCGTCAACTTCCCCGGAAAGCGAGCCTGCATATCGGTCAACGGCTTGATCTTGGCCACATTGCGCAGGCTCCTGACCGTGGCATGCACAGCGGCATCCATTTCAAGAAGCTGGAGAATGAGATGGCAGGCAACAAATCCGCTCCCGCCCGTGACGAGCATGGTGTCTTGCATTCTGAACCCCTGTTTTTTTATGGGACTGATCGTAACAGATGGAAGAAACGGTTCGAAATATGCGGATACCGGCTTGGCCTGAGCTGATCAAAAAATGACCCCAAAAGATCCTATGCTGATATCCGGCGATGCAAAAAGATAGCTTCCACGCAGCAATCGCACCATTGGCCTGCCGCCCACCAAGGTTGGAAAGGCGCTGTCGCGCTTTAGTCAGTATCCAGCCTTCATGATTGATCGTTCCCCGCGAAGATGCCGAGCTGCGGCCTCTTTCTGATCTTTCTTCAAACGGCCATTGGCAATGAACCTGATGAGCCATGGGATATGCTTGACCTTGACCGTGGCACTGTGCGCAAGAATGAAGCATTCGGCACATTTTTCCAGGATCTCGATATTCAGCAGCAGGCGCTCAAGCCCCATGCCGAAGCACAGCGCCATGTCATCAAGGCAATAGGCGTTAGCGCCGTTCGACAAGGCCTTCGTCGGGTCATCGGTCGAGCACATGCCTAAACGTTTTGCCTCAAGGCCGAGGTGACGGATCTGCTCATCGAACACCGCCGGCAGGGAAAGGTCGAGGCGCGCCAGTGCAAATGTCCAGGTCAACCCGCCTGAGGCAATGGCACCCACATCCGGCCGCGCCCGGTAGATGCGATGATGCAAGTCCCCCGGTATCGCGGAAAGGCCCGGTGTCGCGGAAAGGCTTGTCCATTCGAATGCATCCGGCACGTCCTGTCCAGAGTTGATGCGGACACTCACAAAGGCATTTTGTTCGGGAATCCGCTGCGACAGCATATCGCCCGGTTTGAGAAGCCCTTTTCCCGCAAGGCGTGCCGCCGCCCGGCCAAGAGCCTCTTCGATATAGGCATTATTGACTTTCATAAGCATGTCACACCAAACGGAAAACGGTTTCAAAACGCTCAAGGGCATCGTCGATCACCTCATCGGTGTCCGCCATACTGGTATAGATGCGGCTTCCCGCCAGGGTTAGAATGCCATGCGCCATATAGGCCGCCCCCATCTCTTCCATCAGGTGTTTACGGGGATTGGCCTCGCGCATCAGCTTGATCGGGTTGCGCATGCTCATCAACAGCACGGCGGACGTCTGCAGATGAACGATGGAGCCCATATTATAGACCACATAGGGAAGGCCGAGCCGGTTGAGGATCTCCTTCAAGCCCTTGGCCAGCCGGTCGCCAGCTCGTCCGGCAACAACCGGCGCATTGGTGCGCGCCATCTCCTCGATCGCATAGTAACCAGCAACGCAAGACAGCGGATTGGCCGAAAGCGTGCCGCCGACAAAGGCGCGCTTACTCGAGGTGCCGATACCCCCGACCAGGGTCATCATGATGTCCTTGCGACCGCCGATCCCGCCTGCCATCAGATACCCCCCGGTGAGGCACTTGCCGAACACGGTGATATCGGGCGTCACGTTGAAATAGCCTTGCGCACCGCCCATGCCGACACGAAAACCGGTGACGACCTCATCGAAGATCAGCAACGCGCCGAATTCGTCGCAGAGTTTGCGAACTTCGCGGTTGTATTCGGGCGTCACAGGCCGCGTGCCGCTTTCCGGCCCAAGAGGCTCGAGGATGACCGCTGCCGTGCCGCCGCGAATACGGTTCAGCATCAGCTTGCGCCGGAGCGTGCCGATCTCATTGGGGAAGACTTCCTGAGTATAACCCGTGACACCTTTCGGAATGCCCGTAGCTTCGCGCCGGCCGGTGCCAGGCACGCGCATGCCGTAGACCATCTGGTCGCTCCAGCCATGATAGTCGCCGCCAACCTTGATCACCCATTTTTTGCCGGTATGGGCGCGGGCTAAGCGGATAGCACCCATGCAGGCTTCCGTGCCGGAACCGAGCATGCGGAACATTTCGATACCAGGCATAAATTTACGGATGATCTCGGCGAGCTTGAATTCGTATTCGTGAAGGAGGCCAGTCACCGGACCGCATTCGTCGATCAGTTGATGCACTTTTTCGCGCACCGGCAGATAGTTGGAGCCAAGCAATGTCGGTCCGCCCGCCTGCAGAAAGTCAGTATAGCGATTGCCGTCCGCATCCCACATATAAGCGCCATCGACCTTGGTGGCCGCTATGGGAAACGGATAATTGAAGGCGAGATTATGCTGGACCCCACCCGGAATAACCTCCGCCGCCCGTGCAGCCCAGGCCTTGGAGGTCTGGCATTTCTGTTCGAAATAATCGAGCACCTTGGGCATATTGGCCTTGGAAATACCTTTGGGAGGCTGCTTGAGCAGGGCGTTCAGCCGGTCCATGAGGTCTTTGTTATCTGGCCAGGCACTGATGCTGTAGGAAAGTTCAGAGTTACGAGCTGCCATGTTCATTTCAAGCTCCCTTGGTCTCAGCCTTGTCCAGAACGTTCAGAATGAGCGCCTGGAGTTGCCGATCGAGGTTGACGTGTTTGTTGATGCGTTCGCGCAGGTGGGCGGCGGCGGCGGCTTCGATCTTGCGGATCATGCCCGCAGCGGTCTTGAGATCGGCCCCCGCACAGATGACGCCGTGACTGGCCAGAAGATATGCAAAGATGTCGGGCCGCAGGGACTTCGCAAAAATCTTTGCCAGCATTCCCGTGCCCGACGGCCTATAGGGAATAAGCGCGACGTGAGGACCAAGTGCCCCAAGATCGCTTCCCCTTGGCCAGGGCAGAATTTCATGCAGCAAGGCGACAGCGCTTGCGATCGGTTGATGTGTATGAACACTGGCATGACGGTTAGGATGCATAAGGAGCATCCTGGCATGCAGTCCTTTTTCAATGGTCGGCGTCTTGTCACCCTCGACAATGTCAAGGGTCTCGATATCGAGGATCACCACGTCTTTAGCCTCAACCGTGTAGTAGTCGGAGGCCGAGGGGGTGACCGCCATGAATTTTCTATCGACACGGACGCCGATATTGCCGCCGGTTCCGGCAAAATAGCCATTATCCGCGAAATAGCGGCACATATCGGCAATCTCCTGCCGCTGGGCCATGAATTTAGCCATGAATCTTGCCCTTTGATCCGTTTAGACGTTTGTAAAGCGGCGCCAGGCGCCGATGGAGTTCCGTGAAGATACCGAAGCGCTCGTCATAGAGCCGCTGCGTCGCCGGATCAGGATCGTAGACCCGGTCGATCACCACATGGCGTGCGACGTCATCGAACTGGATGAGGCCGAGTCCCACAGCCCCGATGAAGGCCGCACCGCGTGCATTGGCTTTCATCGGATCATGTGGCTGGCGGATCTGGACACCCAGAACATCCGCAAAGATCTGGCACCAGGCGGGCGACATTGCGCCGCCGCCGATCATGGTGATTGCCTCAGGCCTGCGGCCAAGAAAGCGGGAGACCGGCTTCATCATCCAACGTGTATTGAGCGCCACGCCTTCGAAGACCGCTCTCACAAGGGTTTCGCGGTTATGCTCCATGCTCATGTTGAAGATCCCGGCCCGAAGGGTCGGGTCATCCACCGGGCAGCGTTCGCCGAAAAGCCAGGGCAGATACATCATGCCAGCCGCTCCGGCAGGTGTGCGGGCGGCAATCTCATCGAGAAGCCTGTAAGTATCAGGCGTCGGTTCGGAATCGATCAGGCCATCGTCATGGAAGACAATGCGGTCCTTCAGGAAGGCGATATTGCTCGCACCGCTCGATTGCATGGCGATCATCAGGTATTTCGATGGTACCGGACAAGGAACCGATGTGATCTGGTCCATGACACTGGTTTTCTTAAAAGGCACATGGGCCGAGATCCAGGACGATGACCCCATGTAGAGATGGGCGTCATAATCGGCCAGCGTTCCAGCGCCGATCGCGGCGGCGGAATTGTCGATAGCACCGGCGACAACCGGCGTTTTCGACGACAGACCCAACAGATCGGCAACCGAAGGCAACAGGGTTCCAACGACATCCGTACATCTGATGAGATCGGGAAATTTCCACTTGTCGATGCCGCTGGCACCGATCAACCCGTCGTCGTAGCGGATATGATTGACATCGCGGTTATCGGTTACCCAGGAAGTAAGAATGGAATCCTGCGTGGCGCAAAACCGGCCCGTCAGACGCAGATTGAAGAAATCGAGAACGTTGAGAAACTTGTAGGTCTTCTCGTAAATGTCAGGAAAAGCATCGCGGATCAGCAGCATGTGGCCCGCTGGGTCCTTGCCGGACAGGGCCGGAGCGCCGCCACACAGCCTCAACCATTTCTGCAACTTGATCGCGTCATAGCCTGCGACCTTCATTGCCCCGCGCATTTCCTTCTTCAGGTAGCGGGCGCCGCGCATGTCGAGCCAGATAATCGCGTTCATCAGCACATTGCCATCACGGTCAACGGCAACGGTTCCCTCCCCTTGCGTGGATGAGCAGATCGCGACGATATTCTGACGCAATGCAGCACTCTGGTGAAGCACGTCCTGGCTTGCCTCGATGAAGGCGCTCCACCACTGTGAGGGGTCCTGCTCTGCCCCGATCGTATCGATTACCTGGAGCGGCACCGACCGGAATGCCCAGGCAACCACGTGTCCGGTAATCGACACCAATCCGACTTTGCAGCCACTGGTGCCAAGATCGATCGATAAAACATATTGGTCAGACTTGGCCATCTATCGCCGTGCATGCAGCCTGGATATAGTCCAGGTCGCTCCCCATTTTTATTGGATATTGCACGTATGATAGGGGAGAAAACCGCCATTTGCGTAGCGGTGAAGCTGTCCTTTGAGGGGTCTTTACCGGTCAAATAGGCGATAGATCCGCACGAAGCGCACCGGGCGTGGTACCTGTCCAACGGCGGAAGGCGCGCCGGAAATTATGAGGGTCCGAAAATCCGACCGCAAATGCGATCTGCTCGACAGACATGTTCCTGTTGCCCAACAGTTCGAGCGTGCGGTTCTTGCGAAGATCGTCCAGAAGCGATTGGAAGGAAACCCCGCTTTCGGCAAGTCTGCGACGCAAGGTGCGCTCGCTCATGCCAAGCGCACGGGCCACCTTGGAAATATGCGTGCGGTTGTGCAGCTTCTGTCGCAGGACCCTTTCGACGGATTCGATGATTTCAGCCGCCTCGCGGCTTCGGGCGCGGTTATAGGCCATGAATTCAAGAAGCTGGCGATGGCTAAGAGGATCGGATGTCAGGAGCGGCTGCTTGTACCAGGCGGCATCATAGATGAACGCATTTTCCATCTGGCCAAATCGAACCGGACAGCCGAAAACCCGTTGATATGCTTCCGTATGCGCTGGCGCAGGATAAGCAAAATCGACCCGGACCGGCTTGAAGCCCTCCCCGACAAGGCCGTGGGCGACCCCCATGAAACTGGCAAAAGCCTCTTCCACCAGGAAAACATAGATGTCGGGATCGTGAAAACGGCTCGCCGCCGTGACGACGACACCCTCCGGGCTTTCCCTGGTGTCGAATTCCAACATGCTGCCGGTATCTTTTTGCAGATCAAGGCCAAGCTTGACCGCGTCACCCACAGTCGCTGCTGTCACCATCACATAACCGACCAGGCCAACAGAGGTAATCTTTTCGCGAATCCCGGTCTCCAATCCAAGCGCCTTGCCCTTGGTCATTTTCATGGCCCGCAGGATGACTTCGCGTCCCTGGCGAAACGAAATCCGGCAGGCCGGGTCTGAGAGATCCTCCATGGGAATGCCAAGACCTGCCGTTAATCGCGAGGCATCGAGACCAAAATCCGTAAGCGTCATGACGAGGCTGCGGATGAGAAAAACCGGGATATTGGCCGTCATATAACGCGCATCGACTGTCTTCATCGGACCCCCCTTAAACGTATCCTTCACGTCCATTTCCGCGACGACAGCCACGCAGGAATCCTGCTCGATTCTCCTCTAAAAGAGCCGGTTCCTCCCAAAAATAGCAGGGATTATGCGATATTTGCCCTTACCGTACAATAATCATTTGCTGGCGGCTGGCTGTTGTGGCCGCGTGCAGCGGCTGCGCGGAACATGAAATACAAAGACACCAGCATGACCGCAGTCAATGCCGGGGAGCCTCCGGGAGATTAGATTGGCCGGATATGACACCACAGTGTCCCCGAATTCCCTTGTGATGCAGCCTCACCCTCCTATTCTGAGCTTCACCGCGCTCTTCAAGGGCCGGACAATAATAACAGGCGGAACAATGGGTATGCGTAAAGCAACCCGACCTCACTGGCCCGACCTCTCTGGGGAGCACCCTCCGTGAGGGCCAAACTCTCTGGGAGAATGACGATGCTTTTGTGGATACTCGGCCTGAGTGCTGCCTATGCGGTCGCGCTGAATGGGACAATGGTCATGCCCGTCGTCGTTCTGTCGATGAGCAAACTGACGGGCTATAACGAAGCAATGGCGACAATCGTCGCCAGCGCCGAACTCGCTGGCATTGCGTTTTACGGAATATTCCTACCCAAACTGGCCCTCAGATCGTGGAAAGCGGTGGCGATTGGCGGCATTGTCGCGGTCATGGCTGGCGAAGCACTCAGTTTCTGGCTGCAAAACCCTTACAGCCTTGGCGCGGCACGATTTGCGACCGGCCTGGGAGAAGGTGCCTTGTTCAGCCTGGTTTCGATGAGCCTCGCCTCGCTTGCCAATGCCGAACGATACTGGGGCGCGCTTAGTCTGATTGGCGGAACCGCCATGGGACTGCTGCTTTTCGTGGTGTCACTCATGCCACCGGACGAAGCGGGAGCGCCGGTTTTTCTGATGCTGGGCGCGTTCACTGCCATTATGGCGCCGTTCCTTCTTTTCGTCGCCAGGCGTTCGTCACGGCTTCCTGTGGCAACCCATCATGCCAAACTCAACAATGGGAAAATGCTGCTTGCAATGATGGTTGTATTTCTCGTTTATGGAGTGCAGGCGGCGCAATGGGCAGTCTGCGGCTATGTGGGGGAAAAAGTGGGGCTCAGCAATGGTGAAGTTGGCTTCTATCTCGCCTTATCATCGCTGGTGGGCTTCCTGGGTGCGGTCATTCCCTCCTTCACGCATGACAAGGCCAAGAGACTGCCAGCCGTGCTGCTGGGATTTCTGATCATGGCGATGTCGATCTATTTCCTGTTCACCGTTCTAACACCCCTGGTTTTCGTCATCACACAGGTTCTGGTGAATATCGGTTTCTATATCGTGACCCCGTTCATCACGGGTATACTGACCGAAAACGACCCCGATGGGTCGGTGATGTCACGAACGCTGGTTGTCGCCATCGTGGGGGCTACGCTGGGAACCGCAATTGCCGGGCCAATCTTTGAAGGCTACGATTCAAGCCTTTTTGCTTGGTCCTGCCTCCTACCCCTGGCCATCGCGGCGATCTTTGCCGCATTGATCTTTGGGCATCTGCACCGCAGCTTTCCAGCAACTGTCGCCAATAAATAAATAGCGGAGTGAACCTTGTTCGATATGACCATTGAAACTCTCCCGCTTATTCTGGAACGCCAGCGTCAATCCTTCCAGCATGACATTTCTCCGTCACTGCCCCTGCGCCGCGACCGTCTGAACCGGATCGGCCGGTTGTTGAAGGAGAACCGGCAAGCGCTGTGCGATGTGGTTTCACGCGATTTTGGTCATAGATCCCATCATGAAACGGTGCAGTTGGAAATCGCTCCGCTGATGGGCGCGCTGCGCCATACCCGATCCCATCTGCGCCAATGGATGAAGCCCGAACGCCGAGGGCGCTCGATTGAGTTTCTCCAGCTTGCAAATTGGGTTCAATACCAACCGCTCGGGGTGATTGGTATTATGGTGCCGTGGAACTATCCGCTTCTCCTGGCGCTTGGGCCGCTCATCGACATTCTGGCTGCCGGAAACCGGGCGATGATCAAGCCATCGGAATTGCTGCCGGAAACCTCGGCTCTGCTTTCCACGCTTGTCGAGGCTTATTTCAGCCCTGAGGAGGTTACCGTTATCCAAGGAGGGGTGGAGATTGCCGCAGCCTTTTCTGCCCTGCCGTTCGACCATCTTATTTTCACCGGCTCAACGGCAGTCGGTCGCAAGGTTATGGCGTCAGCGGCTGTTAATCTTACACCACTCACCCTGGAACTCGGTGGCAAGTCGCCCGCACTCATCGCCCCGGATTATCCAATTGCCGATGCGGCCCGTGACATCGCCTTTGGAAAGCTGATGAACGCGGGCCAGACTTGCATTGCACCGGACTATGTTCTGGTCGAGAAATCAAAACTTGGAGACCTTGCATCCGCGCTGATCTCTCAGGCAGAGGCTTTTTATCCACAACATGCGGGGCCACAACACGCGGGGCAGGAACAGTATTCAAGCCTTGTCGGCGCTCGAGCGCATGAACGGTTGCTCAAAGGCATTGAGGAATGCCGCACCCGTGGAGCCAAACTCATTACTGCTGATATCGCCATGCCCTCTCAAGGGCGCGTGATCGCACCCACGCTGGTAATCGACCCGCCTGCGGATTGCTTGCTGATGGAGGAAGAAATCTTCGGGCCAATCCTGCCCCTTATTCCCTATGAGGGTTTTGACACAGCGTTGAAATTTGTCCGCGAGCGCCCGCGCCCTCTGGCGCTCTACATCTTCACGGGAAACCGGGCAACCGAGAAAAAAGCACTGTCGAACACGATTTCCGGCAATGTCACTATCAACGGTACCCTTCTGCATATCGCTCAAAACGACCTGCCCTTTGGCGGTATCGGGCCAAGCGGCATGGGGGCCTATCATGGCCATGAGGGCTTCAAGCGTTTTTCGCACGCCCGCGGCATTGCGAAAGTCCGTCTTTTCAATCCCGCACGCCTCGCCATGCCTCCTTACGGACGGCTGGCACAATTTCTGGCCAGGTTCATGGTGCGTGACTAATATGAAGAGTCATTTTCCATCATTTTCGTGTCATGCCGGTGAGTATAGGGTCCACTGCGGCACACTTCTGCGTAAGCTATCGGTTTCCTTGAAGACTGATGATGACCTTGCCGCGTCATTGGTTGGAGCAAGCGTCTGAACCCAATACCAGACAAGCAGCATCGTCCTGCCCGTTAGGTAAGACTTGGCCCCATATGACACCAATATGACCAGGTTTTCCCTTGATGGAAACGAGGTCCAATTTATCGTCGTTAAATTGGGGAACCGCCATATGCTGAGCAATTTCAGTTCGCTTTGACGAGGGAGAAAGCAACGAATTACCGGTCCTTGATATGTTGCAGTTCGGCCATCCCTCCTCTGGAGGAAGCGACCTGTTTAAAGACATGAATCGAGACAGGCACCGAATGAATAGCACCCTAAACAGTACCAAGGGTGATCGATACTGAGAATGCAGGCAAGCATCAAACCGAAAACTGGGAAATAATAATTTCGGGAAATCGATGTCGTCGATGCTACATAAAAAAGGGAACGAAATGAGCAAGCAATATTCTTGGCAAGCACCTCAATTTGCGCTGGCAATGTGGGTAGGTGCACTATCGTTTGCGCCTTGCGTTGCAGTCGCGGGCGGCTTCAGCAGAGGTGAGGCCGATACTGATATTCTCTTCACCGATGGAAACTATAGTTTACGCACCGGAGCAATATATGTTTCACCAAGCCGCTCATTTTCAACCCTGAACGGCGCCCGTGCCTCTGATAAAGCCTATTCGGATGAGTTTTGGATACCAAGCGTCGCCGTCAAGGCAACGCTTGGTTCCGGTATTGCCTGCGCTTTGACATATACGCAACCATTTGGCGCTTCTGCCACATATGGAAGCCAGGCGCAGAACGCTGAATTTACAACGGCTTCGAGCCAGGGATTGGCACTCGTTAATCCCACCTCAAAAATGCAGTTTTCGACGGATGAATACGGTGCAACCTGCGATGTGCGGGTGGACGCCGGGCCGGGCCGCTTTTACATGATCGGCGGCGTCTTTGTGGAAAGCTTCGAATACAAGGAAAACACCCTTTACGGTAACATTCGGCTGAAGGATGACGGTGCGTTAGGCTACCGAGTGGGCGCCGCTTACGACATTCCCGAATATGCCATGCGCTTCCAGCTCATGTACCGGTCGCAAGTCTCGCATGATGCGGAAGGGACATTCACGCCCTCAGCGCTGGCCGCCGCCGCCGGGGTGACAGACACGGCATCTGCTAACGGAACCGGAACCCTGCCGCAGTCGATCAAGCTCTCTGCCCAGACCGGCGTAGCGCCGGGTTGGCTGGTTTACGGTTCCTTGACCTGGACAGACTGGAGCGTTCTTCAAAACTTCAGATATGACGTCACCGGGCTTGGCACAAGCAACAAGGCCTTCAACTACAAGGACGGCTACACGGTGCAGATTGGTGTTGGTCATGAATTTACAGAAAAACTCTCTGGAACGGTCAACGTGACCTGGGATGAAGGCGTCGGAACCGGAGCAGATATAACCACCGACACTTGGTCCCTCGGACTGGGCGCAGAGTACAAAACCAAATTCGGTAAATTCGATCTCGGAACCTCCGTCTCTTACCTCACTGCCGGTTCACAGAGCGTCAGCGCCGGAGCGACTTATGACGCAACCGCCAAGCATGATTGGGCGGTCGCCGTTGGATTGGGGTATCTGATCGAATTCTGAGCATGTCAATGGTCGCTCGGAATAGAACCCAAGTCTGAAAGGATCACAAACCTCTTCCGTCAACCCGGCGGAAGAGTGGGCCAGGTTTCGATAATCCGGCCTTTGGAAAGAACGTGAATTCCATCGAAATGTTGCAGCACCGCCTCGCTCTGCGTCGGGCGAAAGAAAGCAAAATCATCAGGTTTCAAGGTGCTTTCGTAAGGCAGAGCCATCATTTGCTGATTGGATGAAAGCCCCCAGATCTTGTTTTCCCGCATGCCTTTGGGAAAAACCGGTTTGGCCATCCACTTGCCGCCATAAAGAAAACACCCCTTGCGCGGGAAAAGGCCGATAGCCTGCATTAGACTTGTCAGCAACGGAGGCCCCGGCAGGCGAACCTCCTCCACTTTCAACACAGGCGTGGCAATAAAGACGGCAGGCTGCACAGCCTCAAGAGACGGCATATCGAAATCCGTCGGCTTCAGGAAAGCCGAGCCCACGGAAACTTCATTCGCGGCACCGGCATCATGATAGGAAAGCGCAGTTTTACTGCCACCCGTATTGGCGATGGCGCACGTGCCATGCGGAAATACCGAAACAAATGCCCTGATGCGGGATATGACTTTCTCCCTTTCCGCAGCGCCTCCAATGAGGTGAGCAACCTCCGGGATATGCGCCTCATAGCCAACAAGACCCTCTATTCTCAATTCCTTTTGCTGAATGGCACGTGCGCAGATGGCAGCCAGCGCATCAGGCGTTTCGAACCCACCGCGATGCATGCCGGTATCCGTCTCAAAAGCGATTCTGATTGTTTGTCCAGCTTCGCGCGCCAGTGCCGCATATTGGTCAAGCCGGTCCGGGCTATCGATCAGAAACACCGTGCGTCGCAGAAGATCCTCGACCAGATACGGAGAAGCGAGCCGCATCCATGCCGCAAGCGCTCTTGTCGGGAGCGGTTTCCCGTAAAGAATTTCTGCCTTCGGGAAAGCCTCCAATACAGCACAGGTCATCGGCAGATGGAAACTCATCAGTCGCATCGTTCCGGCTTGTGTCAGAATGCGCTCAAGCAATGGGATCGATGACAGAGATTTATCAACGACCCGTAAGCCAAGATCCGGCGCGAGACCGCCCGCAATCGTGGCAATATTTGCATCGAGCCTGTCTCTGTCAACCACAAGTACCGGACGAAACAATTCGGCTTGAGAAAGCGCTTCGGAGAGCATCCGGAAATAGTCGGCTTCAGCCATTATCGAACCCCAAGCAGCGTCGCCATGTAAGGCGAGATAAAGCGATTTTCTGGATCTATTTCTGATCTGATCTCCATTGCATCTTTAAATCGCGGATAGATGCCGACCAGATCGGCAGCCCGCAGGTTATGCAATTTACCCCAATGTGGTCGCCCACCCCGCTTGCGGAACACAGCCTCCGCAGCAAGGAAGAACGCTGCCGGATTTTCACCGATGCCGTGATGAATGGCTATGGAACACGTGTCACGCTTGTAGAAGGGACTGAGCCAGAATTCGTCCCCTTTGACGCTGCGGACTTCAATGGGAAAGTAGATTTCCGGAAAGCGCTTCTCAATCAGTTCGATGATCTCCGCCAGAGCCCCCGCTCCCTCCTCAAACGGCAGATGATATTCCATTTCGTTGAACTTGGTCTGGCGGTCGGTGACATAGACCTTCATCCACTCACCCACGGCTTCCTCATCGGAAAGTTTCGCCATGGCATTGCCGATCAATTTGCGTCGCAAGCCGGGAAACCACCGCAGAAAGGTTCTGAGTTTCTTCAGCGTCGCAAGACCGTCTTCGTCCTCCGAGGTCACTTGAAAATCACCAGGCTCGTCAGTGATATCCAGTGTCTGAAAAAGCGCATGATTGGCAAAGGGAACAAAGAAAACCTCCGCCGATCGATGGGCTGACATCAGGGTTTCGAAGTTTTCAAGCGTATTACCGATCGACAGCATTGTCCGCTTGCGGCGCAGATTATAAGCCGGGACATTCTGAAAGGTAACGGCAGTCAAGGCTCCGAAACTACCAAGCGTCACGCCGGTCGCATGGATCATCTCGTCATCGCGTCCGGCTGTAAATTCCCGGTGCGTGCCGCGACCATCAATGAACTGCATGCCTTTCAGCAGGGTGTGATAAGCCCCCAGACCCAGGCCCGAGCCATGCGTTGCCGTACCAAGGGCGCCGGCGACAGACTGCTTGTCGATATCGCCCATGTTAGGCAGTGCTTGACCGATCCCGGCGAGCAATTCTGTGAGACTGCCAAGCTTCGTCCCTGCTCCAATCGTTGCTGTCAGAGCGTCACTGTCATGATCGATCAAACCGGATAGAGCCGACAGATCGACAATTGTTCCAGGTGTCGAGACAAGCGGCGTAAATGAATGGCCCGAGCCAACGAGCCTTAGCGGTCCCGGCGCCGATCGGATCACGTCCTGTAGCTCTTCCTTGGTCCTGGGACGAAGAATTGCTTTCAGTTTGGTCTCCACGCTGCCCGACCAATTACTCCAAGACAGATTGTCGCCTGGAATCATCGTAACCTCCCCTGTTTATAAGAGTCCTCTTTGGCCACGCCGATAGGCAAGCCTTGAGGCCATAGTCATGCAACTCCAATCATTTTCGCTTTCTCGCTATGCATCGGCATGCCATTTATTATGGTAATTGAGAAAAGCTGACACTATGTCAATTTTTACTTTGGCGTATGTCACAAATTTGTCAACTCGAAAGCGGAGCACGCCATGACGAGCGACCAAAAGGCATTGCGGAGGCAGCCCCGCCAGGAACGCAGCAGAGACCGTATTGACGATATCCTTTCGGCAGCAATGGAGCTCATTGGTGAAAAAGGCAGCGCCGCTGTCACCATGCGCGGCATTGCCACTGCAAGCGACATGTCTCTGGCGACGGTCTATCATTACTTTCCAAACAGAACCGCAGTCATCGCTACGCTTTTCGAGCGATATTCAAAGGGAACGCGCGAAGTCATCGATACGGCTCTTCAGGATATCAAGGATGCGTCTGGTATTGGCGATGCTGCCGAAATGATCGTTGATTTTTACTATAACCGCCTTCGGGGCGATCCAGCCGTGCAGGACCTGCTGGATGCCATTCATGCCGACAAAGCGCTTCATGATCTCGATATCGAGGAAACCCATAAGCAAGCCGATCAGTTCAGTCGGAGCACAGAGGCCTTTCTGGCGGAAAGTTGCAGGCAGGAATATGCGCGCGCCGTCTATTTGCTGTTCCAGCTCGCCAGCGCTGCAATTCGTTTGGCTTTGCATGAGAGTGAAGAAAAAGGCGCCGTGATCATTGATGATTATCGACGTCTTATTCGTGGCCGGTTCAGCCAATTCGAACAGCTATAAGATCTGGAATGGGTCGGCCCTTCTGCGTTTTGACAGCAAACTGCCGGACACCAAAGGGTGGACAATGTCTATGTCGGAGCACCCATAGCCTCACCAGTAAACGCTCGGCACCGCGCTGTTTTCACGAGGGCCAACGCCGGCAAAAAGCGCTTGACATTTCTGTACTGTACCGTTTAGATCAGTTTCGGAGGGATTGATCTAAAAAGCGCCTTTGGGTGCGATCAATCAAAGGAGGAGTTCAAATGTCCACACAGTCGCGCAATATGCGCCCTATGCTTGGTAAGCCGTGCGATGTCCGGCGATGCCCTTCAGCTGAAATGCCAGTCGACCGGATTGAACCGCAACGTCCGCGAAAAGCCTAGGACAAATCATTACCCACTATTCCGACGCCGTGTCACGGTGAGCGGATTTGTGCGCCGACTTAGATGTCGTCATTGCGCTTTAGCGCCTTACAATACCAGAAATAAAGGACCCAAGACAGTGAGCGGATTCACAATTGTCAACGGCATCGCTGAGATCAGCGATCCTGCTATCTACACGAACTGGCTTGACAACGAAGAGTTTAAAGCCGCAGTCGCGGCGGATCCATCGCCAGAGCGCACAGCGATCAAGCGCTTGCTGATCGAGTTTGAAGCCGATCTTTCCCGGATCGTCCGCGACAATGTCGTGAAAGAGCGGGTCGTTGAGGTGATGACGAAATACATCGCCGAGGACTACATCCAGCACGACCCGAATGCATTCGGCCATGGCCGTGAAAAACTCATCGAGCAGTTCCGATTGGTGCCGATAGCCGGCTCGACTCCGCCGCCCGTGGTGAGCGTCATTCTCGACGGAGAGGTCGGTTGCCTCATGATGCGCGAACTCGCGCCGGATCCGGTCGTGCCGGGTGCGGTTTACGAGTGGAACATCCTGACTGTCTTCCGGGTCCACAACGGCAAGATCGCGGAACATTGGAGCACCTTCCGCAAGGTCGTCCCCGGTCAAAACCCGATGGGGAACTGAGAATGTCGAAACCGATCGCAGCCCGAATCTAAGGACGCCTTGTGCCTGGGGTTGCAGACATCGCCGATGAGAGTTTGCCTTAGGAAAAGTGAAGCCCGATTTTTCCGAAAAGACAAACGAAAACAAGAGAACCGAGAGCTTGTTCGGTTCAATATGAACTTGACAGACACTCGTAAAGTGGAGCAACCGATGACCTTGCAAAACAAACCACCTTTAGGGGGTCTTCCTCCGGAGTTTCCACCGCAGGCAGGCGGCCCTCCTCACCAGCCGAAGTTCCCGGACTCGCCGTATCTCAGCGACGTTGGGCGTCGGATACGCGACGACATCCTCGATATGCTACCGCTGTTGCGCAAACATGCGGCTGAGAGCGAACAGCTCGGCGCGCTTGCGCCAGCGACACTAGCGGCTGTCGATCGCTCCGGTGCCTTCAAGATCACCATCCCGGTCGAGCTTGGAGGCTATGCACTGGGCGCACGCGATTCTGCGGAAATCGTCAAAGCGCTCGGCCAGGGCGATGCTTCCGCCGGTTGGCTGGTTATCGTCTCGAGCGCAGCCCGAAACGCTCTGGGTTTCGATCCAAAGGCCCGCGACGAAGTCTTCGCCAGCATCCAAGACTGGGTTGGGCCAATCATGTTTGGTGCCACCGTCTTTGCGCCGAAGGTTGGCGATGGCCGCAAGGTCGACGGTGGCTACATGGTGAAGGGGAAATGGTCCTTCGGCAGCGGTTGCAAACATGCCGCCTGGGGAGCAGTCGGTTTCGAATATGACGACGCGGCAAGCGGCGCACGGCTGCGCGCCATGGGTATCCTGTCACGCGACCAATATGAAATCGTCGATGACTGGCATGTCATGGGCCTGCAAGCGACAAATTCAAACAGCGTCCGGGCCGAGCAGGAGATTTTTGTTCCCGACTACCGCGTCGTTCACACCAATGATCTGCCGCGGGTCATGGACTCATTGAAGGGAAAATATTCCGGGGTAGCCTTCAAGCACAGCCCGATTGGCGGCATGGTCGCCATGACATGCACCTTCGCGGCCCTGGCGGTCGGTATCGCGCAAGGTGCCCTCGACTCTTTCCTCGAACAGGCAAAGAAGCGACCACCCTTCAACCTTCCCTATAAGACGATGTCGGAAATGGCCTCGATCCAAATGGTTGCCGGTAAGGCGCGCGCCGTCATCAACGGAGCGAACGCCGTGCTCTGGCGCCACGCCGACGAAATCGACCGGCGTGCGATTGCAGGCGAAGACTTCTTCCCCTGGAACGAACCCGAGATCACCATGGACCTCGTCCACCAGATCCATGAATGCCTGCGCGTGGTGGACGGGCTCCTACTCGCACTTGGATCGTCCGCTGTCGTCCTCAGCAATCCGTTGCAACGCGCCTTGCGCGATATCCATGTGCTGGCGACGCATGGTGCGTTCCGGATCGATCCAATGGCAGAAATCAACGGACGCGACATGTTCGGTCTCGAACCTTTCCCGATGATTGCCGCCCTGAGTTCACCTCCTCCGGGCTCACCTCCTACCGGTAAGGGTCCATCGCATATGCCTCCTGCGGGCATGACACCTCCAGCAGGCATGGCCCCACCACCAGGCATGGCGCCCCCACCAGGCATGACACCCGCGCGAGGTTAAGCCTCCCTACCGGTCGCCATCATCAATTTCGGATAGCGCGGTTATCACCGTCGGCGTCCGCCTTCACTGAGTTCAAGGAGTTCCGATGTCTCAAACGGATCTATCTATGGCGAAGGGGATTCCCACTACGCCCTATTCAAGTGGAACAATGCCGGCGCGCGATGGCGCTCCGCCGAAAATCAGCTGGAAACAGTATATCGCCGACTTCGTAAAGGCCCCCAGCCGAGCAAAGGCCGCACTTGTCGGCAGTCTTCTTCTTGTGGCCATGGGGCCGGCTGGCCTCTCGGCACTCACTCCCTTCGTGGTGCCCGCATTCGCGATGAAAACCGGGACGCCGCTGCCGGAAGCCATGCTGATGTTTGTTGCTTTGCCGCTGATTATCGGTCCGCTCGTCCTGCCTTTCGCCGGACAATGGGTCGATCGGTTGGGTGCACGACGTGTCGCTCTTCCCGGGATCGTCCTCTACGCGCTTGTCACGGCGATCATACCACTTGCTGCGGGCAAGCTCTGGCTGATGGGAATACTTCTCGTTCTCGCGTCGATTTTTGGATTCGGGTCCAGTTTGGGTATAGCGTTCAAGGTGATTTCCGAGTGGTTCCCCAAGCATCGGGGCGTCGGTTTCGGTCTTATCGGGGTCGCATCCAGCCTGTTCAGCGCCATCTTTTCTCCCCTGTTCCAATGGCTCGTAAACGGCAATGCGCCGGTGTCACTACCAATGATGCCGGGCATGAGCACTGAAGCCCCATCCAAATCCGCCGCGGTAGTGGCGGCCATCGACCCCGGCATATATGCCGGGCTTGGCTGGAACGGCGCCTATTACGTGATCGCAATCGCGATCGCCGTCATCGGCATCCCCGCCGCCTTTTGGCTTATCTCCGAACCGAAGGTGAGTACGACTGCGGAAGTGCCGAAGACCGTGGATGTCAATCTGCCCGGCGTCCCGTTCAAGGAGGCAATTCCGACGCGCGCCTGGATCTCGATCACGCTGTTCATCGCATTCGCCGCCGCAGGGCCGATTGCCATGCGCCAGAACGCAGTGGATTTCTATGGCCAGACCGGCATCGATCCGGCGACCGTGTCTCTCGCGCTGTCCTTGTGCTTCAGCACGTCGGTTATCGGGCTGCTCGCCGCCGGAGCCGTGCTGGACCGGGCAAACCATCCATGGGTGGTCGCGGTTCTCCTGGCGACAGTGCCGATCGGTCTGGCACTTGCCCTCGTCAATAGCGGCAATCCTGCGCTTCTCTACCTTTCCATGGCGCTTCTCGGCTTCGCAACCGGCGCAGAATCCACTCTCGGTCCGACATTGATCGCCAGGTATTTCGGACTGAAGTCCTTCGCCGCCTTGCAAGGTCTCAGCCTCGCAATCACCTCCCCGGCCCTGGCACTGGCCCCATTCCTCGTCAGTGTGGTCAAGACAAGTTCGGGCAGCTACGTCGGTCCACTGCTGATGCTGACTGGGATAGCCCTGGTCGCGGTCATTCTCGCCGCCATGCTGCCGAGATACCCGAAACCATGGGTGCTCCATCAGCCCTCGGCAGACACAGCTCCCGACCGGTCAACAGCGGCGACCTCATAACCCTAGTGCATCGATCCAAACGGAGGCTTCAGCCGAGTTTGGAAAAATCGATGCATAAACAAAAAATGAGTGCACGAAAGCATGAACGAAGTGAATGCGTCAGTGCACTAGCATTTTTGGTTTGACCCGAAAGGGCGTTGTTGAGACGGGATGGGTGGCTCGATTTGCCTGAAGAACGAGTGTCTTTCTCCCGCATCATTCGTTAAATCGGGCCAACCCAGCAGCAGGACTTGTTACATAATACCAGGAGTCATTGAAATTGACTCCTGGTATTCCTTTGAAAAGGTCTCACGCCGCTGATAGAATTGAGCTATTTTCAATATCCTCATGACTGAAAATGTGGTAGGGTCTTCAATGCTTTGGTATCACGCCACTTTTGCAAGGGGCATCATGTTGCGGTCGAAATAGATCAGCGGCAGCTTGTCCTTGTCACCGGATGCGACATGGACATTGCAGATGAAGATCGTGTGCGTGCCTGACTGCATCGTTTCATGCACAGAACAGGTGAAATGCGCACAGGCACCGCGAAGCGATGGTTGCCCACATTCATCCTCTGTCCATTCTCCAATGTCGAAGCGCTTTTCCTGAGTGACCTTGCCAGCAAAAGCCATTGCGATCTCCTGCTGATCGGTGGCAAGGATGTTCAGCGTTAGCCTGCCATTCTGGAGCAAGAACGGATGTGCCGAGGCGGTCCCGTTCACGCAGACCAGCAATCGTGGCGGATCCTGGCATACCGAACAGGCGGCGGTTACGGTCAAACCGGCCCGACCGGCGGGACCGCTGGTTGTGACCACTTTTACGGCTGCGGCCATCATAGCCATTGCGTCCTTAAACTGCGCGTCGTCCGCAGTCACCCTATGGATTGTTTTACACATTCTATCCCTCCAGATTTGACAAAGCGGGGAGCCGGGCTTGGTCAGGCTCCCCTGCGACATTATTCAGCTGCAACCTGAGTGGATTGGGAAAACGCACCGCGATGTGCGGCACCCGGATGGTTGTCTGGAAGGCGCGGGCCGTGACCGAACAGTTTTTGCCGCAAAGGACCTTCGGCATAGTCACGCTGGGCAAGGCCACGGTCCTGCAAGACCGGCGTGACGTGATCGATGAAATCGATGTAGGTGTCGGGATGCAATTGGCAGATCATGTTGATGCCATCAATGCCCGCATCCTGCCAAAGCGCCAATTCGTCAGCGATACTTTCCGGCGTGCCGACAATGCGGCAATTGTAGGAAAGCGCGTTTGCCACTTCCTTGACGGTGGCCTTTTCGCCATTGGGCTTGCCCATCTCGATCATGCGTGCGTAACCTTGCAGGCCATCGAGACCGGACTCATCGACCGGCTTGTCCGGGTCGAGATTGGAGAGATCGACACCCATGTCGCGGCTGACATGCGCGGCAAGGCCTTCATAGCTGACCCATTCGTCAATCTCCGCAGCCTTTCGCTCCGCCTCTTCCATCGTGCTGCCGACGACAAAGGACAGGCCTTGAATGAACTTCAGGTCTTCGGCACCGCGCCCCACCTGCGCCGCCACCGCCTTGGTGCCAGCAATCCCGATCCGGGCACCGTCTACATTCGGATAGAGAACGAAAGTTCCTTCCGCATGCTGCGCCGCGAACTGGCTGCCACGCTTGGAGGCGCCCGCTTGGTAAAGCATCGGCGTCCGTTGCGGAGAAGGGCTGACCAGATGCGGCCCCTGCACCTTGTAGCGGTCTCCGACATGGTTGATGCGATGCACTTTGGTATGATCGCTGAACACGCCGCTTTCACGGTCCGCGATCATCGCGCCGTCCTCCCAAGACCCTTCCCAGAGCTTGTAGAGAACGGACATATATTCGTCCGCCCAGTCATAGCGCTGGTCATGCGGAACAATCTTGTCATAGCCGAAATTGCGGGCGGCATTGTCTGTCACGCTTGTGACAATGTTCCAGCCGATGCGGCCGCCGCTGATATGGTCGAGGGTCGAGGCCTTTTTTGCAAACGCGAAAGGATGCTCGGACAGGATCGAACTGGTGAAAACGAGACCAAGGTTTTTCGTCACCCCTGCAAGGGCCGCGCACAAGGTGAAGGTATCGTTGCAAGGCATATGGAGGCCTTGCTGGAAATAAGCATCCCACTTGCCATCATAGGCCGGATCGATGCCGAGAATATCCGCGAAGAACATCGCGTCAAATCGCCCCTCTTCGAGTTTCATTGCCAGCTTGGACCAGGTCTCGAACTCATTGAAGTGAGCAAGTTGATTGTTCGGATGTCGCCATGTCCCGTGGTAGATGTGCGAGGGAACATTCATCGTGAAGCAATTGAAAATAAGCCGTTTGCGCATGTCTGCTGCTCCTGTTGATCTTTGTTGCTCCTCCCAGGACAAAGACTATGAGACAGGTCGGCTTGCGTCTTGGCTGACAGTGAACACCGACTATGCTGACCGTGCAGGGAGGCCACCAGCCTTTGGAATTCGCAGCGCTGCCGTTTGCCTGAGCGTGCCCAAAGTTCACCGTCGCCTCTCTTAAGCGCTCCACGAGATGATTGGCATGATAATTGCTTTAAATTCGGGAATAGTGCCCCGGAGGCGATTACATGGCAGTCTGGAACGCGAACGAAATGCCGGAGCGGGACCGCTTTCCCTATTGGCGGGAGGTTCTGTGCGAAGCCTATATTGCCCTCAATCCCATTCTTGAGGGCGAGCAGCGCTTCAAGGGAGAAGTTCGGGCCAATCTTCTCGATTGCATCAACGTGACAACCATTTCGTCAAGCCGGCAGAAGATACATCGCAGACGTCTGGATATCAGCCGTATGCCGCACGAAGTCTACTTTCTCAATCTTCAGGTCAAGGGACAGTGCCGGATGATGCAAGGATCGCGGGAAGCGCTGCTGGAGCCGGGTGATTTTTCGCTTGTGGATTCAACCGAGCCTTATCTCAACGATTACTGTAGCGATGACTGGACCCAATATTCCTTCCGCATCCCGCGAGCCATGCTGAAACCATTGCTGAAACAGGCAGACAAGCAGACGGCAATCCGCTTTACCAATGCGCATCCCATAGCGTCCGTTGCCATCGACTATCTGAAATCCGTCGCGCAGAATGCGGAACACATTGGGACTGCCTCGACGCCGATTGCAAATCACATCGTCGATCTCGTCGCCATGGCGGCAGGCGTATCCACGACCGAAGAAGACCGCGCCCGTGGGACACTCAGATCGCAACTTTCACGGTCGGTTATTCAGTTTATCGGCGCGCATGCCGCAGACCCCACACTGACCCCCGCCAAAGCGGCACAGCACTTCAAAATATCGGTCCGCTACGTCCACCGTCTTCTTGAGGAAAGCGGCGAGACCTTTAGCCGCCTGCTGCTCAAGCGGCGGCTGGAGCGATGTGCCGACGATCTACGTGCTGAGACCGCTATTTCGATTAGTGAGATAGCGTTCCGGTGGGGCTTCAACGACCTTTCGCACTTCAGTAAAACCTTCAGGCACCATTTCGGAGTGCCTCCTCGCGACTATCGGGGTCAGTAGGCGGCGCTTACGGCACCGCCTACTGGCCGAAACAATCGACAATGGCGCCCCTCCGGTTCACTGAACCAAAAGCAGACATCACTTGGTTGGGTGATCTGTCCAGGACGGTGGAGCACCAACGACACCAGACAGAACGCCACCGAGACCCGGCGCCCGCCCAAACACCTCACACGCCGCATATTTAGGCTTTCCACCCAGCTGCGACTTCATTTTTTGGCCTGAGGGCAAGGAAAGGTCCAAACCAGAGGGCTTGCGGCCTTTTACGAGTATCTCTGAGAACTGGCTGGCAAATGAAGATGCAAGGCCATAGGCGTCACCGACTTCTGAAACACGCGCAGTATTGGTGATGGAATTTGCACCGCGGGACCAGACGATGGCCGCTCGTTGTTCCCCTTTTGAATCAACCGCTTCCGCCTCGACAGCCAGGCCTCCCAGTCCGATCGGCAGACGCGGGACACCCACGGGAAGAACAAAGGAGGTTCCTAATGTGACTGCGGTCGATAGGCCCGCCACGGCTTTGCTGGTCGGGACTATGTCGGTTATCACAGCGTGAACAGTGAGATCAGCCGCCTCTCCGGGACCAACAACCCGGTATTTATCACTGAGATCGATACACATAGCGCGATCCAGAGCATTTGAGACCAACCTGTCATTCCCGGCGTCATGGAGCCTCGAAGAGGCCAGAGGCGACAACCGTGTGGGAGCAATGGAAACCGTTTGCGCCGCCACTATAGCCGGGGTATCCGCGAAACTGCGCGATTTGCTCAAGCGACCATCAACAGGCCCCAAGCCTTTATAGGATGACAGCGTACCGGACTGGGTGAGCGGGACGGAGCTACACCCAGCCAATGCCAGCACAAGAAGGAGGCCCGCCACCGTCCCTTTTGCTGAATGTCCATGGCAAACAGGTGAGTTGGGAGCTTTGCTATCGGCAAGGTATGTCTGCATTTTCGTGACTTTCATGGAATGGATAGCAGGGGAATGGATGGTTTTTCGAAATTGTGTTTCCGGCAGGTGTCGGGCAACCGTCTTCACGGTTGAACCTCCGCTTTGCCGTCCGGGTCAGTTTTCGCTCGCGACTTTTGTTCGGCATTCAGCAACAACGACATCGCACAAGGCAGCAGCGTCAGGGTCAGCATAGTTGCCACCGCAAGCCCGCCAATGATCGCAAAGGCCATGGGGCCCCAGAAAATCTCGGCAGCAATCGGGATCATGCCGAGAATGGCGGCACAGGCGGTTAGAACAATCGGACGGGCGCGATGGATCGAGGCCGCGATGATGGCGTCTTTGGGCGATTGGCCAAGCGCGACGTTCTGGTCAATCTCCTGAATGAGGATAACGGCGTTGCGAATGATCATCCCGGACAAGGCGATGACACCGAGTTGCGCAACAAAGCCCATGGGCGTGCCGGTCGGCCACATAGCTGCAACCACGCCAATGAGACCAAAAGGCGCCATCAACACAGCCAAGGCCATTCTGGAAAAGCTCTGCATCTGGACCATCAACAGAACTGCAATAGCAAACAGCATCACAGGAATAACGGCGTAGATTGACGAATTGCCTTTCTCGGATTCCTCCGTGATGCCGCCTGCAATGATGGAGTACCCCATGGGAAGCTCCGCGCGCAGAGCATTAAGCTGGGCATCGGCCTGCATGGCGACGGTGGCGGCCAGGGCATTCTTTTGAACGTCAGCCTGAACAATAATCATCGGCTTTCCTTGCTGGCGCCAGATGATCGGGTCTTCCATCCCATAGGCGACCGAAGCGACTTGCCGAAGCGGCACATAGTTTCCATCGCCGGTGCGCAGTTCCAGATTGCCGATGGTCGGTACCGAGTTACGGTCAGCCTCAACCCCTTTGACCATGACATCAACGAGTTTGTCTTTGTCGCGAACCGTGGTGACTTTCGACCCCGAGAAGACCGCCGCAATCTCACTGGCGATCGATTCCGAACTCATGCCCAAGGCACGGGCCTCGATCTGGTTCACCTTGATCGTCACACTTTTCTGCGGTTCTCCCGCCGTGAGATTGACGTCACGGGTATCTGGATTTTGACCGATGATCGCAGCGACTTTTGCCGACAGGGCGCGGACCTGCTGATAATCCGGCCCCGAAACCCGAAACTTCAGCGGCCATCCGACGGGAGGACCGAGTTCAAGAGGGGAAACGCGTGTGACGAGATCGGAAAAACGCTCATTGAGCACAGCTTCGATCTTGCGGCGGACGGCCTCCCGTTTTTCAACGCTTTTGGCGACGACGACTGTTTCCGTGACATTGTCGTTGTCGAGTTGCAGATCCATCGGCAGGTAAAAGCGAATAGAGCCTGAACCGACATAGGTGATGAAATGATCGATGTCGCGGTCGGTTCGCAAGATCGCTTCCAATTCGCGCGCACGGATGTCTGTCGCGGCCCGCGATGCATTTTGCGCAAGCGTGAGACTGACCAGCAGTTCCGGTCTGTCGGAAGCCGGGAAGAACTGCTGCTTCAATTGCCCAAGCCCAGCAAGAGACAGGACAAAAGCGCCAATCGCAAACAGGATTGTCAACCACCGATGCTGAAGGTTCCAGCCCAGTATTTTGCGATAGGCGGCCATGATCATACCCGTCTTCTTATGGGTATGCGCGAGGCTGCGGGGCAATATCCAGGTGCCAAGGATCGGCGAAAACAGCACCGCAACGATCCAGGATGACGACAGAGCAATCAGGATCACCATGAACAAGGAGAAGGTATATTCTCCAGCACTTGAGGCGGCAAAACCCACCGGAATGAAGCCGGCGATCATCACCAATGTGCCGGTCAGCATCGGAAATGCCGTGGTCTCATAGGCATGGGTTGCCGCAACCAGACGCGACCTGCCCTTTTCAAGGCAGGAAACCATGCTTTCGACGGTGATCATCGCATCATCGACCAGAAGGCCCAACGCGATGATCAAAGCACCCAGCGAAATTCGCTGAAGTCCAACGCCGGTCAGCTCCATGCCAAGGAATGTCAGAGCAAGAACGAGAGGAATGGACGCCGTGATAACCAACCCGGCCCTTGCCCCCAAGGATATAAAGGAAACGGCCAGCACGATGACGATCGCCTCCACCAGAACCTTCATGAAGCCGTTGACGGCATCTTTCACAACAGTCGACTGATCCGCGACCTGGATCATCTCGATCCCGTAAGGGAGCTTGGAGGCAAGCGCCTGCATGCGATCTTTCAAGGCCTCGCCGAAGGTGAGGAGATTTCCATCCTTCGCCATCGAAACGGCCAGAGCAATGACCTCCTTTCCGTTGACGCGCACCGAGGCGGCGGGCGGATCGGTGATCGTGCGGGAGATCGTCGCGATGGAGTCGAGCCGGAAATATCGGCTGCCAAGCTTTAAGGTGATGTCTTTCAGGCTGTCTTCGGAGGCAAATGCTCCGGTGACGCGAACCGAGATCTTTTCTTCACTGGTCTGAACGGTTCCAATCGGATTGACGGAATTCTGGGCACGGATGGCTTCGATTGCGCTGGACGGATCGATGTCCAGGCTAGCAAGTTTGCTCTGCGAGAATTCGATGACGATCTGCTCGTCCTGCGCACCGAGAATGTTGACTTTGCCGATGTCAGGCAGGGACAGGATTTCACTGCGGATTGCCTCCACGCGGTCACGCAGTTCGCGTTGACTAAAGCCCTCCGCACGAAACGCATAAATGCTTCCATACGTATCGCCGAATTCATCGTCGAAAGCTGGTCCTTCGACCCCCTCCGGCAATGTCGAGGAAATGTCCGCCATTTTTTTGCGAACCGTGTACCAGATGCCCTCGACCTCGCTGGGCGGGGTGTCATCACGCAGGTTGACCATGATGACCGACTGGCCGGGCCTCGTATAGCTTTGCGTATAATCGAGATGTGGCGTCTCCGAGAGCTTCTTTTCGAGCTTGTCGGTCAGCAGATTGACGGTGTCGGCTGCACTGGCGCCTGGCCAGCGGGCACCGACAACCATCGTCTTAATGGTGAAGGGTGGATCTTCGTTGCGCGAGAGCTTTTGATAGCTGAGGATGCCACTGATGACTGCGGCAAGCATCAGGAAGATGACAAGCGATTGATGGTCGAGCGCCCATTTCGACAAATTGAAACGGGGACGCGACTGGGATGATTGTTCGCTCACGATTGCGCTCCCTTCTCAAGGGTGACCGCCTCGCCGTCACGCAATTTGGTGACACCAGCCGTGGCGACGATGTCGCCATCGGCCAGTCCTTCTGAAATGAGCATGTTGTTTTCGCCATATCGTTCGATCTTGACCAGGCGAGCCTGGAGTGTCCCGGTTTTCGGCAGGTAGACGAAAACCGCCTGGTCCTGCCCCCGGCTGGTCAGTGCAGATGCCGGAACCTTGAAAAGACGCTTTGGCGAAAGGGTGACTTTGCCGGCAACCGCGGCGCCCAGAGGCGCGCCGCCCAACGTCCCATCCAGCGTGACTTTGACCCGGTAGGTCCGCGTCGCCGTGTCAGCGGAAGGCGTGACTTCACGAACCTTTCCTTTGGCGGTAAGGGTCGGATTGGACAGGAGACTGACCTCCACATCGCTATCGTTCAGATTTTCGATCAACATCTGTTCCGGCACGTCGAAGACGGCATCAAGTTCAGTGTCGGAGCTGAGGGTCAGGACCGTTTGCCCCGTGGTCACGACCTGACCCACATTGATGGAGACGCCTGAAACGACCCCGTCTCGTCCCGCTTTCAGATCCGTATAGGAAAGGTTCTGTTGTGCGCTCGCCAAAGTCGCATTGGCGACTTCAAGCTTTGACTTCGCCGCTTGCAGATTGGCATCGCTCTGCTGGACCTGGGCGCGCGACACCGCATTCTTGGCGATGAGGTTCCAGTTGCGGGCCGCGTTAACATCCGCCAGCGTCAAATCCGATTTTGCCGCATCGACTTGCGCGGATGCGGACGCGACATTGATCAAGGCTGGCGTCTTTTCTACCGTTGCAAGCACATCGTCTTTTTTGACGGATGATCCCGTCTCGACGCGAAAAGCCACCAGTCCATCGATCCTGAAGCTCATCGGCGTTTCATAACGTGGACGGATCTCGCCGGTCTGGCGAAAGACTTCCCCGATAAGCTCCGATTTGACTGTGACCCCTTTAATGGCGCGAGGTGTCTTTGGCGTGCTGGCTTCATCCGAACAGGCGGTTAGAAACACGGCAAGAACGCCTGTGGTACATAGGATCATTCGTCTCAGCATGAGCACTCCAGTGTTTGCTGGCGTGCCTCCGGTAAAAGAGGCAGCAGATTGACTGCCGTTCTCTCCCACATGGATGATCGGTTGGGTGTTTCATTCTGTTAAGTTTTGTTAAAGACCTGCTGTCAGCTCCGGTCGAGTACAACAAATCTTAATATATAAGACGTCCGAAGCCGGAAATGATTATGGTAAGAGAATGCCTTGAAGGGGAAGCGACCCTTTTTACAAGCGACAGTGGATAAGCGATGTCAGATGCGCCCAAGATCCTGATTGTAGAAGATGACGAGCAGATCGCCGGCATGGTCCGCGATAGCCTCAACGAGCAAGGAATGCTCGTTGAGGTCGCTTCAGATGGCGCCGCCATGGACGCCAAGATGCGCGCACTGGAATTCGATCTCGTCGTCCTCGATGTGATGCTGCCTGGAGAGGACGGGTTTAGCATCTGCCGCCGGCTTCGAGGCAGCGGCGATATTCCCATCCTGATGTTGACCTCGGTGAGCAGCGATATCGACCGTGTCGTCGGTCTGGAAATCGGCGCGGACGACTATGTCACAAAGCCTTTCGTTCTCCGGGAGTTGACCGCACGGATCAAAGGTCTTCTCAGGCGCTCCAGAGTGACCTCTCAGCGGCCAGACAGTTTACGGAAAAGCTTTTTCCGCTTCGATGGATGGCAGGTCGATCCGGCTCGGCGGCAGCTTCATGATCCAAGCCATGCGCGCGTTGCGATGACGACCCATGAATTCGATCTGCTGCTGGCTTTCTGCCAAAATCCTGGACGGGTGCTGACCAGGGAGCAGTTGCTGAGCGCGACCCATGCGGGCTTGGCAGGCCCGATTGAACGCAGCATCGATGTGCATATCAGTCGCTTGCGACAGAAGATCGAAAAAGACCCGCGTGATCCAGCGCTTTTAAAAACCGTTCGCTTGGGTGGCTATGTCTTCACCGCCACTGTGGAAGAGGTTCATGTTTAGCAATCTCCGTGCGGTACCAAGAACCCTTCGTGGCCAGATCACCGTTATCATTCTCTTGGCATTGGTCACTGTCATCGCGACCGGCAGGGCATTGGAAAATGTTGCGAAGAATGACTACGCCATCCCCAATCTGGAAAACACCGCCACACAGGTCAGAACCCTCTCGCTTCTGTTAGCTAAGGCCTCTCCTGAAGAACGCACCTCCATTCTAACCAATGCGCAACGCGCAGGCTTGGAGGTCTCGCTTCAACCGATATCGCTGGCAGACAAGTTCAAGACCTCCTCGGAGTTCCAGGGCTTTGCCGAGACATTCGTTGATTTTCTGTTTCCGCCTGATGGAGAGCCGCCCCTTGGCGGCTGGCGCGCTTTTTTGGATGGCCGTCGTGTGTTTGCCGAGAAAGTGGATGACCGGACAATGCTTGTATTTTTCGGTCTTCCCGATACGATTCTGACGACTTCGTTTCTCAGTCAAACGACATATTACTTTATCGCCGTGGTCGTCTTGATCGCCTTTTTCTTTGCCTTTGCGATCAGGGCGGTAACCGAGCCGATCAAGAGAATATCCGAGGCTGCAATAAAATCGGATATCAACACTAGCTCCCAGATCTTCGAGGAACGCGGCACGGTTGAGATCCTGTCGCTGGCCCGTGCCCTAAACGGTATGCGAAACCGTATTCGCATCATGGTGGACGGCCGGACCCGAATGCTGCGGGGGATTAGCCATGATGTTCGCACTCCCTTGACGCGGCTCAGATTGCGCTCGGAGCGCATGGAGGCCGGTGCCTTGCGGGAAGCCCTGCTGACGGATATCGACCATATCGATGATCTTCTGACCGAAAGCCTGAACTATCTCCGGGACGATTTTGCAACCGAGAGCATTGAACGCGTTGACGTTGCGAGCATTCTGCAAACCGTTTGCAGTGACTTTTCAGACATAGGCTTCGATGTCGAATATCAGGGGCCGAACAAGCTGATCGCCAACTGCCGACCGCTCTCAATCATGCGGGCAGTCACCAACCTTTGCGACAATGCAACCAAGTTTGGAAAGACCATCCTCGTCAAACTACAGGTCAATGGAACGGTTTTTTCGATCTTGGTGATCGATGACGGACCAGGCATTCCCAAAGATCTCAGAGAAAAAGTTTTCGAACCGTTTTTCAAAGGAGATGCTTCCCGCAGCAAACGCGCCGGTTTTGGCCTCGGCCTGTCGATTGTCGCAGATATAGCACATGCCCATCAGAGCAAAATTACCCTGCTGTCCAATCACCCGACGGGCCTTATTGTACGGATCGACATACCCCAGCTCGCGCTTTAGGGACGTCGTGAGATACGTGATACGGAATGGTATTGGAAATGCCCCTTCTTACCGTATGGTGAAGGGCTTTTCCTCAATGGGTCTGGCGTGCGCTCCGCGTATGGCTGTGATCCAGCGCAGACCCAACCGCTTGCGTGCCATCTTCATTACGGGCCTGTCATCCCAGTTCCGGCGCAATTTTGGTGACAAAATCCTGTAGAATCTGCCGGTATTCGCCCTGCTCGAACTCATAGGGCAGTTCCAGACGCAGCTCCGTCACCTCGCTCAGGATCGGGTCGGCATGGAGCCATTCGAGAATATCGTCGGAACTGCCAACCAGATCACGCGGGAAAAGCGTACGGCGCTCCCCATTCGGGTGCAGCGTTCGCTCCAGACGCCCAGCGGCAAAATCGAGATATTTGCGCCGGGTCGGTGCATCGGCACTGTCGAGCGGCACGATCACCCGGCCTAGCGCCACCCGGCTAGCACTCCCGCCTGCTGCACGGTAAAGACTGAGTTGCCGGGCCTGCGCCTCATAGAAATTGTCGGTGTCCTCACCGGACGTGACATTGCCGATCAGCAGGTTGAGACCGTTGCTGCCTGCCCATCTGGCCGAAGCGATGGAACCGCCGCCATACCAGATCCGGTCGATCAACCCTTTCGCATGCGGTTGCAGCCGGGGGCGCTGCAGACCGAACGGCGTTTTCAGCCTTGTATCTTCGCCGCCAAGATAGTCGCTGCGCAGATTGTCGATCAATCGCAAAACACGGTTATGGGAAAAATCATAGGTCGTCCAATCGCCATCGAACACCTTTTTGCCGATCAGTTCAAGATGGGCGGGCAGGCCAGCGCTGACGCCGATATTCAACCGGCCAGCGGAGAGCACATCAGCAAGCGCCAGATCTTCCGCCAGCCGAAAAGGACTTTCATAGCCCAGCGGAATGACCGCCGTACCAATCTCGATCCGGCGGGTCCGCTGACTGGCGGCAGCCAGGAAAACCGCAGCAGAGGAAATACCCGGCTCCAGATGGCGATGGCGCACCCAGGCCGAGTCGAAGCCGAGGTGCTCGCCGAATTCAAACAGGTTCAGCGTGGTTTCCAGACCGGACAATGGGTCCCTTTCCGGATAATTACCCGGGATCAGGAAACCGATATGATTGATCGCAATGGCCATGGAGCGGTCCTTTTACGCGAGAGAAATGAGCGCCGCAGGCGCTTCAATAGCTTGGCAGGCCAGGCGGATTGACCTGCGATTGCGTCAGTCCTTCCTGGGAAAGACCCCAGCGCGACAATGCTGCCTGATATGTCCCGCCCGCAATCAAGTCGTTGATGGCAACGGCGATCGGTTCCGCCAGACCACTGCCCTTGCGGGTGGTTACGCCGACATCTGCCGTCAACGGCCAGCCAGCATTGACGGTACCCACCAGCCGCTTGCGGTGCAGCGTTGCCGCCTGCCAGGCCTGCATAGCGTTGGGTCCGAAATTAGCATCGGCCCGGCCCGATTGCAGCGCCAGATCGGCGGCAGCCTCGTCATCGTAATATTGCAGTTCCAGCGGTTTCAGGCCGTTTGCCCTGTTCTGCTTGTCCCATTCCAGAAGAATGCGCTCCTGGATCGTGCCGGAGGCGACGATGATCCGCAAGCCGGCGACATCCTTCTGCTCCTTCAGCGCTGTGATCGGGCTGTCGTTCTTGACGTAAAAGCCATGCAACCCGTACCGGTAGGTGGAGAAGTCGAATTTCTGTTTGCGCTGCTCGGTGACACCGACATTGGAGATAACCGCATCATATTTGCCAGAGGCTAGTCCCAGCGGCCAATCCGCCCAGGCAACCGAAACCAGGTCCAGCTTCAGACCAAGGCTTTCCGCCACCAGAAGGGCAAGATCTGGATCGAAGCCAACCACCGTGCTGGCATCAGTTGCATAGGCCGCAATCGGCGGAGAACCGACTGCAACGGCAACTGTCAGGGTTCCAGGGGAGACGAATTTATAATTCGACGGAAGAGCGGCTACGGCCTTTGCATCCCGGTCTACATGCAGGCGGCCCGGCTGCTGCGGCGACAGATCGAAGGGTTCGGCCAAGACCGGCGAAACCGCTTGCAGAAAGAGCATCAAGGCGGCAAGAGTCCGGCTTACCCGCCGCATGGCATTGTGCATGGAAACCTCCTGAAAAAATATGGGGCGGAGCTGATGACCGCCCCAAAGCTGTAGAGGTTACGAACCGCTCTTCGGCAGGCCAGGCGGGTTGGTGCGGCTTTCCGGAATGGCTTCCGCCGTCAGGTTCCAGCGCTTCAGCACTTCACCATATTTGCCGTCTTTGATCAGGGCGTTGGTGGCAATGGTCAAGGCATCGGCAAGTCCCGCATCCTTGCGGGTCACGGTGGCGATATCCGCCGTCAACGGCCAGCCGCCATTGACATTGCCGACCAGCCGCGTGTTGCCCTTGATCAGCGAACCGTAGGCCTGGCTGGCATTGGTGTTGAACCGCACATCGGCACGTCCCGACTGGAGCGCCAGATCGCTCGCGGCGCTATCCTCGTAATATTGCACCTCGATCGGTTTCAGGCCGGCGGCGACATTCTGGCGATCCCAATCCAGAATTATCTTTTCCTGGTTGGTGCCGGATGAGGTGATCAGCTTCAGGCCCGCGACATCCTTCGGCTCCTTGATGTCGGTAATTGGGCTGTTCTTGGCGACGTAAAAGCCCAGCAAGTCACGACGATAGGTGGAGAAATCGTACTTCTCCTTGCGCTGCTCCGTCACGGTGACGTTGCTGATCACCGCATCGTATTTGCCAGAAGCGATGCCGAGCGGCCAATCCGCCCAGGCGACCGGGACAATTTCAAGCTCTAATCCCAGTGAATCCGCCAGCAATTGGGCAAGATCCGGGTCAGCCCCAAGAATCGTTTTGGCATCGGAAGCATAAGTAACGACCGGCGGATCGAAAGGGCTGACAGCCACCGTGAATTTGCCTGGTGTGGTGAATTTGAACCCGGGCTTGATCGCTGCAATCGCCGCCTGATTTTTCTCGGCCCGCACCCGGTTCGATATGTCAGGGCTCAGATCGAATTTATCGGCGGCAAAGGCGCTGTTTGCCGCAAATGCCGTGAATGCCGCCAGTGCCAGGCCCGGCAGGATTTTCCGAAATGTCATGCTGCTCTCCAGTCAGAAATGAGGTTGATGAGTTTGAGTTTCAGTGCGAACGCTCACAACACCTTGGCCAGGAATTCCTGGGTGCGCGGGTGAGCGGCATGGCTGAAGATCCGTTCCGGGGTATCGACTTCCAGCACACGTCCGCCTTCCATGAAGACGACCGTATCGGCGACTTCACGGGCAAAGCCGATTTCATGCGTGACGATCACCAGCGTCGTACCGGTGCGCGCCAGTTCCTTGATCACGTCAAGCACTTCTCCCACCAATTCAGGGTCAAGTGCTGAGGTCGGCTCGTCGAACAGCAGAACCTTGGGCTTCAGCGCCAGCGCCCGGGCAATCGCCACACGCTGCTGCTGGCCGCCGGACAATTGCCGGGGATAGGCATGGATCTTGTCGCTGAGGCCGACACGGGCCAGCAGGTCCTGGGCCAGCAGAATGGCCTCGTCGCGCGGCAGGCCAAGCACGGCAATCGGTGCTTCGATCAGGTTTTCAAGCACCGTCAGATGTGGGAAGAGATTGAAGCTCTGGAACACCATGCCGATCTCGACGCGGCGTTTCAGGATGTCCTTCTCCTTCAACTCGTAAAGCACATTGCCGCGTCTGTTATAACCGACCAGTTCGCCATCAACGGAGATGAAGCCGTGATCGACACGCTCCAGATGGTTGATGCTGCGCAAAAGCGTCGATTTGCCAGAGCCTGAAGGGCCAAGAATTGCCGTGACGCTTCCGGCTTTCAGCGTCAGATCGACACCATCCAGAACCTTGAGATGGCCAAAACTTTTCGACACATTCTGGATGCGCACCACGCCACCCTGGCGAAGCGCTGTCAAATCCTTGAGGGCAGACCGGCGATTGGCCGCCACCGCTGGCACCGTCGATACCCTACGCCCGAAAAAAGACCGGAATGGCAGGGGCTTCGGATTGCGCAGGGCACCTTTGGAAAAATGCCGCTCGATATAGTGCTGGGCGACCGAAAGCACGGTCATGATCACCAGATACCAGGCCGTGGCGACCATCAGCAGCGGAATGACTTCCAGATTGCGGCGATAGATGACCTGCACGGTATAGAACAATTCCGGCAGCGCCAGCACATAAACAATGGAGGTGGCCTTGGCCAGGCCAATGATCTCATTGAAACCGGTCGGTAGGATGGTGCGCATCGCCTGGGGCAACACAATCCTGAAGGCCTGACGACGGCGCGGCAGGCCAAGAGCAGCCGCCGCCTCCAACTGCCCCTGATCGACCGAGAGAATGCCGCCGCGAACGATCTCGGCAAAGAAAGCCGACTGATTGAGCGTCAACCCGATAAAGGCGGCGGCAAATGGCGTCAGCAATTGTACGGTCGGGTAATCCACCAGCACCTGGCCGGTAAAGGGTACGGCAATGTGAATGGTTTCATAGAGATAGCCGAGATTATTGAGCACCAGCAGCAGTACGATCATCGGGATGGAGCGCAGCAGCCAGATATAGCCCCAGGACAGGCCAGACAGCAGCGGTGAGCGCGATACCCGGGCCAGTGCCAGCGCGGTCCCCAGGACCGAGCCGCTGATGGTCGCCAGCACAGTCAGCAATAGGGTCCGGCCCAACCCAGCCAGAACCGGCTCCGCAAAGAACCATTGCGCAAAAACGCTCCAGCCCCAGCGTGGATTGGTAAAGGTGGAATAGAGCCCGGCAATGATGACAACAGCCGCAAACACCGTGCCGATGATCCTGGCAGGGTAGCGGGCAGGAACGATCTTCAACCGTGAAAGATCATGGGGTTGATCGCTGGCGACATCCACATGCCGGATGCCTGGAAAGTCCGAAGTGAGAGCCATGACGCCATCCTTTCTGAAGAGGGTGGGCTGAAAGGTTGAGAAGAACTATACGGAGACCGCACGGCGCTCCGGGCGAAGCTGCGGCTTTTCATCGCCTGCCACGAGATGGCGGATGTCCTTCTCGAAAGGCAGTGTCCGATGGATTTCGGGATCGACCGCCGGATCGAACAGGGCGCTATAGCCATTCTTCAGGTAGAGCCCGACCGCCTCCGGCTGGCGAAAACCGGTGGTGAGGTAGATGCGTTCATAGCCCTGCCGCGCTGCCTGGGCTTCCAGTTCTTCCAGTACGATGCGTGCAAGCCCCTGGCACCGATAATCGGGATGGGTCCAGATGCGTTTGAACTCGGCGGTGGTCTCGTCATAGAACTTGAAGGCACCCCCGCTGATCGGCTGGCCATCGCGCAGCAGCAACAGGAAAGTGCCGAACGGCGGCTGAAAAGCTTCCGCAGGATAGCGGTTGATTTCCTCTAGCGCGCCCTCCGCGCTGAAAAACGTCCCGTAGCGGCTGTCATATTCACGGATCAGATCGTCGATCAGCGGCTTGGCCAAGGGATCGAGCGGCGAGGTGTAAACGAATGTATCGGTCATGGCGGTGCACATCCTCTAGAGAGTGGCGGTCGAAACCGGGGATGACAGGTAGCTTTCCACCAGCCGCACCCAGTAGTGAGCGGCGGGCAGAATGATCTCGTCGTTGAAGTCATAGGACGCGCTGTGCAGCGGAGCGCTGTCACCATTGCCGACGAACAGATAGCTGCCGGGCCGCGCCTGCAGCAGAAAAGCAAAGTCCTCGCTTGCGGTGCGCGGTTTGAAATCGGCAATCACCCTGTCATCACCGAAGGTTTGCACCGCCACCTGGCGGGCAAAGGCGGTTTCATCGGCATGATTGAGAACGGGCGGAAAACCGAAGCGATAATCGACCTCTGCCCTCGCCCCGAAGCTTTCGGCCTGGGCACGCGCCAGTGCCGGGATGCGTTCGCTGAGCTGTTGCCTGACATCTTCGCTGAACGTGCGCACCGTCAGCTTCAACTCGACACTTTCGGGAATGACATTGGACGCCGAACCGCCATGGATCGAGCCAACGGTAATTACCGCCATTTCACGCGGATCGACATTGCGCGATACGATGCTTTGTAGGGCGGTGATCAACGAGGCCGACGCCAGTACTGGATCGACGCCCCGATGCGGTTCCGCCCCATGGCCACCCTTGCCGACCACGGTGATATGGGCCTGATCGACGGAGGCCATGGCGGGACCCGGCACGAAACCGAAATGACCGGCGGGAACATCCGGCCAATTGTGCAGGCCAAACACTGCATCGACGGGAAAGCGCTCGAACAAGCCCTCGGCCAGCAGTTTTTTCGCGCCCGCGCCGATCTCTTCGGCGGGCTGAAAAATCAGCCGTACCGTGCCATCGAATTCACTTGTCTCGGCCAGATAGCGGGCCGCCGCAACCAGGATGGCGGTATGCCCATCATGGCCGCAGGCATGCATGACGCCTTTGGTGCGGCTGGCATGGGCAAGCCCTGTCGCTTCTTGAATGGGCAAGGCGTCCATATCAGCGCGAAGACCGATAATACGGCTACCACTCCCCTTTTTCAGGCTGGCGACGATACCCGTTCCGGCAATGCCATGCTCCACTTGATAGCCAAAGGAGGCCAGATGGGAGACGACCAAATTGCTGGTGCGCTTTTCCTGAAAGGCCAATTCCGGATTTTGATGGAGTTCCCGCCGAAAGGCGATGATCTCATTCAAATAGGTACGGATCTTCCTTGCCGCCCGGTCTTGGACCAGGGGACTGTCAATGGCGATGTTCATGGTTGCTTTCAGCCGATGCGCTTAGGCGCTGGCTGCCCTTGTTGTCTGGTCATCAGTCTTGGCCAAATAGCGGCTTTCACGGAAAGGCAGGCCGAGATGATCGCGCAACGTGTCACCCTGTAGAGGGCGATCAAAATAGCCCCGCGCTTCAAGACGTGGCAGCACATGCGCGACAAAGTCATCCAGTCCTTCCGTGATGACCGGAAAGCCCAGAATGAACCCATCGGCAGCACCGCCATCGACCCAGCGGATGATCTCATCAGCAATCCGGTCGGGTGTTCCGACAAAGGTGCTGCGCGGCGTTGCGGCCTCCAGCGCCACGTCGCGCAAGGTCTGGCCCTTTTCTCTGGCGTTTTTCTTGATCTTGTCGGTGGTGGAGCGGAAACTGTTCTTGCCGAGATCACCAAGCTCCGGGAAAGGCTCATCCAGCGGATACTGGCGGAAATCATGATGATCGAAGAACCGGCCCAAAAACAGCAATGCTTCTTCAATCGTCACCAAGGCGCTGATGGCCCGATATTTTTCATCCGCTTCTTCCTGCGTTGCACCAACAATCGGCCCGATGCCGGGGAAAATCAGCACATCGCTGGCGCTACGGCCTTGGGCAATGGCGCTCTGCTTGACTTGCTTGGCAAAGGCCTGCCCTTCTTCGAAACTCGCACCATTGGTAAAGACGGCATCGGCATGTTTGCCCGCCAGATGAATGCCTGAATCCGAAGACCCAGCCTGAAACACCACCGGTTGACCCTGCCGGGAACGGCCAATATTGAGCGGCCCCTCGACGCGGAAGAAGCGGCCCTTATGGTCCAGCCGGTGCAGCTTTTCCCGGTCAAAGAATGCACCCGTATCGCGGTCGCGCACGAAGGCATCATCGTCCCAGCTGTCCCACAATCCCTTGACCACGTCCAGATATTCCTCGGCAATCTGGTAGCGCAGCGAATGCTCGGGATGTTCGCGGCTGTAATTGCGGCCAGAGCCTTCCAGCGGCGTTGTCACCGCATTCCATCCGGCCCGTCCGCCGCTGATATGATCGATAGAGGCAAATTGCCGGGCGACGGTAAACGGGTCCGAATAGGACGTGGAAATCGTCCCAACCAGCCCGATTTTCGAGGTGGAAGCGGCCAGCGCCGAGAGAATGGCAATCGGTTCGAACCGGTTGAGAAAATGCGGAATGGAATGCTCGTTGATATACAGTCCGTCAGCGACAAAGGCGAAGGCGAGGCCTGCGGCTTCCGCCTTGCGGGCCGTCTCCACATAAAAGGAAAAGTTGACGCTGGCGTCAGCGGGAACGCTTGGATGTTTCCAGGCATTCATGTGACCGCCCGGACCGTGCAACATCACGCCAAAATTGATGGATTTCTTGCTCATGGGAACATCTTTCTCTAAAATCAGGCGGCAAGAGACAGGCGCGAACCAGCAATCAACTCAATGGCATTCAGCCGAAGAGCCGACTGCGGAACGGGGATGTCGATGATGAATTCGCTCACTCCAAGCGTGGCATGAAGGGCATCGAGCTCCTTGCGGACTTGCTCGCCCGTGCCTGCCAGAACATGCGGGTTTTTTTCTTCAACCCGGTAATCCGACACGCCGGACTGACGAGCAAACTCGGCGGCCTGTTCGGGATTACCGACATTGACGCTTTGACCATTGGCCAGAATCACCTTGAAGATCTTGATGTCAGCGACGAGGCTTCTCGCCGTCTCTTCCGCGTCGGTCGCCAAAGCGGCCAGAGCCAGAACGGGAACTTTGCCACCGGTTTCACGACGATAAACATCGAAGGTCTCCTGCAGATTGTGCTGGTCGCCATTCAAATGACCGGCGAAAACCAGCGTCCAGCCTTTTGCCGCAGCCAGCTTTGCGCTCGCGACACTGGCACCAAGCAGGAAACGCTCTGCCGGAACGGGCGGCACCGGCGTTGCCAGCAAGGCATTGGCAGCAGCGGCATCCGCCAGCAGATAGCGGTTCAAATCCTCAAGCTGTTCCTCGAAATCGGCAGGGGCAGCCGCTTTCCGACCGGCTTGCAGGGCATGGGTGGCGTAGGGAAATCCACCCGGCGCCTTGCCGACACCCAGATCAACCCGGCCCGGCGCCAGCGCCGCCAGCAGGTTGAAGGTTTCTGCAACCTTATAGGCGCTGTAATGCTGAAGCATGACCCCGCCGGAACCGATTCTGAGCCGCGACGTCCTGGCCAGGAGATAGGCAATCAGCGCCTCTGGCGCCGAACTGGCAAGCGCCGGCAGGTTGTGATGTTCCGCAAGCCAGAAGCGCCGATAGCCAAGGTCTTCGGCGCGCAAGGCAAGAGCGACCGTGGCTTTCAAGGCATCAGCGGCGACTGCACCCGGTTCGACCGGGCTTTTGTCAAGCAGGCTAAGGGCATAGGTCATGGTAGATCGTCAGCTCCAATTCTTATTTATCCATTAAATAGGTAGATTTAATGTTTTATAAGAAATGGTTTTTCATTTTTTCCCGTGATGGTGGAAAATTGCAAGGCAAAAGGAGGATGTGGAAAACCGGACAAGAGAGACGACAGGCGGCACTGAATGTGTTGAGGGCCAAAGCTCCGCCATGGAGGTGCTGGTGAAAGCCGCTGGCAAGTTTCCAAATTCAACAGAGAACCGATCACGTTGGCTCGCTCGTTACCGATGTGAGCACGACCGTTGGGCCAAATCACTCGGCATCCGATACTGGCATCGGCTGGAACAGGATTTAATCGGTACGGTACAATCGTCATTAGCAATCAGACCGGTCTACAGGGCAAACAAATTGTCACCCATTCTTATAACGGCAATTCTGCTGCTAGTGCATCGATCCAAACGGAGGCTTCAGCCGAGTTTGGATTGATGCATAAACAAAAAATGAGTGCACGAAAGCATGAACGAAGTGAATGCGTGGGTGCACGAGAGTCTGTCAGGTTTAGATTGACCGGCCATTCCTCTTTGTATCGTTGGCCGCTCCGGGCAATCACCATCGATTGGCAAGTCTGTCACCCGGCACGCTGATACAGTCTATCTCGTTGGCGGGGCCGCTGTACTTTCCCGAATATGCAAGCTGACCGATATTTCCCGGGATTGAGGCGAGGCTATCTCGCCTCCAAGACACAGAACGAGTTGTTCTGCGGCAATGCGACCGATTTCCTTATTATCGACAAACATCGTGGTAAGTGCCGGAGACAGTCGGGACGAGAGTTCCAGATCGTCGAAACCCGTCACCGAAAAATCGCCGGGAACGCTTGCTCCCATCTGTGCCAGGCCCATCAGCACGCCGAGTGCCAGAGTATCGTTTCCACAAATGATCGCAGTCGGACGGATGTCCGTTGGCTCTTGCGCGAGCCGCTTGGCGCTTTCGATGCCAAAATCCAGACTGGCCTTGTCGCTGATCAAATGATCGGGCGAAAGTTCCAATCCTGCTGCGCTAAGAGCAGTTGTGATGCCACTGAGGCGCGCGACCACGCGGTCATTATTGTCTTTGGGCTGCATGACGACAGCGATGCGTCGATGGCCAAGGCCTAGAAGATAATCGGTCATCCGGGCAAAAGCTGCGGCATTGTCGAAGCCCACCATGGCATGCGAGGCACGCTGTCGATAGGCATAGGTCAGCACATAGGGAATGCCGAGATTGTCCAGATTGTCGTAGAGCGCCTGAGGATGGGATTCGCCAGCCAGCGCCAGCGCCTCCACACCGCGCTCGATCATGGCTTTCGCCTGCTGGAAACCCAGTTCAGGATCGTAATTCGAACAGGCGATGAGAAGGTTCAATCCGTGTTCAGCAAACACCCGCTGCATTGCACCGACCTGATGGGAGAAGATTTCATTGTCCAGCGTTGGGATGATGACGCCGGCAATATGGGTGCGATTCGATGCCAAAGCCCGGCCCGCAGCATTGGGAACCCAACCCAGGGCCTTGGCGGTTGAGAAAATGCGCTCGCGTGTTTCAGGAGAAACCCTTTCGGGCGTGTTGAACGCACGAGAAACCGTGGCTGTCGAAACGCAAGCCCGGCGCGCAACCTCCTCCAGCCTTGCCCTGCCGCTGCCTTCACGGGTGCGTTTCACAGGCGATCCAGGCTGCTCGGGCGTTCCAGTCATTACGTCTTCCACTTATACCAAGCGTCGAAGATGCTCCCGCATCCTCACCTTGAAGGCATTACCGTATATCGTTTCGGGAAAGTCGGTTTCCACTTTTCCTTTGGAAACTCTAGCTTGAAAAACATCCGCCTGAAATGCCACCGCATCTGAAGGTGGCGCAATACTAACCGATTTAAAGTTGAACGCCGGTCTTTTGGAGCAAAAAGCCCGTTGACAGATTTTTGAAATAATCTCATGTAAGCGCTTACATACAGTCGCGGGGAGGAGCTTGCGATTGCCATGGGGGAGATCTTTCAATCCCCACAGCACGGTAATCCAAAGGCGACGCCGGATACTCCAACCGCAACGGACATCCAAGGAGGAGAGACGTCATGAGCACCATTGTCAGTTCCGAGCCCTCGGCCCCGCTGGGGTCGATCCAAGCCAAGGCACCGCCGCGTGTCCGGCGCATGCAGATCACCTCGCTTTGCCTGCTGGTGGTGGCTGGCGTCATCAATTACATGGATCGTGGGACGCTGGCGGTTGCCAATCATCGGATCACCGAAGACATGGGTTTGACCCTCGGTGAAATGGGCCTCCTGCTCTCGGCATTTTCCTGGAGCTATGCGCTGGCGCAGCTTCCGGTGGGAGCAATGGTTGACCGTCTTGGACCACGTCGCCTTTTGGGTTTCGGTCTGGTGTTCTGGTCGCTGGCCCAGGCTGCCGGAGGTTTTGTCACGTCCTTTACCCAGTTTATCCTGAGCCGTATCGGTTTGGGCATTGGTGAAGCGCCGCAATTTCCGTCGGCTGCCCGGGTTGTCAGCAACTGGTTCCCGGTGAGTAAGCGCGGCGTGCCAACAGGCATCTTCAATTCAGCCTCTCCACTGGGCACAGCTATCGCGCCTCTGCTCCTGACACAGCTTCTGATCGTTCTGGATTGGCGCTGGGTCTTCATCATCACCGGTGCCGCTGGCCTAGTCATGGCCGCACTCTGGTTCCTGTTCTATCGCGATCCAAAGGACATGGGGCTGACCGCTGCGGAGCGCTCGTACCTCTCTTCGGAAACGGAAGAAAAGCAGCAGAAGGTGACACTTGCCGATTGGGGCCAGCTGTTTTCCTATCGCGCCACCTGGGGCATGATCCTTGGCTATTTCGGCAATGTCTATCTCAATTGGGTCTATCTCAGCTGGTTGCCTTCCTATCTGGTCAATGAACGGCACATGAGCCTTGCCCGCACCGGTTTCATGGCCTCTGTGCCGTTCTTCTGCGGCTTTATCGGCTGCCTCGTGGCTGGCTGGCTGTCGGACAAGATCATTAAGAAAACCGAGGCTTCACCGGTCCGTGGTCGTCGCATTCCTGTTGTCATCGCCATGCTCGGCATGGCTGCCTTCACCGTGCCTGCGGCGCTGGTTGCCGACAACAACATCGCGATTTTCTGCATTTCCGTGGTGATCTTCCTCACCAATGCCGCCTCTGCCTGCTCATGGGCGCTGGTAACTGCTGTTGCCCCGAAAAACCGGGTGGCATCGCTGGGGTCGCTACAAAATTTCGGCGGCTTCCTGGGTGGCTCGCTGGCTCCGATCGCAACGGGTTTCATTGCGGAATACTCGTCTTTCGTACCCGCCTTGCTCACCGGAGCTGCCATCGCATTCGTTGGTGCCGCCAGCTACTTCTTCCTGGTTCGTGAACCGATGGACCAGTCATGAGGCCAACCGCTTTTCCCTGACATACCGCTTTCCGGGAGATCCCGGAAAGCGCATTCGAAATCCAATAACGGACATTGATGATGACCAGCAAAGCTCAATCTATCCAAGGCATTATTCCCGTCATGCTCACGCCTTTTCTTGAGGATGGGCAGATCGATTACCCCGGTCTGGAACGCCTCATCGAATGGTATGTCGCCAATGGCTCCGGGGCCTTGTTCGCAGTGTGCCAGTCCAGCGAAATGATGTTCTTGTCGCTGGATGAGCGTGTGGCGCTGGGCCGTTTCGTGGTGGAAAAGGCGGCGGGCCGACTTCCGGTCGTTGTATCCGGTCATATCAGCGACGATCTGGACAAGCAGATTGAGGAATTGCAGGCCATGAGCCGGGTTGGCGCAGATGGGCTAATCCTCGTGACCAACCATCTCGACCCCAAGAAAGAAGGCACAGCTGTCTTCAAGGCAACGCTGGAGAAGCTGCTGTCCGTGCTGCCGGAGGACCTGCCGCTTGGTCTTTACGAATGCCCGGCCCCCTATCGCCGTTTGCTAAGTGATGAAGAGCTGACCTATTGCGCCCATACTGGTCGTTTCATCATGCTCAAGGATGTCAGCTGCGATCTTGATACGGTCAAGCGTCGCCTCGAACTGACCAAAGGCACACCGCTGAAAATCCTCAATGCCAATGCGGCCATTGCCTGGGATGCGATGAAGGCTGGCGTGCCGGGCTTCAACGGCGTTTTCACCAATTTCCACCCCGATCTTTACAACTGGCTGTGGCGTGAGGGTGAAAAGCATCCACAACTCGCTGAAGAGCTGGCCACCTTCCTGGTGCTGTCGGCTGTTTCGGAAGCTCTCGGCTATCCGGCGCTTGCCAAGCTTTACCACCAGCGGATTGGCACCTTTGACAGCATTCGCTGCCGGGTGATCGATTATGACATTCGGGAGCGCTTCTGGGCACTGGATGCCGTGCTGGACAAAATTATCGACGGTACGAAGCATTTCCGCAACCGGATCGCCAAACTCTGAGGCGAGTGCCGTCATCGAGATCAGAAGCGCCAAACGCGTTCTGATCTCGGCTTCAACCCGCATTCCCTATTATTTCAGGAGATTTCCCATGATCACCGGCTCTCTTCATCATTGGCAATTTTACCGCGCCACTTTGCCGGCCTGTATCATCAGCGCCATAGAGGCCGTCACGGCTCTCGATCTGCCCAACCTGCCCACGGGACGACATGAGATCGACGGCGAGGACATTTTCCTGCTGATCCAGGAACTATCGACCAAACCGGCCAACCAGCTTCGGCCAGAGGCTCATCGCCGCTATATCGATATCCAAATCCTGCTTGAGGGACGGGAAGCCTATGGCGTAGCCTTTCCCGACCCTCACCTTGTTCCGATTGACGACCGACTGGAGACGCAGGATATCGCCTTTTATCCCGCACGACCCAGTGAGTATTCTGTGGAGCTTAGCGCCGACGATTTCATCGTGTTCTTCCCGGGAGAGTTTCACCGTCCTTGCTGCGAGATCGGAGCCCCCTCGGCGATCCGCAAAGCAGTCATCAAGGTCGATGCCAGGCTGCTGGCGTCTCATTAACTTTTTCAATGATCCAAGCGGATGATAGAGCCATAGCGCGCAGGCTATAATTTCGTCGCAAAGGCACCGCTTGCGCGACAGCGTCTTATACCAAGTCTCGAAGATGCTGACGCATCCTCGACTTGAAAAATTGAAAATACCTCAAATGCATCAGAGGCTTGAGATATTTTCAAAGGGAATACGAAGAGTCATTTTCAATGATTCTTCGTATTAGACGCCTGTCAGGTTCGCGCTCAACCAGACAGGCTTTATTGGTTAATTAAAGCGGCCTTACCAATTGCTTGCCGGATCAGGAAACGCGATTGGAGTAGTAGAGTCCGAAATTCAAAGCCAGCATGACCAGCAAAATTCCGATCGCCACCACAATAAAATAGCCGATCCTTTTAAGAGCACTCCAAGGTTTGTTCTTTCGACTGAAAGCTGCAAAACCAGCAGCGCCGAGTGAGATACCGAGAATGGCGGGGAGTGACAGCATTTTCATCATCTTTCTTCATTTCTAGCACCGGTTTGGTTTTATTCAGTACACAAACCAACTAACTGGAGCATGCTGTCCGCAGCCTGCCGAATGCCGACGTGCAAACGCTATCTGTCCATAGGTGTGAAGTCCCCCGATCCCCCCTGTCGTGCTCAATAACGCGGTGGGTGGAAAGCGGCAAACGGAAATTTCAGCCGAACGCATCTCGCTACGAACAACCAATTCTGATCACGTTGGTTGCAAAAGAACTGAGCAGTTTTAACATAACGCCGCTGATAGGTTTTGCTTATCGTGCCTATCAATAAATCCAACTTAAATTTAACATCGACCTCCTCTATGAAGAGGCTAGGGATAATTTCCGTCAGGCCCTTTATGCCATTTCCCGGTGAAAATCGGGCGAACCGTCATACGAGAGCACATAATCGAGATTATGAAATTGAACGGTCGACGGAAGATGCCCCTGAATGGATGACGTATTAGGATATCAAGGGAGAATCCTATGGATACCAAGGTTGAAACTGCTGGAAAATGTCCGGTTGCGCACGGGCCAGCTGGCGCGAAGGGTCGGGGCAACCGCGATTGGTGGCCTGAACAGCTCGATGTGCAGATCCTTCATCAAAAGAACAAGATCGCCGACCCGATGGGTCCTGACTTCGACTATGCCGAAGAATTCAAGAAGCTCGACTATGAAGCCCTGAAGAGTGATCTTCATGCGCTGATGACCGATTCTCAGGATTGGTGGCCAGCCGACTTCGGCCATTACGGCGGCCTCTTCGTCCGCATGGCATGGCACAGCGCCGGCACCTATCGCATCACCGATGGCCGCGGCGGCGCAGGTGCCGGGCAGCAGCGTTTCGCGCCGCTCAACAGCTGGCCGGACAATGCCAATCTGGACAAGGCACGTCGTCTGCTCTGGCCGATCAAGCAGAAATACGGCAACAAGATTTCCTGGGCCGATCTCTTCGTTCTGACCGGCAACGTTGCGCTGGAATCCATGGGCTTCAAGACCTTTGGTTTCGCTGGCGGCCGTGCTGACACATGGGAACCAGAAGAACTGTTCTGGGGCCCGGAAGGCACATGGTTGGGTGATGAACGCTACAGTGGCGAACGCCAGCTGTCCGAGCCGCTCGGCGCCGTGCAGATGGGCCTTATCTATGTCAACCCGGAAGGCCCCAATGGCAATCCGGATCCGATCGCTGCGGCCCGTGACATTCGCGAAACGTTTAGCCGTATGGCAATGAACGACGAGGAAACCGTCGCGTTGATCGCCGGCGGTCACACATTCGGAAAGACGCATGGCGCGGGCGACCCGTCTTTGATCGGTGCCGAGCCGGAAGGCGGCGCGCTTGAAGATCAGGGCCTCGGCTGGAAAAGCAAATTCGGCACTGGCTTTGGTGCCGACACGATCACCGGCGGCCCTGAAGTCACCTGGACACAGACCCCGACTCGCTGGAGCAATTTCTTCTTCGAAAACCTCTTCAACTTCGAATGGGAACTGACAAAAAGCCCGGCTGGCGCCCATCAGTGGAAGGCCAAGAACGCCGAAGCTTCCATCCCGGATGCCCACGATCCGTCCAAAAAGCATCTTCCAACCATGCTGACGACAGACCTGTCGTTGCGTTTCGATCCGGCTTACGAAAAGATCTCGCGCCGCTTCCTGGAAAACCCCGATCAGTTCGCTGATGCTTTCGCCCGCGCCTGGTTCAAACTGACCCACCGCGACATGGGGCCAAAGGTTCGTTATGTCGGTCCGGAAGTGCCGTCAGAAGATCTCATCTGGCAGGATGTCATTCCTCCCGTCGATCATCCGCTTGTCGACGATAGGGATGTGGCCGATCTGAAAGCCAAGGTTCTGGCTTCCGGTCTTTCGGTGCAGGAACTGGTTTCGACGGCATGGGCATCGGCTTCGACCTTCCGGGGTTCTGACAAGCGCGGCGGCGCCAATGGCGCCCGTATCCGTCTTGCGCCGCAGAAGGACTGGGACGTCAACCACCCTGCGCAGCTTACCAAGGTCCTTGGCGTTTTCGAAGGGATCCAGCAGGAATTTAATGCTGCGCAATCCGGGGGTAAAAAGATTTCCCTGGCCGATCTGATCGTGCTTGCCGGTGCCGCAGGCGTTGAGAAAGCAGCCAAGGCTGGCGGTCACGATGTTATCGTGCCGTTTACACCCGGCCGGACAGATGCGTCGCAGGAGCAGACCGATGTCGCCTCCTTCAATGCATTGAAGCCACGCGCCGATGCTTTCCGCAACTATTTGAGCGGGCATCAATTCATGAAGCCGGAAGAAGCACTTGTCGACCGTGCACAGCTTCTGACCCTGACAGCACCTGAAATGACCGTTCTCATCGGTGGTCTGCGCGTGTTGAAGGCCGGCCAGCCGGAACATGGTGTTCTCACACGCAATCCCGAGACGCTGACGAATGATTTCTTCGTCAACCTGCTCGACATGCGCACACAGTGGGCGCCGGTTGCAGGCAAAGAGGGCGTTTATGAAGGACGAGATCGCAAGAGTGGCGAACTGCTTTGGACCGGGACGCGCGTGGATCTGATCTTCGGATCGCACTCGCAGCTTCGCGCCTTGGCGGAAGTCTATGCGCAGTCGGATATCAAGGAAAAGTTCGTCAAAGACTTCGTTGCGGCCTGGACGAAAGTGATGAACGCCGATCGTTTCGATCTGGTCTGATCGATGACATCGATGGGACGCGGCATCTGCCGCGTCCTGTCAGTTTGATGGCATCCCCTGCCGACCTCGCGGCAATGCCGCCTTGGCGAAATACAGCGCCTTATCGCCTTACCCTTTGTATCCCCTTCACATTCAAAGCCAGGCGCACCGTTTACTGCCGCGCCGAGTGGAGGCGTATTGCTGAGCCGGAAAGGCCTTTGCAACAATTTTCTCCAGTTACCCGAAATTGACCATCGGCGGATGAAGTCGCACTGGCAACCGGGCACACCATCCTCGATAAGCTACACTTTAGCGGTACAGCAACGCAGCAGGTTACGTCGCCATTGAATCCTGATTGCACTAAGGGTTAAACAGGGATAGCGCCATGCCTGTTGGGCAAGAGACGACACCAAAGCGGATATTGTAGAGTCAACCAAACGGAAAAATGATTTGAAATCCAACGGTTTTATCCGGCTTTTCGGCATGCGCAACGACGCTTCGTTCGATACCGAGCGGGCGCAGGCGATCATGCGCATTGCCGTCATCTTTATCATCGTTGCCTACGTCATGCCTCTGGTTGCAAATGGTGCAACGCCTCCCGAAGCGCGCAGTTTTTATTGGCTGTTTTCGATCTACATCCCCTATTCCTTCTTGCTGCTCCTGTGGATCGTTCTGCGGCCAGGCGTCAACGTGCTGCGGCGAACCATCGTGACGCTGCTCGATTATGCGTTCACGACATTTGCGATGTCCGTCGGCGGGGCGCCACTTTTTCCGATTGCAGCGCTTGTCGTCTGGCACACGGTTGTCAGCGGCTTACGTTTCGGCCCCAAGCATTTGCTCCCAGCGACGGCATTAGCGTTGAGTTCTTTCGCAATCGCCACCTATTTCAATGTCTATTGGCAGCAGAACCCTTATGTCGTGCTGACATTCATAATGATGGCAATCCTCGCGCCGTCCTACACATTGGCATTCTTGCTTCGACTTCAAAGTGCCTATGCCGCCGAGCAGGAAGCAAACCTGTCGAAATCGCGGTTCCTTGCCCATGCAAGCCATGATCTTCGCCAGCCGATCCACGCCATCAGCCTGTTTACGGCTTGCCTGCGCGACGCAGGGCTGAAACAGGAAGAACTGGCGATGGTCGACAATATCGACCGGTCGCTGCAAAGCGTGTCACGGCTCTTCAAATCCTTGCTCGACATTTCCACCCTGGATAGTGGCAAACTGATCCCACAGATGGAAACGGTGTCCATTGCCGATATCCTCAACGAGGTTGTCGATCAGAATATGGAGGCCGCGCAAAAAGCCGGATCACAGTTACGGCTCGTCAATTGCACGCATTTTGTTGCGGTTGATCGGTCGCTGCTGAATACGATTCTGCAAAATATCCTGAGCAACGCGATTAAATATGCCGGGGGCCGTAAAATCCTGATCGGCTGCCGCCGCAGGGGCGGCAGCCTGACCATTCAGGTCTATGACCAAGGCCCCGGCATTGCGCCAGAGCATCACCTTCGCATATTTGAGGAGTTTTATCAGGTCCGTGAGCGTGGCGACAAGGATGTCGACGGGGTCGGCCTGGGCTTGGCAATCGTCAAGCGCCTCGGCACCCTGATGGGGTTGCAGGTCTCATTAAAGTCGGTCGTCGGAGCGGGAACGGCGATCTCCGTGTCGGGGTTGAAGATTGCCGTCCCCATGAAAGTTTTGAGCGCGGAGCAGATAACCTCGCCCGTTGCCAATCCGGCTCATGGCCTGCGCGTGCTGCTAGTTGAAGACGATGAGGCCGTGCTGCTGGCCACAGCCAGTCTGCTGCGCAAATGGGGGTGTACGGTTCAGGCAGAAACAGCGATACCCTCCGTGCTGCACCATTGCGATCTGCTGATAACGGATTTTGACCTCGGCGGACGCATGACCGGCACGGAATGTATCGCGAGGGTGCGCCAGCTTGCCGGTTGGAAGGTTCCGGCTGTGGTGATGACGGGACACGCTCCGTCAAGAGTGATCGAGGATATCGCCGACAGTGACATACCGATCCTCTCGAAGCCGGTTCGCCCCGCTGAGCTTCGCTCGGCAATCCTGCTACCTGGAATCGGAGTTCCGCTCCGATGAGCCAGAAGAGGTCGGCACCAATCCCATGGCAATCCCCTTGGTCACGGCTCCGGCGCGGGTCGCCACGCCAAGTGCGCGGAAGATAGCCGAGACATGGATGCGAACCGTAAAAGGGGAAATACCAAGAATGATGGCGATCTCCTTATTGGTCCGGCCCTCGGCAAGGAGGTGCAAAACATCGAGTTGGCGTTGGCTTAGCGCCGGGCTGGCATAACTGGCAAGGGCATTCGTCGATACCGGCACCTGAACAACGACGTCACCTTCGCGAACCGCCCGCAGGATTTCCTTTATCTCATCCGGCAGGGCTGCTTTATTGATGAACCCGTTGATCCCGGCATTCATGACGGTATCGACCAAAGCTTTGTCGCTGGCCATGGTGACCACGACAATCGACGCCAGGCGAAATTCTTCGCGAAGCGCGCGCAAATTCGATACGATGTTGTTTCCCTCAAAAAACAGGTCCAGGATGAACATGCTGGGCGGGAAAGGATTGGCTCTTGCAATTTCAAGAGCGGCGTCGAGAGTATCGGTGGACGCAATTTTTGAATGCGGCAAAAGCTGCCGAACCAAAGCGAAAATGCCCTCCCGGAATATCGGGTGATCATCAGCGATAATAATGAATTCGTCAGTCATATAAATTTATGATCCGCTTCATCTCCATGTACACCAGGGCTTGAAGATGCTTGCGCATCCTCGCCTTAAAGGCATTGCCAATATCTCAAATGCATCAGGTACTTGAGATATTTGCAAAGGGAATACGAAGTGTCATTTTCGATGACTCTTCGCATTACACAACGCGTATCGCTGAATGTCCATTCCTGTCGGATGAAAACAGCCGGGCGTGTCCTTTGTATCATATGCGACACCTTCATTTCGACAGAACAGCGATCCTGTCGAGCCCGCTTGCCAGACCTTTCAAGGAAATCGTGAACGGAACCTCTGCACCGCCGCCATATGCGTAAGCAATGAGTTTTAACGATTTACCACTTTTCAATGCGTTAGCCCCCTTATCTGTAAAGGTCAGGGATACGAGGCAGCCGGAGGGAAGGCATGTCGAGAACCGCGAGGACTTGCCAGGTGGCGTATCGTCTATCGCAAATGCGACCCCCTTATCCAGGTCCAGCCCAAAAGGCAGAACCAGCGAACCCTTTATGCTCTTGTCGGCGGCAGGCGTGAGTTCGATGCCAAGAACCTGCTGGCCATTTTGCTGCACCTGTCGTTGAAATGTCGAGCAGACACGGCTTTCGTTGCGCTTCGAGCAGGCAACCGTCCAGTCCTCATAGGTTTCGGAAAGCGAAGACGGAGCATTGGGGCGACCATTGCTGTCTTGTGAAAAAGCGACGGTGGACGCCATAGCAGCGGCCACCATGATCGCGACAATTTTGGCGATCTTCATCAGAAACGGACATCCAGCTTTGCGTTGATGCTGTTTGAGGTTTCATTGCTACCGAATTCACCGGAATAGCCAATGCCGATCGTGGCGGTATCGCTGAGCCCGACATCGAGCCCGAGTTCGACAACGGCCGCATCCTTGGTCAGCGGCGTGCCGGAGACGACGTAGCTCTGGCTACCGACAAATGCCAGGCGTGAGGTTGGGTCTGTGTCACCAAAAGCGTGCTGCCAGCCAAGCATGCCTCTGGCTTTTGCGATATAGCCGCCCAGCATGAAATCGGAAGACGCGCGCAAGCCAAGGGTCGTCAGTGTCGTGTCCAGGCTGTCGCTCGGGCTCGACAAGGCCGCAATCCCACCACGCTCATTAAAGCCGTCTCTCTGAACATTAACATGGGTAAGGTTGGCAAATGGCTCGAAAGCCACGGTGCTGACATCAATGCGATAACCAAGTTCACCAAAGGCCTGGAAGCTGCCAGCGTCGTAATCAGCTTTCAGATGGTCGTTGAAACCGGAGAATGCCACGGATCGATTGGTCGAGACCTGATGCCAGGTATAGGTAAGGCCTGAGCGGAAGGACAATTCACCATATTGCGCTCCGGCATACATGCCGAGATGATAGTTATCGCTATGGCCAAAGGATGAGCGGTCATTGGCATCGAAGCTGGACCGGCTATAGCCGCCGACAGCACCCAATCTCCAATCGGCGGAGACTGGAATGTCGAGACCCGCCACGAAACCGCCGGTGGACGAACTCAGGTCTGCGGCATTGCCATTGCCGTCGATGCTGTTCCATGCGCCGAAGCCTTGGCCCCAGGCCGTAAAGAGCGGCATGTCCTTGTAAGCCGTGTCGAATTTGGTATCACCGTCCGCATAGGCCATGACCGGCGCCGAACGAGCCCCGACCGTATTGAACGATGCCCGCATCCGATCATTGACCGAATTGCGCAGCAGTGTGCTGCTGGTGACCAAGGTTCCCAGGGCAGACGCATGGACTTCGCCTGATAGTGCTTCAAAGGCATGCCGCGCTTCTTCTGCGCTTAACGGCAAGAGGCTGTTATAGAGCGCAAGCGACTGCCCGCTCTGCTGCAAGGTGTTCAAAGCCCGGGCCACATTACGCTGGTTGCCGGTTACGGCAACGGAATCGAACAGGCCAGGCGAAGGATTTGGCGTCGGCTCCGGCGTTGGGGTTGGCTCTGGCGTCGGGGTCGGGGTCGGCTCAGGGGTCGGCGTTGGGGTTGGCTCCGGTGTCGGTTCCGGCGTGGGTGTCGGTGTTGTGGTGTTTTTGACCGCGATTGTCAGGTCAACTTCATTGGTTTTTTGAGTTAAGGCAACATCCAGAAATGCGGATTTGGAAATCGCCTGGGCAAACTGCCCCTGGATGCCGCCAGCCGATGACAGGATCGTATAGGTCTGGCCATCCTGATAGCTGGTTGCTGCGTCGAGAGCCGTGACCTGCACGGACACGTTTTGGCCAATTAGCGTTTTGCCACCAGAATCCGAGGTCTGCCAAACGCCGTCAACAATATTTCCATTGGCTGTCTTGAGTGTCTCCACAGACACCCTATCGCTTTGGCCGTTGCCAGCGACGTCCACCGCATAATTCGCACCATCATTGAAAGCAAGTTGACCGCGCACCACCATGCTTCCAATTGGATTGCCGCTGTCCCCAGGCGAAAGCGTTGCACCCGTATCAATAAAAGTGGTTCCTACAGTGCCATTGCCCGCCAGAGTTCCATAGACTCCTTTGGAAAGCCCTCTATAATCACGGATATAGTCTCCCCAAACTTGAACTGAACTCGTGTAGAATTCTGTTCCCATATAGTTGGTGACGAGACTGCCCGTTTCGCCGCCGATGACGAGCGTGCCATTTTTAACCCAGAACTGATTGCTCGATGGAAGTGTAGTACTATCGGGCGCGACCTTGGTGCCAAGATCGCCCTTGATCGTGAGCTTACTGCCGCCATCCACGATCACGCCGCCGGAAACATTATCACGAGCGCTGAATTCGGTGAGATCGCCGCTGACAGTGGTATTCCCTGCGAGGCTGGCAATGGACCCATTACCGGTGAGTTTGTTGGAGAGTAGATAGCCACTATCGGTGTGATTGAAGACGATACGCGCTGTTTCCGTCTTTCCGAAATCGATAACGGCTTCAGAGTTGATGCTCCCGGCTGCCCGGGTGTCGATAGCAACGGGATCTGCCCCAAGCTTTGTATTGTCGACGCGTCCGCCAAAGATCAGAAACGCATCCTTCGTCATCTTGATGGTGTTGGCAACGTTCAGCTTGCTCCCGTCCGCAACGACGAGCCTGCCATCCAGGTCGATCTTGTCCGTCACCGTCATTGTCGTGTTGGCGCCAGAACTCAGCACTTCGCCTGAGGAGCCTACATCAAGGTATTTCGTTTGAAACGTCGCACCGTCGCTAACCGTGAGCGCACCATTGGCATAGGCATTGCCGCTATTGATCCAGCTCGTGCCAGCGCCGCGAATATTCATATTCGCGACACCGTCGGTATCTGAGATGTTAAAACCGGCTGAATTCGTCGAAACGGTAGCGCCATTCTCCACGGTAAAGAAAGAGGAAGGCCTCGATGCTAAAGTGGCGTCTGCGTCCAGGCTAGAATTTGCTGAAAAGCTATCGGCGGAAAGGATTGAGCCGGCACCGGACACAGTCAGATAGCCGCGCGAGTTCACCCCTGAAGCCAATGTAATTTCTCTGGCATCAACCTTAGCGCCGTTCAACACATTCAGCGTCCCAACCCCTCCGAACGGGCAATTAATCGAGAGGCAGTTTCCTCCGATTGTCAGCGTGTTACCCAGCACCGCATTTGTGCGCACCACCGTCAGTTCGGAGCCCGCGCCAGACACAGTAACGGTTCCCTCAGAGGTGTCGGAACTGCCGATCATCGCGTCTGAACCGACCGATACCTTTGCGCCATTGGTAATTGTCGCGCTGACACCCTTATTGTTCAATCCGATGATCATGTCGCCGGTGATAACCTGGTTGGTCGTCCACTCGACGCTACCACTGTCCAGTATATAGTTGACCTGTTGTGCCAGGCTCACGCCTGAACACGATACGACAACGGTTAGCGTGAGAGATGATAAGGCAAGAGGCTTCGAAAGTCTTGGAACGACACTGGCTAATATGCTTCTCTGTACTAGAATTGCATTACTGTAATTCTTACTGAATTCTTTGATCATCGTGTCGCCCCGTATTCCAGTGAATATTTGCAAGCAACATTGTTTTCCACAATAACAATATTGCCCATATTATTTGTCGACATGTCTATGTCGCATTCAGCACAGAAACGGGGCAGAGGCCATTAGTGCAGATGTGCTATACGCGACATCGAACTTCGCAGAGCGATCAACCTCTCCACGTTTGCGCCTGTATCGGAGCCGTATTCTTGAGGTTTGGAGCCGGTGGGAAGGGGTCGGTTTTATACCAAGGCTCTGACATGCTGACGCATCCTCGCCTTGAAGGCATTGCAAATCTCTCAAATGCATCAGTCGCTTGAGATATTTGCAAAAGGAATACGAAGAGTCATTTCAATGACTCTTCGTATTAGACCTTAAAACGAACCTGAAAGACCCCGGCACGCCTTGGGCTATGCATTGATAAACTGGTCTTCGCAGGCGCGTGATGAGCTTTATTGAGCGCCCTCATTTCTCTTCACCCATTGAGAGAGGAAAAAAACCAAGCTACAGGCGCATCAATTGAATAATTA